>JAZQQG010000024.1:0-116398 GCA_045628945.1 Lachnospiraceae bacterium
ACGGTGCCTAAGTAACGACGGCGAAACACGCCCCGTCGAACCGATTCCACCGTACTCCGCCCGAAATCCTGTTTACTACACACCGGCATACGCCTTCATGCACCGCCCCTCTCGATCCCCACATCCCGGTGCATCCATCGAGACGATTGCGGATGGGGTTTCGTTAGCGGGGCGTGGAGGCGAATCTCCAAGGACCGTTTTTGACCGTCGTTCCTTTGGTCCTGTCCTTTAGGACCTTATGGAACGCGACGTGTCAGATCCGAGCGAAAGCGTGTCCGCGGGATCGCCTCTATGCACCGCCCCACCCGGAAACCATCCTCATTATGTCGCGATTATACACCTACAATGTATTTTATGCAACATTTATTTATTTTTATGCATATATTCATCTTTTTATGCATCCTCTCCCCCTCGGATTCGGGTTGCAAAACGTCGCATTTTGGTATATATTATTGACAGATACTCGTAATTTTGTATCGATGCGTTTTTATGCATGATTAAAGGGGAAACATGAAAATTTTCACAGTATTCATTATCATTTACCTGGTCCTGGTAAATTTGTTAGGGTTTGCCTTGATGGGGATTGATAAGAAGCGTGCCGTTCGTCACGCCTGGCGAATCTCTGAGGCCACGCTCTTTCTTACTGCGATTCTCGGCGGAAGCATCGGCTCGATTGTCGGGATGCAGCATTTCCGTCACAAGACGAAACACCTAAGCTTCGTAATCGGAATGCCACTCATTTTGATTCTTCAGGTCGTTGCGGTAGTTCTGATTCATTTATTACCGATTGAGTTCGGCGTGTACTAAATACTTCAT
The DNA here is from genome assembly GCA_045628945.1 of Lachnospiraceae bacterium. Taxonomy (GTDB): domain Bacteria; phylum Bacillota; class Clostridia; order Lachnospirales; family Lachnospiraceae; genus RGIG4034. The sequence continues at coordinate 817 of JAZQQG010000024.1, forward strand.
TTCGCAGGGAGGCGCGTGTTTGACACGCGAATGGATGGATGCATATTGCAATTTGTGATGACAATATCGCCGACAGAAAACAGTCCGAACGTCTCTTGGGTCGTGAGGCGGATCGACGCCGAAATGATCGGGAGGCAATCTATATCGACTCCTATGGGAATACTGCGGCTTTGCTCCACTCTCCCATGATCTACAATATGTTTCTGATCGATTATCACAGTGAAGGCAAGACCAGTCTGGATGTTATCCGCGCCCTTCGCGAAGCAGGCGTTGTCGCACCCATCTGGGTTCTTGGTTCCTCGGAGCCGGATTTTCTCGAGGCGTACAAAAAAGAATCCTTCGAAGATGTATTCTATATGGCAAAACCCATCGTTCGCGAAGATTTGACCGCGGCAGTCGATAAGGCTTATGAGTTTGCAGCCCTTGTGAAACCGCCGATTGAAGTTCGCGGTCTGGACGATACCATCTACATCGATGCCGACGAACTGCTCTATGTCCACTGCTACGACAAACAGGTCGAAGTCCATCGTGCGAACGGCGATATCGATACGCTCATCGGGGACTACGACGAAACCTTTCATTCTTTTGAAAACAATCTGCGTTTTCTTTTGGCACGCAAGCGCTATATCATTAATCGTACCTTTCTTGCGAAGCTCAGTCTGTTTCGCATTACTCTTACCAACGAGGATTCCTTCTACATCGATCCGGTTACCTTCTTCAAGGTAAAACGTCGAATCAAGCAGGGCATCCGTTCCGGAGGACACTCATGAATCGAATTGAAATCGCACAATCCGGTAGATTGATGGCCGCACTTCTCGGTGGGGCTTCTTTTGATGCATTTTCTTTTATTGAGGCCGACTTAATGCTATCCAACCACATCCACCTGGATGGTGAGATTCTCTGGGATTTCTATAAGCAGGATGACACCGCCGAGATTTTGAACGAGCTGGCTTCCGACGGCACTCCTGCAAGAAAGTACTCACGTTGGGAAGAGGTCCGTCCCATGCTTTTTTCCCTGATTAAGGGCAAAAAATTACCTCTCCGGTGCAAGTTTGTCTTACATGCCCCCAAAGAGGTAATGAATTCATTATTGGCGTCGGAGCAGAACTCCGTTCCGACCGATGCGGTCAACAGTCTTGTTATGACGATTCTCTACAGCGAGGGAAAGGCTTCCGTTACCACCGCAACCAACCTAAACACTTTTCTTCCGGACAAAAGTCTTGAGAATCTGTGGGACGGTTATGTGGAAAAGCTTCTCTCGTCCTTCTAGAAGAACAGATCTCCAAGGTCATCCAGATTCAAATCAAGGAACTGATCCAGCATGTCGTATACACCGTCCAACAGTACCAGTCCGGTAGTGTCCGTGTAATCATAGATCAACACCGAATCCAAGCCCGACCCCGTAAAGTCATCATAGGAAGGAATTACGGCAAGCAATGCAATTTTCTTGGTTTTCGGATCATAATGGGTAATTCCCATATCAATCATATCATTGCAACCGTCGCCATAGGTCAGGCAAAGAATCACCTCGCAGTTTCCATCCAGATCGTAATCCATGTACATGTACTTATATCCGCTGTATACACGACCTTTCATAAAGGAGCAGGACGCCACGAAGTTCTTCATATTGGCAACCAGTTCATAATTTGCTTCCCGAATTGCATCATGATTGTTTTCAATTTTGCTACCGTAGTAGGCGATTACGCTGTCGAAGTTCGTCCAGTCAAAGGTCGAGAAATCGAAATCTCCGTAGGGATTGAAGACCTCTACCAGTTCGAAATCATTCTCATAGAAGAGATAACGGTATCCCGGAAGAATATCCATCTCCTCCTCACCGGACATATAAGAAACATGGACCTTACCTTCGGTTACGGCCACCGAAGTATAATCACTCTCGGCATTGTATTCCACGCTAAACTCGGTACCGCGAACACTGATTACCGCATTAGGCGTCGAAACCTCAAAGGTAGAATCCCCATTCAACTTCTCATCAATATCAAAAAGGGCCTTACCGTCGAGGACGTTAATCCGAACGCGTCCCTTGTTGGAATTGCCGGTCGCACTGACTTTAAAAGTCGTTCCGGCCTCCGCAGCCACATACTTTGCCGAATCCAACAATAACGTCAGACGGGAAGAATCTCCTACGGTCACGGTATCCTCCGTATAGAGATGCATTCCCTCTACCACATCGCGGGGATCATTCTCAAGGGGATGCTGTACAGATACATTTCCCAGTGCCTCCTGTACCTGAATGACACGGAAACCGTCCTTTTTGCCACATCCTGCAAGGAAAAAAGCACCGACGCAGATAAACGCGGTTGCCAGGCTCTTTACGAACAATCTCTTACTCATTTTCTTATCCTCTCTATCTATCGCGGCATTGTGCCGTCATAATAATCCTCTAATGCATTCAGATTCTCATCCGAATGCTCAATCTCTCTGGCATAGCGGTACACAACGGAAATCATGGTATCTGTATCGTTCTCCTCGCTTCGCAATGCAAAATAGATACAATAAATAAATACCACACTATATACCGATAGTGCAACCTTAGAATAAATCATATCATCATATACTGCCCCAAGATAATAAGTATATAAGAAAAACATCAGAAGTTTTTCCATCTGAATACTCTCACGCTCCGATAATTCTCTTGAAAGCATACTCGGAATATTAAGCTCACAGCCTGCGCCAAACACCCGCTCCCAGGTCCTGTCAAGGCATTCCACCCACTGTGGGTTAAGATGTTCCAGTTCATAAAGTGTAGAAAAAGAATTACGAATCGTCTCAGCAGTTAACATAACTTTATCGCGTATATCTGCTTCTTCGCATATTTCTGCTTTTTCGTATATGTATCCTTTACTACACCTCTTCTCTGCCATAGCGCCCTCTCTCCAGGTCTGGAGCGCATCATACTCTCCCTCGTCAAGAGCAAGTTGCAGATACTTCGCACCCTGCAGAATCCGCTCCAAGCGTTCTCCCACAGAGCAGGTGCGATCTGTCGCAATCTCATAGAGTCCTTCCCGACTCTCGCAGAGACCGGAATAAAGAAGGAAATCAAACTCTTCAAAGGAATCGTCCACCTCCTCATCGCTCCATTCCACGAATTCCATAGGGGCGGGATCGGTAAGCAAAAGCCTAGCACACTCCGGACAGGAGATGGACAGAGAATACTCTCTCTCATCCTCATATTCCTCAATATGACGGGGATATCGGTGACAGGTCTCACAGAGGATTTCTTCTCCCTTCGCCGCTTGAAGTTTACATAAGTTATCTTCACGTAACATACTGCACCGGCCGTTTCTTTGAAGGAAGCAGGCTTCCTCCCAGTCAATTTCCCTATCCAATTCCGGCATCTTTCGGTATCTTGCCAAGCTCTCCTCATCAATCATAATCTGCCAGCCGATACAACAGCTCTCCGGGCAGTCTCCCGCAATGCAGCGGAAAGAATCATAATCTTTTGTCTTACGATAGATCATTGCGTTTCTCCAAATTGCTTTTCTCCAAAAACAACCCGGCTCCGAGAATATTCTCGAAACCGGGCAGTATTCTATCAATCTGTATTCCGTATAATCCGATAACCGGTCTACTTAGTAAGTCACTACTCTCTGCATATCATAACGATGGGTTATGGTCTTATCTGCGGTAAAGCTTGTGTAATTGTCCATAGAAATCTTTACATTACGGAAGTCCTCAACCATATATCGATACTGGGTCAGGACTGCCTCTTCCGCAGTAAACTCAATTACGGTTACATCTACATAATAGATATCATCCCAGCTCTCATAGTAAGTAAGCATCTTGAATGTATTGCCTTCATAACGCACCTCACCCAGCGTTGTATCCAGATCTTCGGCATAGAAGCTTATCGATGCACCGATATAGTTGCTATATACCGACAGGCTGGTGTACATGGAAGAATTCTGTATATCAATACTGCGATGATCACCGTTAGGAATATTCACAAAGAGACGGATAAATTCCTTGGGCATATTCTGAGCAGGCTTATACGGCTTCGACATATAAATGTAAGAAACATAGTCGCCCTCATGATAGTAGTAATAAGCATAATGAGCACCTTCATAACAGTTATAATTATCAAAGTATACCATTTCCGACTTCTTTCTGGGAGAAGCAGACGATGTATAGTAGAAATGATTATCCTCTACATAGACACCCTTATAATATTCATACTTTGAATACTCTTTATATACCTTCTGTGCATCATTAGCGGATTCAAAATCAATACGAATCCTCCAATCAATACACATATTGTTAGCATCAAAGGAATACAAATTATATTCTACACAGGGCAGTTCCTGATACTCATCCCCGATATACCCCCAGAAAGAGCCCTTTCTTACAGTAAGAAGATAGTCATCGGTCGTAGCCGAAAAATAACCGGTATTATCCTGCATTGCCGTCGTTGCATAGCCGTAGGTATCCGAATCATCATAGTTTTCCGGCATTATCTTACTGCCTGCGTCAAGGGGTGTCAGAGAGCCGGACACATAACGACTGTTACTGCTGTCATTATAGTTAAAATAGTATTCCGCCATTCCGGATGCATTTCTTGTGTAAGAAACAGAACCTCTGTTACTATTACCGGGAACCTCGATCTTGGCCTCCGTGAAGGATCCGTAATCATAGGTTACTTCATCATAGTTCATCTCTTCCATGAGGAATACCTGAACCGCTCCCTCATATTCATAGCTTACTGTCAATGCGCCCTTATCACCTGCGATGATGTCTACAAAGCCATAGTGATATACTCCGGCATCGTAATCATAATTGGAGAAAATGTACTCACCTGCCCAGATATCATGTGAGGAATTCGCCGGTACATATGACTTAACCTCTTCCATTACTACAGTCGTCAGAGCCGCTTCATCAATCTGTTCCAAGCGAAGCTTCCCCTGTCCGTACTGACCGTTTATCGTGCCTTCGTACTGATTGACGAAGATGGTGTAGGCCATGGAATCCTTCAGACGATTGGCAATTCCATCTGCCTCCAAATCCACTCCGTAGATTGTCTGGAAGGAATAGATGCTGGTATCATAGCTTCCCTTATTAATGGACTCCCAATTATCCTCTGAAGCACGCCAGCCAAGAGATGCATAGTCGGAACTTAAGTTTAACTGCACAGCGCCATCCTCAAAGTCCACTATCAGAGAGCCCTTATTATTCATAATTGCTTCACACTGAGGTCCCTGCACCTGCACATGAATCTTGTTGGGATTTACCACATAGATTACACAACTCATATCATTGTTTGAAGGGGTAGGAAGCATGGGATCCGGATCGATATCTCCACCAAAACCGTCTCCCCCGGGAAAAACAACCCCCGGATCATCCACAGAAGGAATCCCGATTGGAGGAAGCTCGGAGCCCCCACCGGACTTACTACCGCCACAGCCTATTAAAGATGCTGCCATTACCAGAGCCAGGATACCGCCTAATAGTCTTTTTTTCATCCGTTTACATCCTTTCATATCACAATACTAATTTACATGGAACTTCTGATTGGTCTCATACTTCGGCTCACAGGTTAATCGAAGGCCAAGCTTTTTGAAGACTCTTTCATCGACATTGGAGATCAGAACCGAACAATGCACTTCGCAATGATTCAGCTTCGGAACACATTCCAATGCTTTTTTCGCATCCTCATCGGTTAAGGAGCTTAAGGACAACGCCACCAGAATCTCATCGGTATGAAGTCTGGGATTCTTGCTCTTCAGATACTCGGTCTTCAGTGTCTGAATCGGGCGAATGGCCTCCGGATTAATAATATTCTTATTATGGTCGATACCGGCCAGTTCCTTAAGAGCATTCAGAATTGCAGCCGCACTGGGGCCCAACAGATCCGAGGTCTTGCCGGTTACAATTCTTCCATCCTCCAATTCGATGGCAATTGCCGCATGTCCGGTCTCTGCTTCTTTATCAAGGGCAGCCTTCACCACCTTACGATCCTCTACCGTAAGTCCTGCCTGCTTCATAAGAAGCTGTAACTTGTAGAGCGCCTCTTTGGATCCGCGACCACGCTTCAGATCACATTCGCCCTGATAGTATCTGCGGATAATCTCCTGATTGGAAGCTTCGCGACAGGCCTCATCATCAATGATACAGTTGCCTGCCATATTAACACCCATGTCTGTGGGGGATTTGTAAGGATTCGTTCCCAGAATACTGGTAAGCATCGCATCCAGTACCGGATAAATCTCGATATCTCGGTTATAGTTGATGGTTGTCTCTCCATAAGCTTCCAAATGGAAGGGATCAATCATATTCACGTCATTCAAGTCGGCAGTTGCCGCTTCGTAGGCAATATTCACAGGATGCTTCAAGGGAATATTCCAGATAGGGAAGGTCTCAAACTTCGCATATCCGGCCTTAATTCCATGCTTCTGCTCATTGTAGAGCTGAGACAGACAGGTTGCCATCTTACCGCTTCCGGGGCCTGGTGCCGTTACTACAACCAATGGACGGGTGGTCTCGATGTAATCATTTTTTCCATAGCCCTGATCACTTACAATGTGCTCAATATTGCTGGGATATCCTTCAATCACATAATGGAGATAAGAACGAATTCCCAGCTCTGCCAAACGTTCACGGAAACGGTCTGCGGAAGCCTGTCCGGAATACTGGGTTACCACAACGCTTCCTACATAGAGTCCGATCTCGGTAAAGTTATCAATAAGACGAAGTACATCTGCCTCATAGGTAATTCCCAGATCACCACGCATCTTATTATTCTCAATGGCCGAGGCACTGATAACGATTACGATTTCTGCCTGGTCTTTTAACTGTAATAGCATCTTAAGCTTACTGTCCGGCTGAAAGCCCGGCAACACTCTGGATGCATGATAATCGTCAAAGAGCTTACCGCCGAACTGCTTGATTCGATCGCGAATATGCTCCGACTGAATCTTCAGATATTTGTCATTATCAAAACCGATCTTCATTCCAATACTCCTATCCTGAATGGGTTCTCAAAACTCCATTCCCCTTATCATTACAATCACTGAATCATTCTACCACAACATATAGTGGTCTTCAATATTTTTCATGATAAAAAAGTACAATGCATAGACCTTTTACGGTGCAGAAATGGTAATTTTCCCATTATGCTCTTCTACGCGTACCTTATTGCCGTCCAGATTCATGCGTTCCAACAGTTCTCTGGGAATCTGCACACGCCCCGCCTTATCCATGACAACATACTCTTCCTGCGAATCCGCTTCCCGCCAATCGATGGTTCCCGAGGTCTCCTTCAAGCGGTCGGCATATTCCTCCTTGAGGATTCGCTCACTGCTGATCTTACCGTCTCGAATGGCCACCACACGTTTTACTTTTTTAGACAGAGCCACATCGTGAGTTACAATGAGAATGGTCTGTCCCTGGCGATTCAATTCCGTAAAAAGATCAAATATATAATCCGCCGTCTTCGTATCGACACTACCCGTTGGCTCATCTGCCAACAGTAGGGACGGGGAATTCGCCAGTGCAATGGCAATGGCAATACGTTGCTGCTCACCACCGGAGAGCTGTGAAAGCTTGCTGTTCTTGCGATGGGCCATTCCGACGAGTTCCAGAAGTTCTATGGCACGCGCCTTTTTGTGTGTCGTTCCGGACAAGTTCATCGGAAGCATAATATTCTCGGTCGCCGTCAGATACGGAAACAGGTTGCGGGCATTGTTCTGCCACACGAAACCGACCGTATCCCGCTTATAGACCACCAGTTCCTTCTCGGAGATGGTAAACAGGTTCTTCCCGTCCACCAAAAGGGTTCCTGCACTGGGGCGGTCCAATCCGCCGATCATGTTCATAAAGGTGGACTTACCGCTGCCGCTGTTTCCGATCAGTGCCGTAAGTTCTCCCTTTTCCACCGTGAGATCCAGTCCCTGGAGTGCAAGGACTTCGGTCTTCTTCGATTTATAGATTTTTACGAGGCCGTCGGCCACAATCATGTTCTCCGGCATACCTGTTCTCCACCTTCCAATTCGACAATCAAATCCCCGGCACCCATGAGTCCCACATCGTGGGTGGTCATGATGACCGTCACATGCTCTTCCCTGGTCATACGTTTGAATAATTCCGTTACTTCCGCACTCATGGCACTGTCCAGCTCCGCCGTCGGCTCATCAGCAAAAAGAACACGCGGATGATGCGCCATCGCTCTGGCAATCGCCACACGCTGCTGCTCACCGCCGGACATCTCGGAGGGCATATGTACCATACGGGAACCGAGGCCGACCATACGCAGGCAGGACTCCACCCGCTCCCGGTAATCGCCCTTAACGCCCGCCATACGAAGTGCGTATTCCACATTCTGGTACGCATTCATGGTCGGAATCAGAGATACGGCCTGAAAGACATATCCAAACTGTGTTCTGCGTAAGTTTTCTCTTTTTCGCTCGGAGAGTTTCGTAATGTCCTGCCCGTCGATCAGAATACTGCCCGACGAAGGCAGGTCCAGTCCTCCGATAATATTCATCAATGTAGTTTTTCCGGAACCGCTCTTACCGCGAAGGATTGTCAATGCATTCTCGGGAATCGAGACATTGATATCCTTTAAGGCCTGGAACTTACCGCCGCTTACGGGGAAGAAACGATTCACACCGGATACTTCGATTAGGTTACTCATATTCTTCCTCCTTACTCTTCGCCAAGTTTCAGTGCCTTGGTAATATTTAACTTGTTGACAATGACCGCCAGAACAAACAGGCAGACAAACATCATTCCGCCAACCACGGCATACAGGCCAAAAATGTCACTCGCATTGACTACCATAGTCAGAGGCAATACCTGTGCCGTAGAAGAGTAGGCCATCTGCAACATCGGCACGAACATCTTATAAGCAACGGTACCGATTCCGATACCGGCCAGAATGGAATAGATTCCGCAGAAGATCTGCTCATTTACCAGCATGTGGAACAATTCTTCCTTATGCATACCGAAGGCACGCAGAATACCGAACATCATCTCTCTGGAGCGGATGGAAAGCACCCAATAGATCAGATACCCGACCGCACACAGAATAACCATTACAATAAAGCTCATGGTAAGGACACCGTTCATTCCCTGTAAAAGAGGATTCTCAATGGCCTTATCCTCCTCTTTGGTAAGAATCGAGTACGACTTCAGTTTCACATCGTACTGATCAAGCCAAGAGTAGAAGGCGCTTGCATCCTTATCGTCATTTAAGCGAATCCAAACCTGGTACGGGCGCATGCCCCACTGTTGCTGAAGAGCGGTGAGGTTTGCGACAATGAGATAATTCTCCCCGGTGGTTACTTCTCCATCCAGGGCAAGGTCATGCCTGGTTGGGGAGTAGCCCGGCCAATATTCAATGAAATCCGCTATCTGTCCGTAGATCGTTACTCCCTGCGTATTGGTAAACGGAACGAAATCTCCCACACGGTATCCTAAGATATCACGGAAGTTTTTGCTGACCAGAACCCCGCTTGGCATAACCGCCAGTTCATTCAGATATTCGTAGTAAGGCTTCTCCAACAGTTCATCGGACAATTCCACCAGCTGACCGAATTCCTTCGTATGGATTCCCATTACCTTGACGGACTGCTTATTACGGCTGTCAATGGACACATAGGCCTGCTCTTCCACATAGACTTTGGTGTATCCCTTGATATCCTCAAGATGTGCAAATTTTGCCGTATCCGGCTCATAGAATTCCAAGGAAAGACTCGGATCGTATTTTAAGTAACTGGAATTATCCTCCCACGGCTCCTGCATTACGATATCGGCGCCGGTCAGATAATCCGTATTGTTGATGGTATTCTTCACAATGGTTCTTGCGGAAACTGCATTGAACATACCAAGCGATACCGTCAGAATCAGGAACAGCATGATATACTGCTGTTTTCTTCCGTTCTTAATCGTCTCCCGGAAGGAGGCATAGCTGGCAGGTCCCATATGCCGTTTGCCCAAAAGGAAGAAGAAACCGACAATCACAGGCTGCAGACGCAGTAACAGCATTCCCGCACCCAGAATAAAAAGGGACGAGGATACATAGAGTAAGGGATCCAGCGGCTCGTTTTTTAACGCGGAAAGAACTAAGCTGTCGGCATTCTTATGGAAGTTGTAATAGCCGTATACCGCTATGGCCAGGAAAATCACATCCAGGAAGCACTTCTCCCACCACGAACGCTTTCCGGTAGCCTTAGACTGCTTCAGGTGCACAATGCTGAGTCTTGCATGCTTCAGAGCCGGAAGGGTCATAATTAACACCGAGATGAATGCACCACCCAGCGCAAACAAGAATACCTCCGGCGTATAAGCCACGAAGAGTCGCTTTCGAATTCCGAACTCCAGGAAATTATTGGCAGAACCTAAAATACGGCAGAACACCGAACCAAGCGGCAGGCCAAGCACCAAACCGCCCGCTGATAACAGCATACTCTGCATCAAATACAGGAAGAAAATCTGACTCTTTGAAGAACCACGGCTCTTCAATACCGAGATTTCGTTTTTCTCCAGCTCGAACATCTGCCCGGACAGCATAAATAAGAATGCCACCAGCAGAAGCATTACCGGCACCTGCAGAATAAACAGCGTGACACTGATACGATTTTCTCCGGACTGATAATTCTCCAATACCTCAACATACGTAAGCGGAGACAATGTAATCTCATGCTCGGATCGATATTCCGCTTTACTGTCGGCTATTAATTTCCGCGTCTGCGTAGAAGTAATGGCCGTGTAATCCATCAGTGAATAGGTCTCACACACGAAAGAATAACCAAGCCCGTCTTCCGTAAGGAAGGTATCACGGAAAAGCTTCTCATTCATGAAATACATCTCACGAATCGAATCCGTATTCATCTGCCAGTAGGGATCGTCCCGCTCCTGGCGCTCGATGATACCCACAATCTCGACAACGGGCGTACTTCCGTCCAAATTGCGGATTCCGTCAATGCGGATTTTCTCCCCGACCACGAGGCCCATCTTTAACATCGTTGCCTGCGTCACGACAACTTCAATGGCTCCATCATCACTAAGTCCGCTCTCCGAATAGAGACGACCTTCAATGAGTTTGACATGCTCTCCCAAGCCGGAAAGATATGCCAGACGCAGTTTCTCAATCTTATCATCCTCTCGGGGAACCAGACGACTTGCCTTCTGACCGGCCATCACATAGTAAAAGACCGTCATGGCTTCCTTGACCTCCAAACGATCATAGAGGCCGGTTGCGTATTCCTCAAGTTCCAGAATATCGGCTCCGTGCTCCTTGGCATCGGACACCAGATGGTTATTGATTACCGTCGGCCACTTGCCGCTCGTCTCATAGGCTTCCGACAATTCATCCTGCAACATGCGGTTGAATACCGCATTGCGATACATCGGATAGCTGGTCACCGTGGCAATCAGCAGAATGCTGCCTAACAACAGGCAGAGAAAGAGCCATTTCTTATGGAACAACTTACGAATCATTATTCCGAACATAGAATCATGCCCTCCTCTAATCCTTCCGCTACCCAGAAGTACTGTACATCTCCACCGCCGGGAATAAATGTCTTTGCAACACGGTTGCCATTCTCATCCAGCGTGTAGACATAGTAACGTCCGTTCAGATCCGATACCGCGTATCGAGGTACCAGAATCACATTTTTTAAGCTTCTTGCCGTTCCGCGCACCTTATAGCGTGCCAGGGAAAGGTAACGTTCACTGGCCGAAGTCGTCGATACGGACAATTTGTCCAACACTTCCTTGGAGATCTTTAACAGTGCCGTTTGGCGACGAAGTGCGTAATCAATTGCGCCCTTGCTTACCGAGACAATCTCTGCGGTAATGGTCTGTGTACTGCCGTCCTCCGCTTTGTATTCCACCTCCAACAGATTGCCATAATTCAGCGTCTGCTGCGAATTGCTGGTCTCTAAATAGCAGGTATCCATCTTGGCGATAATATAGAGTTCCGCATCCTTGCTCACATATCCGCCCTCTCCGATTTCCGCAAGGCGAAGGATAATACCGTCATAGGGAGCAGTGTACTTTTTCTTGTTTAATTCTTCCTTAAGCAACGCAATCTCTTCTTCCAGCTCGCTAATCTGATCCCGCTTCGTCTGAAGCTGTTTTTCAAGGCTCTTGCGCTGCTCCTTGGTTAGCGTAATCTCATCATCCGGATCCGCATCGGCTTTCTGTATTTTTGCCTTCAGATCCTCCTTACGCTCCTTTAAGCGCTGCAGACGCAGTTCCAACTCTGCCAGGTAGTTTCCGTCGCTCTCCACGGATACTGTGAGAATGGTCTGTCCTTTTTTGACCACTTCATACTGCGACACCTTCCACTGCCCAAGGAACATGCTGCCTGCGGTAATCTCATTCGTAATCACGTCATAGTCCGGGAAGGAGAAATAAGCATCGCCCTCATAATCACTGGACAAATCCGTTCTGGTTAATGTTGTTCTGCGTGTTCCGGTTGTGACATATTCCGTCAGAAGAATTTCATCCCCCGCTGCCAGACCGTTTGTCACTTCCGTGTAGACCGTATCGCTTACGCCGGTCTCGATATAGGCCCGCTCATTCTTGCTGCCAACCAGACGATAGACATAGTAGCCGTCCGCATCCTTGTGAATCGAGCTGCTCGGTACAGCCAAAACATCCTCGGTACGTGCTTCCACATAGACGATGATGCCATAATCTCCGGAATGAATCTGCCCTTCCGGATCCAGGATTCGAAACGTCGAGTAGACCTTGCCTCCCTTGGCCAGGATGCTGTTATATTCCACGGAAGAATAGGGCAAATATTCCAACTCATAACGCACACCGTCAATCATGGCATAGAGATCGACCGCGTCCTGAACGGTCTTCTCCGACATATAGGTACAGCGTAAAAAATTATACTCCTCATCCGCTACCGCAATCACCGGTGTTTCTTTTCCGATATAGCTTCCGGTATAATAATTGCCGGTTGCAACGACTACACCGTCTGCGGAAGCCACCAGTTTCTCTGCGGCATTCTCAGACTTGATTTTTTCGTATTCGCGATTCTGCTTATCGTAATCCAGTTGATAGAGTGCTTTGCGCTCCGAGATTTTGCGATTGTATGCCGACAGTTCGATTGCCAGATAGCGAAGCTCCTCGACAACCTGTTGCGTCGCGTTGCCATACATCGCCGCATATTCCTGTCTCTCGTCCATTTTTTCTTTTACGAGGTCTCGCGCTTCCTTCAACTGCGCAATCTCCTCCTCATAGGCCTCGGTCAAGGCATCGATGGCGTCCTGCTTGGCCGCCAGGCGTTCCCGAAGTTCGGATACACTGGTGCAAAGAACATCTCCTTTTTTGACTGTGTCCCCCGGATAGTAGCAAAACTCTCCAAAGGTCACGCCCACGTCAAAAGAGTATTGCGTCACATGGGGATACACATTGCTGTCGTAGGTAGTGTACTTGTAGAAATTGTGTTTGGACACAATCTCCGTATTCGTAAGCGAGTTCGCAGGATCCAATAATTCAATGTCCGCGGAGGTTCTCTTGTTTTTTTCCTGTTTTGCGCCGCACCCCATTACGGTACTGAGAGTAAGCAGGCAGACCATCAGGCGAATTCCGTTGTGTCGTATCTTTCTTCTCATCATTTGTACGATATCACCCTGTCCCCTTCTGTTAAGCCTTCCAGTACCTCAACGGTATCATCTCCCACCAGACCCACGGTAATCCAGTGAACCACTTCTTCCCCGTTCTCGTCCAGCGTATATACATAGTATCGATCCCCCGTGTTGTAGGTCACGGTCTTCGGGATGTTTACCACATTCTCTCGTTTCTCCAGTACCACCGTTACGGTACCTCGCGAACCGGCGGCAATGGTTGTATCATTCATGCTGTCGGCCAACACAAACTCCAGTTCATCGCTCTCCCCGAGACGATACGGTGTAATCTCATAGACGCCCTTGCTGTTTCCGCTTAGGATTGTGATTTCGACCACATCTCCCTCCCGGAAATACTCTGCATGCATATTGTTATCCGCAATAAAGGTTCCGTCCTCCGAATCGGTAATCGTGAAGATTTTCTCTCCGCGAGTCGTGCGGGAGCCTTCCAGATTCTCCTTTACAAAGGTGATGGTTCCTGCCATCGGCGCATAGAGTTTCCCTTCCTTGACCTGTTTCTGTAAGGTGTTCTTCCGCGCTTCCAGAATCTTTAGCTGGTCCTCGTAATCCTCTAAGGTATAGCGATAGTTCTCGTCGATTGCAGCCAAACGCTCCTCATATTTCTCGGTATCCTTGGCCGTCTGCTCCGTTCTCTCGTAATCCAGACGCGCATAGGACTTCTCATCCTCTTTGTCCGCTTCCGCACTTTTTTTCAGAATCGTAATGCGATCCATCCGGTATTCCAGATCATCAATTTCGTTCTTGGCCGACTCGGAGGTTAACGTAGCAAGCAGCTGTCCCTTCTTTACGACATCGCCCTTCGACACATACACCTTCTCGACCAGGCCACCCTCGATATCATAGCTTGCATTCTCTTCCTTGCTGGCATAATACTCACAACGAACGATGACCGTACTGCACACATCTCCCTTGGATACCACCACAAGACTGTAATCGATGCCGGCCCCCTCGCTGTTCAGAATAATCTTATCCTCCCGCGATTTCTGGGTACAGCCCATCACGCCTGCCGATAAAAGAGCAGCCAACACAAATGCTATGAATTTATACAATCTCGATTTTTTTCTCATATCGAACTCTCAAATTCCTTATTGTTTCTCGGGTGCGGAGTGTTTCGCAAGAATCTGCTTCAATTCCCCGACATTTTCAATCCCCACAATCTCAAGTTTTCTTTTTTTATCATTCAGCGCCTTCAGGCTGGCCTTCGGTACGATACAGGTCTGAAATCCCAGTTTCTCGCATTCATCCACGCGGCTCACAATTCTGCTGACGGACCGAACCTCCCCGGAAAGACCCACCTCCCCGATGGCCACAAGTTTTGAATCCAGCACAAGCCTTGACAAACAGGAATAGATTGCCGCGGCAATTCCTAAGTCCATCGCCGGCTCCGACAAACGCATTCCGCCCGCCAGATTCACATAAGCATCGCAATCGCCCAATTTCAAGCCCATGCGCCTTTCCAATACCGCCATGAGCAGATTGACACGGTTTGCATCAATTCCGGTCGCCTGTCGCCTTGGCATACCGAAATTTGATTTGGTAATCAATGCCTGAATCTCGATCAGAATCGGTCGCGTCCCTTCCATTGAGCAGGCGACCACCGAGCCACCGACATCCGTTGAACGCCCCTCCAGCATATATTCCGAAGGATTCTTCACCTCGCGCAGTCCTTCCTCGCACATCTCAAAAACGCCAATTTCATTCGTAGAGCCGAATCGATTCTTCACCCCGCGAAGAATCCGATAAGAAACCTGTCTTTCGCCCTCGAAATAAAGCACGGTATCCACCATATGCTCTAATACCCTGGGGCCGGCAACCATGCCGTCCTTGGTCACATGTCCCACAATAAAAAAGGAAATGACCAACCCCTTCGCCAATTGAAGAAGCTTGGCCGTCGCTTCCCGCACCTGGGATACATTGCCGGGCGCACTGTTTATCTCTTCATCGTAAATCGTCTGAATCGAGTCAATGACCACTACCTGCGGTTTACGATTGCGAATCGTCCCCTCAATCTCGGCCAGGTTTGTTTCGCACAAAACCTGAAGGTTTTCCGAAAATTGACCAATTCGGTCACCGCGCATTTTGATCTGCTTCGCAGACTCCTCCCCGGAGACATAGAGAACGTTCACCCCGCGGTCGCTCAATTGCTTACAAACCTGAAGCAGTAACGTAGATTTCCCGATTCCCGGATCGCCACCGACCAGAGTCAGAGAACCGGGAACGATTCCGCCTCCCATTACACGGTCCAACTCCGGGAATCCGGTTGTCAAACGATCCTCTGTCGTAATCTCCACATCACGAAGAAGCACCGGTTCTCCCCCCGTGCTTAATCCACTGTGTGATGCTGTCGAACCACCGGTCTTCTTATGGGAAACCGTCGGGGCCTCTACCAGTGTATTCCACTCCTTACACCCGGGACACTGTCCCATCCATTTCGATGATTCATAACCACATTCCTTACAGAAGAATGCAGTGCCTTTCTCTTTTGCCATGCTACACCCTTTATTCTGCCATGCAACGCATCCGCGATGCAAAAAATAAAAAAAGGGATTCTCGCACCTCGAGCAATGCAAGAATCCCTCTCAAAAACTCTACACTCTCTTGATTACAACCGATACTTCACCGATACCCGCAAGCTCAACGCTTAAGTTCAGCTTACTGCCAAGTCCGGTGTTCATCGTACCGGCATCTGCCCCCTGAATGGTCACGGAATAATCCGTATCCTCAGCCAGGCCTACGATAATCTGAGCATCCTCATCCCCTTCAACGGTAAAGGAGACACCATCGGCATCCTCTTTCCAACCGATTACACTGGTACCGGGAACCGACTCGTAGGAGAACATCCCGTTCTTCTCAAGCTTCGTCATCTCACGGAACGTCTTCACCTTATACAAATCTCCGCCAAACGGAAAATCCTCAACCTTTTTCTTCTCCGGCAAGGTATAATTGCCAAAACTTAAGGTACCATCCTGCTCCGCTACAAGCAGCTGTTCAACTACTGCCATACGAACCTCCTCAATCTATCTTCCGGTCTCCCTGTATCATCTCAAGGAGCCTTTCGAACCATTTTTTTAATTATAACATATTGCCCTTCAACACTCTACACGGGAAAAAATACAAATTTATTTTTTCTTTTTGGTAAAAATCACTTTACCGTTGTTGAATCCGGCAACAACCGTGTCCCCGTGTTGAATCGAACCACTAAGAATTTCTGTCGTCAGCGCATCCTCAATGGTAGTCTGGATGCCTCTCTTTAGCGGCCGGGCACCCATTTTGTAGTCGGAGAACTTCTCCACAATATGCTTCTTTAACGCCGGGGCCACGGTAAAATTCAAGTCCATCTGCTGCTTACAGCGGGCCGCATACTGCTTGCACAAAAGATTGGTGATGCTCTCCATATTTGCTCTCGACAACGCCGTAAATACAATGGTCTCATCAATACGGTTCAGAAACTCCGGTTTGAATAAGCGCTTCACTTCCTCCATGACACCGTTTTTCATCTTCTCATAGTCCTGCTCGGCCGTCGTCTTTGCCGCAAAGCCCAGGTTCTTGGGATCTACGATACGACTTGCTCCGGCGTTGGAGGTCATAATCAGAACGGTATTCTTAAAGTTCACCTTACGCCCCTTTGAATCGGTAATATGACCGTCATCGAGAATCTGCAGAAGAACATTGAACACATCGGGATGTGCTTTTTCAATCTCGTCGAAAAGAACAACACAGTATGGATTTTTGCGAATCTTCTCGCAGAACTGACCGCCGTCATCGTGACCGACATATCCCGGAGGAGAACCGATCATCTTCGATACACTGTACGATTCCATATACTCGGACATGTCCACGCGAACCATGGCATTCTCATCCCCGAACATTGCTGCCGCAAGGGCCTTCGACAATTCCGTTTTCCCGACACCGGTCGGGCCTAAGAACAGAAAAGAACCAATCGGGCGTTTCGGATCCTGCAGACCGACACGACCACGACGCATCGCGCGGGCCACGGCACTAACCGCTGCCTCCTGCCCAATGACGCGTTTGTGGAGCTCGTCCTCCAGACGTAACAGTCTGGTGCTCTCCTTCTGCGTAAGCTTGTTGACAGGAATCTTCGTCCATACCGAAACCACAGAGGCAATATCCTCCGCTGTAATGCTAAGGCCGACCTTCTCCTGACGACGCGTGATTCGCTTTTCTTCCCTTTGAAGTTTAACCTTCCAAGCGTCCAATTCCGCTGTGATACTGCGGGCAAGATCGATATTTCCCTTAAAGAGAGCCTGCTCACGAATCTTATTTAAGCCCTCAATCTCGGCTTCCATCTTCAGCAACTTATCCGGACGTTCGAAGCCGCGAAGGCTTCTGGCCGCCATTGCCTCATCCATTAAGTCAATTGCCTTATCCGGCAGATTTCGGTCATTAATATATCTGGTAGAGAGTGAAACGCAGGCCTGCAAACCTTCCTCGTCGATCTTCACTCCGTGATGTTCTTCGTATTTGTGTGCAATTCCGCGTAGAATCTCCAATGCCTCTTCGGGAGTCGGCTCCTCGACATTGACCGGTTGGAAACGACGCTCCAAAGCCGCATCCTTCTCAATGTATTTCCGATACTCCGCAATCGTTGTGGCGCCGATTAACTGAATCTCTCCTCTTGCCAGAGAGGGCTTCAGAATATTGGCGGCATCAATTGCCCCTTCAGCGCCTCCGGCACCGATAAGCGTATGAATCTCATCCAGGAAAAGAATGATATTGCCATCCTCCGTCACCTCACGGATTACCTTTTTAATTCTTTCCTCAAACTCGCCACGGTACTTACTTCCGGCTACCATTCCGGACAAATCCAGCGTAACCACGCGCTTATTCAAAACTGTTCTCGGAACCAGTCCCTCTGCGATTCTTGTTGCCAGTCCCTCTACGATGGCCGTTTTTCCGACGCCGGGTTCTCCGACCAGAACCGGATTGTTCTTGGTGCGTCTGCTGAGAATCTGAATCACTCGCTCAATCTCATTATCACGACCAACCACAGGATCCAGACGTTTCTCTCTTGCCAGCGCCGTCATATCTCGACTGAACTGGTCAAGAATCGATGCAGACTCCTTTTTCTTGCTGTTTTTCGGACTCTTCTTCGCCAGTTCCTCGCGAATCGCCTTCGGATCGGTCCCCATTGCCGCCAAGGTATCCATCAAAAGCTTCGGCGCAGGAATCTCCAAAGTATTCAGCAAGCGAACTGCCGCACTGTCTTCCTTGGCCAAAAGAGCAAGCAGAAGATGCTCCGTACCAATCTCGGTAACCTTATACTGTCTTGCGATTCGATAGGCTTCCTCCAACGCCGTTTTGGCGCTCAGAGAATACCCTTCCGGCTCTAATGTCTGCACCGGGTTCGCCGGAGCAATCAAGTCACGAATCAGTTCCTTGATTCGCTCTGCTTCTACGCCGTTATCACGCAAAACAACACCGGCAACGCCGGTGTGTTCTTTGGTCAATCCGTACAGGATATGCTCCGTTCCGATATATCCTTGCTTCTTCGCTGCATTCTTGGCGATTCTTAATACCTCAGCAGCTGCTTCCGTAAAAGAGTACATGGTCTTACCTCCTGTACTTAATTACTCTTTGTTGTCTTCGTCCTCATCAAGGTCCAGGAATTCAAATTCACAGTCGTCCTCGGGCGATAAGAAGTTCACCGGGCGGAAGCCCTCCTTGTTTCGGTCAGCCGCTTCGCTATCCGAAGCCACTGTCTCAGCCTTTTCGGTGCTAAGATCATTTAAGGATTCCATAACCGGAATCGGTTCTTCCCGAACTTCAATCGCGGGCGCACTCGCTTCAGCGGGCTCTGCGTCCTCGGTCACATCGCTCATCCCTTCCATTCCTTCGGGTGAAGAGGTCTCCGTGAGAATTTCGGCCGTTGCCTCATAGGTCATCTCGGAAGTTCCCCGTGCTTCTATCCCCTCTTCCTCAGAGTCTTCCTCGGAAGGCTCTACATAAGTAACCTCGGGGATATCCTCCACTCTGGGCTCGCTGATGGGAGTAAAAATCTTCGTATCGTCAAATTCCGCACGAAGTTCCTTGCGCTCCGGCTCCTGATAGGTCGGAATGATGGACTTCATAATCGGTTTCTCTTCCTCTTCTTCCTTCTTCTGAGAGGTCAATTCCTTAATCTTTTTCTTAAAACGCTTACGGTCACGCTCAAGAGCCTGAATTGTCTCATGCATATCCCGAACCTGAATGTACAGGTAAACACAAGCCAGACCCAAAAGGATAATAATGATTACCATCAGGATAATCAGCCATACCCAGCCGCCAAGCTTCGTTTTTACCTGGGTCTTCGTCTTGGTCGTATCATTCTTCTTGTCATCCGTCTGTGCGGGTTCTTTCTGTTCGTCCGTATCCGGTGCGACATCCACCGCCGGCTTACCTGCTTCTTCCGAACCGCAGATTACGGTAAAATGATAAGCTACCTTCGTTCCGTCGGGTGCGGTTAATTCGATGTAACGGTCATTCACGCCGGGAACCAGATCACGGAAACTTACGTTCTCCGGAATGGTTACCTGATCACTGTTCGTAATCGCATAAACCGCAATCTTCGTAGTATCCTCAGCCACCGTCAGCGTATATTCATAAACATTCTGATTAAAATCGGGAACCAGCGTTCCGGTGCCAAGCGTCACCGTTGCCAGGGTCATATCATATTCCGTAGCCGGAGTTCCCTCGCCCTGTCCGTCATCGGGAGTCACATTGCCGGTCTTCTTGCCGGTCAACGTAGCCACGTCGCTACGCACATAACCGGTCGTCTTGCTGTCCACATAGACCTTATACCAGACAACCCCCTTGTCGTCCTTCACTTCACCGTAGACTTCAATTTCTTTATTGCCTTCAACACTGGCAACAATCTTACTCTTGGTAGAGGTCTCCTGTCGGATATTCACTCCGGAAGGATTGGTAAGTGCCCACTGATTCTCATAGGCCAAAGCATTCATGCCGAAGAGCATGCTCAATACACAGATTGCAAGAACCAAACCCTTAATTCTTTTTTTCATCGTCCTGTCTCTCCCTTTCTCTCGAAACGACGTGCGCCGTCTTCGCCGGTCGCCATCTTCGCAAAACCTGCCAGCTTCTTATTTCGTGCCTCGCGGTTGGTATTTTCAATCCGTTCATGGAATACGCGCTCACAGGATGGGCACAGATTTCCGGAACGAATCTCTTTTCCGCACAGTTCACAGTGTAGGAAGGTTCTGCTGTTCGCCGCAATCTCCAGTCTCTGCTCTTTTAACATGCGGCGGATGGAACGGTCCGAAACGCCGGTCGCCTGGGTAATCATTGCCGCCGTGGCGCCTTTGTTCATCTCTATGTAATTTCGAACCTTACCGAAATCATCGTATTCGAGATTCCGGCAATCCTCACACTTGTATTCGCCACATCCCTGATACACCATCACTCCGTTACATTGAGAGCAGAAATGCGGCATATTATAGGGATTGCGGGCAAAATCGAGCGTATCATCCATTGTCTGTTCCCCCCACATCCGGCACAGTATCAAAACACATGCCTATCTCTTCATCGAATCTACGCCTCGTCAATCGCTTTCCCGATGTCGTGACGCATATACTTGTTTTCAAAAGAAATCCATTCGGTAGCGGCATACGCCTTCGCCCGTGCCTCCTTAAGATCGGCGCCGGTGGCGGTAATACCGAGAACTCGACCACCGTTGGTTACAATCTTTCCGTCCTTCAGCGCGGTTCCCGCATGGAAACAATAATAATCCTCTTTACCTTCAAAGGCCTCGAAGCCGGTAATCTCCAATCCCTTTGCATACTTTACGGGATAACCGTCGGATGCAAGAACAACACATACAGCGGCATTGTCTTCGAATTCCACCTTGATGGTATCCAACTTACCGTCAATGCAGGCTTCCATCACATCAATGATGTCATTCTTCATACGGGGAAGAACTACCTGCGCTTCCGGATCACCGAATCTTGCATTGTACTCCAATACGCGAGGACCGTTCGGTGTAAGCATCAGACCAAAGAAAATAATCCCCTTAAATTCTCTTCCTTCTGCCGCCATAGCATCCACCGTTGCCTGGTAGATATATTTCTTGCAGAATTCATCCACCTCAGCCGTATAGAAAGGACTGGGAGAAAAGGTTCCCATACCACCGGTATTTAAGCCCTTGTCCCCATCCATTGCACGCTTATGATCCTGTGCGGAGGTCATAGTCTGAATCGTCTTGCCGTCCACATAGCTTAACACACTGACCTCACGGCCGGTCATAAATTCCTCAATGACCGTGCGATTGCCTGCGGAGCCAAACTGCTTATCCTCCATAATGGTTTTCACACCTGCAAGTGCTTCCTCTAAAGTATTGCAGATTAATACACCTTTTCCCAAAGCAAGGCCGTCTGCCTTCAATACAATCGGCATCTTGGCTGTCTTCAGATACTCACAGGCCGCCTTCGGGTCATCGAAGGTCTCGTATGCTGCGGAGGGAATGTTGTACTTCTTCATCAGATCCTTGGAGAATGCCTTGCTGCCCTCAAGGATTGCCGCATTCTTGCGAGGTCCAAAGGTACGAATTCCGGCCTTTTCCATCTCATCTACCAGACCGCCTACCAGAGGATCATCCATACCGACAATACACAAATCAATTGCCTTCTCGGTCGCAAATGCCACCAATTGTTCGAATTCCATTGCCCCGATCGGAACGCACTCCGCAATCTGACCGATTCCCGCATTACCGGGCGCGCAATAGATTTTGCTTACTCTTTTACTCTTTGCAACGCTAGTTGCAATGGCATGCTCACGTCCGCCGCCACCTACGATTAATACCTTCATATCAGTTCTCCTTTATGCCTGTTCCGAAATCATGCGAATCGCTTCGGGAAGGATAATCCACTCTGCCTGCTCCATCACGCGACGCTGCAGTACCTCCGGGGTATCGCCCTCCTCGATGTACACGGCCTTCTGCAACAGAATCCTGCCGGTATCGATTCCCTCATCCACATAATGAACGGTCGCTCCCGTTACCTTCACACCTCGTGCAAGAGCCGCCTCATGCACCTTCAGGCCGTAATAGCCGACACCGCAGAAGGAAGGAATGAGAGAAGGATGGATATTGATAATTTTGCCGCGATAAGCTCGAATCATCTCTTCCGGAACCGCTACCAGGAAACCTGCCAGCACGATGAGATCAGGATTCACTTCGTTCATCTTGTTCAAAAAAGCATCGTGGAAATCGCTTCGCTTCTCGTAGTCCTTGGGGGATACCACGTAAGCCGGAATTCCGTTCTCTTTTGCACGGGTTAACGCATAAGCATTCTTGTTATTCGAAAAGACGGCCGCGATCTCCACGTTGGCAAGCGTCTTATCGGCCACGCGGTCGATAATAGCCTGCAGATTCGTTCCGCCGCCGGATACGCATACAGCGATTCTTAACATAAGATTACTCCCTTGTCTCCCTTTACGCACTCGCCGACAACGTAAGCGGTGTCACCGGTCGTCTTCAGTGCCGCAAGGGTCTTATCTACATCTGCGGGATCTACGGCGATTACCATACCGAGACCCATATTGAAGGTGTTGTACATCATCTGATCTTCAATCTTACCGGTTTTCTGTAAGAGCTTGAAGATTGCAGGAACTTCATAGCTTGCCAGGTTAATCTTGGCAATGATGCCTTCGGGAAGCATTCTGGGTACATTTTCATAGAAACCGCCACCTGTGATATGGGAGCAGCCCTTCACAATCACGCCGGCCTTTTTAATCGCCTTCATCGCCTTCACATAGATTCTGGTAGGCTCTAAAAGTGCCTCGCCAAGGGTTCTTCCCAGTTCATCGTAGTGAACGGCAAGGTTCTTCTCATTTACATCAAAGACCTTGCGAACAAGAGAGAAACCGTTGGAATGAACACCGCTGGAAGCGATACCGATCAACACATCCTTCTCGGCAATATTCTGTCCGGTAATAATATCCTTCTTGTCACATACACCTACCGCAAAGCCGGCAAGATCGTACTCATCCTCCGGCATTAAGCCAGGATGTTCTGCGGTCTCACCGCCAATCAGTGCACATTCTGCCTGCTTACAGCCTTCCGCAACGCCCTTAACGATGGTAGCAATCTTCTCGGGATAATTCTTACCGCATGCAATGTAGTCCAGGAAGAATAAGGACTCACCGCCTGCACAGGCTACGTCATTGACGCACATTGCAACCGCATCAATACCGATGGTGTCATGCTTGTCCATTAAGAACGCTAACTTTACCTTGGTACCGCAGCCGTCGGTTCCGGATAAAAGAACAGGTTCCTCCATATTCTTGATGCTTGCAAGGGAGAATGCTCCGGAGAAGCCACCCAAACCACCCAACACTTCAGGGCGGAAGGTCTCCTTAACATATTTCTTCATTAATTCGACAGACTGATAGCCTGCCTCGATATCAACACCGGCACTCTTGTAATCCATGATGTTCGTCCTTTCTTATGGTTTTATATGGCCTTTTCGCCATGTGATTCCTGTTTTATTTCTCTGCGTAATTCTTGTAGCCGACTTCCTGCAGGCGTGCATCCTTCTTTTCAACGGCTGCCTTTAAATCTGCCACATATTCTTTTAACTTGGCGCGAAGCTCGCCATCGGATACCGAAAGAATCTTCGCAGCAAGAATTCCTGCATTGGCGCCACCGTTAATGGCAACGGTCGCAACCGGAATTCCGGAGGGCATCTGAACGATGGAGTAAAGGGAATCCTTGCCTCCGAGTGAAGTGGTGTGCATCGGAATCCCGATAACGGGACCGGGGAATACTGCGGCAAACATACCGGGAAGATGTGCGGCCATACCGGCACCTGCGATAATCACCTGGATGCCCCTTTCCTCTGCAGTCTTCGCATACTCAAAGAACACATCCGGTTCTCTGTGTGCGGAGATGATTCTCATCTCATAGGATACCCCTAACTTATCTAAAATCTCTGCTGCTTTAGACATTACGGGCATATCCGAATCGGATCCCATTACAATACCAACTGTAGCCATTTTCCAAGCCTCCAACAAGTTCTATCATCCTTATTCAGTAACACCACCCGAAACAACAATACTTATGTCACCCAGGGCATAGTTACACCTATATGTAGTATAAAATATGAAGTGTAGCGTGTCAATTACATTGTAGGCAACTTGTGCGTATATCCGCAAAAAAAGAAGGAGAACCTTATCGTTCTCCTTCCACCTCAAACAACGTCTTGATTGCCTGATAGGGACCGAATACCACAATGGTATCCCGCTTCTCAATCTTCGTATCACGACCTACCATAATCGGCATCCCATTTCGCTTAATCATCATCACGTTAATCTTATACTTTTCTTTCACATTACACTCTGCCAGCGTCTTACAATAGAGTTCATCCGGGATCCAGCCAAGCTTCACCTCTGCCATAACGTCCGCTCCGTAGTTTTCAATCAGTTCAATCGAATTGGACTTGGCATCCGGCCCCTTTTCCAAGACATGTTCCACATGCTCTGCGGGATTCTGAAACAGATCCTTGATGTTTAGGTAATTTCCGAAGATTACCACAATATCGTCCTTTTGGAAAATGGTATCCTTCGTGACATCGCGCACCTTCCCGCGACGCTTCAGCATCAAAAAGTTCATCTTATAGCGATTCTTCAGCTCCGACTCCGCAAGCGTTTTCCCATCCAGAATAGCGGGCACGCACTGAATATCCACCTGTGCGATGGCATCGCGGCCGTAATTGTCCAACAATGTAATAATATTCTCTTTTTTGTTGCGTTTAAAAATGCGAAGGGCAATTCGTTCCAAGAGTCCGTCAATGGCATTCTTCGTAAGTGGAAGTCTTAACAGGATTAAGAACAGCAGCATCACGCCAAAAGCAATCAGAGTCACCCACAATCCGTCGCTTACCTGCTCCATATTCAGATTCAGGAATACATTGATGAGCAG
Organism: Lachnospiraceae bacterium; assembly: GCA_045628945.1. Taxonomy (GTDB): domain Bacteria; phylum Bacillota; class Clostridia; order Lachnospirales; family Lachnospiraceae; genus RGIG4034. The sequence continues at coordinate 26,362 of JAZQQG010000024.1, forward strand.
AGAAACAATAATGACGGAGAAAATATTCCCGATCACCATCTCAACCGTTGCAATCTTGCGACGCACATGGCTCGTCACGATTACTTCCGACTCCGCCGTGGTAAATCCACAGTTGGTAAAAAGAGAAATCGCCTGAAATCCGGCCTTTTCTTTTGTTAATCCCGTAATACGAAACAGCACCGAGAAAATCTCCACCAGCACCATATATATGATGATGACCATCATGATTAATACAATAGATGACGAAAGATTCATGCGCCTATTCCCCCCTCTTAAAATACTCGATCGAACCTAACACCTGCTGCACCTCTTTGGACGCAACCTTATGGCCGATAATCGTTACCTGATAGAAACGCCCCGCAATATGACCCTTCAGTACGTTACAGGTCAACGCAGGCCCAAAGCCCGACTCGTACAGATAGGTTACCCCTGACCATTCTCCGCTCCCCACAGAGAACGCCTCGATCTCTTCGCCTCCGTTGACTCCTTTAGTCATCGTTATGCTCAGATCCACCTCGGACTCATTCTCTTTTACAATAATCCAGTAATAATCCGTGAAACCCGGCGGAACCGTCTGTAACCAAATCTGATTGTCATCCGGCTCTCCCATATTGGTTTGTGCAACATAGGTATACCCTTCCGGTACCCATAATCGCAGATTCCCGACTTCTCTTACTGCACCCATATTCTCTCCCCATTTTTACAACAATGATATCATTTTTTTATAACTATAATACAATTGCGTATTTCGCAAGTCCATATTATGATGGTAATAACTAAATGATTACTTGTGCTATGATATAGCATACCACATCTTCACACATGCACATAGGAGGAATTATGGATTACAGACATTTTCCCGGAATCCACATGGACGCGTCGCTCTTCGGACTCGGATGCATGCGTTTCAACGGTCCGGCAAGCGGCGACAGCTGCATCGACGAAGATAAAGCCATCAAGTTAATTCGTCAGGCCATTGACGGTGGTGTCAACTACATCGACACCGCATACGTCTATCTCGATCAGACATCCGAAATTGTCCTTGGCAAAGCGCTGTTAGACGGCTATCGCGATAAGGTTACCATCGCAACCAAAATGCCTTTGGGCAAGGTCAAGAACCGCGAGGATATGCAAAACCTCTTGGACGAGGAATTAAAGAAACTCCAAACCGACCACATCGATTACTATCTGATGCACGGAATTAACCGCGGCGGTTGGGAAGAATTCAAGCGAATCGGTGCTCCTGAATTCTTCGATGACATGAAAAAGGAAGGCAAGATTCGTTATAAGTGCTTCTCCTTCCACGGTCCCTATGAAGACTTCGAATATATCATTCAGGATTCTGACTGGGATATGTGCCAGATTCAGTATAACTTCATGGACATCGACTACCAGGCCGGTCGCAAGGGTCTGGAACTTGCCGGCAAGCTTGGGGTTCCCGTCGTAATCATGGAAGGTTTGCTCGGTGGAAAATTAGCCAAGGCTCCCGATACCGTTCAGGCACTCTACGATGCCTTCCCCGTTAAGCGTACTCCCGTTGAATGGGCGTTCCGCTGGCTTGGCAATCATCCCCAGATTCTGTCGATTCTCTCCGGTTGTAACGAACCCGAGCAGATTGAAGACAATCTGCGTATCTTCGAATCCGTAGAAGCGAATGTGATGAGCGAGGACGAGCTTGCATTAATGGACAAGGTTCGCGAGGCTTACAATGCACGCACGAAGATTGGTTGTACCGGTTGTCGCTATTGTATGCCCTGCCCCGGTGGTGTTGACATCCCCCGCACATTCTCAGCCTGGAACGAGGGTTCCCTGTATGCGGTTCCCAATGAATGGAACTGGAACAAGAACGAACTCATTCGCCTTGAGCAGACTCCCGAGAAATGCTTACGATGCGGCAAGTGTGAGAAAGCATGTCCACAGGGATTATCCATCATCGAATGCCTGCAGCAGGCTTGGAAGGATTTGAATGAATAGAAGCCTTCCGGTGTTCTTTCATGAATCCCTCATACTTTTATATGCAAAAAGGAACCCGACACAATCGAGTTCCTTTTTTGATGCTAATGCTTCAGCTGTCCGGCAAGCAACGCACGCAACTCCTGCACTTCTTTCTCCAACGCATCCGCGCGTTGCCGCTCCAGTTCTCTGCCCTGTTCGATTCCTTGTTTCAGCCCCTGCTCACGGCCTTGTTCCAATCCTTGTGCACGTCCTTGTTCCAGTCCTTGTTCCAGTCCTTGTGCACGGCCTTTCTCCAAGCCTTCTGTCCAGGCTTCTTCACGAAGGTCATCATAATAAAACATTTCCTTCATATATTGGCTCCTCCCTTTCTCATTGCGGCGAATCTTCCTCACCTCATCTTCAAGTTGATAGGTCAGTTCCGTACTTGCGCCCCCTGTCATAACATATCTGCAGAAACCACGCAGCTCATTCGACAATTCTTCATCCGACTCATAGGCCGTGCAGTTAATAAAGTGTTTGAATGCCTCATCACGTAAATGAATATTCTTATGACCTCTGCAAACATTTTCAAATACATATCTGCACTTTCCGGCACCAAACGGATCAAAAGTGCAGATAAATATCACATTTCCCTCCGGCAGGCAAAAGCCGCGGTTCTGTTTCATTAAATAATCCACATCCATGGTGGATTGATAGTACCGACTTCTTTTGGCAAGATTTAGCCTTTCGAGCCCTTGATTATTTTTGTTTTGCATCTCTGCATCATAGATAGCTCGATTATCTTTGGTATAAAGATCCATCCGTATCGAACGCGTCTCCCTCCCATTCCGGATTTCATGCTGTGAGTGGAGGTCATCCAGTTCTCCCACCGCTCGTCCAAGGACGCACTGCAACACCCCCTTGGCAAGTTCTTCATTCTCCATGACTTTCCCAAACATAAAATCATCGGAGATTGTCAATTCTTCGTATGCTTTCATACTTTTTCCTTTCCGGCAGGATAGAATAAAAGCCCCAAGAACCGTTCATATTCCCGTATGACCTTGTCGCATTCAACCTGCCTAATTCAATTGTCTTATTGGGTTTTTAAGCAGGAACATTTTTAGAATCATTCGAATTGATAGGATATTAGAAAAGAATAATCCGCTAAGTTGGAGTCGCCAACCGCGGTCTAATGAATCTGCTTGTTATTAGAATATCATAGAGTTCAACCACTGTAAACCATCGACGGATTATTTCCGACAAAAAAGCGTGCAAAAAACAATTGTCTTTTGCACGCCCTGTTCTACTTAGCCAATTACCTCAACAAGTTTTTCTTATTTTGCGTAAATCGGATAGGTCTTGATAATCATGGATTCCATCATGGTTTCTTTGGAAACATCAACATCATCGAAGCAACGGATGGAAACATACTGCTCATCGCCAATGTCCTGTAAAACAATAATGCGAATTCCGTTCTCTTCCTCCTCAAAGCAATAGAGGATTTCGCCGAACTTCTCATCCAGAATAGTCTCATAACCGTTCTTGAATACCTTCTCCAGACGGTCCGTCGTCCCTACGGTTACGCCGCTCGCGGAATACTGAATCTCGTAGGAATCCGCTTCTTTTTCATTGAAGTAGAGCACCACATTGGTTTCAGAACGTTTCTCCACTCTGGCGCCCATCTCACTTGCACTCGTAAAATCCACGAAAACATTTCTCATCTCAAGACAGTTGTCATTGATTTCACCGCCCTCAAGGATGGTAAGTGCCGGGATGTCTTCCTCATCGGGAAGCGCCTCCTGCCCCGTTGTTTCTGATTGTTCCGGCGTATCCTTCCCTTCTTCGGTGTCCTTGCCGCAACCAAACATCGCAACAACCAGCAGCGCCGCCAAAAGTACAAATAAATTCTTTTTCATAATAGGTTCCTTTCTTGTATCTTTTATCTTCCCAAATAATAGCACCTACTCTAACGCCCGATTCAATTCCTCGGTGCCTTCAAGCACGAATCGGCCGTGCTCAATAATCGGAATACGACTACCGTCCTCACGAATGGCCGATAGACTTCCTAACTCCTCATACGGAATCGTAATGTCGGTATGACAGCCAAAGTACGCCTTCTGCTCATCCTGAACACGTTTCCGGCTTACAGAATTCTCTTTTGCCACAATCTCTTTCCCGTCCGGATTGTAGACCTGCACTTCCTCCTCGTGAGAATAGCAGGTATCGCCTACCGCGAAGTGCGGTCCGGTCTTCTCCGCAATAAGAATCGGAAGCTTATCGAACATATGATATCTTTTGGCCGCAGCATACGCAGTGGTATTCGTACCGATTGCGAACTCCCCCATAGGCAAAGACTCATGATTAAAAAGAATATTCTCCTTAATGTAGGCCAGGTTCTCTGCCTCCGTCTCGAAGTTTGCGCAGGAATAATCCTTTATCATTCCATTTTCAAAGGTAATCGCCAAATCCACAAAACGCAATCCTTCCAGATACACCTCTGAAACATGGAGAATACCGTTTGTTCCCTCTAAGACCGGAGAAGTAAACACTTCTCCTACCGGAATATTCACATCCGCCACACAATTTTCGAAGATTGTCTCTTTCTCCGGATTCTCCAGAGGCCAAAGCTCCACGGTCAAATCGGTTCGATTGTCACCTTCCCCCAGAATGTGAACTCTGCGTGCCTGATTCAGTGCATCGATGATCGTCCCCTGAACCTTCTGATAGGTCTCATAGGGAAGGGTATTCATCTTAATGGTCTCATCAAAAATCCCCTCGAAATCCTCTCCGATCTCAGGAATCGGGAAGGCAATAATCGTGAAACTTCTCTCTTCGCCCTTAATGTAAGTATTGGTCACTCCCGCCGAATAGACACGATACTCCGCATCCATCTTCTGGACTTCCTCGCTCTTCTTAATGGCATCCGGACAATTGACCGGAACGAACTGCTTCTCGCCGAAAGTCTCCATGCACGCAGGACCGCCATGAACTGCCGCCTCCTCCTTGACCGCTTCAAAGGCCGCCTTCAAGCTCTCCTTCTTACACTGCAGAAGTCTCGCATCCAGGAACAATCCCTGATCATCCTTATGATCATATTCCGCCTGTCGATTGGCATTTCCGCCGACATAGCCGATTCGATGCATTCCGTTTCTGCTGAAAAGATCAGAACCTGCGCGATACAGTGTGGGTTCAAGTCCCATCTTGCGGAAATTCTCGATTGCCCGGCGAATCACACGTTCAAAGCCAAGGGAATAGCGGATATTCACAGTTTTCTTTTTGTCCAAAGGTTTCTTTGCCTGCACAAACCCTTTCCGATATCCTTCCGTAAAGGTATCTGCCATCAGTGCGATGGTTTCCTCCGGAAGGGTCGCAAGATACTGTGCCGTTTTAATCTCATTCTCCGATACATACTCGCCATATGCATAGAGATAATCTGTCTCCGTCAGATCCGACTCCATCACGATACGCGTCGCGAAATCCCGGCTCGCATCCACCTGATCCCGCACGCGAAGGCTCATCATGGTTTTCATATAATCATGCACAAACCAGTAGAGTGTTTCCTTCACCGCTTCCGGTTTACAGGCTATCCGATCTTCCGCCGCATTGGTAAAAAGACTATACACCTCTAATAAAAGCTCTTCGTGAATCACAAAAGCTTCTTTTTTATCTTCATAGGCATACGCAATCAACCCACGAAGCTCCATGGCTAAAAGGCTGAGCAACTGTCCCAGCTCTTTTCCGAAGGCCTTCGCACATACGCCCGGGTTAACATAACTTGTCCTATAGTTCTCATCCAAAATGTCTTCATAGAGGCAACGATTGAACCGTGCATCCTTTTTTCCGTCAAAAATCTCACGACAGGTAAGACACCATTTCGCCATGCGGATGAAATATTCCTCATACTGAGGTTCCACCGTTCCAATGACGCCTCCCGCTGCCAATTCTGCAAGGCGTTCTCCTGTCAGACTCATACGTTCTTCCAGTTCCATATCATTCATCCTATCCATCATATTACCTTGCTCCTGCATTCAGAATCATACTAATACAAATCAACGCATAGGTATTCAACCCGATGCCTACATAGGCCATTCCATAGAAACGATCCTTCTCCAACCGCCCATAGACGCCAAGGCCTAACCCAATCACGCTGAAAACTGTACACAACAAGAGCACTGTTCCGTATTGGAGCAGTGCTTCGCCATGTCGTAAAAAAGTAAATAAAATTGCCAGATTAATCGAAACAATCGAGATTGCACCAAGAACCACCGCCATAATCGAGAACGGAGATCTGGTCTTGTTCGTGAACATGTATCCGTTCTTAATATTGGTCGCAGTCGGATTCTTCTTTTTACCCGCTTTGTCCTTCTCCCGATGTCTCCTACCCTTGAGATAAGCCATAGTCACCTCTTAGAATAGAATCTCTACATCCCTCCCGATTCGGGAACGTAGATGCATTAGAACATAATCTTCGTTCTCTGCGCCAATAACTTAGCGCCGTTGATTACCATCATCACACCGACAGCAATTCCACCGCAGATTAAAATGATTCCTGCAGTAATCCCGAATGCGCCGCTCTTGCCCATTACCTTGTAAGTCTTTTCTTCCATCGATGTCCCTCCTAATAATTATTCCGTTGCGCCATACTCCGCATAATATGCGTCAATCGCTGCCTTCATGGTATCATCAATCAATACCTTGCCATTCACAGGCTTATTGTACAGGTGTTCTACAACCTCCGGCATGGAAACGATTGCTCCGGTCTTAAAACCGTACAACTCGCTCACCTCATCCAGTGCACACTTGTTGCCCTTGCCGCGTTCATTACGGTTCAAGGATACCATCAGTCCCACAATCGTAACATCTGCCTGTGCTCTTACGATCGGCACGGTCTCCTCCATACTCTTACCGCTGGTAGTAACATCCTCAATCATAACAACACGGTCGCCATCCTTTAACTTGCTGCCAAGTAAAATACCGGCATCTCCGTGGTCCTTTTCCTCCTTACGATTGGAGCAGTAACGAATCTCTTTCCCATAGAGCTTGCTGTAAGCAATGGTCGTGGCAACCGACAGAGGAATTCCCTTATATGCCGGTCCGAAGAGCACATCGAAATCGTCTCCGTATGCATCATGAATTGCTTTCGCATAATACTCACCAAGCTTCATCAACTGAGAACCGGTTACATAGGCTCCCGCATTCATGAAAAAAGGAGACTTACGTCCGCTCTTTAAGGTGAAATCACCGAACTTCAACACATTGCAATCCACCATAAATTCAATAAATTCCTGCTTATACTGTTCCATTCCGTTATGGACCTCCTGTTATCGGGTTACCCCCGTTATTGTCTGTCAAAAGAACAATTTGATTGAGGATATTTTAGCATAAAGAAAAGCAGTTGTCCACGTTTTGCGGGCAACTGCTCTTTTCCAAAACCGTGCGTCATTCCGCCAGTCTTTTACGAAGTAAAACTAGTTCCTCCATAAGGGCCTTATTCTGAGACAATAATTCATCGGCACGTTGTTTCTCGCGCTCCGTATTCTGACGTTCTTCCGCTCTTCCCTCTGCGCGCATGTCATCATCGTGCAACAATTCCTTCATATACAGATCCCTCCATTCTTCATTTCGTAATGCCTCTCGAATTGCCAGGTCCAAGTGCATCACAACCTTTGCATTCCCTTTCCTTCCAGTTCGAATGTATTCATACAGTTCACTTAAGTCCTCTGGCAAATCGCTTCCTTCATAGGTACAATTATAAAAATGCTTCGTAATTCCATCCCGCATCTCCAACCCGCTCTGCTCCGTACACTTACTCGTAAAAGTATACACCGGTTTTCCTTGTTCAAAGGGATCAAAAGTGCAAATAAACAGAATCTGACTATCCGGTAATTCACGATAGGATATCCCTTCCAACATACAATTTACATCCATATTTGCTTGATAAAATCGGGCCCGTTTAGGAAGTGCTAGGTCTTCTAAGGTTCGATTGTTTCGATTTTGCATCTCAGCATCATACAATGAATTCTCATCACTGGTATAGATATCCAATCGCACCGGCTTCCCATCCGATAAAAAGCGCATTTCACGCTGGCTTTCCGGATCATGCAATTCTCCAACAGGACGTTGCAGAAGGCATTCCAGCACTTCTTTACAAAGTTCTTGGTTTTGCATAATTCTTCCAAACAAGAAGTCATCCGTAAACTGTAATTCTTCGTAACGTTTTTTCGTTTTTTTGTGCATTGTTCTCCTTCCCGCAGGACGAAAAGAGACACCAAAATCCCCTTCTCCCGCCTAAAAACATAAAAATAAGTGAAAATAAGCAGGAATTCAAGATGATCAGTAGACTGGATAAAAGAATAAATAGACGATTCACGATGCAAAAGAACTCTTTCGCACCTTTTGCGAACCAATAGAATCTGCTTATGGCTCGACTATAACACAACTTACCGCATAACACAAGAGAGCCCGCCAATGCCGGCGGGCTCCATCACAATTTGTTTTATTTCCCCATTATCTCGACTGCAATGCCTCTTCAATATCCTTCTTCATATCCAGCACTGCTTCTCTTGCCGCATCTGCGAATCCGGCTTCACCGAAGGAAGCATACTTCTCCTGCTGATAAGCACCGATGATGCCACGGGAGGAGTTCACGATTGCACCCAGGCCGTCTTCGTTAAAGAAATGAACCAGATCCTTACCCTTACCACCCTGAGCACCGTAACCGGGAACCAGAATGAAAGTGTTGGGCATTAACTGACGAAGAATCTTACCCTGTTCCGGATAGGTCGCACCGACTACCGCACCGACATAATTATATCTGCCGTTTGCAGGTTTACACTGCTCGCCCCATTCGGCAACCTTCTCCCCTACCAATTCATATAAGGGACGACCGTCAATCTGGCGATCCTGGAACTCTCCACTGCTGGGATTGCTGGTCTTCACCAAGACAAAGATTCCCTTGCCTTCCTCAGCGCAGACATCCATGAAGGGCTTCACACCATCGGTTCCCAGATAGGGATTTACGGTAGCAAAATCCTCGTCAAATCCGGAGAGCTTCTTGGACCCTACGGTAACGCTTCCCAGATGTCCGAGCGCATATGCCGTAGAGGTCGAACCGATATCACCACGCTTAATATCACCGATGACAACCAGTCCTTTCTCATGGCAGTAGTCAACCGTCTTCTTATAAGCAATTAATCCCGGAATGCCGAACTGCTCATACATCGCAATCTGAGGCTTTACAGCAGGAACCAGATCGCAGATTGCATCTACAAGTCCTTTATTGTACTGTAAAATCGCCTCTGCAACAGCCTCCAGAGACTCTCCCTGTTCCTTCATAGCCTTCTCAACCAGGAACTTCGGAATCAACTTTAACGTAGGGTCAAGGCCTACGACAATCGGCGCATTGGTTGCCTGAATTTTCTGAATCAGCGTGTTAATCATTGTTCTTGTTCTCCATTCTTATTTTTCAAAAGAAGGCGCCTATAATTCGACGCCTTCAAGATCCTTTAATACATATCGGTTCTCAATATAATAATCAAACTTATCCCTCGGAATCCATTCCCATTCTCCATACTCCTCAGGAAGTACGAAGGAAGACTCATCCGCATCCACGGATAACAGATAAGCAATTCCGACACACTGGGTGTCTCCCAGCATATTGGTCCAGGTATAGACAATTCGATCAATCTTGCTCTCTACTCCCAGGGTCTCCAACACAACACGGAGAACCGCATCATCGGGGGATTCCCCTTTCTGAATCACGCCGTCGAAAAATTCCCAAACAAACGGATCCGGGATGCGATCATCCATCCAGTGCTTGATAACCAGATATTTATTGTCCTTTTTTACAATGCCCTTTACACGGACAAACATATCATGCATACTCGCCCCTCCTCAATTACACATTCAGAAGAGCACGATTCTCTGCAAACTTTTTGATATTGGAGGCGTTCACATACTTCTTCGTCTCGCCACCGTTAACCGTCACCAGAGTAGGTGCCTGCATAACACCGTAGCGGCTCGTAAGCTCCATATTCTCCTCGGCATCAATCAGGATATAATTCACATCCTTCAGATATTCCTTGGCAAGCTTACAGTTCGGGCAGGTCTTGGTCGTGAAAAGATAATTCACATCCGTAGGCTCTTCTACACTAACTGTAACATCTTTATCATAATTCGACAAGGTCACAACCTGTGAGGAAGGTCTTTTTAAAGAAGAACGGTCGATATCATATACCACTCTCTTCTGGAACTCCTGGGATTTACCGTCGTTCCAGTTCTGAACCGGACGATAGTAGCCTGTGATACGGCTGTATACTTCTGTCTTGCGTCCGCAATGAGGGCAGGTATACTGCTCTCCGGAGATATAGCCGTGTTCCTGACAGATGGAATAGGTAGGCGACATCGTGTAATATGGAAGCTTGTAGTTGGTAGCAATGGTTCTTACCAGGTTTGCTGCCGCCTTCCAATCCGGAAGCTTCTCTCCCAGGAATGCATGGAATACGGTACCGGAGGTGTACAGTGTCTGTAACTCATCCTGAATATCCAGTGCATCAAAAATATCATAAGTATAGTCAACGGGCAGATGAGAGGAGTTCGTATAGAACGGGGTCTCACCGGGCTTGGCTGCGGTCTTAATGCTGGGCCACTTCTTCACATCATGCTTTGCAAGACGATAGGAAGTACTCTCTGCAGGAGTTGCCTCCAGGTTATAGAGATCCCCGTACTGCTCCTGATAATCGGAGAGACGACTTCTCATATGATTCAGAACTTCCTTCGTGAATTCCTGGGTCTTTTCATTGGTCATATCCGCACGTAACCAGTTGGCATTTAAGCCCGCCTCGTTCATACCCAAAAGACCAATCGTGGAGAAATGATTATCGAAGCTTCCCAGATATCTCTTGGTATAAGGATACAAACCTTCTTCCAAAAGCTTATTGATGACGCCACGCTTAATCTTAAGAGATCTCGCTGCGATATCCATCATACGGTTCAGACGCTTGTAGAAATCATCCTTGGAGGAGGACAGGTAGGCAATTCGGGGCATATTAATGGTAACAACGCCCACGCTACCGGTACTCTCGCCGGAGCCGAAGAAACCGCCGGTCTTCTTACGAAGTTCACGAAGATCCAGTCTTAAACGACAGCACATGGAACGAACATCACTGGGCTGCATATCGGAATTAATGTAATTTGAGAAGTAAGGAGTACCGTACTTTGCCGTCATCTCAAAAAGAAGACGATTGTTCTCGGTATCGGACCAGTCAAAATCTCTGGTAATGGAATAGGTAGGAATCGGATACTGGAATCCACGGCCATTGGCATCACCCTCAATCATGGTCTCGATGAAGGCCTTGTTGACCATATCCATCTCTGCCTTGCAATCCTTGTACTTGAAGTTCATCTCCTCGCCGCCGACAATTGCAGGAAGCTCCGCCAGGTCATCGGGAACGGTCCAGTCTAAGGTAATATTGGAGAAGGGTGCCTGGGTACCCCAACGGGAAGGAGTATTCACGCCGTAGATGAACGCTTCAATGCACTTCTTAACCTCTGCGTAGGACAGGTTATCCGCCTTAACAAAAGGAGCCAGGTAGGTATCAAAAGAGGAGAATGCCTGAGCACCGGCCCATTCATTCTGCATAATTCCAAGGAAATTCACCATCTGGTTGCACAGAACGGAAAGGTGCTTCGCAGGCGCACTGGTAATCTTACCGGGAATACCGCCCAAGCCTTCCTTAATCAACTGCTTCAGGGACCAACCTGCACAGTAACCGGTTAACATTGACAGATCATGAATATGAATATCCGCATTACGATGTGCATCTGCGATTTCTTCATCATAAATCTCGGACAGCCAATAGTTTGCGGTAACGGCACCGGAGTTGGACAGAATCAAACCACCGACCGAGTAAGTAACGGTGGAGTTCTCTTTTACACGCCAGTCCTCTACCTTCACATAGCTGTTCACTACATCCTTATAGTCCAAAATGGTGGAGTTCATCGTACGTAACTTCTCACGCTGCTTACGATAGAGAATAAAAGCCTTCGCAACCTCGGCATAGCCGGCCTGCTCCAGAACCTTCTCAACGCTATCCTGAATATCCTCGACACTGATATTGCCGTCCTTCACCTTCGACTGAAAATCGGAAGTGACACGAAGAGACAACAAATCGATGATATCATTCGTATATCCAACCTCTGTCGCAACAAAGGCCTTCATGATGGCATCACTGATTCTTGATAAGTTAAAATCATCCGTCTTGCCATCTCTTTTCACTACTGTAAACATATTTCGAACCTCCCCATATATAGCGAAATCACCATTTGAATTCATTGTAGCAAACCGCGTTTTTTCAGTCAAGAGAAAATACCATATCTTTCGCATAACCTTTATGTAAACACAAGATATAGTGTCCCATCCACAAATGCCCATTTTACGTGCAAAAAAGCACCCTGCAGATGCAAGATGCTAGATGTTGGGTTTACATAATGTTGTTTTCTTCTGCCTTTCCCCTCTCACTTTTTGTGAAAAACGGCAAATTCTGTGGGCTCGTTTTATGCTCTTTTGCCACGGAAAAAAGTACTAATTCTATGAGGTCCACATCATCTTGTTCCCAGGAACTTTGCCTCTCGTTTGGCAGCCTCGTCATCCGGGTAACTCTCAAGGTAGGTAGCCAGAAGGCTTTTGGCCTGTTCAAACTCTCCGAGATACTCATAGGCCACGATTTCATTATAACGCAAGGTCTGGCGAAGAGAGGTATCCTCCAGTGTCAAAGCAGTCTGGAAGGCTTCCAGCGCACCGGAAGCATCTCCCTGCTTCAGTTTGCAGATTCCCAGTTCATTGTAGACCGTGGCGCTCTTGGTGTTGGACTGCAAATACTTCGAATATAAAGAAATCACATAATTGAGATTTCCGGCTTCCATATAGGCACGCCCCAAAAACATCATAACTTCCGGAGTATCATGCTTCTTATAGGCCTGTTCCAAGTATGTGCAGGCATTTTCGTAATCGCCGAGATAATAACAGATTCGTCCTTTATCATAGGAAGACATGGCGGAATTTTCTCGCTCCATCACCTCGGAGAGATACTCATCCCCCTTCTCCTCATAGCCTTTCGCCGCCAGGCAGCTGTAGATATCGATATAAGCGGAATAATCCGTTTTCTCTAACGAGATGGTCTTGTTAAAGTCCTCAATGGCACCGTCGAAATCCCCATTCTCCAAGCGGGCAATTCCGCGAAGATAGTAGCATTCTTTATTCTTCGGGCGAAGACCGATGATCGCATCATAGCAGGTAATGGCATCCTCATAATTGCCAAGCTTGGAATACGATACCGCCAGATAATAGTTAATATCATACTCCAATTCACTAATATTGCCATCCGAAGCCCCCAAAGCCTCCAAAAAAGCCTCCACCGCAAGGGCATATTTCCCTTGTCCCATATAAGCAAGACCGTAGGCTCGCTTTACCTGAATCGTATCCTCATGGGCCTCTTCCGCCGCCTTAAGCTCCGTAAGTGCAGAATCGTATTCCGTGTCCTTCACATAGCTGATGGCTTGCTTCACATGTGCGGTTCCCGCCTTCTTGCCACAGCCGGTTAATAACCCGGATACCGCAAGCAAAAGAACAATCGTTAGCGTCGTACCGACTTCGCCCGCCCGTTTCGCAAGTCGCTCCAGTGCGGTCTCGGTTTGCGGTGCTTGAACAGTTTCCGGCATTTCGGCAGCTTCCGATGCTTCGCTCTCTTCCGAAGGTTCTTCGGTCTCCGATACTTCGGTGGCGTCCTCTGCGGGCACCTCGTCCGGGATGACGGTAATAATCTGATTTCGTCCATGCTCTTTTGCATAATAGAGTCGACGATCTGCCTCGGCAATCTCCGCTAAGACATTCTCCGACACGCCGCCCTCCGTGATACCGAAGGACATCGTAACCCGAATGCGGTCCTCCCCGCTCTCAATGACCAGTCCGCGAATGGTATTTAAGATTCCCTCCAGAATCTCATGGGACTGTTCCACCGTATACTCCTCAAAAACAATCAGGAACTCCTCACCGCCCCAACGGGCAACAAACCCTTTTCCGCTCATTCCTTCGGAAAGCGTACGGGCCACATTCTTAAGAACCACGTCGCCGGCCTCGTGACCGTAGGTATCATTTACTTTTTTGAAGAAATCAATGTCACCGATAGCAACACTGTAATGCTCCCCGCGTTTCTGAGCATTGGCAAATTTCTGTGCGATTTTCTTATCGCCGGTACGACGGTTCAAGAGACCCGTCAGGCCGTCACGCTCCACCAGTTTGCGAAGCGAGCCCTGCACCTTGGTCGTAAAACGCCCCATCTCACCAAGCTCATCGTCTCGATTTGCCACAACATAATCCAGCTCAACGTCCAGGTTCCCCTTAGACATCTCGCGAAGAAAATCCATCATACGGGTAATCACATGAACAATCTTCTTGGAGAAGAAAGTCAAAAGCACGGCGGTAATAATCGCCGCTGCCACCATAATGCAAAGGATCCAGCCAAGGCTTCCGTACACCTTCCCGTTCACATCACCGCTCTCCCGGGCGACCGCAATCATGCCGACCGTCTCTCCTGCAGCATCCCGAATCGGCATATAATATGCAAAATAGTGAATCTTACCGATTACCACATTATCGAAAAAAGCAGTTTTCCCGCCCGCGAGCACGCGCCGAACGATTTCGTCGCTGGCATAGCTTCCGACTGCGCGTTTCTCTTTTTCCTCAATGGTGGTCAGCATACGAATCTTATCATAGAAAACGGTAATATCGACACCGGTCTCACGCTTCACACTGTCAATATACGCAAATTCGCCACTCAGATCCACATCCCCCTTATGGAAGCCCACAATGGTTCCGTTCTCATCCAATTCGGTCGCGAACTCGCCTGCGTACATGGTATCATAGGCATGCAACACGGAAACGGCCACTCCCTCGAGACCGGTCTTCGTCTGCTCCTTGATGCTTCTTGTGTAATAGAAGCCCACGAAAAGCATAATCACAAAGGCAAAGCCCAGTAACGGAAGCAAGGTCATCTTTAAGAATTGTCCGTAGAGTTTGCCGACTTTTTTATTCTTTTTTGACTCAGTTCTGTCTGTCATTCGAGTCTCCGTTTCTTCACTCTTCCCGTTTTTCCTCAAACAAGAATTATTCGGGGAAGGATTTACTATTTATTTTATCATACTTTCCGACATTGACAACCACATTGACAAGGTTTTCCCCCTTTGTTAAGGTTAATTCAGACAAATAAACAGGAGGTACTTATGGAGTCTCTTTCTACAATATTACGTTATCACGAGGATCTCAGTGTTTTTCATGTAAACACGCTTCCTCCTCATGCATATTTTCTGCCGTACCCGGCATCGGATTTCTCCCCCGAGGAGTATCAGGCGGACCCCTATTCCTACATCGGCGGCCGTCTCTATGACAATCCCCTGCTGCATTCTCTGAACGGCAATTGGGAGTTCGAGTACTACGAATCTCCCAAGGATCTGCCTGCAACCCTTGAGGAAATCTCGTACCACCGCACCATTCCCGTGCCCTCCAACTGGCAATTATACGGTTTTGATGCGCCACAGTATACCAACCTGCGTTATCCGATTCCCTTCGATCCGCCCTACGTTCCGGATGCGAATCCGACCGGAGTCTATCGACGTTTCTTTGAGTCCCCCGCCTTGGACAAAAAGATCATTTTAACCTTCGAGGGCGTGGATTCCTGCTACTATGTATTCGTCAACGGTTCCTTCGTCGGCTACCATCAGGTCTCCCATT
The DNA here is from genome assembly GCA_045628945.1 of Lachnospiraceae bacterium. Taxonomy (GTDB): domain Bacteria; phylum Bacillota; class Clostridia; order Lachnospirales; family Lachnospiraceae; genus RGIG4034. The sequence goes on from JAZQQG010000024.1 coordinate 42,083, forward strand.
CCACGGGGGAATGGGACATCACCGAGTATCTGCGTCCCGAAATGAACGAGCTGATTGTCATCGTATTAAAATACTGCGACGGAACGTATTTGGAAGACCAGGATAAATGGCGTATGTCCGGAATCTTCCGTGATGTATATCTGGTGGAGCGTGACAAAGAGACCTTGACCGATTATCGAATCACTGCGGATGAGAAACAGATTCGTTTTACTGCCTCTGCTGAGTCTTCCGCAAATCCTACTCTCACCCTCTATGGACCTGACGGAACCGTCATCACGCAGAAATCCGGCCTTGAGGCCGTCTTTGAGCCGGACTGTCCCATTCTATGGAACGCCGAGAACCCGCAGCTGTATCTTTTGACTATCAAGGTCAATAATGAGATTATACCGGAATTCGTAGGAATGCGCACCATTTCCATCTCGGACGGCATTGTACTTCTGAACGGCCGTCCCGTCACCTTCCGGGGTGTCAATCGTCACGATTCCTATCCGGACACCGGAGCCTATGCAAGCTACCGCCAGGTGCTTCGCGATCTGGAGCTGATGAAAGAATACAACGTGAATGCTCTCCGTACCTCGCACTATCCGAATGCTCCTTTCCTCTATCAGCTCTGTGACCTCTTAGGTCTCTACGTCATTGATGAGGCGGATGTCGAAACCCACGGTTGTACCGACGTCTACAATATGTACCGCAAGGAGTACGATTACAACGGAATCTCTCTGATTGCGGAAGATCCCCGCTTCGAGGCGGCAATTACCGACCGCCATACCCTCTTGGTGAAGCGGGATGTGAATCGTCCCTGTGTAGTCTTTTGGTCGCTCGGCAACGAAAGCGGGTATGGTGAGAACTTCCGTGCCGGCATTCGTACGATTCGCGCCTTAGACTCTACCCGCCTTGTTCATTACGAAGGCTCCTGTCATAAACTGGAAGCACGTCCCGAAAATGATCTGGACCTCGTATCCCGTATGTATCCGGACACCTTCTACGTTGCCGGCTACCCGACAAGTGAGCCGGAAGCCTTCGGTCGTCCGCTGGTTCTCTGTGAATACTGTCATGCCATGGGCAACGGCCCCGGCGACCTGCAGGACTACTGGACCGCCATCGATCACAATCCGCACGTCTGCGGTGCCTTCGTCTGGGAATGGGCCGATCACGGTCTTCTTTTCAATCCGATTGCCTATGCGGACTCTTCCATCTACGATACCGAGGAAACAAAGCTCCGCTATCGCTACGGTGGCGACTACGAAGAGATCGTTCACGACGGAAACTTCTGCATGGATGCACTTTTCTACCCGGATCGTACTCCGCATACCGGTGCGTTGGAGATGAAGAATGTCTACCGCCCCCTTACCGTGGACCAAACGAACGACACCTTTACCTTCCGTAACCGCTACGCCTTTACCGAAATCGGCGACCGGGATCTGATTCGCTATGAGGTAAAGGATCTCGGAAAGCTCATCACCGAGGGTTGTGTGGAACTTGTGATTCCGGCCGACAGTTCCGTAGAACTTGCCACCACGGATTTCCTTCCCGAGTCCGTATTTGACTATATCCGTTCCTGCGAAGACGGTTGCGTTTTCCCGGATTGTCCCACCGTACTTCCGAATCGAAACCATCACCATGTGACAATTACCTTTTTCCATGAGAAACGCGGACTGACCGTCGGCTTTGACCAGTTTGACTTATATCGAAAGCTCCCTGCGCCGGTATCCTCCGATTCTTCCTTGACATCGAGGGACACGAAGACCACCAGCGAATCCTCGCCGGAGTTTCCGAAGATCGTTAATGAATATGACAAGTATGTCATAACGCTCGCAACCCGCACGATTACGGTATCCAAGAAGACTTCTATGATTACTTCTATCCTTGAGAATGGAGAAGAACTTCTGGATGCCCCCTGCGACATAACGCTCTTCCGTGCCCCGACCGACAATGACGTAAACGCGAAGCAGGAATGGAATCGAACCTTCTTAGCCCATGTCCGTCCCAAGGTATATTCGATTCATCAGGAAGGCAATCGCATCCACGCAAAGCTCTCCCTCGGCTACATGGTCTATCGTCCGGTAGCAGACCTTGCCTTAACCTACACCTTTGATGCAGATTCCGTACAGGTTGCCTTCGAGGTTACACTCCCCAAAGAGCAGACCAACCTTCCTCGTTTCGGCATGCGAATGTATCTGAAGAAGGCCCTCGATCATGTGACCTATGCAGGGTACGGTCCCAAGGAATCCTACTGTGACAAGAAAAACGCAAGTGTTTTTGACTTGTTTAGTCAAAGTATTGGTGAGCAGTACGAGCCCTATGTAAAGCCCCAGGAACACGGCTCCCATTACGGCTGTGAGCTGGTAACCGTCAAGAGTTCTTCCAGAGATGCTCGGATTCCGTCCCTTACGATTACCGCTCCGACTTCCTTTAGCATGAATTTCTCGGAATACCGTGCCGAAGATCTTGTCACGGCAGCACACGATTACGAACTGATTCCTTTCGTATCCAATATTCTCTGCATTGATTACCGGATGGCGGGAATCGGATCGAATTCCTGTGGCCCGACCTTATTAAACCGGTATGTTTTTGACGAGAAAGAATTCTCCTTTACCTTTACGATTCGATAAGGGACGACTATAATAAAAAAAGATTTTATCGGAAAGGAACCTCGATTATGACTAAGACCAAAAATCAGTTCATCGAGTTGTTGCGTATTCTGTTCATCGTGATTCTCCTGGTTCATCACGACGGCATTTTCGCACCGGCAGGACACCGCACCTTCTTTATCAACGGATATCTGGCCGTGGAATTCTTCTTTATGCTCTCCGGCTATTTTACCGCCAAGCATATTGAACGTACCAAGGAAATGACACCGGAGCAGTTAAGGAATCCGATGGAGTACTCCATGAAATATACCTTTCAGAAGCTCTTTCGCATCTTCCCTTATGCCATAATCGGTATTTTGCTGACGTATACCCTTGGTTTCCTCTGGCCCATCACCGGTCCGGACACGTCCCTCATCGACCGCTTGCTCATGTTGCGGAACCTTCCCTTTGAGTGTACTTTTTTACCGATGACCGGCGTCATGCGAACGGATCCCATGCACTACATGAATGCACCGTTATGGTACCTGTCCGCACTGTTCATTGCGCTGCCGATTATCTCCTATCTGGCGATTAAGTGTCGCGACGCTTTCAAGTGGTGGATGTGCTTATTCCTGCCGGCCCTTCTCTATGCATACATCGTTGCGTGCGCAGGCGGCATCGGTTCCTTTAATGTGTATACCGGCTTCCTGTTCGGCGGCGTCTTACGTGCTTTCGCAGGAATGATTATGGGGTTCGGTTTGGCTTACCTCTCCGACTTTTTGAGCAAAAGAAAACCGTCGGCACTCGTGAAAATCTTGCTGACGGTCTTGGAAGTAGGGCTGTTACTCTACATTGTATATTGTTGTCACATCATCATGACCCAGTACGATGCCGTCTTCGTTGTATACTGCATTGCGGCAATGCTTCTGCTGCATTTCTCGGAATGCACTTACACCTCGAAGATTCGCGTTCCCGGGCTGAACTATCTCGGAAGCCTGACCACTCCCATGTACTGCATTCATTACGGTATCGGAGTCAGCGTTTCTTTAATCTGCACGGGAATTTCTTTCTACGGATGCCTCGCCGTATACTTCGCGCTGACCCTTGCGGTATCGGCAATTCTTAAGCTCCTGATTAAGAAGTAGCTTCAAGAAGACGATCCAGATCCCTTCTTGCCTGCTCATAATTTTCAAACAGAATGGTGCGGATGCCAAATGGCTTCGCACCATTTAGATTTTCTTCCCGATCATCTAAGAACACGCACTTCTCCGTTTCCAGTTTATAACGATCAATCAGCAACTGATAGCATTCGGGATTCGGTTTGATTACCTGATCCTGATACGAAAGAATTCCACCATCCGTATGCGGCAGGAAATCCAGTGCATCCATACAATCCTTGTGGGCATACTCCGGAAAGTTCGACAGCACCAGAACACGATACCCTCTTGCTTTCAGTTCCTCAATCCAGGGAATCGCATAATCGACACGTTCTACGATGCCATGCATATTGTCGAACATGGCATGAAATTCCTCTTTCAACTCCGGCTCTTTCTCAACAAAAAGAGCAAGCACTTCCTCATACGACAGAACGCCACGGTCAAACTCATCCCAGGCCTTGCTGTGAATACTGGCCGCTCCAATGCGTTCAATCAGTTCCTCCGAATATCCGCATTTTTGGGAGAAATGATCCCAGGCAAAGCGAGTCATCACATTGCCGATGTCAAAAATAATAGTATTTATCATAATTCCTCCTTATGGGTGTTTTGATTGAAAGTAGTCTCGATCAAATTGGTGCGACAGCAGGTCGCTTATCGGGCATAAGGACTCTTCGCCGGTTGCCCTCCTTAGTGGGACTAAGTGTTCCTGCCCTATTGTATGAAACCGTCCGCGGTCGGCATCAACTCACATCCTTGATTCGTGATGCCTGGAATTGCCATCCATGGCAATTTCCCGCTACCGCATCAGCGGAACACTAAGTCCCACTATAGATCGAGCAAATGGCTCAGAATTCCTTATGCCCGCGCGACCGCTTTTCACATACATTTTTCACATACAGTCAAGTCAATAGCACAAATCCGTAATCGTACATTACTACAAATACAATCTTATGATTATTGTTTGCAAAAACCTAATGTCAATAAGCAATCGATTGCTTGGTGCTCACGAATTGCTCCATCACTCCCTCACACATAATCGCATATCCGTCGTTGGCAGAGTATTCATTGTAACAAGACGGGCGTCCCTTCGGACGCCCTCGCCATTAGATTTCTTCATAAGTATCAATAAAGCTTAAGATATTCTTCGCAAAGGCCGGATACGCTTCTACCAGATTCTTAATCCGCTTCTGGCAATTGTTTGCAATCTCACGATCCATATCCATCTGCTTGCGAAGCTTCTGTCTCCTTCCGATCAGATTATGACGAATCTCCACCATCTCACGATGATCCACCAGTGCCTCCGGCTGATGTAGCCAGATAAAAGGGTCCCGCAGACGAATACGCTTCAAAAGGTCCAGAATATTCTTCTTGTAGAATTCCAGATCGTCTGCCTCTTTTCTTCTTTTTTCCCGTTCCTCCTTCTCGATGCAATAATCCTTCCACTGCTTTTCAAGGGTCTCCGCGGTGGGAACGGAATATTTCATATAGAGATAATCCAAGAGGTTTGTATTGTTCACATAGCGGATTTTCACCTTGTTCTGAAGAAGAATCACCTTATTTTCCAGGGAAAACAGCTTCTGCTCCTCCCGGAAGGAATCCGTATACTTCACATAGATTACGGTAACAAAAACAACCGCCACACATGCCACCAAGAGATACCCGATGGTGGTTTCCAACCCAAATCCCAACTGCAAAATAACCAAAAGTACCATACAGATAATCATGGAAACCAAACCAATCATTCCGATGCCTTTTAAGTTGTTTCGCCCAAGTGTCAGTTCACTTTTGCGGTACGAATAATACTTTCGCTCGTTATCAAGCTTCTTAAGGTCGCGCTTAATCACACGCTGATACTCTTCCGCTTCCTTTAATTTCTCGATACCGCTTTGAATCTCATTCTCCATACGTTCGATGCGATGGTACTCTTCATCGGCCATATGAGACTCCCCGGTCGGACGATTCAGACGGTCATTCTCCAATTTCAAGTAAAGTCTCGCATTGTTCTCCAGGGTCTCGCGTTCGCGATCCGGCAGCTGCTCAATCTCCTCCATATCGGTAAGATATCCCGTCACCAGATTGTACTCCCGCGACAGTTCCTCCAAAGAACGGGAGGCCTCCTGCATCTGATCCAAAAGAGTACGCACATACTTCTCCCGCGTATCTTCATCGTAGAGATCGGCAGGCTCCGGCGGAAGAAGATCGTCAGAATCCGATTCCAACGCCTTGCCGATTCCCTCCGGCTCCCAATCGTCGCTGTAGGGCTCGTCTAACATGCGCTCTGCCGCACTTTTATTCTTTTTTCCAAACAGTCGCTTAAATAAATTCATTCTCGTTCTTTCGGTAATCTTCTCTTAGTTCGTTCACCAGTTCCTCCTGACAAGCGTAATACTCATTGCGCTTACCGGTTGCCAGTGCATCGAAAAGGTTTTTCAGGCGTTCATTGCGCTCAGGTCCTGCGTACTCCGCCTCAAAGCGGTCAATCTTCGCCTGCAGGTCAGGCTCCAGGCCTGCGCTTTTCAAGTTCGTCAATACCTTCTGCTTATATTCCTCTTCCGGAAGTGAAAGCTTCATTGCCGCCATGTATTCCAACAGACAACCGCTTCGTCCGTTGATATGATAGGCTTTTTCAAAAAAGGACGCCGCAGCCGGGAATAAAAACATCTTCGCATAACAGTATCCCAGGTTGTTATAGACCGCCCCTGCCATCTCATAATCCTTCGAATGACTCTCCAAAAGAAGCGTCGGAGTTGCCAGATTCGGCTTGCCCTTCAGAATTTCTTCATAATCCCGAATTGCCGCGTAGTAATATCCGTTGGCCGCCAGATGGTCCGCTCTGCGTTTTTGCTTCTCGAAACGATCCATCTTCTCCGTTTCCCGAATGCGTTCCACCACATCGCTCCACACGCTCTCCGGATAGAGATCCGTCTCCCGAAACAGGGTCTCAACAAGGCTTGCCATAGAAGCATTTCCCGCTTTCTTACGTCGAAGCTTCTCCGCCAGGTCCGCCGCACGCTGACTCTTCTCAATCCAACCGAAGAGTTCCTCGCCGAACAGATCGGATTCCACGAGGTAGGTACTGCGATAGAGCAGATAACACAGTTCCTCCAACGAGAAGACATTTCTGCCCGCACCGGCCACATAATATGGAGTTTTCACCGCAATGCCACGACAGACAATTACTCTTCCCACGTAATTTCTTCCTTCCATTCCAATCCGGAGCTGCGGAAATAATCACCGAAGCCCATATCCTTCACACGAATCGCGCACTTGGCACCGGACTCAAAAACCAATCCCACACGCACTCTGGAAAAGCCGTCCTTACGGGCGGGAAGGCCCTCCAGTTTCATGATAATATCTTGTTTTTTGCCCTTATTTAAGGGGGTAATCAGGAAATGGAGTTCATCCGTATCCTGTAACAGTAATTCCCATTCCTTACCCGCATCGAACCAGTTTACACCGGCATCGAGCACCGGATAGTATTCCTCATGTTCCTTGTCGCCACCGTACATACCGATGTTGGCCTTCATCTTATCCTTGCCCAGGAAAATGTATTTGGAGGCCAGAGGGCCCGGATTATACTTCTGCAACAGAGAAAGACAAGCGCCCTTGCTATATAAGTTATTGCCCTGGAACGCCCGTCGATTGTTACAAAGGATTCGAAGCGACTCACGGCACCAGTCTCCCAGGAAGCCGTCACCGATCAAAAAGCATCCGGTAACCACATTCGTTCCGAGGACATCCTCCGCCACGGCACACATCTGTGCATCCAGACGATCCATGACACTTCGACGGTTATTCTCCTCCGCAGGAAGCTCAACATAGGGCATTTCAGGATGCTCTTTTTCCTCGATATAGGCAACAATCGGTGTTGTGTTCTTGTTCCAGGTCAATCGGAAGGAACGCATTTTCTCATTGCAGAATTCGAAGACCGCTACCTGGCCGTTCCACAATTCAGGTGGCTGGTAGAGCATATATTCATAGAAGCTCTCCATATGGCTCTGGAAATAAACACGGTCCGCTTCCTTGCTTAACCGCTGGCTCAGTCTGTGCAGCGTCGTAATCGCCGTCTTATCCAGACGTTCCACGGTAATCATCAATGCGTACGGCTTTTCGTTGTCGGTGAGCGTATGCATCATCGACAGAAGTCTTCTCAGGAAAAGAGCAAGCAAATCCACCGGATCAAAGCTCTGGTCCTCAATAATCACCTTCTCATCCCGATAGGCAAGGCTTAAAAGGTCCTTAAATACTACGGTCTCTTCGTCGTTTACGTACTTCAAGGCTTCCTTGCCGTGGAACCACTGATTCACCTCGCGGCGCTTGGCAATCACCGTCGGCACATTGAACTGCTCTGCGCCCGCAACCGAAGACACCGTCACAGGTTCTTCCCGGTCGGTGTAGAGAAAGCTAATCTGCGAGGTACGGTCTGTCAGATCGATACCGGCCAACAATCTTCTTTTTTTCTCCTTAAACAGTTGAAGCGCCATAATTACTCCCAAATGTCGGGGCAGAGCCCCGAATCTGCCCGGCTACAGTAAGCCAAACAACTCGTCTACCAGGGCATCGCGATGGTAATACTCCTGCAATAATTCATCGACGGTAGAATGCTCCTTCAGAGTCTTCGCCACCATCATATCGTTGATCATGTAGTACTTCGAATCCTCCGGATTCTCGAGGAACTCACGAATCTGAATGGTATCGGACTGCGTAAGCTCGTCCTCCCCGTCATTCACTTCGGTAATGTAATACTGTAATTTCTCGCCGAAGAACAAGGTGAAGGGCTTTAAGAAGATTCCCTCATAGACATTCGTCATCTCTTCGGTGATGTATTCGCCGACCTCATCCTCACGCTCCAGCACATAGTGAATAAATGCCTTTACCTTCGGGTTCGAGCGGTACTCGATAATGGTCTTGTTCATTCCCTTCTGCACTTCCTTCACTTCATGCACAAGGTCCTTGAAGAACGGGAAATAAACATGCTCGGCAAGACACTCATTGACGAAACGTCCCAATAAAGTGCGTTCCTCCTCGCCAATGGCTTCCCGATTCTCCGCATAATATTTGATATACGCATAGCGACATCCCTTATGGAAATTCTCGCCGCGATAGTACAGTTTCTTGAGGTAAAGGAAAATCTTTTCATCCACAATCTTCTCATGAATGAAATACTCATAGGCACTGCTTGTCAGGTACGCCTTCTGTACCAACAGTCGGCCACCGCCCTTAACATATTCCTCGAAGATTGCCTCCTTCTGACCGACAAAAGCCCCGGTAAAGAGAATCTGCAAAAGAATTCTCTCGCACAGTGCCATGGTATCGATTTCGAAGCCCCGGGCCGCCTGCCAGATATCGCGCAGATCCTTAGCCATCCCCTCATAGTATTCTGCCAGGTACTTAATCATCTTCTCGTCGTACTTGCCCTTCTTAAACGAGGTATATGCAAGTTCCAGAAGTGCCTCGTCCTGCTCAAAATCCAGTCTGGAAATCATACGCGAGCATAACTTCACCAGGGTTGCATCATCGACAGGCTCCGTGCCGTACCGACAGATCCACTCATACGCCTTATCAGGGAGTCCGCGGTTAATAAAGTCACGAATACACACCGCACGCTCCTTCGTCGACATCTGCTCGGGCTTAAATTGCATCAGAAGCTCCTCGCCTTCCGTCAGACAATCCTTATCAAAATAGTATCGCATGAGTTTCAGCCCAATCTCGATCCGAACCGTTTCCTCTAAACGTTCGGAATCATAGAGTCTGCGATAAGCTTCCGCATTGTGTTCGCTAATGGAGACATTCGACTTGCCGGGATCACAGGTATAGAGGTCAAAGCCAAAGTTTGCCGTCTCCTCTTTTGGCAGGTCTTTTAAAAACTTGCCGGGAATCAGGAGCTTATGAATCTCCATGACTTCCTCACCGATATATCGATTTCCATCCGCATCCTGCACAAGAAGTGCATAGTCATTGGAATAAATCGGCACATAGGCCTTCTTCTCTTCATCCAACGGATAGACCTCTTCCTTGCATACCTTATCGTAAACAAGGATGACATCCGTTGCTCTTTCCAGATTGACATGGATCAGATTCGTAAACAAAAGCGGCAGGAAATCCCGATAGTTCTCGCGGGACAATGCGTTATTTACAAGGGCGTTCTTATACAAATATGCCAGTTCACGATTGATATGGCCCATTCGAATCTGCTCAACCAGGAACGCATCAATCGTCTCGCGATAGTTCTCCAGAATCTCCGGAAAATCCTCACGGTACTGTAAGATATTCGCGTAGAGAACCGCTTTTTTGCGATAATCCAGCTCGCTGTTGTATGCAAAATACAACATCACAATGCGCGGCAATTGCTCCGAAAAATCCTCCGGCAGCGACATTACATAATATTCGTAGAGCTTCGTCACACGAAGCTTCGATTCCACAGCTTTACGATACCACTGGTAGGCCTCGTAGTCGGTACGGTTTCCGGCCACGCAGAGGTTCACAATCTGCTCCAGAAGTTCTTCCTCCGGATGATTCAAATAACAGTTCTTAAGAATCTCGAAAAGTCGCTCCTCATAGCCTTTTGTCTTCGAGACCAGATACTTAAGCTGCTCCACAAGTTCCGGATTCAGCGCGTCATTCTTAGCGCCATACCATAATACTGCCAGTTCAAAGGAGGAAATCTCCGTAAGCAGAGTTGGATTGGCCATCAGAACAAGCAAGGCCTCCACATAGATGACCGGGCTTGAGCAACCAAGTGCACATTGATTCTTAAGGAACTCGTAGCGTTTATATACATTCTTCGAATACTCTTCCTTCAGGTACAGTAAGAGCCATGCCACCTTCCAGTTCGTTTCGTCAAGATAATACATATCCTCCACCTGCTCGGTGACACGATTCACATGAGAAGCTTCACGATTCGCAAGGCTGGTCAGATACAGGTAATAGCAGCGTGCCTCGATGGAAGCGTCTGCCTCTGCCAAAGCCTTCTCCAGATTGCCCAACATCCATTTTGCTTCATTGACACGCTCTTCGGTCAATAAAAGCTGCGTCTTCATCAGCTGACCGGTGAGGTTTGTTTCATCAATCTCTAACATCTCATTGACAATACGAGCCGATTCCTTCAGCCAGAACTCCGTATTGTTCTTGCGCATACGATAAGAAAGAAACATGGCAATCAGTTCCGCATTCAGCATTCTTAATCGTTTGCGGTTCGTTGCCTTCAAGCTCTTCTTTTGCTCTCCGCTTACCACAAAGCGAATCGTGGTCTCGGTACCGGCATTGTAGAGTCGAATACTGCCGTAGTTCATTCCGGCATGCAATTTCGAACCGTCAATATGATAGACAAAAGAGCACAGATTTCCCAGGAAGTCCGTGTCCTTCAGTTCTTCTTTTTCCACCGAGAGGAAGTCTCCCTCCGTCTCGACATAGAGCTTCGTATAGCCCCAACCGTTGCGGGTAATGGTTGCCCGTCCGGCACTGTCTCCGTAAGGAGAGTCGACGCGAATCTCCTCTTCCATGGGGATGTACTGAATATGGCTCTTTTTATTAATGCGAACCAGGAACTCATCGACATTGTGTTCGTTGCCGTAGACATTGCTCAGTCCGCGATATACCGTAAGGAACTGCTTATCGGTTCCGTTAAATACATTGGCAAATTCCGGGCGATAGAACAGCTTCACCGCCTCATCCCAATTTGTTTTGGCCAGATTGGCGAAATGAAACAGGTTCTTAATGTTTCCGAGGGAAGACGAAAGCATATCATGCTCCATCATTGCCACAAAGGGAATATAATATTCTCCCTTATTCGAGATGATATGGAACTCCGCACGGAAGGTCTCGCCCTCGTCCAGACCGACACTGTTGAAGGTATAACGAAGAATCGTTGTATGCCCCGTAAACGTCTTATTCTTGATTACAAGGCGATGATTCGTTGAAAGAACATATCCCTCTGCGCGCTCCGCTCCCACGCAGGTAATGGTAAATTCTCCTTCGTAGTTTTCACCCTTCGCTAACGTAATCTCGATTCGAGAACAGGAAAAGTCTAATGAGCCCGTCTCGTATTCGAATTTACCGTCGATATAGCGATCCAACATTGAGTTCATGACCTTCTCCTTTCCGTTGCTCCATCCCTTGGAAATCCTGTTCTTCGGGCAAAAGAGCATACTTCTCCATAATCTTTTCAATTATAACATTACCGGAGGGGAATAAGCAAGGGGAGGATACCGGTCCTCCCCTGAAAAATTCATATATTTAGTATGTTTTTTTGCTTTTTATGTATTTGGTATACATTTTACAGACTTCGTACCATCCGTTCTATTCTATCACTTTTCCATCTTCGCCAGATAGCACGCATTCTCCAATGCCATGTAGAGCACCTCTTCTGCAGGTGCGACACGCATCGCATTTATCAGGGCATTCTGCAATAGAATCCCAAAGAGAATTGGCTCCTCGCTCTTCTTCGTACAGTACTGCGACGTCATATGCTCATAGATACCGTCATAGCAGGCACGAACCTCGCCATACTCCTGTACCGGATCCATTTCATCCCAGATTCGATAGGTCGAATCTCCAACTTTTTCTGCTACCATTCCTGCAATCTGCGCATAGAAGGTCGCTCCGTCGGGCAACTCCTTTTCAGGATTCGCATGATGATATCCGCCGATGCAGAGTCCCAATACGCTATGGCTGCCTTCCGCAAGATACCGGTTCAGTGTATCCCCGAAGAGATATCTTCGTCCGTCAGTTCCTGTCACATACGCATTCTGCCGATCAGAAGAATTATAATTTCCGTCCCGAATTTCAGCGACTGCAGCCTCATGGCAGGCAATTCCTGCTAAGCCGGAGGTATACTTCAGTACCTTACGGATGTCGACGCCACGTTCCGTACTGAACATCTTAAGGAACATCTGATACATCGGGCCGGCACCGGTCACCAGGCGACGAATGGTTTCATCATTCACCATAGAAGCGGACGTCTCCTTTCTTCCGTTTTTCTCAATCTCTATCCACTGTTCTGCCGCGATACCTTCTCCGCAGAAATGTAATCTTACAATAAAGTTACTTCTCGCGCCATCCGCAACACTTCTTCAAGCGGGCCGGGTTTCGTCCCTTCCGTCATCACCGCAGCACTTCCGCTGGCAACAGCAATCGCGCCTACGGCACGTCTCTTCTCCGCAGTCGACAGATCACCGCCTTGCCCAACCATCCCATATAGGAATCCTGCTACCATGGCATCTCCGGCGCCTACCGTCGAACGGACCGTTACCTCAGGAGCCGCATACGTGAGCGTCTCTTGTGAAAAGATCATCTCGGCCCCATCAGCGCCCTTTGATATGATAATGACACCGTTGTCATAACCTTTGAAATCCGCATGGTTACTGAGATAATCCCATTCTTCCTCATTCGGTTTCGCATAATCCGGCCCCGCTGCCATCCCAAGGCGAAGCGCTTCCTTCGAGGTATCTAAAAACACCTTCACCTCACGCTCATGAAGCAGTCCGATCATCTTCGCATACCAGTCACTCGGTACCGAAGCAGGCATCGAACCGGACAAAATTACATAGTCTCCAACGCCCGCAAGGGAGAGAACTTTCGCCTCTATTTGCCGTAACTCCTCGTCGGTAATCACCGGCCCCGGCTCATTGGCTTCCGTGGTGTGACCGTCTCGGTCAACACTCTTAATATTGGTTCTGGTACTTCCCTGAATCCTCGTAAAGTCGTGGGCGATACCAAGCGCATCCAATTCTCTGATCAGAATCGCACCGCTCTCTCCACCTACCGGCCCAAGGGCCAGGTTCGGAATTCCATATGCAGTTAGACACTTGGACACATTAATTCCCTTGCCACCCGGATCCAAGACCTCATGGTCCTCATATATCGTGCGGTCCAGCGCAGGATTCATCGTTACTGAATATATCATCTTCCGTCTTTCTGCGTCGCCTATCGTTCTATTCCGCCATCAACATCATCATAATCTTGTTACTTCTGGCCACGAACTTGCTCATGGCTTCCGCATCCAGAGGCGCCTGCTGTAACAATGCCAGATCATACAGCTGCTCACATACCATCTGGGTATTCTCGCCATCCTTATGCTCCAGCACATACTGTACCAGCTTATGATTGGAATTCAGTACCAACGTCTGTCCTTCCTTCGCCATGGGGCCCATATCAAAACCGTTCTTCGCATACATACGCATCATATCCTGCATACGACGGGTCTCCTCGGACAAGGTTACGATTGCGGAGATGTCCTTATTCTTAAGTTTCTCCACCTTAACGGTAATATTATCCTTTTTAATTGCCTTCTTGAAGATTTCTTCCATCGACTTGGTGGCTTCAGCAAGTTCTTCCTCTGCCTTCTTTCCGGTCTTGGCGCGGAAAACATCCGTCAGATCCGCATCGATTCGTGCAAAATGAATTCCTTCATTTTTTGCTTCCAACTGGGAGATGAACGGCTGGTCGATATTGTCCGGTAAGAGTACCGCATCCATTCCGGCCTTCTTAAACATGGCAATATACTGGCTCTGCTGCTTCTCATCCGTCACATAGTAAATCGTCTTATTCTTTTCCTCGGTAGTCTCCTGTGTCTCTGCGTAATCGTCCACAACCTCTGCCTGTACGGTGTTTCCGTTTTCATCGACCGCCTTTACCTCGGCATCCTCCTCGGTATCCACAGGCTTCACCTCCAGACATTCCGGCAGGGTCAGGTAATTACCGTCGAGGTTCTTGAAAAGAATATAATCGGTCATCTTTTCACAGAACTTATCATCCTTTAAGCATCCGTATTTAATGAACGGACTTAAATCCGTCCAATATTTCTCATAGTTCTCCTTATCGGTCTTGCACATACCGGAGAGCTTATCTGCCACCTTCTTGGAGATATAATCGGAGATTTTCTTCACAAAGCCGTCATTCTGCAGAGCACTTCTGGAGACGTTCAGCGGAAGATCCGGGCAATCAATGACTCCCTTCAGAAGGAGCAGGAATTCCGGAATCACCTCTTTGATATTGTCTGCAATGAACACCTGATTATTGTAAAGCTTAATGGTTCCCTCAATCGACTCATACTCCATATTAATCTTGGGGAAATACAGAATACCCTTCAGATTGAAAGGATAATCCATATTCAGATGGATCCAGAACAGAGGCTCCTTGTAGTCATTGAATACCTTGCGGTAGAAGGCAAGATAGTCCTCCTTGCTGCACTCACTGGGAGACTTCACCCACAGAGGATTCGTGTCGTTAATCGGCTCTTCGGGAAGAATATTCCCATCCTTATCCTTCTTCGGCTCCTCACCGTTCTTCTTCACATAGATCTCGGTCGGCATAAAAGAACAATACTTCTTAATTACTTCCTTCGCCTTATACTCATTGCAGAACTGCAGGCAATCCTCGTTCATGAACAGGGTAATCTTCGTACCAACCTCTGCCTTGTCACCGTCGCTCATTTCGAACTCGGTACCACCGTCGCACTCCCAATGAACCGCCTTCGCGCCGGCCTTGTAGGACAGGGTATCGATATGCACCTCATCGGCCACCATAAATGCCGAATAGAAGCCCAGACCGAAATGGCCGATAATCTGATCGTCTCCGGCCTTATCCTTGTATTTTTCGATAAAGTCCGTCGCACCGGAGAACGCAATCTGGTTAATGTACTCATTTACCTCGTCCGCAGTCATACCAAGACCGTTATCCATAAAGGTTAAGGTCTTCTTTTCGGGATCGCAGATGACATCCACTCTTCCTTTGTAATCATCTGCCAACTCTGCTTCACTCATGAGGCTTAATTTTTTAAGTTTGGTAATTGCATCGCATCCGTTACTGATTAATTCGCGGTAGAAAATGTCGTGGTCCGAATAGAGCCACTTCTTGATAATCGGGAAAATATTCTCGCTGTTAATTGATAAACTTCCTTTGGTTGCCATGTTTTTTTGTACTTCCTTTCCTTGTCAAAATCTATATCATAGCGTTACGCGCGTTATGGTCATTTCTGTCCGCACCACTCTTCATACTTGGTAAAAAAGGATTCGGTGAGGTATCCGCCCTTCTCGGGGATGGTAATGTTCTTCCACAGTTCGTCATTGAAGGCCATGTTTAAGCCGGTGGCAAACTCATCGTATCGGGTCAGAAAGGTCTGCTCTCTGGCCTCTTCAATCAGGATTTTCTTACGTGCATCTGTCTCGTTGCGGTTGAAGGCATCGACGCAAAGAAGAATGCAATACCCTTCCTCGCAATCGAAAATCTCGCTGATTTCACCGGTTCCCAGATTAAAGGCCGCTTTCTCGAAGTTCTCATCCCGTTCGCCCTTCGCCACTGAAAGCAGATCCGTCTCCGATTCATCAAAATCCGCAGCCACCGAAACGAAATCCTCTCCATCGTTCAGTCTGGTCTGTGCCTCCAGAATCTTCTTATAGAGATCAATCTTAATCTCGGTTCCGTACTCCTGACGTACCCCCTCAAGATCCCGGTAATACTTCTTAATCAGAATCTGTCGAAGGGTCACCACCCGGGCCTCATCGTCGCTGATTTCCGGAGTTGCTTCGTCTACAATGACCCGATGCGTCTTATCGGCCAGGGCATATTCATAGAACATCCCATAGACCAAAGTCTCATTCAGTCCAAGAGTCTCAATCGCCTCGGAGGACAGGGAATTCCAATAGCTTTCCGCCGCCGCTTCGACATTTTCGGTCTCGGTCTCATCTAAGGTAATTCCTGCGTCTGCCGCCAGAAGATTTAAGGTTTTTACGCGGGACAGCCTTGCAAGCGCATTCTCTTTTAACTGGTCCCGAAGGGTCACGCCTCCGGCTTCCACGTCAAAAATACTTTCTCCGTAGACTGCCTCATACTGATTCATCGAATCCAACAGGTAGATATAGAATTCACTCTTTTTGCCGTCCAAAGAGCCCACGCGGAACAGCTCTCCCGGCTCAAAGCCCATGGTGAACACGATTCTTGTCTTCGAGCAGGATCGAAAGCCGCCAAACCCGCAGCCCGCAAGCTGGAAGCACAGAATCAGCAGAAGTGCTGCCATGCGTACCTTCAAACGTCTTGATTGGCTTTTCATTATTTCAATCCCTCATTTCCGGATAAAAGAACATAATCTTCCCGACCGATTACGGCCTGAATGTAGTCCGCAGGGGTCTCCAAACGATGTTTGAAGGCCATGCCGCCAAGCAAAAGGTCCGTGGAATGAACATCGCTTCCCGCCGTCATGGGAAGATCATAGGTCTGCGCATAAAGATGCGCCTGCAGATCAAAATTCGGATTGTTATGGGAACGACTCTTGGCACTCACATGCGCCGCATTCATTCCCTCAATTCCGTCTACATGGTGCGGATAGAGTCTTAGGCACGGAATGTAGGTCTCATCCCGGAACGGATGGGCCTGGATTACCATACCGCCGCTTTTCTTCACGAGTTCGTACTGGTCCTCAATGGAAATTCCGCGAAGCTCCGGATGGGCGAGCAGCCATTCCTTATCCAAACCGTATACAAGGAATTCCGTTGCATTGAAACCGGCCTCCCAGCCAAAGAACACCTGAATACCGATGCGGTCTCCCTCTGCCTTGGCATCCTCATAGCCTTTGCAGTAGCCTTCGACCCATTCCTCCCAGGGAAGGCTTTGATCCACTGCGGTATTTCCTCCGACGAAATGGTCCGTTACGAAGAACCCGGCATACCCGGCTGCCTTTAAGGCCCTCGCCATCTCCGCCCCCGTGTTGTGTCCACAGGCGCTTCCCTGATTCGTGTGCAGGTGTGTCTCATATACAAAAGGGTATTCCGGATTAATAATCAAACGATCCATTCCTCTGCTCCTTTTCTCTTCCTTTGGGTCCTGTTATGACCGTAAAAAATTATATCATTTTTAACAAGAAAATGCTATAATGTAAAAGAATATGATATACGGGGGTATACCATGGCAAACAAAAAACCAAATTCCATTATGAGCTTCATTATGCAGGACGTTCAGAGTGAATCCGAGACCAAGGAATTGGCCGTACTGATTCGTATTCTGGATTGCTTCTTTGCCATCTATTTCGTAATAACGGCAGCAATGGTTGCCTATATGGAGCATTACACCTTCAGTCTGGTGCTCATCTTTGCGGTCGGCATTCTGACCGGCTCCTTCATCTGTACCTACGAGAACCGGACCCAGATTGCCTTACATCTTTTCAACGTCTGCGTCGTGCTTACCACCTGTTACATGACAATTGCAATCGGTTATTCCACCGAATACCATTTGTTAACGCTGTTAACCATTCTGTTAACCTTCTTCAACCTTCGCCAGACCATGCGCTATAAGCTGGTTCATTCTGCGTTGGTTTTCGTCATTGTCATTGCGCAGTCTCTCTATGCAAGCTACCATCCGGTTATTCATTTACGCGGTCAGGGAATTGTCACTCCGCTGTTAATCCTGAATATCACTTTAATGGCGCTCTGCATCGTAACCATGTCCTTCTTCTTCAGTTCCAAGTTCACGCAGTCTGAAGAAAAGATTATGCAGTACAACAAGAAACTGATTCGTATGGCTTCCATTGATACACTGACCGGCCTCTACAACCGTCGTCATATGAATGATCATTTGAAGGAAATGGCCCAGGCGGCCCTTCGTAACAACAAGTCCTTCTTCATTGCCATCGCCGATGTCGATCTCTTCAAATCCATTAACGATACCTACGGACACGACACCGGTGACTACGTACTGACAACGCTTGCGGGAATGTTCCAGGAGTTCATGGAGAACCGCGGAACCATTGCCCGTTGGGGTGGTGAAGAGTTCTTATTCGTTTTTGACAGTGAGAACCAGAACATCGTCTATGCCGACTTAGAGCAGTTGCGTAAAAAGATTGCCGCTTTCCCCTTCCAGTTTAAGGAGCACAATTTCAACGTATCCATGACCTTCGGTATGGAGGAATTCGATGAGCACATCGGCGTTGAGACTACCATCTCCCGTGCCGATACCAAGCTCTACCAGGGCAAAGAGAACGGCCGTAATCAGGTTGTAAAATAAACCGAATTCTGTTTGTGTTTCCGTTTCCAATGAATCAGACAACTCATGTAACCATCCACCTATGAGGATATCACCATGAAGATGAACCAAGACGACATCCAGAAGATTCTTGACACCGGCATTGCCTTGTCCAAAGAAAAAGACCGCAATCTCCTGTTCGACCGAATTCTAGACTGCAGTATGGACATTGCCGATTGCGATGGCGGTACGCTCTATATCGTAAGCCGCGACGCCCTCGAGTTCAAGGTAATGAAAACCGTGTCCTTAGGAATCGACCGTGGCAAGAACGGCGAGAAGATTGACCTTCCTCCCGTCCCCCTCAAAAAAGAAAATATCTGCGCCTACTCCGTCATCTGCAAGAAGTCGGTGAATATTCCGAACGTATACGAAAGTGACCTGTTCGATTTCTCCGGTCCCCGACGCTACGACAGTATGACCGGATATCATACACAGTCTATGTTAACGATTCCTCTTTTAAATCAGGAGGAGGAAGCGGTCGGTGTTCTCCAGTTGTTAAACGCTGCCGATAAGGAAGGCAATATCATTCCCTTCGATCCCGAGATTGAACATGTGTTACTCTCCCTTGCTTCCCAGGCCGCCATTGCGGTTGCCAACATCAATTACATGAACGAAATCAAGGAGCAGATGTGGTCCTTTACCGAGGCGATGGCGGAAGCCGTTGATAAACGAACGCCCTACAATGCGACGCATATGCGTAAGGTTGCCGAATATGTCGGCCTCATCGCCGATAAGATTAATGAGAAGCATATTGTAGACGAGGACCCCGATTACTTCAGTCCGAACCGCAAGGAACAACTGGTAATGGCTGCTCTTTTACATGACATCGGTAAAATGATTACTCCTCTGGAGGTTATGAATAAAGCAACCCGATTGGAGAATGATATTTCCGCAATCGAGATGAAGTTTGCAGGGCTCCTCGACAAGGCTCGTATTCAGTACCTGGAAGGTCGTACCACCGAGGAAGAATACAACAATAAGGTTACCGAATTGCAGGATGCTCTGGCTCTTACCCTGGAGGTAAACCGCTCCGAGTTTCTAGACGACGATCACGAAGCTCGCCTCCTGGCAATTCTGGATGGAGCATTCACGGACGGCGATCTCACCATTCCGTACTTTACAGAAGCTCAGAAGAACTGTCTCTCCATCAAGCGAGGAACCTTAACCGCCGAGGAACGTAAGATTATGGAAGATCATGTTGTCATGACGGCGCAGATCTTGGACAAGGTTCACTTCAATTCCTTCTACGCCAATGTTCCTCAATGGGCCGGCTGGCATCACGAGTTCTTAAACGGCACCGGTTATCCGAACCATTTAACTGCCGAGAACCTTCCAATCGAAGCCCGCATCCTCGCCGTAGCTGACATCTGTGACGCCCTCTTGGCATCCGACCGTCCCTACAAGAAGCCGAAGCCGAAGGAAGTTGCCTTCAAGATTATGGAAAGTATGGTCGAGGAAGGCAAACTGGAAGCAAAATATGTGGCCTATCTGAAGGAATGCATCTAAGGTAGCTTTTGTGTTATGTAAACCATTCTGGTGTGAATTCCTTGCTTCCAAGCAATTCGCACCATAAAATTGTCTTTTTCATGGTGCGAAATGTCTGCTTTGCTTCCTGTCGCACCAAATCTTGGAGAATTCAGCACACTTATGCAACAAAATTGGTGGGAATCGAGAAAAAACTCTCAATTCCCACCAGTTTAAGTCTGACTCTATTCTTTATGCCGGCCATCTTCCGGCTATCTCGATTCTATGTGCTTGTCTCTATTTCTTTCTTACATAGGTATTGAAATTGAATTCGATATCGAAATAGGTCTGCTCTTCTCCCTCTTCGACAAGTTCCCAATCCGGATCCTCATCCAGATTCGGGAAATAAGCATCCGACTCATACTTGCGGGCTAACTTCGTTACGATGGCAGTATCACACAACGGTACGAACTGCTTATATACACTATCGCCTCCGATGATGTAGATGTCATCAGTATCGTACTTTTTTAACTCCTCCATCAATTCCTCGGTGGAATGTACAATAATCGCATCACCGGCCTTATAGTTACGGTCAGAGGTCAGGATAATATTGGTACGATTCTTGAGAGGCTGCTTCTGAGGAAAGGTCTCGAGAGTCTTACGACCCAAGACGATTACCTTACCCGTGGTATAGGCTCTGAAGTTCTTCTGGTCACTGGGAATGGATACCAGTAAGCTTCCCTTGTTGCCGATTGCCCAATTCTCATCTACTGCTACAATTGCTTTCATATCATCTCCTCGGGCTAAGCCCGCCCTTTCCTAAAAAGATTATCGCCACACAGGCGTCGTTATTCACTATATTGCGATCGGAATATCCTTAATCTGCTCTCCGGTTACGTAATTCTCCACCGATACATCGTCTCTGGTAAACTGATAGAAATCCTTTACATCCGGATTCAGACGGAAGGTCGGCGCGTCATAGGTCGGTCTCGCAATCAGTTCCTTGATAATCGGAATATGACGGTCATAGATATGAGCATCTGCAATGACATGAACCAATTCACCAACCTTCATATCACAGGTCTGCGCCAACATATGAAGGAGTACCGAATACTGCACCACATTCCAGTTGTTGGCCGCTAACACATCCTGCGAACGCTGATTCAGAATACCGTTCAAGGTCAGCTTATCATCTCCCGGCTTCTGCGTTACATTGAAGGTCATACTGTAGGCACAAGGATACAGATTCATCTCATGAAGATCCTGATGCACATAGATATTCGTCATGATGCGACGGCTGAAAGGATTATTCTTCAGATCGTAGATAACTCGGTCAACCTGATCCATCATACCTTCCTTATACTGATGTTTTACGCCCAGCTGATAGCCGTAAGCCTTACCGATGGAACCGTTCTCATCGGCCCATTCATCCCAGATATGGCTGTGAAGATCGTGAATATTATTGGACTTCTGCTGCCAGATCCAAAGCATCTCATCCGTGGCGCTCTTCAATGCCGTCTTACGTAGGGTAATCAAAGGAAATTCCTTCGACAGGTCATATCGATTCACAACGCCGAACTTCTTGATGGTATAGGCCGGAGTACCGTCCTCCCAGTGGGGACGAACCTTTTCCCCTTCCGTACTGGTTCCGTTCTCCAGAATATCCTTACACATATTAATAAAAATTGTATCTGCGTAACTCATTTTATATACCTCTTTAGTTTACATAACTTATCTATCCCACTTATCACACAGCGAGTTGATCTGGTCAGCAAACTTCGCCAGATCCTTGTTGGTACCGCCTTCGTTGTGTCGGATAACGGCAATCAGGCGCTGTCCCGCAGCCAGAAGTCTCGAGAAGACATCGTTCACGCCGCGAACCTTTTTCTTGACGGGAATCGGCGTACTCTCGTACTCCACCGCACCACTGATCAAATCAACGCGTGTACCGCTGTACGGTGCATATGCATCCAGCTTCAATTCCTCACGAAGGAAGTTGGCAAAAGAAGAACATACCGTATCTTCCCCATGCACCACAAATACTCTTCTCGGGATCTGTGTAAAGCCCTGAATCCATTCCGTCAATCCGTTCTTGTCGGCATGTCCGCTCAAGCCCTCAATCGAGGTAATATTGGCACGAACTTCTACGGTCTCGCCGAAGAGCTTTACCTCAGGGGCTCCGTCAATCAACGCACGCCCCAGGGTTCCGATTGCCTGATATCCCACAAAGAGAATCGTACATTCCGGACGCCACAGATTATGCTTCAGATGATGGCGAATACGTCCCGCCTCGCACATACCGGAGGCCGAGAGAATGACCTTCGGCTCATCGTTGAAGTTAATCAGCTTGGACTCGTCACTCGTGATGGCCAAAGACAATCCCGGGAACGTAAGCGGGTTGATTCCCTGCTTAACCAAGGCAAGCGCCGCATCATCGAAGCAATCCATCTTGTTCTTCTGGAAAATTCCGGTGGCCTCCACCGCAAGCGGGCTGTCCACATAGACCTTGAAATCCTCATGCCCCTCTACCAGTCTCTGCTGCTTAATCTGGCGAAGGAAATAGAGCATTTCCTGGGTTCGTCCCACCGCAAAAGAGGGAATCACCACATTGCCGCCCTTGTCAAAAGTCTCCTTCAAAACCTTCGTAAGGGAAGCCACATAATCCGGACGCTCCTTTGAATGAAGTCGATCCCCGTACGTGGATTCCATTACCACGAAATCCGCTTCCTCCGTCTTTGCGGGATTGCGAAGCAGCGGCTGATTATTATTACCGATATCTCCGGAAAAGACAATCTTGCGTTCTGTTCCGTTCTCTTTTAACCAAACCTCAATGCTGGCGCTACCGAGCAGATGACCGATATCGGTAAAGCGAATCCGAATATTCTCATCCACCTCGATGACGGTATCGTATTCGCACGGTACCAGCCTGCGAATTGCGCCATCCGCATCCTCCATGGTATAGAGAGGCTCTGCCGCCTGAATCTGTGAATTACGTTTCGCTTTACGGCCTCGCCATTCTGCTTCCTGCATCTGGATGTGTGCGCAATCACGAAGCATGATGCTGCACAGATCCGCGGTTGCCACGGTCGTGAAAATCTGTCCGCGGAAGCCTCTTGCATACAGAAGCGGAAGCATTCCGGAATGGTCCACATGCGCATGCGTCAAGAGCACATAATCCACCTGACACTCATCCACGGGAAGCGGCGCGTTTTCAAATACATTGACGCCTTGCTCCATTCCGTAGTCCACCAGAATTGTTTTTTTACCGACCTGAAGGCAGTGACAACTGCCGGTAACCTCATGGTCGGCCCCCACAAAAGTAAGCTTCATCTTTTCCCTCCTTACCGTGCTGTCAGGCCCCCATTGCCCGGCAACACTTCCATGTTAAACAGGTACATAGAAACAGATCAAACGTACAATGACATACAAGATGCCCAAGTGTACGGGATAAAAGGCATAAAAGAAATATTTCGGTTGTTTTCCCCGTTGTCCGTTATAGCAAAGGAGCACAAGGAATCCGAGAATTCCACCGGGATCACACGCGGCAATCCCGATAAAGCCGGCTACCAAAGAAGCAATGTAGCTGTAGCGAAAAAGATAAATCAATACGATACTGAGAACGCCGAACGCATTGTAATCGGTCATCATGAGATATGCCGCACCGCAAGGAAGTGCAATCCCCAAAAGGGTCAGGACAATGCGAAGGACGTTCTGCTCGACAAATTTCTTATTCACATAATCGATGCCCATGATGGCAAGAAGGCCAAAGAGCAGGGTAAACATGACATTCGAAGATCGATAGGGATAGGCCGTCAGATCAAAGGTCGGTCGCATCGGGTGTTCTACGCCGAAGCTGAAAAACAGCAGATCAAAGGGAATCTCCGACAAAAGAGCAAAGAGAAAAAGCTTTATAGCATATCTCTTCACATTTCGTGTGTGCAAAAACCCTTCTACCAACAGATAACAGTAAATCGGAAAAGCAATCCGGCCGATGATTCGCAACACATAATAGACATTCACCAGCCACCGATCGGTTTCCACCGTACAGTATCCGTAGAGAAACAGACTGTTAATCAGTCCCAAACCGATATGATCCATCAGCATCGTGATGACGGCAATCCACTTCAGTGCCGCTCCGCTAAGCCTGGGAAACGGTGCAGTCGGGCTATTCACCTGCGTATACAAAGACATCAAAAAAGCACCCCGTTATGGTATGACTTACACAATAAAATCATACCATAAAATGGGTGCTTATACAATCCATTGAACGAAGTGTCCTCCAGGATTCTTCTCTTCAAATTCTGCGGATTAGTCTACTCTCTCATCGCCCCAGAAGAACAATGCCAGAGTACCGGAACCGGTATGGCTTCCGATAACGGTTCCGATGGAATTAATCAGAACCTTCCCCTTCATCTTCGTAAACTTCTGCTCAATCAGATCCGCTACCGCCGTTGCGTCCTCCATACAAGCCGCGTTGGAGATAAATACCTTCTTATCGTAGTCCAGACCGTTCTCGCAATGCTCTTCCATCAGCTCAACCACACGCTCAATGGCCTTCTTACGGGTACGAACCTTTTCACGGGATACAAGCTTACCTTCAAAGCTTACATTCAATACCGGGCAAATCTTCAAAACCGTACCGATCAGACCGGAAGCCTTGGAAATACGGCCGCCGCGAACGAAGGTGCTTAAGTCGGTGGAATAGAACCAGTGGTGTACACGAAGCTTATTCTTTTCCGCATATTCGCAGAGCTCTTCATAACCCATACCCTCTGCCTTCAGGTCAGCAATCGTATCTACAAAAAGACCATAACCGGACGAAGCCGCCAGGGAATCCACAACGGTAATCTTACGCTCGGGGAACTTCTCCAAAAGCTCGTCTCTGGCAATATTTGCGGAATTATAGGAACCGCTCAGTCCCGAAGAAAACGCCAGGTGCAAGATGTCCTTGCCTTCCTCCAGAATCGGGGTAAATGCAGTAATATAGTCCTCAACATTTACCTGAGAAGTCTTGGAAATGGAACCGGCATCCAGTTTCTTGTAAAATTCATCAAAAGGCATGGTCTTACCGAGATCGTCGGGGTAATCCACACCGTCTAAATTATAGGTAAAAAACAAACACTTCACTCCGATACGATCGAAATGCTCCTGAGAAAGATCTGCCGTCGAGCAGGCGGTAATAACGAAGTCGCTCATAGTTGTTCCTTTCATATTCAGAATCCGTGGCACACAAGTGGCCCACGTACTCCATATTATCTAATATAGTTTCTATTACTATGTTACGTATTGCAAAGAATTCTGTCAAGGACTTTTACTCCCCTGCCACGTTCCGACAAAAGGAAACCCCGAGGCCTACGCCTCGAGGTTCAGATGTTGTAATATTTGAGCTTTGATAATATCCCTCGGAAGATCCATTGCAATGGATAACTCCCCGTACAGGCACTCTTCGCCCAATTTAAAGTACTTATCATCGCTGGCGGTAACCTTCTTGCCGACAGCCAGTCGTTCACGTCTTCTGCGCCCTAAAAGAATCAGGAGCGAAATCACGCGGTTTAAGTCTCCGGAACGAAGCATCTCACGATAGATTTCTTCACGACGCTTCTCATCATCCACCACCAACGGTGTCAGATTCGGCACGCCGTCAATTAACAGCTCGGCCTCCTCCTTCGTGAGTAAGGGACGCATCAGCACCTTCGTGCCCTCGGTAGGCGTATAGATCACGCTACCACGTACATAGAACGGAGCAAGGGTATAGTAATCCACATCCTCCGGAAAACCGGGCTTGGAAAGCTTCCCGATTGCTTCCACCTTGCATACTCCTGTTGTTCCGTAAATTACATAATCGCCGATTGCGAACATTGCTCCTCCTTCTATGATTCCCCACCTATTAGTGTACCAAAAAAAGAAGGAAAATGTAAGTACTTTTTTTAGTGATGGAACAGTCTTACCCCGTTAAATACCATTGCCATTCCGTACTTGTTGCAGCAATCGATTACCGCATCATCACGAACGGATCCGCCGGGCTGAACGATGTACTTTACGCCGCTCTTCTTTGCACGCTCCACATTGTCGCTGAAGGGGAAGAATGCGTCAGAACCAAGCACAGCACCATCCATCTGGGACAGCCATGCTTTTTTCTCTTCTACGGTAAAGACCTCAGGCTTCTCGGTAAATACTCTCTGCCAAGCGCCCTCTGCAAGAACGTCCATGTATTCATCGCCGATGTAATTGTCAATGGCATTGTCTCTGTCGGCACGACCGATGGTAGGAAGGAAAGGAAGATTCATTACCTTCGGGCACTGACGTAAGAGCCAGTTGTCTGCCTTGCTGCCGGCAAGTCTGGTACAGTGTACACGGGACTGCTGTCCGGCACCGATACCGATTGCCTGACCGTCCTTCACGTAGCAAACGGAGTTGGACTGGGTATACTTTAAGGTGATCAGTGCGATTAACATGTCACGCTTTGCAGACTCCGGAATCTCCTTGTTCTCGGTTACTACATTGGTAAGCAGATCGTAGTTGATGGGAATCTCGTTTCTTCCCTGCTCAAAGGTGATACCGAATACTTCCTTGTGCTCAATGGGAGCCGGCTTGTAGGAAGGATCGATCTGAATGATGTTGTAGGCACCCTTCTTCTTTTCTTTTAACATTGCAAGGGCCTCCGGCTCGAAACCGGGAGCGATTACACCGTCGGAAACCTCTCTCTTAATAATCTTTGCGGTTGCAACATCACATACGTCACTTAATGCGATGAAGTCACCAAAAGAGGACATACGGTCAGCACCGCGGGCTCTGGCATAAGCACAGGCCAAGGGGCTTAATTCTCCCAGATCGTCTACCCAGTAGATCTTTGCCAGGGTATCGGTTAAGGGAAGTCCTACTGCGGCACCTGCGGGAGATACGTGCTTGAAGGAGGTTGCTGCGGGAAGACCGGTAGCTTCCTTCAGTTCCTTCACAAGCTGCCAGCCGTTGAAGGCATCCAGAAAATTGATATATCCGGGACGACCGTTTAAAATCTCCACGGGAAGGTCCTTGCCGCCGTCTACATAGATCTTGGCAGGCTTCTGATTCGGGTTACATCCATACTTTAATTCGAATTCTTTCATGAGTGGGTCCTTTCTTCTATTCGGGGTTCGAAACAGAGTGTTCTGTTTAGCAATTCTTGTTTACAATTCTGGTCTCATACTTACCGGTTGCGATCTCGATGAAACGAACAAATAAGGATACCTTATTCTCCTCGTTGATATTCTCCCATACGGTCTTCGTAAAGGAATCGATATCTCCCTCGATGGTTACGCCGGTAGGCTCACCCTCGTAGCTGGGAAGGGGATTGCCGTCACACTGATAGGTGTGAATGAAACGGCCTTCGCCGGCCTTCGGGTTATCATAAGTAAACGTATAACGATTGCAGCAGGAAGGATCTCCGTTGTTGCTCTTTAAGATCGACATGCTGTAGTTATAGGAACCGTTCTTAATCTCCATCAATCCGGAAATACGAGGGGTGTAGTTCGGTGCATCGGGCTCAAACTCGCGCTCACGCAGGGATTCCTCGAAGGTCATTCCCTTCTTCATATTGTCATAAATGGTATCGGTCTGGTCGCCGTTGGTCACGATGGTGCAATCCCCAAGCACACGAACCGGTGCATAGATAATCAGAGAAGGATCGGATAATTTGGAAGGATCAAAGGCCTGGGTACGAATCCCCTCGCCCTCCTCAACAAATACACGGTTACGGCTGTTTACGCTTCGGCCCATAATAAAGTATGCGGTTACGGCGTACTTACCGTCTGCACTCTCTCCGATGACGATTCCGCGACCGGGATACGTGGTGCTGCTTAATTCTTCTGCAAGCTTCTTGATTTCCATTCTCTTCTTCCTTTCTGTTGTGTGTTTTTTGGTTTCGATACAATGTTTGTGACATCGCATCCGGGTATCAAAAAAGCCGCCCCTCCGGGCAAAAAAGTATTCTCTCTGCCCAGACGGTCGGCTACTATTCATACACTTCACGTGGTTGATTCCACATCACAAGAAAAAACTTGTGTTTACCGTCAGTTGTGTACGACTGTATCTTATCATTGGCTTATACGAATTGCAAGCAGGAATTCGTCCAAACTCTGCCCGACTTACGATTAGCCAATCTCATTCTGCTTGGCAACCAGGCCCGCACCGCCGTAGATTTCGCGAAGCTTCGGCTTCTCAATCTTACCGGTAGGATTTCTCGGGATATCGGCAAAAATAATATGCTTCGGGCGCTTATAGCGGGGAAGTGCCTGACAGTACTCTACCATCTCCTCTTCCGTTGCCGTAAAGCCTTCCTTAATCTCAATGATTGCCGCACAGGCCTCCCCGAGACGTGCATCCGGGACTCCGATTACCGCCACATCCTTAATTGCCTGATGTGCGCGAAGGAAATCTTCAATCTGAACAGGGTAAATATTCTCACCACCGCTGATAACGACATCCTTCTTACGGTCTACTAAGAAGATAAATCCGTCCGCGTCTTCCATGGCCATATCTCCGGTGTAGAGCCATTCGCCCTTTAACACCTCGTTGGTTGCCTTCTCATCCTTGTAATAGCAGGTCATAACGCCGGGGCCCTTCACCGCAAGTTCTCCGACTTCCCCTCTTGCTACCGTATTGCCCTCGGGGTCCACAATCTTCGTTTCCCAACCGAAGCCGGCCTTCCCGATGGCTCCGACCTTATGAATATTCTCAACGCCAAGATGAACGCAACCGGGTCCGATGGACTCACTTAAGCCATAGTTGGTATCGTACTGATGATGAGGGAATTTCTCCTTCCAGCGACTGATGAGAGAAGGCGGAACGGGCTGTGCACCGATATGCATCAGTCTCCACTGATCCAGCTCATAGTCCTCTAATTTTACATCGCCGCGGTCAATGGCATCCAGAATATCCTGCGCCCAAGGTACCAGTAACCAGACAATGGAACATTTCTCCTTCGACACGGCCTCCAGAATCAAGCCCGGCTTCGTGCCTTTTAAGAGAATAGACTTCCCGCCCACCAGGAAAGAACCAAACCAATGCATTTTGGCTCCGGTGTGATACAGCGGCGGAATGCATAAGAAAACATCCTCCTTGGTCTGGCCATGATGGTTCTGCTCAACTTTTGCCGCATGCATCAGACTCTCATGATTGTGCAGAATCGCCTTCGGGAAGCCTGTCGTTCCGGAAGAAAAATAGATTGCGGCATTATCGGTATCCTTAATCGGAATGCCGGGTGCCGTGGAACTGCAGTTTGCAGTCAGTGCGGAATAGTCCTCCGCGAAGGAAGGGCAGTTATCGCCCACGAAGAATAAGAGGCGGTTCTTGCTGATTTTCTCCGCAATCTCCTCCACACGACCGATGAATTCCGGTCCGAACACCAGAATATCCACGTCTGCCAGATTCAGGCAGTACTCAATCTCATCGGAGGCATAACGGAAATTCAACGGTACCGCAAGAGCACCGGTCTTAAGGATTCCGAAATAAATCGGCAGCCACTCAAGACAGTTCATCAGAAGAATTCCGACCTTGTCATCCTTCTTAATTCCGCGGCTCAATAAAAGATTGGCAAAACGGTTCGCCTTCTCATCGAACACATGCCAGGTAATCTCTCTGCGATAATGGGTAACGGGATTCGGCTCCATCAGCTCGTATTCCTTCCAGGTAACACGTCTGACTTCCTTAATCTCGGGATTGATCTCAACCAATGCAACGTCGTCACGATAAACGGCGGCATTTCTTTCAAGAATCTCTGTGATTGGCATAAGTAGTAACCTTCCTCATTTTGGTAAAAAATAAAGTGCATCCCGCCGAAGCGGAACACACTTTTATTGTGACACTTAGTCGCATGATAGTCAAGTAAATGCGCCCAGTCGCTCGTAGAATTGTTCATAAAAATCCCGCGTGGTATCAAAAGGTGTCAGATAGAAATTCTGAAGCACCAGCATCAGTACTCCCTTTTGCTTGGACGGATCCGCAGCCACCACGCTTTCCAGGTCCTTTAAGAAGAAATGCCAGTCGGCGACAAAACGCTCATATTTCTCATATTGAGGGACGCCGATCCAGTCCTTTACCTTGACCTTCGTGCGATCCTCCTTTTGACACTCATGAGTCTGTAAGAAGTAAACGAAATCTCTCGTCTCTTCCCGATAATACCTTCCCAACGGAAAAAGTCTGCAAAAGCCCGGTCGAAACGAATGAACCCCGCAACGCCCCTCTTGCGTAAGATACGGGCAACCGTTTTCCTCTTCCAGTGCAAGGGCCGGAAGAGCCATGGAATCCACCATTCGAAGAGGTGCAACCTTCTCGATAATCCGATCCGGAGTCACACCGAGTCCTTTACACAATTCATAGCAGTCATAAGGATCTAAGATGATGGTATCCGCCATCGCATGACAGCAGTAGGAACAGCCCTTACAGTCACCGCAATCCGCACAAACCATATGATTGCCGCTATAGAATCTTCCGTCAGAAATCTCCGACAGGTCCACATCTCGTCTCAAAAAAACATTCCTCCTAAGAATTCGGCAGGTATTTGCGAAGCATTGCTTCCAACTGTTCCGGCAATACCGGCTTGGACAGGAAGTCCGTAAAGCCTTCCTGTAGGAATTCTTCGCGGGCACCTTCAATCGCATTGGCCGTCAGCATAACAACCGGCGTATCCTTACAGAGATTCTTTTCGCGTTTCTGCATCTCATGGAAGGTCTCGATGCCATTCATTCCGGGCATCAGATGGTCCATAAAGATCAGATCATACCGTTCTTTTTGTATATTCTCAAGACACGCAAAACCGCTATCCACCGCATCAATCTCTAACCCAGAATTCTTAAGCAGGTTACGGAATACACGGGCATTCATGTGGGAATCGTCCACCAGAAGCACCTTGCTTTGCTTCAATCGAAGATTGGAGGTTGCATTGGTCAGACTCTCACGGGTATCGCGTCCGAAAGCAATCTCGCCCACAGGATCCGCATTCACCACCTTCTGAGCCAGTTCAAAGGAGAACGTACTCCCCTTTCCGTATTCGCTCTTCAGTTCCAAATGGCTTCCCATTAACGTAAGCAACTGCTGAGTAATCGTAATTCCCAGACCGGTTCCCTCGATATTACGATTTGCTTTCTCGTCGATACGGGAAAACTCCGTGTACAGCTTATCCCGGTCTTCTTCTTTAATTCCGACACCCGTGTCAATTACCTCAAACCGTAACCGGCATGCACCGCTTCGAATCACGCCGGTTACGCGTAATTCCACGCTTCCGGTCACGGTATACTTCACCGCGTTGGTCATAAGATTAATCAAAATTTGGCGGATACGAAGATCGTCTCCGTGAAGCATGCAGGGCAATTCCGAATCGACATTGACTACAAGAGTCAGCCCCTTATCCTCCACGCGGATACGCATCATCGCTTCCACATTATGAATCAAATCCTCCAGCTTATAGTCCACCGGAAGAATCTCCACCTTACCGGATTCGATCTTGGACAAATCCAGGACCTCATTAATCGTCGAAAGAAGCGAGGAGGTGAAATTCTTAATATCGGTCGCATAACCAAGCGTTGCATTCTCCTTGGACTCACGCAAAATCATCTCATCCATTCCAAGGATTGCATTAATCGGCGTACGGATCTCATGGGAAACATTGGCGAGAAATCGGCTCTTCGCCGCATTCGCTTCTTCGGTTCGAAGCCTCTCGCGTTGTGCCTCATCCCTTGCCTCTTCGAGTTCCTTCATGGTCTGTATCATTTTTTCATAATCCGGAGTCTCCAGAGCAAACAGGAGCATGAGCAGCGCGATACTTTCTGCAAAGCAGACCAACATCACACTGGTTGTAATAAAGGTCTGCAGAACAAAACCCACCAGTACCACGCTGATATAGATGAACATCATCCGCACCTGAACAGCAGTCAGGGCCTTATGTCTGACAATCATATAGACCATGGAGGTAAGAATATAGATGACCGGAATAAATACCGTCACCATAAAGATTGGTCCCTTAATATATTCTCCCTTATCACCAATCCTGTAATAGAAGCCCCAGAAAACATTCAGAATCTGCGAAGCCTCATAGACGCCCAACACCACCATATTCGTCGTTGCGAACAGTCCGCGCCGCGATCCCTTCACCATCTCATTCACATAGATGGTCATCAGGTACGGAATCAACACCGCGCTGCAGAAATACCCGCATAAAGCAATCCTGCTCACCCAGACTGGGCAGGCACTCGGATACATAATCAGTAACGAGGAAACAATATCAAATACGCTCTGAACGGATACGCTGACAAGCATCACCGGGAAAATACGGTTCACTCCCTGCTCACGCGTATATCGCATCTGGAAAAACAGCAGAATCACCAGGTCAAAGAATAAACTGACCAGATCAAAGTAAATATTGTACTGCACCTTCATGCCCTCCAATCAATTTGGTACTATTGTATCATATCCCCGCGTAAAAAAGAATGCTTTTCGTTGCCCTTTGTCACAGAATCTTCTATAATATAGGGTGCTTTATCCCTTGTATGGAATACTTTTGGTCCCAAATAGAAACGACCATTGTCAGAGGAAACCAAATGCGACTGAAAAAACAGAATTTTTTCTATAAATTATGGCGTTGTCTGTATCCGGTTATGATTCATTACGGTGCGCTGATGCTCACTTCGATTCTGGCGCTCATAGTAGTCATCGTAGCCGTAATGCTCAAGGTTCCGAACACCGACAACAGTGACATGATTGTTGCCTCAGCAATTGAGATCTACTTAAAAGGGGCCATTATGATTACCGGGCTCGGAAATGCACTTGCCATTCCGCTCTGTATGCTTTTTATCCATCTCGATAATAAAAAGTACCCTCTGGGCAAGTTAGAGCATCCGGCGAAGCGTTTGACTTACCTGTTTCCGATTTTTGCCGGAATTACGATCTGTATCGCAGGAAACTTCTTCCTGTCGCTCTTGCCCTTTGACATCCTCTTCCCCCGGGAAGAATCCCCCCTGGATTCGATACTCTACGGTGGAAATATCTGGATTGAGATTATCGTAACCGTCTTCATCGGTCCCGTCGGTGAAGAGCTTGCATTCCGAGGCCTTTTCTATCGAAGACTTCGGGATTATATGCCTGCCTGGGCTACCACCATTCTGGTCTCCTTAGGCTTCGGCATCTATCACGGTAACCTGCTTCAGGGCGTCTATGCTTTTTTTGTCGGCCTGGTATTGGCATACATCTACGAGAAATATCAGAATATTCTCGCACCGATTCTTGTGCATGTCGCCGCAAACGGCGTTTCTGTCTTTCTGTCGGAATGGACACCGATTCGCGATCTAGAGTTGAATGTCCTTACAACCTTCTGGATTGCATTGGTGGCCGCCCTCGTTCTTGTTCTTATCTTATTGGGCGTGCGTCGCATTGTGGTGCTTAAGCGCACAGAACGTCCGGAGGTGCCGATTCTTTCCGCCAAAAAGCTGGAAAAACTCGCCCGCCGTATGCAGGGTGCTGTAGCCTATGCACCCTATACACCGTATCCGGCCCTGCCGCAGCCTTGGGCGAATTTCCCGCAGGAGCAGACCGCTTTCCAACAGCCTGCCCCACTTGGTCAGCCTGCCTACTTCTTGGCCTACCCGCCTACCACTCCGGGAGCGCCGATGGTATATGTGCCCGTCTACTATCAGCAGCCGAATTGACAAATTCGCCATCTTTAGGTGTTAAAAAAGGTTCCGAAATTGGACTACCAGACAACAAAAAATGGTGTGAATCGAGCCAAAATGCTCGTTTCACACCATCTTCTTTATTCTATCCTTTCTCACGATTCGTAATCGGACAGATACTTCTTAACCTTCTTCACTTCCTGGGACTTCGGGAATTTCTCAATGAAAGTGTTATAGGTCTCAATTGCTTCTTCCTCATTGCCGTTCAAACGATACGCATTACCGAGATACAAAAGCGGTGACTCATTCTCGGGACTGTACTTTACGGCTAAGAGCAGATAGGTGATTGCCTGATCATACTCTTTTAGATTGTAGTAATCCATTGCCTTGCCATAATAGAGAACCGCCGCATCATCGCGAATGATGCTCTGCAAAAGATCCTTAACAGAACGATAATTCTCGGATCCATTGTAGTAATCGCTGTCATCAATCGCCTCCAAAGCATCCGCAACCGCCATCGCATCCGCCTCTGAGTACAGGTAGAGATATGCCGCATAGGTCAGCTTCTCATAGGCTTCCACCATTTCCTGGGTTCCGCTGTAGCCGTTCAGAGAGGATTCCATCTCACTGATACGCTTCGTTAACTCCGTATTGGCCTCCGAAAGCTTCTTCACCTCGTCGTTTTTACCGGCCAGGAGTTCTGCGTAATTATTGACCTCATCCTTCGTGGAATCCTTCACACGATTCATTCGAGCCGGAAGAATCAGGAACCACGCTACCGCGATGCCCACCACCAGTCCTGCCAGTACATAAAGAAGAATCGACAGGGCGTTTGTTTCCCGCATCTCATAGGACGATGCCGGAGGGTCACGGAACACATTCGGTGCAACACGCTCCTCTTCCGGTTCCTCTGCTTTGCGATTCTTGCGTTTCTTAAGCAGCGACTGTTCCTCGTCAATATGGGTATGGGCACTTACCAGCTTCATATAACGAAGCATCATATTATTATTGGTATCAATCTTACGAACCTTCTCAAGCTCTGACTGCGCCTTATCCCACGCTTCCGCGGAAATGTAAATCAGGGCAAGCAAGAGATGTGCCTGCACATATTTCGGATTGATGCCCAAGGCCTGTTTTAACTGAATTCTTGCAAGGTCCAGACTATCCTGGCGACAATAATCCAAAGCTCGATTGTACTTCTTGGTACAATCCTTATCCAGTTCCTCGACACGACCACGGTTGGACTGAAGAGCATTCACATAGTCTTCTGCCACATTCTTCTTCGGACGGATGTTCAGGCTGATAATCCACTCATTCAGAGCGGTCATCGTCTCTCCCATCTCGAAATAGATCAGTCCCAAGAGGTTTCTCGCATCAATATGATTCTTATTTAATTTGATACTCTGTCTTAAACAGACAATCGCGCCGGACAGATCCCGCACCTTTGCACGGTCAAGCCCCTCGTTGTAGTATACGTTCGACGAAGCTACAATCTTTTTATACAGGCCGACATCCGCACCGCATTTGGTACAGAAGTCATTCTCTGTCAGGCTGCATCCACACTGATAACAAAACATAGACTCACCGATTCCTTATTTCTCGTCCTTAGACTCCTTCACCAAATCAACCAACACGTCAGCCATGTCGGATACGTCCTTATGATAAATGGCATCCTCCACTTCATTCAGCTCTAAGCTCGGGTGGAATTTCTTCAGTTCTTCCTCGAAGTTAATCTCAATTCCTGCCATAACTACTTCCTTTCATCCCCTGTCAACGTTTCGCTCCCCGGTTTCTTATCCGGTCCCGCCCCATGCACTATTGTGCACCCAGACGCTCCTTGATCTCCCCTACCAGGTACAGCGATCCTGCTACAAATAACAATTCTTCCGGCCCTTTCTGCTCGGTTGCCCGTGCATACGCCAGATCACTTTCTTCTATAACCTCAACATTCTGCTGTCCCGCTGCCCGAAACTCCTTGGCAATACTGTCCGTATCGGCACCGCGACTGTCTCGCACCTGCGTCACATAAACCTTCCGAAAGCACTGACTCTTCGCAATCATACGAATCATCTCGTGGTAATTCTTGTCCCGAACGCATCCGTAAACAAGGATCTTGCTTCCGGCCATTCCGCATACGCTGTCAAGCAATGCGCCAACACCGTCCGGATTGTGGGCTCCGTCCAGGAAAATCCCCGGTGCCACTTCCTCCAAACGACCTTCCCAACGCATCGATTGAAGTCCGGCGGTTAACTGCTCCTTGGTGACTGCGATTCGTTTTCCGTTCACGTTCTCCGGCAACCGGCACAGTTCTTCAATGCAGGCAATCGCTTCCGCTGCATTGATTCCCTGGTATCTTGCCCGCCCCGGGAATCGGAAGGTAACAGTACCATAATAACGAGAACCTATGCAAAAATCAATGCCTTCCTTGCTCTCTGCCCCGATCGACACCGACTCCGAAGGAATCACAATCGGCACAGAACCGATACGCTTCGCTTCCGTCAAAAGAGAATCCAACGCCTCCGCAGGCTGATCCAGGATAATCCCCGGCACACCTTCCCGCATAATTCCGGCCTTCTGCACCGCAATCTCGGCAAGGGTATCTCCGAGATATGCCATATGGTCCATTCCCATCTTGGTAATCACGGTAACCGCCTTGTTTTCAAGGACATTCGTTGCATCAAGTTTGCCGCCAAGTCCCGTCTCCAGTACCAGAATCTCTGCTGCACTGTTCTCATACCATAGCATTGCCATAAAGAACAATGTATCAAAAAACGTCGGACGATACCCGGTGTCCGGATACTCTTTTAGCCGGGCCTCAAGTTCCTCGTAACAAGCCACAAAGGCTTCCTCGGAAATTCTCTCCCCATCCAGCATCATCCGCTCGCACATCGTCACCAGATGCGGCGAGGTAAAGGTTCCGACATGGAAACCGGCATTACGCAGAATGGAGGTTAAATATGCACAGACCGAACCTTTTCCGTTCGTTCCCGCAACATGAATCAATACCCGTGATTCCCCCGGGCGACCCAAATACTCATAGAAACGTTTCGTCGCTTCCGGAGGATTTTTCGTGGTAAAACGAGGAATCGAGTAGATGAGATCCACGACTTCCCCGTAGGTTAAACAATTCTTTTTCATGGTCATGACTTCCTTAAGCCTGAGTCAGTACCTTTCCTTCAATCTCACCACCGCTACAGGTATAAACCATCGTAACTGTGTTGTGTTCAATCGCCGTGGTTCCGTTATTAATGGCAATACCGACTCCCCGGAAAATCTTTCCCTTAACGGTAACCGATGCATCGGCGCAAGAGCTGATATCCTTGCAGACATCCTCATACTCGTCCTTGGTCTCCTTCAGGCGTTTCGAAATGTCCGCCTTCTGGTCCTCCAACTGATTGGCCTTAATCAGAATGAACGCCGAATCCGAATTGCCGCGCATCTGCTTTGCCAACTCCTCGGATTCCCGCGCAATAGGCTCCATCTCCGATTCGATGGACATCATCTTATGCTTTAACATCAGACGTTTCGAATACATCGCCTTATTCGCGCCTGCGACGACCTTCGTCTTCGTTTCGCTCTCGTTCCCGACATTCATCACGGTCACTCCGTGTTTGCCATGAACGTATCCGCCGACCAGAGTACCGCGTTTACCGGTCAGTACAACCTCACCCTTGGCCTCCACCAGCGAATTTACTATCGTATTGGAGCGTACATCCCCCTCGGCCTGCACATTGGTCTGCTCAATGAAATCCGCAAAAAGATTCCCGCCGCAGCGAATGATTGCTCTTCCGTTTCCCTGAATACCGTGCTTTAATACAATGTCCTCACCGGCCTCTAACGTCGCTGCCTCTACGGTTCCCGTGATTGTAATGGTCTTTTCCGCACGAACCACAACGCCCGTACCGACATTTCCGTTAATCACCACGTCTCCGCGGAAATCTACCACTCCTGTCGTCAGATCCACATCCCCCGTAATCTCATGTACGGTACGAATCTGAACCATTCCGTTCACAATCGCCACCTTGCCGGAGACATTGGCATAGATGCGGTTCTGCTCATCGGGCTTCGTAATCTCCGCCGAATGCAACATCGGAAGCTCCTTGGTCGGCGCCGGCTTCACAAGCCCTCCCGTTACATCATAGCCCGATTCCCCGTGATCCGCAGGATGATACTGTGCCAGCAAATCGCCTTTGTCCACATTTTCCAAAAGACTCATGCTGGTATAATCTACCGTACCGTCCTCATTAATCTTCGGATGCTTGGAATAGTCCTCCTTGCAAACGAAGAAATCAAAATAGCCATCTTTTCCCTCACGAGGTGCCTGGCCGACTGCAGCCAATACCTCGCGACGGAATATTTGTTTTTTGGCAAGGCAGGAGATATTGGACGAATGGAAGCCCTTCTGAACTCCGTTCGCACGAAGGATATCCTCGATATCACTCCGATTTAACTTCATGCCCTCCATCGGAACCAGATAGACCCAGGCTTTCATCCGGTCTTCGCTTAAGCGCACATAGGTCTGTGTCGGCTCATTGGAATCCGTTAAGGAATCCTCGTCAAAGTCTTCCTCATGCATTTCCTCGGTTGCAACTTCCGATTCTTCAAGTTCTTCCGTATCCAATTCCATTTCTTGCATTTTCGCAAGTTCTGCGCTGAATGAATCCATGAGGCCTCCTTTTTTTTGAGTTTTCCCTGCATAGCGAATGTCCGCCGGGTTCCGTTTTGATTACTTCTCTAACTGTGCCAGTCTCTCACGAACCTGTGCCATCATCTGCTCATACTTGGCAAGCTTTTCGCGTTCCTCTTCAATCTTGGCCGCGGGAGCCTTCGACACGAACTTCTCATTATGAAGCATTCCGTTGGAACGATTCAGCTCGCCCTGAAGTCTTGCCTCTTCTTTGTGAAGTCGCTCAATCTCCTGTGCAATATCTACCAACTGATCAAAAGGAATATAAATCGTGGCGTTGGGAATTACGACGGATACCGCATCCTCTGCGATACCTGTCTTGTCCTGCTGTACACAAACATCACTTGCATATGCAAGAGGTGCAAAGAATAACTTGCCCTCCTCAAAGGTCTTACGAATCTCCTGGGAATCGGATACAACGAATACCATCGCCTTACGGGAAGGAGCTACATTCATCTGGGTACGGATGTTACGAATACCGCGAATCGCTTCCTTAATGGTATCAATTGCCTTTTCCTCCTGAGCAAAAGCACGCTCCTCACTATATACCGGCCAAGCGGAGATCATAATGGACTCCTCTTCGGACTGAAGCGTTGTGAAAATTTCCTCCGTAATGAAAGGCATATAAGGATGTAACAGCTTCAGCGCATCCAACAGTACGGTCTTAAGGGTATAGAGTGCAGCATTGTGGCTCTTGGCATCATCGGTATTGTAAAGTCTGGGCTTTACCATCTCGATATACCAGTCGCAGAACTCATCCCAGATGAAATCGTAAATCTTCTGAACCGCAATACCCAGCTCATAATGCTCCATATTGTCGGTTACTTCTTTTACCAGAGAATTCAGCTTGGAAGTAATATACTTATCTACCGGCTGCAGATCCTCTGCCGCAGGCTTATAAGGATCCTCTTCTCCCAGATTCATCATAATGAAACGGGAAGCATTCCAGATGTTATTTGCGAAATTACTGCTGGACTCTACACGCTTCATATAGAAACGCATATCATTACCCGGTGCATTAACGGTAATCAATGTAAGTCTCAGCGCATCGGCACCGTACTTATCAATAATCTCCAGAGGATCGATACCGTTACCGAGAGACTTACTCATCTTACGTCCCTGGTCATCTCGAACCAGACCGTGGAACAATACGGTATGGAAAGGCTTCTCACCCATGTGCTCGAAACCGGAGAAGATCATACGGATTACCCAGAAAAAGATGATATCGTAGCCGGTTACCAGAACGTCGGTCGGATAGAAATACTCAAGCTCCGGTGTCTTCTCAGGCCAGCCCAGAGTGGAGAAGGGCCACAGTGCTGAGGAGAACCATGTATCCAAAGTATCCGGATCCTGTGTGAAATGAGTATGTCCGCACTTCGGACACTTCTCGGGCATGGTCTTCGATACCATTACCTCGCCGCACTCATCACAGTAGTAAGCCGGGATACGATGTCCCCACCATAACTGTCTGGAAATACACCAGTCACGGATGTTATCCGTCCAGTTGTAGTAAGTTTTCTCCATGCGGTCGGGAATCAACTGAATCTCGCCGTTCTTAACCGCCTCAACCGCAGGCTTAATCAGTTCGTCCATCTTGACAAACCACTGCTGCTTAATCAAAGGCTCAACCGTCGTCTTACAACGATCGTGGGTACCGACATTGTGGCTGTAATCCTCAATCTCAACCAGCAAGCCCATCTGATTCAATTCTTCTACAATGCGCTTTCTTGCCTCATAACGATCCAAGCCTTCGAACTTGCCACCGTTCTTATTGATGGTCGCATCATCGTTCAGAATATTAATCTCCGGAAGGTTATGACGTTTCCCAACCTCAAAGTCATTGGGGTCATGGGCCGGAGTAATCTTAACGACACCGGTACCGAATTCCATATCTACGTAGGAATCTGCAATAATAGGAATCTCACGGTTTACGATCGGCAGCATTACCGTCTTGCCCACGATATCCTTATAACGATCATCCTCGGGATTTACCGCAACGGCGGTATCGCCTAACATCGTCTCCGGACGGGTGGTTGCAAACTCAAGGAAACGATCGGTTCCGACAATCGGATACTTGATGTGCCAGAAATGTCCTGCCTGCTCCTCATATACTACCTCGGCGTCCGAGATGGAAGTCTTACATACAGGACACCAGTTGATAATGCGGGATCCCTT
The DNA here is from genome assembly GCA_045628945.1 of Lachnospiraceae bacterium. Classification (GTDB taxonomy): domain Bacteria; phylum Bacillota; class Clostridia; order Lachnospirales; family Lachnospiraceae; genus RGIG4034. Next base: position 82,788 of record JAZQQG010000024.1, read on the forward strand.
GTAGATCCAGCCTTTTTCATGCATCTTACAGAAAACTTCCGTAACGGCCTTATTGCATCCCTCGTCCATGGTGAAACGTTCTCTCTGCCAATCGCAGGAGGAGCCCAATTTCTTTAACTGACTGATAATGCGTCCGCCGTATTCTTTTTTCCACTCCCAGGCGCGCTCCAAAAAGCCTTCACGACCCAGGTCATTCTTATCGATTCCCTGCTTCTTCAGCGTCTCGATAATCTTAACCTCGGTAGCGATGGAAGCATGGTCGGTTCCGGGCTGCCAGAGTGCATTATATCCCTGCATTCTCTTAAAACGAATCAGGATATCCTGCATCGTATTGTCAAGGGCATGTCCCATATGGAGCTGTCCCGTGATATTTGGAGGAGGAATTACAATCGTAAAAGGTTTCTTGGTCTTATCGACTTCGGCATGGAAATAATTCTTGTCCAGCCAATTCGCATAAATTCGGTCCTCCATTCCATGAGGATCGTAGGTTTTTTCGAGTTCTTTTTTCATGATAATTCAGTTACCTTCCTCGTGCCCGCATAATAATATAAATAAGAAAAAAGGGCACAATTATCTATCATTGATAATATTGCATTTAGCGGGTCTTTGTCAAGGTAAATAGGACTATGCAGCGAAGCGATTTTAGGATATACTTGCAATAGTATATGTATTGTTTTGGAGGTACTATGTTTCGAATCGCCGTATGCGATGACGACCGCGTGGAGTTGGTGGTCGTTACTGCCTTCATAAGAGAATATCGCAAGATCCGAACCGATGTGGATATCACGTTTGAGATTTTCTCCTCCGCAGAGCATCTGTGTTCCCGTCTGGATAACGGAGAGCGTTTCGACTTATATCTTCTGGATATTCTGATGCCGGATATGGACGGCCTGGTTCTCGGCCAGTGCATTCGTGATTATGACCGACGCGGGGCAATTGTCTATCTGACGGCAACCGCGGAATATGCGCTTCGCGCCTTCAATGTCTATGCGTTGCAGTACCTGATCAAACCGGTTACCCGAGATCTTTTCTTCGAGACCCTGCAAAAAGCCATCGAGATTGTCTCCCCGACGACCGAACGCGGACATATGATTCATACCATCCACGGTGACATTCGCAAAAGTCCCATTGAGATTCTCTATATCCAGCTGAACGGACATACCCTGCAATATCACTTAGTCGACGGAACCGTATTGCAATCGAAGAACATCCGTGTTCCTTTTGCGGAGGCCATTGCCCCTCTAACGGGACAATATCATTTCCGAATCATTCATCAGTCCTACGCCGTGAATACGAACCACATTGAGCGGCATTCCGGCAGTGAGCTCTTCCTCGAAGGTCTGTCCGAACCGCTTCCGGTCTCGAAGTGCCATATGAAGGAACTGAAGGAATTTATGAAACAACGATAAAAAAGACTATTTCTCAAAAAAGAAAGCGGGTCCCGTTTGGGATCCGCTTCAACTTTTCGGAATCAAATTCTGTATGAAACTGTTCTACGCCATATTCGCCATATAGGCCGCTGCCGCATTCTGCATCCGGAACAGAGTCGGCTCCGACTTCATCGTCTGCGCACTCTCCTCTGCCTGCTGCTTCGTTTCCTGCTCGGGAGCACTTACGAAAGCTCTTGTGGCATTCTGTATCCCCTGACTCATCTGCTGCATCATAATATCCGCAAAATTCTTCGTCTCACCGCGCTTCAGTGGATTCTGATTCTCTTCCTCCGAAACCTCAACGTTTAACTTCTGCGACATTACCGCATCTTCGGGGATCCCGGAGATCTTATTCATGCTGGAGCGAGACAGCGAATTCACATTATATACATAAGGTTGCGCACTGTATGCGCCAATCGGTGCAATTGCCATATCGACTCCTCTCCCCGCAAACCACGGTATTTTTCTCTTATATTATACTGTAACACAGTTTGTTATGGCGGTCAATGTTTCGTCATAAAACTTGCCATTTTCGCATTTTTTACTATTGCACCCCTTGTAAAGAATTGTTATAATCATTTTGTTAAAGTGGATTTGGAGGGCGTATTATGATTTCTATCGGAATATGCGACGACAGTGAAGTAGAATTGACCATTCTGCAGAATTTCATTGTTAAGTTTTTCCAGGGGCAGAAGCTGGAATATAAGATGTACAATTTTTCCAGCGGTGAAGACCTGCTAAAATTCTATAAATGTCACACTCTGGATTTATTATTCTTAGATATCTACATGCAGAACATCAACGGCATTGAGACCGGCCGTTCCATTCGTGCATTGGATAAGAAGGTAGAGATTATCTACTGCACCGCCTCCGTGTCCTATGCGCTGGAAAGCTACAACCTCTTGGCATTCGGATATCTTGTGAAGCCGTTCGATCCGGTTCGTCTGAGAATGCTTCTCGAGAAGTTCATCAGCAGCCGTCCCCACATCGAACATAAGCATCTTGTTGTAAAATGCAATTACAACGATCATGTCATTGATTACGACGATATTGTTCATATTGAATCCGATGATAAGGTCCTTTTAATTCATACGAAGAGCGGCGAGATTTTCCGAACCTACGGGAAGTTGAACGACCTCGAGACCCAGTTGGATTCTCCCGATTTCTTACGTTGCCACCAGAGCTATATCATCAATATGGCCTACATCAAGTCGGTATCCGACAATGACTTCATCACGGTGGACGGAACCCTTGTCCCGATGCGCAAACGCGAAATTCGTCGATTAAAGAGTGTTTACCTGGATTACAAAAAGCAGCAGTAAGAAGTCCGAACCTCAACCACCAATGCCACAATCACAATAAATAACCTCATGCAGATCAACATCCGCATGAGGTTTTCTTTTTTTGTATTACAAATCAGTTCTATACCGGGCAACGAAGAAACAGGTAAGAATATCCCGGAAGTTCAATCCCATCCTGCAGGTTCAAGGTCTCTCCCACCGCACGGTTCCGTGTAGAGTCCAACATCACGGTCGCTGTCGCACACTTGTAATCTGCCCTGGCTGTGAATGCGTTACTCTCCGCATTGATTGCCACCAGAACACGGTCTCCTCCATACCATCTCTCATAAACACACTGCTTATTGGTCAGACAGATACTGCGAAAAGATCCATGCATCAAGCCTTCGCTTCCCTTGCGAACACGTGCCAGTTCAGAAATCACATCATACAATTCGTTCTCAATCGGACGGTCGAAGCAGGCACGCAGTGCCGGATCCCCATTCTTTTTGTCCCCTTCCGCTCCCCACTCGCTTCCGTAATAGACGCAAGGAATTCCGGGCATTCCGAAAAGCATCGCATAGAGCAGCGGAAGATGATTCTTGTCATTCAGAATCGTCGCCGCACGTGTAACATCATGATTGTCGACAAAAGATAACAAATGCTTCTCCCGATAGAGCGTCCAGGGCTCGGTGCCGAACTGACGAAGCAACGAATGACAGATTTCAAACAGGTTCATACTGTTAAAGCTGGAATGAAGTCCCTTGTAGCATTCATAATTGGTTACCGAATGAAGCATCGCATCGTTCATCACCTGATTATAGTCCCCGTGAAGCATCTCTCCCACCAGGAAGAATTCCGGCTTCAATTGGTCACAATGGTAACGCAGTCGCTTCATAAAATCTCTGTCCAGGCAATACGCCACGTCCAATCGAATTCCATCGATTCCCAGCTCCTGAATCCACATCGTTACCGCATCGCACAGATAGTCCGCCACCTGGGGATTGCGCAGATTCAGTTTTACCAAATCATAGTTGCCTTCCCAGCCTTCGTACCAAAGGCCGTCGTTGTACGGACTGTTGCCCCCGAAGTTTATCGAGAACCAGTCACGATATGCAGAATTCTCGCGATTGCGTAAAACATCCTGAAAAGCCCAGAAGCCACGACCGGCATGATTGAAGACGCCATCGATAATCACCTTGATTTCGTTCTCATGCAGTGTCTGAACCAAGCGTGCAAAGGATTCGTTCGTTCCAAGTCTTCGATCCACAATCCGATAATCTCTTGCATTGTAGCCATGGGTGTCCGATTCCCAGATCGGCCCGAAATAGATGGCATTCACGTTCATCTTTTTCAAATGCTCAATCCAATCATACACTTTGTCCAGGGGACAATCGGTCACCTGAAATGCCTCCCCGGGTGCTGCCGGATTCTCAAAGGATGCTCCTACGAAGCCCAAAGGGTAAATATGATAAAAAACGCTGTTATACGCCCACATGCGTCTATTCCTCCTACAAAATATAGTGTCTGACGACCGGTAAAAACATTGTACCGCAGATTGTACGAGTTAGTCAATCATTTACATAAGGTGTTGACGCAGCACTGTATTTGTGCCGATTTCGCAAACATAATAAAAAATACACATTTTCTCATTTATTGTCCGTTAATTGTGACTTGTATCACAGGTTATCCCCTTCTTCCACAGAGTTATCCACATAAAATGACAGTAATATTCTCTGTCAAAAAGCAATGTTTTTCGAAAAAGTATTCTGACACCTTTGTCATTTCATGCAATATATTACGTTATTTGGGACTTTGCTGCACTTTTCGCTAACAAATTTTATGGTAACTTATAGAATCAATATCTTGTATCCAAAGGCACAAAACCACATAATCTATCAAATCCCCAAAAAACGAATTGCGTATTGTGGTCAAAAAGAAGGGAAATACAAGATATAGAGAACAGGCGAAAAATATGATAGAATAGGAACAGAGAAGCCAGAGCCAAGCAAATGGAAAACACAACCAACGCGAATACACCCAAAGCAAACACAACCAAAGCAAACACAACCAAAGCGAACACAACCAAAGCAAACACAACCGGGATCAAAAGCATCCGCAGGAGAAATACAGATGGAACACAATACACCGATTCTGATCTATATCACAAGCAGAGGAATGGAAGAACAGAATAAAAAAATACAGGAAGAACTCGCCGGACGAATCACCACAGAATATCATTTGGAAGAAGTCTGCATCGATAACTGGGACCGCGAGCTTACGCCATGGGCAATCGAAGAAGAGGTGTTGAAAGGAAGGCAATTTAAGGGAGAAGGACAGAAGACCCTCGCACACCTTGAAACCGATGTGATTCCGGCGCTTTTCCAACGCTACCCGTCCCACGGGGATCTTTTTCTGATCGGATACTCCCTTGCCGGCTTATTCGCACTGTGGAGTGCTTACGAAAGTTCTCTTTTTGCAGGGGTTGCCTGCTGTTCGGGCTCTTTGTGGTACCCCGGTTGGACGGAGTATGCTTCTTCCCACCATATGATGCGGAAAACCAATGTTTTTTTGAGTCTCGGGGACAAAGAAGAACGAACGAAGCATCCTTATATGCAAAAAATCGGCGAAGCAATGCGCCTTGAGCATTCTCTTTTGCTTCAAGACCCACTGGTTCCCCGATGTGAGCTCACCTATTCTCCCGGAGGACACTTCACAGAGGTGCCCTCGCGTATTGTAAAAGCGATGGAATGGTTCCTTTCCTAATACTTCTTGGTCTGTACCTCTGCAAGAAGCTCCCCCTGATAACGAAGCTTCATGGTAAAAAAGGAGGCATCCTCCATCAGAAGTTTTAAGAAAGCCCGGTCTCCTTCCCAAAGATTTAAGTTCAGCACATCCGCTTTGGAAACCCAATGCAGTTCGCCTTCCGTACATTCCGACAGCTGCCCTTCATAAGCGGTCGCGGTAAACAGATGCATATATTCCGTTCCCCACTCATCCGATACAAAGGTTATCATCCCGCGATATCGATACTCGGTCAAATGAAGGCCGGTCTCTTCATAGGTCTCACGAAGCAGGCACTCTTCCGGGCTTTCGCCTTCCAAAAACTTCCCACCGACACCAATCCACTTATTCGCATTCTCATCCTGCTTCTTTTTGTTGCGAAGAAGCATTAGATAACGCCCGTCATTTTCAATATAGCATAAGGTTGTATTCCTGCTCAAACCCGCTTTCCTCCTATGTTCTCTGCCTATCGGCTCTGCTATGCCTTCCGCGCACCGGCTCGGCCCTTCCTATATGACACGCTTATTCAGCCACCGATCCCCCAGGAACCGGATACTAAAGATGACGCTACGAATCGACCAGTCCGCAAACATACCGATCCACACGGCAATCGGTCCAAAATGTGCCACACGAATCAGATACGTCGCTAACGCCACACGGCAGGCCCACATCGTAATGGACGATACCAGCATGGAAAATCGCACGTCTCCGGCGGCACGAAGCCCGTAGGACGGAATAAAAGACAACGTCCAGACCAAAGGCTTCACAAGGGAGATTGCAAGCAGCATCTCAAAACACATCCTGGTACTCTCCGCTGTCATTCCGGCAAAGAACATAACCGGTTTGGAGATTGCCAACACAACAATGCACGAAACAATGACCACTGCTTCTCCGATCAGTGTCATCTTCACAATATAGTATCTGGCTTCTTCTTTTCGTCCGGCACCGATACACTGACCGACTACCGTCATCATGGCAATGCCGACACCGATTCCACCGATTCCGTTCAGATTCTCAAAGATAATCGCCATCGCCTGGGCGGCAATCGCAGAAGTGGCCAGAATGGAGACACTGGATTGGATGACCAGCTTCCCAAACTGGAACATACTATTCTCGATTCCTGAGGGGATTCCGATACGCAGGACACGTCGAATTAACGGAAGGTCCATTCGCATTTTATGATACTGATTGATTACAATCGTCTGCTTCGGCTTGCGAAGGGACCAGAACACAACCACCATGCAGAAGATTCGCGAAATCAGTGTGGCGATTGCCGCACCGGCCACGCCCCAGCCGCATACAAAAATGAAAAGCGCGTTGCCTCCCACATTGATTCCGTTGGAAATAATCGAGATCATCATAGGATAACGGGTGTTACCGCATGCGCGATAGAACGCGGAACCTGCGCTAAATAGTGCAAGGCTCGGGAACGACAGCGCCGTAATCCAGAAATAGGTCAACGAGTTCTCCATGACCTTCCGCTCAATCTTTCCAAAGATAAGGCCAAGAATCGGCCCCCGCAAGACAATACAAGAAAGCGCCAGGATTAAAGATAAAAGCGTCACCGCAATGGTCACCTGCCTTGCGGTAGCATTTGCCATCTTCGCATCCCGACTGCCGATATACTGCGAGCAGAGAATGGTTCCACCGGTGGCAAGTGCCGAGAACAGCTGAATCACCAGGACGTTAATGGAATCCACCAGGCTGACTGCCGAGATGGCCTCCTCCCCGATATTGCTTACCATCATGGTATCCATCATTCCCATGAAAGAATTGAGGAGCTGTTCCAAAATGACCGGAATCAGGATCTTCCAGAGGTCTTTGGTCGAGAACAGAAGGTTCTTCTTATTCACTTTTGACTTATCATAGAGTCTTAACATTCTATAACACACATCCCAATTCTATCGCATTGATTTCGATTCTATAGCCATTCATCCCAAAAACGGTCCATACGCTTCACAATCGTCTCTTCGTTTACCACTTCAAACTGCTCCCATTCCCGCGGAAACAGCCTCCGATACCCGGGCTGCAGGAAACGATCATCCAGAAGCGCCACGATTCCGACGTCCTCATGTGTACGAATTACGCGGCCTGCCGCCTGCAGAACCTTATTCATTCCCGGATTCTTATAGGCATATTCAAAGCCATCATTGCCATTTTCATCAAAATAATTCTTCAGAATCTCATTCTCTTCGCAGACCATCGGAAGTCCCGGTCCCACGATAATGGCACCGATTAACGACTCGCCCTTCAGATCAATTCCCTCAGAGAACATTCCGCCCATCACACAGAAGCCGATTAACGTATTCGGCGTTTCCTCCACCTCAATGGGAAAATGAATCAGTTCCTCAAGATTTGCCTCTGCATTGCCGCGAAAACGAGCCAAAAATGCCTCCTTCTCGTCCTCGGTCATGCTCGACTTCTGCACGAGCAATTCCACGCCCTCTTCCCCTTCCTCGCGAAAGGCTTCCTCCACCCGATTGGCGAAGGCATACGACGGGAAAAAGACCATATAATTGCCCTCGCGCCGCTCCGTCACCAGATGAAGGTAATGGGCAATCTTCCGATACATCTCACCGCTTCGTTTCGTATATTTCGTCGATACATCGTTTACAATAAAGATCCCTCTCCGTCCCGGATCAAAGGTCGACTTCGCATAGGCCTCATAATCCTCTCGGGTTCCGCCAAGAAGTGCCTTGTAGAACTGTATCGGTAATAGCGTTGCACTAAAGAGAATCGAACTGCGTCCCTTCTCCATACACAATCGCAGATTCGTAGAGGGATCCACATTGTACAGATTGACCGCGAAGCTTCCGTTCTCCCGGATATTGGTATAGATTACATATTTACGATCCAACAGCTCATAGATGAGATTGAAGTGTGCCAGTTCAAAATAGAAATCCAGAATCAACTCATGTAACTCTCTGGTGCTCTCGTCCTCCAAAAAATCATCCATGGCAGCCGTCAGCGTATAAACCGCCTGTGCAAAGGGATCCACCAAAACCCCCGTCGCATAATCTTTTGTCTCACGTTTAAGCTTCAAAAGTTCCCGATTGCATTTATCCAGATTACGAATCATTCGGGCCACCCCGTGCTTGGCTTCGTAGGGCTTCAACGCATGCTTGCATTCCAGGAAATCCTCTTTTACCAGGGTGGCACTGTACATCGCGCGGCCACGGTCCAAAAGGTTGTGGGCCTCATCGATTAAGAAGATATAATCCCCCCGATCCCCTTCGCTAAAATAACGTTTCAGCGAGGCATGCGGATCAAAAAGATAATTGTAATCCCCGATGATGCAATCGCAAAACAGCGACACGTCCAAGGAAAACTCAAAGGGACAGACCTGATGTTTCCGGGCATAAGCCTCAATCACCTCTCGGGAATACTCCTCCTTGCTTGTCAAAAGATCATACAGGGCCCCATTGACGCGGTCAAAATGCCCCCGTGCCCGTTCACAATTGCCCGGGTTACAATCGCATTTTTCGCAGACACAGATTTTCTCCTTGGCCGTAAGCACGATACTCTTGATGCGCAGTGCACGCTCTCGCAAGAGATTGAGCGTATCGGCCGCTACGCCGCGGGTAATCGTCTTCGCCGTAAGATAGAAGATTTTCTTCGCCTGATTCTCCCCCATGGCCTTTAAGGACGGATAAAGGACCGATATGGTCTTTCCGACGCCTGTGGGTGCCTCCAAAAAGAGTTTCCGGCTGTCCTGAATCGTCCGATAGGCATAGCCGACCAATTCCTTCTGTCCTTCCCGATACGCAAAGGGAAAGGTCATGGACCGAATACTCTCCGTTCTCGTGCCGGCCCAGTCGAATTCCAGATCCGTCCAACGTTTATACTCCGTCAAAAGAGCAACATACCAATCCGTAATCTCGTCTGCGGAATAGGTACTGTAAAAATACTGAAGCTCCTCCGTGTCCATATTGCAATAGGTCACCCGTACTTTGATGGTCTCAAGCTGCTTCTCTGCCAGGTACATGTACGCATAGCACTTTGCCTGCGCCAGGTGGACCGGATCGGCCTCCCGAAGGCGCTTCACATCCCGGTAGGTCCCTTTAATCTCATCAATACAGAATCCACCGTCCTCCAACTCGAAAATGCCGTCTGCACGGCCCTCCACCTCAATATCATAGCGGTCCGTGGAGAACCGGTGCTTGAGGGGGACCTCCGGAGAATAAAAAGAACCCATCGACTTTTGAATTTTTCGATGGATTCTGCTTCCCTCTGCCATAGCATCGCCATGCAGAGAAGAGAAACGGTTATCTATATCACCGTTTCTCAGTATAAATTCTACTAAATTACGCACGGACACACCAATGGTCATAGGGCTACTCTTCTTTTTTGAAAACAGTCCTTCCAATCAGTCCGTGCCTTAGGCCAAAGACCCGAACGGTCCCCCAACCTATGATGCGCAGGAAATGGATCGCAAGTACTGCTCCAGATTCTCATTATATCCATTATAGCATACTGTCAGTACTTTGCTAAAGTCTAATCCCAATACTCCAAGAATTGATTTTGCGTCCACCACATAACGGTTGTAAGAAATATCAACATCAAAATCACACTTGGCTGCAACATTCACGAACTCCTTCGCCGTAGCGGGAGTTAACCGGATTCTCTTAGTCATTTTACTACCTCCATGATTATCCTACTTGTTTCCGGGTTCCAATAATCATTTCGATTGAATTCACCTTTATAGCATAGTATAATCACTTTTGCCAAAAAGTAAAGAACTTTTTTAGATATTTCACACAATTCCCTTGCGGTTGTTCTTTTCCTATGTCCCTATATATTGTGGTATCGATGCAAAAATGCTATAATATTCCATGTTCGGGCTGTGTTTTGCCGAATTCATAAAATTTGCGCAATTTTTCGCGGAGGATTCCTTATGAAAGAAAAATTATATACCATCCCCTTAAATGATGCGATTGCCGCCGAGGACGAATGTCCCTTCTGCTATATCGAACGCGACTTAGAGCGCAATCTCATGGATTTCGTCTTAGGCTCCGGCTCCTCCTACATGGAGGCGGACGTTCGTGACCTTACGGACCGCGCCGGATTCTGTCGTGAGCACTCCCGCAAGATGTTTGAGTACGGCAATACCTTGGGCAATGCCTGGATTCTGAAAACGCGACTGATGCGCTTAAATAAGGAGCTTACGAAGGAGATTCATCATTTCTCTGCCGACAAGGTCTCCGGCGGCTTATTCAAGCCAAAGAACGCCGAGGGAACGAACTCCATGAGCCGATGGATTCATGAAGTGCAATCCACCTGTTATATCTGCGATCAATTTAAGGAGATGTATTCCCGTGCGATGGACACCTTCCTTGAGATGTATTCCCGTGACGAGGAATTCCGTTCCAAGATTAAGAACAGCAAGGGCTTCTGTCTTACCCACTTTGAAGATCTCTGCGATGCCGCCAATGTAAAGCTAAGTGCAAAGGATCAGAAGGACTTCTACCCGGAGATGTTTGACCTCATGGAAAAGAACATGAATCGTATCTTCGAGGATGTCGCCTGGATGGTTGAAAAATTCGATTATCGAAACAAGGATGCCGATTGGAAGAATTCCAAGGATGCGATCCAGCGTGCGATGCAGAAGCTGAACGGAAGCTACCCCGCCGATCCGCCCTACAAAATGAAAAAATAAACAAAGAAACGCACCGCATTTTTGGACGGTGCGTTTTATTTACTCTTCTCCCGGCTCTGCAGGGACATTCGGGTCAAACTCCAGAATATCCCCCGGCTGACAATTTAAGGCCTCACAGATTGCCTCAAGCGTCGAGAAGCGAATGGCACTGATCTTGCCGGTCTTCATCTTGGACAGATTCACATTCGTGACTCCCACCCGGTCTGCCAGTTCATTTAAGCTCATCTTCCGGTCCGCCATGACGCGGTCCAGTCGCAATATTATCTTTCCCATTGATACCCTCCTATCCGATATGGACCTTTCACACAATACTCCTATAACGTCTCATCGGACTCTTTCTGAAGAACCGCACCGTACTTGAATATGTAGGTCAATGCCAGGATGATCAGAATAGCAATCACTACCGACAGGTTGATTCCGACGTTGAAGTCCGTCGAACCGGCAAAATAACCGGAAATAAAACTATTCGTAAAGCTGCTGATCAGTGCCCAGGGGATTAAGGAAAATGCCAGGTTTCTCATTTTGCGAATTACATTCTCTTCAAAGGGGGATGCGCAGTAACGGAAGGCCTTGCATAAGCTGCCTGCAAAATATGCGGTTACCAGACTCATGACGATCGCAAGCATTGCCACGACAAGAATCGGAAGCAGATCATGAAGTGTTAATACGCGGGTACTCGTCTGTGCATCCATTTCAATGGTCGTATCGGTAACATTGGAATCAATCACACCGTAATCCGAACCGTTTATGTCAATGCTGCCCTTCTGTATCTCCTTCCGAATCTTTTCCTTGTCCTTCTCCTTGAAGGTACCGAACTTCTCGATATTTACAACAACTGCTGCCTTACCGGTTAACTTCACATTTACCAGGTTCTTCGGAAGCACTGCGAGTGCGATGGTACCGATTAATGTACCGGCCACTCCGATGTACAGAAAGATACGAATCACCTTCGCAATAATGGCTCCGACCTTACCAAATGTGTTGATTTTCTTAATTGCGTCTTCTTTCATTGTCTTATCCTCTTTTCTCGTTTTAGTACAAACATTAAGTTTTTATCGTTTGTCGATAATTGCACTATACTCCCTCAAATTATATTTGTCAACAACTTTTTAATGTTTTTCGATAATTTTTTAATATAAGCGCAAAAAAACAGTGGAAATCCTTCTTTCAGAAAGATTTCCACCGATGTGACAACCCGATTGATTCTCTTTTTAGGTATAACTGATTGCTCGTAACATCTCCAGATACGAGGTAATCTCCTTCTCAAATTCCTCCGGCTTGAATTCTTCCTCCGACAGTTTCTTGGTCATTAATCCTCTTGCCGTGAAGTCGATTACATCCTTCAGAAGTTCGAAATCCACCTTCTCATTAAAATACCCTACCGAAACATTGGCATAAAAGCTCTTCTCATACTCACGGTAGTGAGCAATCTTGTCCGCAAAGTCCTCCGTAAAGTCCTTCGAAGAATCCTTAAGCGCATTCTCCAGGAAGAAATACATATAAGGATAATTCTTGGCAATCTGCATACGAACGCCAAGCAACTGCTCATACATCACAAAATAGTCCTTCTGCGCGCTCCCTAACAGCGAAGAGGTCTCTAACATCATATACTTCGCACAATAATCAAATAAGAACTCATACAGACCAATCTTGCTCTCAAAATAGTGGAAAAGAAGACCCTTACTGATGCCGGCCTCCTTCACCATCTCGTCCGTGCTGGCATGATCATAGCCATACTTGGAGAAAATCTTTAAGCAGGCATTAATCATACGGTCCTGCTTCTCTTTTTTCAGATCAAAGAACTTCTCATTCATACGAAATCCACCTTAACTACACCGAATAACACGATTTTCAACCCACTGCAAGTCAAAAAATGACCGCGCGAGTCGATTTTTATCATATCACGGCCAAAATCATCTTGCAAGCCAAATCTAAAGAATTGGTAAAATATCTTTTTTTATTCTTTTCAATTGGGAATTTATGGTATAGAATAACCATATCATCAAATCGAAAGGAGCATTTCGAGACCATGAAGAAATTTGGCAAGTTCGTGTTATTTACCACCGTTGTAGCTGCAGCTGCCGGCGCCGCATACTATCTGAAGGCTAAGAAGAATGAGGCTGAGTACGAGGAGCTTAACGAGGAAGAGGAGCAGGATCGCGCATACGTAGATCTCGACCTCGATACAACCGCTAAGACTGAGGAATTCTTCGATGACGAAGAGGAGACCGATGAAGCTCCTACCACAGAAGAGGCAGAGGAAGCATAATTTCCGGATGTTGATAACAGCCAAAAAGGCGTGTGAAAAACGATTGTTTCTCACACGCCTCTTTTTTTGTCTATTTACAGAAAGAATCGAACGTTGTCAGGGACACTCCCTGCCCAAGAACCCGCTTCTATTCCTGCACGTCCTCATCCGGAGCTTTCTTCAGAACGATATTCGCAATAATACCAAGGATTAATGCGGTTGCAACCTTCGTAATGGTAACCTTACCGAATGTAACCTGAAGACCACCGATACCTGCAATCAGAATCATGGAGACTACGAACAGGTTCTTGTTCTTGCCAAGGTCAATATTCTGAATCATCTTAAGACCGGATACAGCGATGAATCCGTACAGTGCCATACATACGCCACCCATTACGCAGGAAGGAATGGAGTTAACGAAGGCAACGAAGGGTGATAAGAAGGAAATCAGAATTGCACCGACAGCTGCTGCGATGATTGTTGCAACGGAAGCATTCTTGGTAATTGCCACACAACCGATGGACTCACCGTAGGTGGTATTCGGACATCCGCCGAAGAATGCGCCACACATGGAACCGACACCGTCACCGAGAAGCGTTCTGTGAAGACCGGGATCCTCAAGAAGATCCTTCTCAATAATCGAGGAGATGTTCTTATGATCGGCGATATGCTCTGCGAATACTACGAATGCAACAGGGATGTAAGCAACCGCAATACTTCCGAGATAGCTTGCGCTTAACTCACCGAAGCCACCGAAAGCGGTAACGAAGGTGAACTCAGGAAGTGCAAAGAAGGTCTTCACGCTCACGCCACCATCAACCAGAGCAGTGAAAGGAGCAAAGGAGATTACCTTCAGGGAATCAACACCTGCAGCATTACCAATCAGAGTTAAGATCAATGCAACAGCGTAACCTGCGAGGATACCGTAGATGAACGGAATCAGCTTACCGGACTTCTTGCCGAAGGAGGAAGCCAACATGGTTACGAAAATGGTTACAAGACCGCAAAGAAGTGCAATATTGGGATGTGCAAGAGGCACGTTTTCCACCTTAACACCACCGGTAACAATATCGCCCATAGCATTTCCCGCCAGGGAAAGACCGATGATTGCTACGGTAGGTCCGATAACAACTGCGGGCATAATCTTGTTGACCCAACCGGAACCAACCACCTTAACAATGATTGCGATCACAACATATACAAGACCTGCCAGAACAGCACCGATGATCAAACCGAGATATCCCAGTTCCATCGATACGCCGCCGGCAAAGGCTGCAGACATCGAACCTAAAAAGGCGAAGCTGGAACCTAAGAATACAGGGCTCTTACGAGCAGTAAAAAGAACATACACAAGTGTACCGATACCGGCACCGAACAAAGCTGCCGCCGAGCTCATTCCGTTGCCTACGATAACAGGTACGACGAGAGTTGCTGCCATGATTGCAAGCAGCTGCTGGATTGCGAAGATAATTAAGGGGCCGAATTTCGGCTTATCTTCTACGTTGTAGATTAGTTTCATTTCTCATCCTCCATTTACATACAAGTTCTAGTGGATATCATCCCCCACCTACACAAAATGTTATCATAGTGCATCCATCTTGTAAAGACAGAATCCTTTGCTTCAAACAAAAAAGCGTGCAAAAAAACAATTTGTCTTTTCACACGCTCATTCTCTCTTATCGGCCTAACATCTTCTGTTCCTTAATCTTGATCATAAGCATCTCCTTCAGTTCACGTGCCTTATCCTTCATACGGGGATTGGCGGAACCGGAGATTAAGATTCCGGACACCAGCTTCGTTGCCACATCGTATTGCTCGAAGCGCATAGCGGTTACGGCAATCAAATAATCAACCGTGGATTCATCCATACCGCACATTGGAAAACCTTCCGTCTGGCGCGCTGCCAGGAAGCCTTCCAGGGCATTTCGTAAGAACTCGTTCTCTTCTGCCTCGCCTTCTTCGCGCTTCTTTAAGTAGTCCGAGGAATTCTTATCCAGAGTCTCGGTCTTACCGCGCACCAACCATGCTGCCTTTAAGCAGATATAGGCCTTCTCGCTGGGCTTGGCCATCTTCACAATCGCATTGGCAAGCGTAAGCTTATAACGCTCCAATGCCTCATCATAGGTATAGATTTCTCCCACCTTCTTCGCGGGCTTAAACGTCTTCGAGATATGCTCCTGAATTCGCTTCGCCTGCGGTGCGGTTAAAAACTTGAAATATCGGCTAAGAGACGTATATCCGCAGAACGGACACGAAATCACGTCATACTTTAACATATCGATATTCTCGTATTTCGGTCTTAAGTCCAGATCGGTTCCGATTAACTTCGCCTTGCCGATTTTAACCGTCTTGGCCTTGAATTCCTTCTCGCAGATGGAACAGGTATAGGTCTTGTCAAATAAGAAATCCTGTTCCATCGGTCCCTTGGGAACCTCAGGTGCTGCGCCTGCGTCCCCGGCCGGATTGTCATAGAGGTTCATTCCCTCTAATCCGCCCAGACCAAATTGTTCGAGTCCTGATAATAACCCTGCCATACTTATTTACCCCAGCTTCCTGTCATACTTCTTGCGGATGCCCCCATCCCCTCGGAAATACAACGCATTTTATTCCGTAATATACTTCTTTTCAAACTGCTCTCTCGGCATTGGTTTGCCAAAATAATACCCCTGAATCAGTTCAACAAACATTCCCTTCAAGGCCTCATACTGCGCCTCACGCTCGATACCCTCCACGCAGATATATACCTGCAGGGTTTTGGCCAGCTCGCCCACCATTCGGACAAAGGCCTGGGAATAGGCATCGGTATCCAGATCCGTTACGAAGCTCTGATCCACCTTAATGACATCGAACGGAATCTCACGAATATGATTCAAGGAGGAGTATCCGGTTCCGAAATCATCCAGAGCAATTCGGCATCCGAGGCTCTGAATCTTGGACAGAATCTCCTTCATACGCTGCATATCGTTAATAGCCAGACTCTCGGTAACCTCTAAGGTCAGGTTGTGCGGATTCAGTCCGGTTTCGTTCAGTGCATTCTCTACCGTTACTGCTATATCGGTCTGTAAGAGCTGAACGACGCTCAGATTCACATTCACCTTGTAGTTCGGCTGACCGTGCAGATTCCAGTAACGACAAGCCTTACAAGCTTCCAACAGAACATAATTCCCAATGGGATTAATCAGTCCCAGATACTCTGCCAGGGGAATGAAATCCAGTGGCGGAACGAAGCCCAACTCATGAGAGTTCCAACGAACCAGTGCCTCTGCACCGCAACATCTTGCCTCACCGTCAATGACATTCATAATCGGCTGATAGTAGACCTCAAATTCCTTACAACCGGTTACGGTGGCATCACGCATGTTCTTTTCCATGTCGAGACGCTTATTGGAGGAAGATCCACTGTTATTCGTGTACTCGGCCACGCGGTTCTTACCGCTCTTCTTCGCCTCATACATTGCGATGTCTGCTTTTTTGATTAAGTCCTGAACATCCTCGCCCGCTGCCGGGAATTCTACGACGCCCATACTCATCGTACAATAATAATCCGCATCCTTCAAAAACCACGGTCTTGCGAAGACCTGTTTAATTCCCTCCACGATAAACGTAATTCTCGGGAACTGTTCTGCGGGAATAATAACAACAAACTCATCACCGCCCATACGGTAGCAGGTATGATAGATTCCCTCCACACGCTGCAATTCATGGGCGATGGCCTTTAAGAGTACATCTCCGTACTGATGGCCCAAGCCGTCATTAATATGCTTGAAATCATCCAGGTCCAGATAGAGGAGTGCGCCTCTTCGGTTATTCTTTTTGGCCTCATCAATATGCCAGGCAAGGTCTCTTTCACAGCACATACGATTGTAGAGTCCCGTTAAGAAGTCCGTGTACGCCTGCTGTTCAATCTTCTTCTGATAACGCTTCTTATCCGTAATATCAAAGGCGGAATAGACGACACAATCGCGTCCGTCCACCCATTTGATCTGAGAGCTGTGAACCTCATAGAACCGCTCGGAGGACTCATGGAAAATCTCATAATAATCCGTCATCGACTCCTTGGGACGCCCCTCATTCAGCAACTCATGAATCCGGTTCTTGCCAAATTCTTCTGTAAAGGTCGTGCGAAGCAAACGATTCGCAAAAAGACTCTCACCGGTCTCACAGTCCTCTACATAGAGAATGGCACCGGTATGGTCCATAATCGACTCCAAAGAAGCATAAGAGCTTACAATCGAGTTCTTCTGAACGCGCTTGGCAATAATATCCTGCATAATCTTCGTTGCGTCGTTCATGAACTTAATATCATCAATATCGAAAACATGGTTCTCCTTCACATCACAGTAAGTGAGATACATGCTCAATTTGTCTTTTACATAGATTGGCATCGCGGCATAGTTTACGAAGCCTTCCTGCACCATGAATGCTTTCTCTTCGGGTGCAAGATTGGACCGCATGGATGCCACATAGGGTTTCTCCCGCATCAGCACCGCAGGTCTCGGAAGATTGCGCGTACGATCCAACATCACACTCGCGCCGCTATGATAATTCGACAACAGGTCCACCGTTTCCCCATCTGCATTGATACGAATCAGGGAACCGCCCGCAATATCCAGGTGGTTCGTCGTAAGGCGAAGTAACTGTGTGGTTAATTCCTCCAGGCTGTCATCGGAATCCAAAAGTGCCAGAAGCTGTGTAATACACTCCGAACGCTTCAGTTCCGCCACAATGTTCTCATGGACTCCGGTCTCCGTCGGCGCTGCCGTCTCGGCAACCCGTGCCCGAAGGCCGCTTACCACGAACTGCTTCGTAAGCTGTCGGATCAGATCAAGAACATCCAGGAAGACCTCTTCCTTCACATTGCGTTCCACCCCGGTCAAAAGACGATCCGGATTCATCTCCTCCGTCGGTACCAGTACCGCACAGATAATCCAATTCAGATAAATGGTATTCTTCTCTCGAATGGAAATCGCCGCAATACGAACATTATCGTACTCGGTCTCCTCCACGACCTGTTCCTCAAGGGACTGGCTGCCTACGCGATCGCAGACATTCAAAAAGGCATGCATTCCGATCTTGCCAAACAACAGGTCAACGTCTTCCTTGCTGCCGGACATCTCGGTCACCATGCGTCCGCGGTCATCCATTGCAAAGGCATAGACCTTCGCAACATGGCAGAAACGTCTTTGAATCTTACGCAAAACATCCAGATCAAAGATGCTCTCAACCGTATCATTATGAAGGATGGAATAGCTCTTTCCTTCCAATGCGCCTTCTCCTCCAAGGTATAATTTTCTGTATAATAATATACAATAATTATCCCTTTATTGCAATGAAGTCTGTGCAAAAAAACAACCCTCCCGGTCGTATTTTACGACTGAGAGGGTTGAAACTTTTTGATTATTGAGAATCGGAAGAGTAGTTCGGAGCTTCCTTCGTGATATGGATATCATGAGGATGGCTCTCCTTAAGAGATGCGGCAGAGATTTTAACAAACTTGCCGTTCTCCTTTAACTCCTCGATGGTCTGGCAACCGCAGTAGCCCATACCGGAACGAATACCACCGATTAACTGGTATACGGTATCCTCTACGCTACCCTTGTAAGCCACACGACCTTCCACGCCTTCGGGAACAAGCTTCTTGGCATTCTCCTGGAAATAACGATCCTTGCTACCATTCTCCATAGCGGCAATGGAACCCATTCCACGGTAAACCTTGTACTTACGTCCCTGATACAATTCGAAGTCTCCGGGGCTCTCCTCGCAGCCTGCGAACATGGAACCCATCATACATACATTACCGCCGGCCGCAATTGCCTTGGTCATATCGCCGGAGTACTTGATACCGCCATCGGCGATAATCGGGATCCCGTACTCCTTCGCTACACTGTATGCATCCATAATCGCGGTTACCTGAGGAACACCGATACCGGCTACGATACGGGTCGTACAGATGGAACCGGGTCCGATACCAACCTTAACAGCGTCTGCACCGGCCTCAATCAATGCCTTGGTACCTGCGCCCGTTGCCACGTTACCTGCAATAATCTGAAGAGAAGGATATGCTTCCTTGATCATGCGTACGCAACGAAGAACGTTCTCGGAATGTCCGTGTGCACTGTCTAATACAATAACATCAACCTTTTTGTCCACCAATGCGGCAACACGGTCCAATACATTGGCAGTAATTCCTACGGCAGCGCCGCAGAGAAGTCTTCCCTGCTCATCCTTTGCTGCATTCGGATACTTAATGGTCTTCTCAATATCCTTAATGGTAATCAAGCCAACCAGATTATAATTGTCGTCAACAATCGGAAGCTTCTCCTTACGTGCGGCAGCCAGAATTGCCTTCGCATCCTCTAAGGTGATTCCTTCCTTCGCGGTGATCAGATTCTCACTGGTCATGCAGTCGCGAATCTTCTTCGTATAGTCGGTTTCAAACTTCAGGTCACGGTTCGTAATGATACCTACCAACTTACGACCTTCGGTAATGGGAACACCGGAGATTCTGAACTTCGCCATCAGCTCATCGGCATCACGAAGCGTATGATCGGGAGAAAGAGAGAAGGGATCGGTGATAACACCGTTCTCGGAACGCTTTACCTTATCCACCTCTTCTGCCTGTGCCTCAATCGACATATTCTTGTGAATAATACCGATACCACCCTGACGTGCCATGGCAATTGCCATACGATGCTCCGTTACAGTGTCCATTCCGGCACTCATCATGGGAATGTTCAACTTAATCTTCTTCGTCAGATATGTGGATAAATCCACCTGATTGGGAACTACCTGCGAGTAAGCCGGCTGTAACAGCACATCATCAAAAGTAATTCCTTCGCCTATAATCTGGCCCATTGTGACTCCTCCTAATAGTTATAGAATTTACGAGGAGATACGTTCTTAAGGCAAGCCAGTAAGTCCTCGTTTGGTTCAATAATATATCTCTGTCCGCCGTCGGCAACGATCATATATCTCGTCTCAGGCTGAGAAATAAAACCGGAAGAATAATCAATCGTTCTGCCGGTTCGATTCTTATAGGAATCCAACTCATGCGAGCAATAGATTGCACAGATCTCCATGGTCTCCAAATTGATCTTCACGCCCTTCTTGCGACGTGCCATGTTATAGATCTTATCAATGGTAAGTTCCTTCTCGATGTAGGTATATTCATACTCAACGTAGGAACGAAGCTTCACAATGTAAGCCAATAAGCCGAGAATCATGGTTGCAAACCATACCAAAGGCATTGCCATCATCAATCCGGCCAAAAAAGTCAGGACAGCGAAGCACAACAATACCGCAAAGAGAATCGTATCTCTGGTATTGCCCTTACGCTTAATTAACTGTTCAACAAATCCGTCGTTCATTCCAACTCCGTTCTCGGCGATTGCCGCGAATGTGCTCTGAGGGTTATACCACCCCATATTGACCTTATTAGAGATAATCATAGTACATTTTGTTCTTTTCTTCAAGTGAAAAAAGGAGTAAAAAAACGAGCATTCTCATCTGAAAATGCTCGTTTTGCACAAAAGACAACTAATCCAGCTTCGGCACGGGGGTATTGGCATCCAGTTCCTCATCGGAAGGATCGTAATTTGCCTCCGCCTCTGCTTTTTCTGCCTTCTTCTTGGCATATGCTTTTTTCTCAGCTGCGGACATCTCCGAACCGTCCGGATTAAATCCGGCTTCGGCCATACGATCGGCAACCTTCTCCGGAACAATCAGGCTCTTGTACTTCGGGTAGTACTTTTCGAGGGTTGCGTAGTAGTCGTTTTCGCAGATCAGATCCGAGATGTTGAAACGGTTCTTCACTTCCTTCTTGACCGCCGAAACATACTCATCCGTGCAATCGTCGGTGAACTTCACAAGCTTACCGCTTGAAGCGTTGTAGGAGCACTTATCGGTAATGAAGGAACGGTTGTTGAACATAACAAGTGGCTCGCAATCCGAAAGAATATCACGGCCCACCAGCAAACGGGAATCGTACTCCAATCCCAGGAGATTGGAAATGGTGGGAAGAATATCGATGGAGCTGCACAGTTTATCGACCTGAACCGGCTCGTCCATAGCGGCCGACCAGACAATCAGTGTATTCTCATACCACTCAAAGTTGCCTTCCAGCGTGCGTCCCGACAGCTCGTCGCAGACCTCCTTATCATCATAAGGAACATGGTCGGCGGACAGAACAATCACCGTATGGTCGGCAAGGCCCGTATCGTACAGATAATCCACCAGGCGGGTCATCGCCTTCTCCAGCTCATACTGACAGGCAAGATATGCTTTTACGTGGTCGGAATAACCGGTATTGGCAAAAACATCCTTGTTCTTCTTCGACATGGCATTACCGGAGAAATTATACTGCATGTGGCCGCTGACGGACATGTAGTAGGTATAGAACGGTTCGCTGTCATAGTAATCGAAGAAGGTCGTCTCAATCAAATAATCATCCGACTGCGGCCAGAACTGTTTGCCCGAGCTGTAGCGCTGCGGCTCCCAGCCGTTGCCGACACCCACCCAGGTAAGTCCCATATTCGTGTGGGAAAGGTTTCTTCCGTAATAGGTGTAACTGTTATTATGATAACCCACCGTTGCATAGCCAAGCTTCGCAAGCTGCGTCGGCAGACAGAACATCATGGAATTCCCCTGACTACCGGTCTTCTTCATACTCAGATACGAGTTCGAAGGCGTCAATCCGGTCAGGTTCGCATACTCACCGGCGATGGTGGACCCATACCAGAGAGGCGTATAGAAATTATTGAAAACGAAACCGTTATTCGCCATCATGGACATCGTCGGGAAATACTCTTCCGAAAGACAACCGCCCCAGAAGCCCTCCGCCGAGATGAAGATGACATTGAAGCCCTCGAAGATTCCGGTATACTCATTGGTCTTCGTCGGGGTAACGCCCTTAAAATATTCATTTAACTTTTTTAAGTTCTTATCATTCGTTGCCGCAAGCAGTTCATCGAAGTCAATGTCCATAACGTTGTACGGCTTCTTGGGCACTGCCTCAACCTGCACAACCTCGCCCGTATCGGGATCCACCTCTGTTACGATATCACTGCCGGAGGAATTGCCGTCGGCTTCGTTCATCGCCGCCTGCCAGTCCTCGTTGCCGTTGAAAACATCGGTATTTTCAATATCCTGAGCGCCCTTATACTTAATTCCCAGCATGACGCCGAAGTCCTGAAGCGACGCCTGAGGCACGCCTAACTTCTGTACCGCCATGTCGATGGACGTATTCTCACGGAATACATCGTAAGCCGAGTACATGGAGTGATCCATCAGCATAATCAGGAACACACCCAATACGTAGACACCCGCGCAGGAGGTAAATGCAATCAGCGAAAGAATCAAATTCTTGCGCTTATAATCCACATGACGCTTTAATGGGGTAAACCACAAGGCAATCGGTGCCAGTTCCAAAAGAATCAGCACCAGATTCTCCAGAATATTTTTGATAATGGTATCCATGAAGTCAAGAGCCTGCCCCGCAACACCGCCCATGGCGGATAAAGACAGATAGTTCTGGAATACGCCCTTATAAACCGTCTGCGTACAATAATAGATACCGCATACAATCGTAAGAAGGATACTTACCACACGGCTGGCTTTATTCGGAAGCAACGAGATCAGAAATCCGAACAGGCCACCGAAGGCCGCCGTAAAGAGAATGCTTCCGATCATATCCGCTTCCACCTTATGGAAGCTGAAGATATGGAACATAATCTCCATATACACCAGAATGGCCGCCGTTACAAAAGGCAGATACACCTTTTTTCCGGTATCCTTACGTTCATCGTCAAACACATCACGAAGATCCCGCTTCACAACCATCTTCTGAAACGGATTGTCTTCGTCAACACGTCTCCTACTCATAGCTTACTCCTCTACTGCAATAATTCCTTCAACATACTGTTCACTGCACCGGGCTCTGCT
Source organism: Lachnospiraceae bacterium (assembly GCA_045628945.1). Classification (GTDB taxonomy): domain Bacteria; phylum Bacillota; class Clostridia; order Lachnospirales; family Lachnospiraceae; genus RGIG4034. The sequence continues at coordinate 106,122 of JAZQQG010000024.1, forward strand.
TTGCCCTTCATGGCCTTCATGGTCTGGCCGACCAGGAAGCCGATGGCCTTCTCCTTACCGCTCTTATAGTCGGCAACGGACTGTGGATTGTCGGCAATCACCTGCTCAACCACCGCACGAAGCGCACCCTCGTCATGAACCGTTTTTAACCCCTTCTCTTCTACATACGCATCCGGGTCGATATTTTCACTGAACATTACCTCAAAAACTTCCTTGGCAACGCTGGAATTAATTGCCTTACTCTCGGTTAACTGAATGAGTTTCGCAAGATTCTCCGGGGAAAAGAGAATATCCTCGGGATCCATCTCTTTTTCCTTGCACAGACGAAGCGTCTCCACCATTAACCAGTTGGATACCTTTTTCGGCTGATTGCAAAGAGCAGTGGTCTCTTCAAAGAGGTCCGCCATCTTCTTGGAAGAAGTCAGAATATCAATATCATAGGCCGGAAGATCATACTCCTTGGCATAACGCTCCATCTTGGCATCGCGGAACTCCGGCTGACGATCCAGAACCTCCTGAATCCAGGCATCACTGATATGAATCGGCATCAGATCGGGATCCGGGAAATAACGATAATCCTGCGCGTCCTCTTTGCTTCTCATGGCATAGGAATACTCCTTGTCGTCATTCCAACGACGAGTCTCCTGGGTTACCCCCTCGCCGGACTCAATGAGGTCGATCTGACGATTCTTCTCATTTTCGATTGCACGGGAGATGGCTTTGAAGGAATTCAGGTTCTTCATCTCGGTACGGGTACCGAACTTCGTCTCCCCGACCTCACGAACGGAAAGGTTTACGTCGGCACGCATACTGCCTTCCTGAAGCTTGCAATCGGAAGCGCCCAGATACTGAATAATCAGACGCAACTTCTCCAGGTAAGCAATTACCTCATCCGCACTTCTCATATCGGGCTCACTTACAATCTCAATCAAAGGTACACCGGAACGGTTAAAATCCACCAGGGAGCAATCGCCCCACTCATCATGAACCAGCTTACCGGCATCCTCTTCCATATGAATTTCATGAATACGAACCTGCTTCTTACCGCCGTCCGCCGTCTCAATCTCAACATAGCCGTTACGGCAGATAGGGAGATAGAGCTGCGAAATCTGGTAATTCTGCGGATTATCGGGATAGAAATAGTTCTTACGGTCGAACTTGCAATTCTTCGTGATATCGCAGTTCGTTGCCAGTCCCACGCTCATGGCGTATTCCACCACCTGCTTATTTAACACGGGAAGGGAACCGGGCATACCGGTACACACAGGGCAGGTATGGGAGTTGGGTGATCCACCGAAGGCAGTAGAACAACCACAGAAGATTTTAGTCTTGGTTGCCAGTTCTACGTGAACTTCCAGACCAATGACAACTTCATATTCTTTTGACATCGTTGTATCCCCCTTCCTTAGACTTCCGGTGCGGCACCGAAGTCGCCGCGGGACTGTTCATAACTGTATGCTGCACGAATCAACGTCTTCTCCTTGAAGCAATCCGCAAGAAGCTGTAAGCCCACCGGCATACCGCTTGCGTCCTTACCGCAGGGAACGCTGATGCCGGGAAGACCGGCCAGGTTCACGGAGATGGTAAAGATATCGCTTAAGTACATCTTAATGGGGTCGGAAAGCGAGCTGCCAAGCTTGGGAGCAGTGGTAGGGGCCGCAGGACCTGCAATAATATCGAAGCGTGCAAACGCATCGTCGAAGGCCTTCTTAATCAGAGCCTTAACCTTCAGGGCTTTCAGGTAGTATGCATCGTAGTAACCGCTGCTAAGTACAAAGGAGCCTAACATAATACGACGCTTCACCTCAGGGCCGAAGCCTTCGGAACGGGTCTTCTTATACATGTTATGAAGTCCGTTGTAATCTGCTGTACGATAACCGTACTTCACGCCGTCAAAACGCTCCAGGTTGGAGCTTGCCTCTGCTGCGGCAATGGTGTAGTAGGTAGGAATCGCATAATCCACCAGATCCAGATCGAATTCTTCTACGATGGCACCCTTGGAGCGAAGTACCTCTAAAGCCTCCAGGATATTCTTTTTTACATCCGGATCGACACCGTCGGAGACATACGCCTTGGGAACACCGATACGAAGTCCCTTCACATCATCCACCAGTGCGGTCGTGTAATCGGTCTCCAGATTCTTGGCAGAGGTTGAATCCTTATCATCATGACCGGCAATCGTTTCCATAATGGTTGCACAGTCGGTAACATCCTTACAAAGCGGTCCGATCTGGTCCAAGCTCGAGCCATAGGCAATCAGACCGTAACGGGATACGGTTCCGTAGGTCGGCTTCAGACCGACTACGCCACAATAGGAAGCCGGCTGACGAATGGAGCCGCCGGTATCACTGCCGAGGGCGTAGAAGCATTCCTCTGCTGCAACGGCTGCGGCAGAACCGCCGGAGGATCCCCCCGGTACATGCTCGGGATTCCAGGGATTCTTTGTCACGCCATAGTACGAGGTCTCCGTCGTACTACCCATGGCAAACTCATCCATATTGGTTTTACCCAAAAGAATCGCTCCTGCTGCCTGCAGTTTCTCCACTGCGGTAGAGGAAAAGGTCGGCACGAAGTTCTCCAGAATCTTGGAGGAACAGGTCGTGAGCGTTCCTTCGGTACACATATTATCCTTAATTGCCACCGGCACACCGGCCAGGGGAGAAGTAAGTTCTCCGGCATCAATTTTCTGCTGAATGAGATCGGCCTGCTTCAGGGCTTCTTCACGGGTTACGGTCACATAGCAATGAAGATTGCTCTCCTTCTTGTCCATCTTGGCAAGAACCGCTTCAACGGCTTCTCTGCAGGTCACTTCATGAGCCTTAATCTTACGGCCCAATTCCACTGCGGTTAATTTAATGATATCCATACTGATCACCTTTCAATCCTTACCGGTACTTATTCCACGGTAATGGGAACTACAAATGCATCGTCTTTTTCCTCAGGCGCATTCGCCAGAGTTAATTCATGGTCATCGCCGTTCGTTACAACATCCTCACGGAATACGTTGTCCGAAGCAAACACATGACTCATAGGCTCGATGCCGTCGGTATTCAGTTCACCAAGTTTGTCGATATAGTCCAACATACGCGCCATATCGGACTTCGCCTGCTCTTTTTCTTCCTCCGACAATTCAAGCTTGGCAAGGATGCCTACATACTCGATTGTCTCATCACTGATTACATTCGCCATACTGTTCTACACTCTTTCTTATGCGACACGAAGGAAGCTGTCCGATCGGACCGCTTCCTCCGCGAATTGATTAGTCACGAACCTTAATATGAACTTCACGAAGCTGAAGCTCGGTTACCTCGTTCGGAGCGCCACACATCAGATCCTGTGCGGAACCGCTCATCGGGAAAGGAATAATCTCACGGATGTTTTCCTCGTTACGAAGCAACATAATCATACGATCCACGCCGGGTGCCATACCTGCATGAGGGGGAGCACCGAACTGGAATGCATTGTAAAGTGCACCAAACTTGTTCTTCAGTACCTCTTCATCATAGCCGGCGATCTTGAAGGCCTCGACCATGATCTGCATATCGTGGTTACGAACCGCACCGGAGGATAACTCAACACCGTTACATACGATATCGTACTGGTATGCTAGGATATTCAACGGGTCATCATTCTTGAGCGCATCCAGACCACCCTGCGGCATGGAGAAAGGATTATGAGTGAAGCCAATCTTCTTTTCTTCCTCATCATACTCGTACATCGGGAAATCGTTGATGTAGCAGAAACGATATGCGTTCTTCTCAATCAGGTCAAGCTTCTCACCAAGCTCGGTACGAATCTGACCTGCAAAAAGGTTTGCTCTTGCTTCTTTGTCTGCGATGAAGAAAATGGTATCTCCTGCCTTGAGTCCTGCAAGAGTGGCAATCTCCGTCTTCATATCATCGGGAATAAACTTGTCAATGGGTCCCTTATAGCTTAAGTCTTCCATTACCTCTAAGTAGCCAAGACCACCCATTCCGATGGAGGTGGCAAATTTCAGTAACTTCTCATGGAAGCCCTTGGACATCTGAGAATGTACATTGATGGCACGAACCGTCTTGCCGTGGAAGGGCTTGAAGGTACATCTCTGGAAGAAATCGGTAACATCAATGATACGTAAAGGGTTACGAAGGTCGGGCTTATCGCTACCGAACTCCAACATCGCCTGCTTGTAGGAGATTACGGGATAAGGCGCCTTGGTAACCTCATAGCCTTCGGGAGCGAACTTCTCGAAGGTTGCGGTCAATACTTCCTCACCAACCTTGAAGACATCCTCCTGGGTAGCGAAGCTCATCTCAAAGTCTAACTGGTAGAACTCTCCGGGAGAACGGTCTGCTCTTGCATCCTCATCACGGAAGCAGGGAGCAATCTGGAAATACTTATCAAAACCGGACACCATTAATAACTGCTTGTACTGCTGAGGTGCCTGGGGAAGCGCATAGAACTTACCCTTGTAACGACGGGAAGGAACGATGTAGTCTCTTGCACCCTCGGGGCTGGACGCACAAAGAATCGGAGTCTGAATCTCCATGAAGCCTAACTCATTCATCTTGCTACGCAAGAAATTGATGACATTCGTACGGAAGATCATATTCTCCTTTACCTTCGCATTACGAAGATCCAGATAACGATACTTCAGACGTAAATCCTCACGAATCTCCTTACTGGTCATAACTTCAAAAGGAAGCGGACGGTATACCTTACCGAGAACGGTAACCTTGTGTGCCTCCACCTCTACGGTACCGGACTGAAGCTTCGGGTTGTAGGTTTCCTCATCACGCTTCTCCACCTTACCTTCAATGCTGATACAATCCTCTTTTACCAGACCGTCCAACAGAGTGGTATCTCTCATTACGACCTGAACCACACCGTACATATCACGCAAATCCACGAAGGATACTCCGCCGTGGTCACGAATGTTTTCCACCCAGCCGGCAATTCTTAATTCCTGACCGATTTTGTCTTCCCCGATTTCATTCAGGGCAACGTCTCTGTAAATCGTACTCATCTTCTTCTCCTTATCATTCTTGTTGACTGTGCTTAACTCTCGGAACAAAAAAATCCCGGAATGCCTCTCGACACTCCGGGACGGATATACTGTAGTATTCCGCGGTACCACCCGCATTGTATCCGCTACTGCGAATACCTCTCTATGGCTGTAACGAAGCCCAACGTCTGTCCCTACCCCGTTCCCGGCTCAAAACAGAAGCTCCGGAGCGTTCCCGCCGTAAGAATCTCTTACGTTATTCATGTCGTGACTAACGGCACTTGCAGTCGGTGATGCCGTCTCCCTGAAGCCCTCCATGACACGAGTCTCCTTCATTGCCTATTCATATCAGTGGTATCCTATCACACACCCGGGAAAAAAGCAAGATTGTTTCACGCCGGATGTATGGTTTTTTGCGCAGAAACGATTACTTGGACTTCAATTCCTTCCACAGCTCGTTGTAGTAGTCTAACATCTCCTCATCGCAGGTGGTGTTTAACTGGCTGCGATCCAGAATCTCCTGGGTAGGAACGTAGTTCTCGTCATTACGAATCTCCTCATCCATTGCCTCAATGACCTTTACGTTGGGAGTGGAGTAGTAGATGTAGTCGAAGTTCATCTGTGCAACATCCTCACGCATTAAGAAGTCAAGCCACTTCTCTGCAAGGTCCTGATTATCGCACTGCTTGGTGATTCCCCAGCAATCGATCCAGAGGTTGGTTCCTTCCTCGGGAACAGCGAATGCAAGATTCGGGTTACCGCTCTCCTCGATGCCCCATACCGCATCACCGGAGTAGATAACGCCCATGGTCGCATTGCCGGCAATAATCTCGTCCTTCGTCTCATCTACGAGGTATGCCTGCACCAGCTTCTTCTGGTCGAGAAGAAGCTTATGTGCCTCCTTAATCTCGTCCTTGTTGGTGGAGTTGATATCATAGCCCAAGTAGCACATTGCTACCATGTAAGCGTCACGAACGGAGTTCATCATAATAATCTCGCCGTCGTACTTCTTGTCGAAGATGGCAGACCAGCTGGTAAGCTCACCGCCGTCCACCTTCGTCTTATCGTACATAATGCCGATGGTTCCGTAGAAATACGGGATAATGAACTGGTTATTTGCATCGAAATTCTTCGCAAGCCCCCAGTAGGTATCCCCGATATTGTCAATGTACTGCATATTGTCACGGTTAAATGCAACCAGCTCGTTCTCATTAATCAGACGCTGTAACATGTAATCGGAGGTACATACCACATCATACTTAATGGAACCGGCCTTGTACTTCGAGTAGAGAATCTCGGGAGTCGTTGCCTCCTCGTACTTTACCTTAACACCGTATTCCTTCTCGAACATCTTGATTACATCCGGATCGATGTAGTTACCGTAATTGAACACGGTCAGAGTCGGCTTCTTGGAACCGCATCCGCCAAGAACCAGGCACTCTAAAATCATTACCACACTCAGTAACAGTACAACTAATTTCTTCTTCATTTCTTCTTACTACCTCTTGATTTCAATTATTTTTTCCGAACAGTGTCGGGAACCTCCTTCTTACCGGTAATGTTGGACAGAACCAGTACAACCAGAACCACTAAGAAAAGGATGGTGGACAGCGCATACATCTCAGGCTTAATGCCTCGTTTGATCTGTCCGTATATAACGGTTGAAAGCGTATTCACGCCTGCACCTCGGGTGAAATAGGTGATGATGAAGTCATCCATGGACATCGTCATCGCAAGCAGGAAACCGGACACGATTCCGGGTTTGATAATCGGGATAATAACCTTCACAAATGCCTTCACGGTTCCTGCGCCAAGATCTCTTGCGGCTTCATAGACATTCACATCAATCTGTTGAAGCTTCGGAAGCACACTTAAGATTACATAGGGAATGTTGAAGGTCACATGGGCAATCAGCATCGTCGTATAACCAAGCGGCAGGAATCTTACGAAAAAGAGCATCATCGCAATACCGGTTACGATATCCGCATTTAACATCGGAATATTCGTCGCTCCCAACACAATCTGGAAGTGGCGTTTCTTCATGGCATCGATTCCCACGGCACCAAGCAATCCGATGACGGTTGCAAGCACCGCTGACAGAATCGCCAGGGAAAGAGTGGTCCAGAGTGCCGTCATAATCTGGTCATTGTCAAATAACGTCTTATACCAGTCCAAGGTAAAGCCGCCCCACTTCGCGCGGGATTTTGACTTGTTGAAGCTTAACACAATCAGCACGGCAATGGGCGCATACAGAAACAGGACCATGAGAGCAATATACAGTTTGGAGAATATTCTTTTTACCATATCATGTTACTTCCCTTGTTCTGCTTATTCGCACGCTGGAACAGCGCCATAAATAACAATACGATGGCCATCAGTGCTACCGAGAGACCGGAACCCAACTGCCAGTTCATGCTGGTGGTAAATTCCTGCTCAATGATATTACCGATGAGCTGAATCTTGCTTCCTCCCAGGATATCGGAGAATACAAAGGAGGTCATCGCCGGAACGAATACCATCGTGATTCCGCTAAGAACTCCGGGAATGGTCAAAGGCCAGATTACCTTTACAAAACGGGTAACGCTCCGTGCCCCTAAGTCCTTGGATGCCTCTAACAATTCCTCCGGAATCTCCATCAGAGTATTGTAAATCGGCAGAATCATGAACGGTAAAAAGTCATAAACCATACCGATAATGATTGCCGTCGGCGTATTGGTTAATGTCAACTTCGGAATTCCAACATTGGAAAGCAGTGAATTAATGACACCATTGTCAGAAAGTAGCACCTGCCATGCATACACACGCAGGATAAAATTCATCCACATGGGAAGAATCAGCACCGCTACAATCATTCCCTTCCGTTTAATCTTCAGGGAACGAAGAATCAGTGCCACCGGAAATGCCAAAATCAAACAGACAACGGTTGTAATCACGGCAAGCTCCACCGAGAGCCAGAAGGCTTTCATATGTACCGGTTCGAAGATTGCCAACAGATTGTCGAAGGTGAAGTTGCCCTTGCGATCGCGTACTGCATAGTACACGATGTAGAACAGGGGCAGAATCGTAAACAGGACAATCCATACAATATAAGGCCAAGCCAGATGTTTACGCTTACTGTTCATATTACACGCCCTCTTCTATTACTCGTTCGGACTCATCAATATGGTGCATAATCTGAATATTGAAGGGCTTCACATAGATCGATACCATACTGCCGCAAGGGTAGGATACGGTATTGTGTGCCAGCCACTCAAAGCCGTTGGATTCGATGATCATCTCGTACTGAGCACCCTTGTAGAGAACGGAGGTCACAATACCGTCCATGATGCCCTCCCCGGCCTCACCGATTTCGATATCCTCAGGACGAATTACCACGTCCACGATGGTGTTGTTTCCAAAGCCTTCATCGACACAGACGAAATTCTTGCCGAGAATCTCTACCAGGCGATCATGAATCATCGTACCCTGTAAGATATTACCATCACCGATGAAGTCTGCAACGAATGCGTTGGTCGGCTCATCGTAGATATCCTTCGGCGTACCGATCTGCTGTACCTCACCATGGTGCATTACCACGATTTTATCAGACATAGTTAAGGCTTCTTCCTGGTCGTGGGTAACATATAAGAAGGTGATGCCAAGTTCATTTTTTAAACGGGTCAACTCATATTGCATGTCCTGACGAAGCTTCAGATCCAATGCTCCGAGAGGCTCATCCAGCAACAGAATCTCCGGCTCATTCACGATTGCACGTGCAATGGCCACACGTTGCTGCTGACCACCGCTAAGAGAGGTCGGCTTACGGTCCTCATAGCCCTCCAGGTCTACAAGTTTCAACGCGTACTTAATCTTGTCTGCAATATAGTCTTTGCTCTTTTTCTTAATCTTCAGACCGAACGCAATATTCTCAGCCACATTCATATGCGGAAAAAGACAATATTTCTGGAATACGGTATTGATATGACGATCCTCAGGCGGAAGATTTGTGATGTCCTCGCCGTTGAAAAGCACCTTACCGGTATCCGGCTTCGTGAAACCGCCCACAATACGTAAGGTGGTCGTCTTGCCGCAACCGGAAGGTCCGAGAAGAGTTACAAATTCATTTTTCTTAATATCCAGGTCCAGGCTCTTTAATACACCCTTTCCGTCAAATCCCTTGGAAATGCCAATTAACTGAAGTAAATTCTCGCTCATATGCTACCTCAAATCCGTTATTAGTCCGTTATCCTTACTTAAAACATCGGCGGAGTGCTAATCCACAGAAACTTCGCTTTCTTGCCGTTTGCACGAATGGAATGCTTCTCATTTGCCGTATAGTAGAAGGTCTCACCCTTCTTCACCGTGTAGGTGCTCTTGCCAAGCGTTAAGATAATGCTTCCTTCGATGACAAGACCAAATTCCTCTCCCTCGTGAGGCTTATCCAAAGACGTCTGCCCATCCTCGGTTAATTCCACCAGAATCGGCTCCATCATATTGCCCTGTGCAGAAGGCACCAGCCACTTAATATTGATACCGTTATCCGGATCGTCTTTTTCAAAAAAATCATCCTTGTTGAACACAATCTGTTCCGGCTCATCTTCCTTGAAGAAGTCTGCCGGCGTCGTGCCGAGGCATTGCAAAATGTCCAACAGGGTCGGGATGCTCGGCACCGTCTGGTTACGTTCCAGCTGTGAGATGTATCCCTTCGTTAATTCAGTTCGGTCCGCCAGCTCCTGCTGCGTCAGATTGCTCTGGTTACGCAGGTTGCGGATTTTGGTTCCGAGGCCAAGATTGCCACCCATTGTTCTATCCCCTCCGATGGGTTTGTCTTATTCTAAACCCTGAGTTTAGTTAAAATAAACCCAAGCAAAATATATAAAATCATATATTAAACCCCATGTCAAGAATTATTAAACTTTTTTGTAACAAATATTGTAAACTTTGTGTTTAGGGATTGTGTTGCGCAGAAAGTGCGCGGTTGGGGGGCGCACTTCCGGCCGGTTGTTTTCGGCAACTGCCTTTGCTCCGCCGGTTGTTTTCGGCAACTTTTGGTGTGAAACTGGCCGTTTTGCTTGAATCGCACCATTTTTGCTTGCCCGGCCGGTCGCTTTCGGCAACTTTTGGTGTGAATTATCAAGAATCTCCTAAGTCGCACCATGAAACTACCGATTGGGTGGTGCGACTCTTCAAAAAATCACTGATCCACACCAAAAGATGGCGAATTCGTCACCCCGGAAGCATAAAAATGGTGTGAGTCCGCATTATTTTGCGGATTCACACCATTTGTTTTCTAATATCCTATATCAGAAGCAGC
>JAZQQG010000025.1:0-79961 GCA_045628945.1 Lachnospiraceae bacterium
TATTCTACAAGGCTTTCGGGACTTTTTATCAACACATTTTGTCCACCCTCAAAGTTGTTTAAAAAAAGATTAAACCGCCTCACCCCCAGTATTTATGCGGGGTTGAGGCGGTTTTCATCAACACGTTTTGTCCTATAAGTCGAAGATTACAAAACCCGGTTCCGAGAAATCTCAGAACCGGGTTACTTTTTTACTTAGTGCCCGCAGGGGCAAATCCTAATACTGTTTCTGTTCGGATTACTGAACCGTTACGGAAGTAACATGAGGGTTCGCACCGTTGTACCAGTATAAGAAACCTTCTACATCGATTACGTCGCCAACCTGAAGGTTCTCAACAGCTGCGTATACATCGGTGGTATTGTCGCAGAGATAAGACTCTACGTAGAAGGTGTAGCTTACGCCGTCCTTAGATACGGTGAAGTTTAAGTCGGAGTTCTCATCATGGGAACCTGCACCTTCCTTGTACTGGAATGCAGCACCGTCAGCACTTGCCTCAACGGTTACACCCTTGAAGGATACGAACTGGTTCATGTAATTAACAAGCTCATCGGTTCCAAGCTTATCGGTAACGTCCTTTACTTCTGCTACATAGGAATCTCCCTCAACGAACTCGAAGGTAGAACCTGCAGCAACCTCAACCTCGCCTGCCCACTCAGCCTTGAAGCCGGTAACCTTAATCTTGGTGCCGGGAACTAACTTCGCAGCATCGATTTCGGAACAGAACATGCTGTAGATGTAATATGCACCATCCTGATCGGCTGCATATACATTGATGGAATCGTTCCACCAAGCCTGGGTAGCCTGTACGTAGCACTCGATTACGATAGGATCGTCAACCGCTGCAGCAACATACTCCGCATAGCTCATTGCATCACTTGCAGGAGCTTCCTCAGAAGTACCAACCACCTTTACGGAAGTAACATGAGGGTTTGCTCCGTTGTACCAGTATAAGAAACCTTCCACATCGATTACATCGCCAACCTGAAGATTCTCAACAGCAGCGTATACATCGGTGGTGTTATCGCAGAGATAAGACTCTACGTAGAATACATAGCTTACGCCGTCCTTAGACACGGTGAAGTTTAAGTCGGAGTTCTCATCATGAGAACCGGAACCTTCCTTGTACTGGAATGCAGCACCGTCAGCACTTGCCTCAACGGTTACACCCTTGAAGGATACGAGCTGGTTCATAGAATCAGCAAGTTCATCGGTACCGAGCTTATCGGTAACATCCTTAGCTTCTGCAATGTAGCAACCCTCCTCGAACTCGAAGGTAGCACCGGAAGCAACTTCGATCTCGCCTGCCCACTCAGCTCTGTAACCGGTAACCTTAATCTTGGTGCCGGGAACTAACTTCGCAGCGTCCTCTTCGGTACAAACCATACCGTAGATGAAATAAGCACCTTCGCCGTCAGCAGCGTATACAGTAATGGAATCGTTCCACCAAGCCTGGGTAGCCTGTACATAACACTCAATTACTACGGGAGCATCTACCTCAGCAGCAACGTACTCAGCGTAGGTCATAACGCCCTCAGACTTTGCATTGATGTCCTCAGCAGGCTGAACCACTACAGGATCCTGCTCCTTATCAGTGTCAACATTCGTATTCACATCGGTGCTGGGAGTGGGGTTCACTTCCTTATCTTTCTTCTTATCCTTACCGCAGCCAACAAAAGCAACGACGAGAATAAGAGCCATAACCAAAGCAATACTCTTTTTCATTTCTTTTTTCCTCCTATTTAGCGACCATTATGGTCAACACTATTATATAGGAAAAAAGAAAAAGTGCAAGTAAAATTGCACTAATTTTACCCGCACTTTTGTTAACTTTTCCTTTTCTTACAAAAAGACTATTATTTCGATTCTTTTTTTGTACGAATCAACGATAAAACAAAGCTTCCGCCAATCAGCACCCACGCAAGGACTAAAATCACAATCAGCGCTACAGAAGCCTTCGGCAGGGGTCCGAGATCCCGTTTCCCGCCATCCGTCGTCTCAATCTGATCCAAATGATAGAGCGCCGCCGTTTCCTCAAAAAGCGTTGCGTAATAGGCATCATTGGTTTCCGTCTTACGGCGTTCCGCAAGCGTTGTTGCCTCAATCAGCTGTCCCGCTGCCTGACGTAAGGATGCGGAACCGTTGAATACCGGCGTAACGAAGGTATTGTCCGTGTTGGCAAGCAAGAGCTTCGCTGCCTGAATCTTGACCTCGTAATGCTCCTCATCCTCGCCCTCGCGGCTAAGATAATCCTGATACTCTGCGCTTTCCTGCGCTTTCAGAGTAACCGGCACATAGCCTTCCGTGGAGGAGTACGCAATCTGCACCTCATTCGTTAACAAAAACTGCGCAAACAACCAGGATGCCAGTACCTCCTGCGTATTCTCCTTGTTAAAAATACATACGGACGGACCCTGGGAGATCATCTGCGGATGCGCAGGATCCACCTGCGGAATCATGCAGACCTGCGTCTCAAAATCCACCTTGGAGTTTTCATGAATATCCGAAAGCGGTGCCTTGCTTCCCATCCAGGTGGCTCCGGCCGTCGAGTCAATGGCAAACAGACACTGTCCCGCATTTAAGAAGTTACCGGGATAACTCGAGATAGCAAAGGTCGAAAAGCTTCTGGTCTTCGCATGCTTGGCAATCTCCTGCAAGAAGGCCTTCACGTCGTCGTTAAATAAGTAGATGTGACCATTCTCATCCGAATACCCGCAATCTGCCTGACGCGTATACTGAATCATCATGTTATCGGTCGACTTGTAGATAAACGGAATCATCACATTCTGACCGTTTACCTTGAAATTACCGTCTGCATCCTTGTCCATAGCGGCTTCCGACACTTCCCAGATAAAGTCCCAGGTAAGAACCTCGGGAATCGTATAGCCCATCGCCTCGATGTAGGTCTTATTCACATAGCAGGCTTCCGTGGATCTCATAAAAGGAAGCGCATAATAGTACTCGCCGATAATACACTCGTTTAGGTATCTCGGAACGACCTCATCGGGACGGGGAGAATCGAATTGTACCCGTGAACCGCCAAGGCCGTAGTTTTTATCATAGATTAAATCGTCCAACGGAACCACGACATTCTTACCGGTCATATACGTTGCGATATGGTCCGGATAGCTGATACAGACATTCGGGGTCGTATCCGTCGCAATGTTGGTAATCACATCGTTGTAGATTCGCGTGTAGTCCGTGTAGAGACGCAGGTTCACGGTGATATTCGGATAATAGGTATTGAAGTCCTCAATCGCCTTGTTGTAGATCTCTACCTGACGCTTATTGGTATCGTTCTTGGCCCAAAAGGTAATCTCAATCGGTGCTCTCTCGTCAAACTCCTCCGGAATTACGAAGCTGGCACGGCGTTTCGCTCCATGGCAACCACTGAGTAACAGCGCCTGGGCACACAAAAGTACGATAAACAGTAAAGAGGAGACTCTTCGCATAAATGTATGTTTTCTCATCCCTTGGTACCTCCTCTCGATACACCCTCCATAACCTTGTTACGGAAGATTAAGAATAACACAATCAGAGGAACCGAGATGACCACAACCGCCGCCATCATCGCCGGAATATTCTCTCGACCGAAGCCGTTCTCACGAATCTCCTGGATGCCGTTTGATACCAGATAGTAGTTCGCATCGTCTGTAATCAATCGAGGCCATACATAGGAATTCCAGCACTCAATGACCTTCAGGATGACAATGGTAATTAACGTCGGCTTTGCAATCGGAATCATTACCTTAATCAGGTACTTGAAATCGCTGGTTCCGTCCACCTTGGCCGCCTTATAGAGTTCCTCCGGAATCTGCTCGAAGTTCTCTTTTAACAGGTAGATGTAGAAAACGCTTGTGACCGACGGAAGAATGAGTCCGAGATAGGTATTGCGCAGGTTCCAATCCGTAATGGTAACGAAATTGGTAATAATCACCAGCTCATTCGGGATCATCATCAGGGACAAGAACAATGCAAACACAAGATTCTTGCCCTTAAAGTTCAGTCGTGCAAATGCAAATGCCGCCAGAATAATCACCACCATCATCACGGCCGTCGTTACAATCGTGAAGACCAGCGTGTTAAAAAAGTATCTCGCTAACGGAACCTGCGTGAAAGCGTCCGTGTAGTTTTTGAGGGTCGGAGACAGGGTGAAGAACTTCGGCACATGCTCCGAATTGTAGGAACTGTAGCGTTTAAAGGATGTCAGAATCATCCAGTAGAACGGGAACAGAACCAGGATTGCCCACAGCACCAGGAAGAAATACGTTACCGCATTACGAGCCTTCGTGCGTTTCTTGGCATTCTTTTCTATTTTCTCGTAATCGTAGTTATTGTCCATTCTTTTTTCCTCAAGCCTCTTAATAGTGAACCTTCTTGCGGCTGATCATCAGATTCACCACCGTAATGGTAAATACAATCGCAAACAGAATGAGTGCCGCCGCCGATGCATAGGAAGGATATCCGCCACTGTCACCGTAGAGCATGTCGTATACATAACCGACGATGGTATTCATGCCGGCCGCATTTAAGTCGGTACCAAACAACGCAACCTCATCGCTGTAGGCCTTGAACGCCCCGATGAAACCGGTAATCACCAGATAGAAAATCATCGGCGAGATCATAGGAAGCGTGATCTTATAGAAAATGCGGAAAGAGGACGTTCCGTCCACCTTGGCCGCCTTATAATACATCGGGTTGACGCTTGCCAGGGCACTCGTCAGAATCAGGACCTTGAAAGGAAGGACAATCCAGATGGTGTAGAAGCACATCACGAACATCTTCGCCCAATACGGTCCCGTGATGAAATCGACACTTTTTCCTCCGAACCAGTGGATCAGGAGGTTTACCAGACCGTCGGTATATTCCGTCTTCTTAAACAGAATCATGAAAACCAGACCGACTGCCAGAGTGTTCGTTACGTAAGGCAGGAAATATACCGTCTGGAACAGGTTCTTTAACGGCTTGATGGAGCTTAAACCGACCGCAATCAGTAATGCCAGTCCGGTCGACAACGGCACCGTGATAATAACGATTAAGAATGTATTCTTCAATGCCTGAATGAAATACGGATCATGCAATACATAAGAGAAATTGAAAAGACCCGTTCCGCGATAGGACTGCGACGCGAAATTGTAGCTCTCCTCAAAGGAGTAAATAATAACATCCACCAGGGGATACACCATGAATATCCCGATGAACAGGATTGCCGGCAACAGATACAGCCAGCCCTTCAGATTATTCTTCATGCTGCGCCTCCGTTACTCGTTGCTGATCACAATACGTTTCTCGGTCTCGTGGTCAAATAAGAATACCTTACGAGGTTTTAAGTTGAAACGAACCACTTCGCTACCCGCCTTCGCATCTTCCGCATCCACAATGGAGCGAATGTTCCCGCTTATGCAGGCCGGATGATTCGATACGATACTGGTATCTCTGCCCATAACCTCCAGAGAGCGAAGCTCGGCAGAAAAGGCTCCGTTGTCCGCCGGAATAAAGCCCTCGGGACGAATTCCGACATAAACCTTCTGATCCGCCACTCCCGGAGCTGCCAGTACATTCTCTTCTCCGATATAGAGACGTTCTCCTTTTACCTCGCCCTCAAATACATTGATGGCAGGCGTTCCCAAGAACTTTGCAACAAAAAGATTATCCGGATTGTCGTAGACCTCCTGCGGTTTTCCGATCTGCTGCAGCACACCGTCCTTCATGACCACAATCATATCCGAGATACTCATGGCCTCTTCCTGGTCATGGGTTACGAAAATCGTCGTGATACCGGTCTTAAGCTGAATCTTCTTAATCTCTTCACGGGTCTGAAGGCGAAGTCGTGCATCCAGATTCGAGAGAGGCTCATCCAAAAGAAGAACACGAGGCATCTTCACCAATGCTCTGGCAATGGCTACTCGCTGCTGCTGACCACCGGAAAGCTCATTCGGCTTACGCTCCATCAGTTGGTCAATCTGGACTAACTTCGCAACCTCTAAGGCTTTCTCCTTCATCTGGTCCTTGCTAAGCTTCTCCTCCCCCTTTAAGTTCTGAAGGGGAAAGATGATATTCTGCTCTACCGTAAGGTGGGGATACAACGCATAGTTCTGGAATACCAGACCGACTCCGCGGTTCTCGGGAGGAAGATTCGTTACATCATCCTCGCCGAAGAAAATCTGTCCTTCGCTGGGCTTCTCCAGACCACAAATTAAGTTTAACGTAGTACTTTTTCCGCAACCGGAAGGACCCAGAAGTCCGATGAGCTTGCCATCGGGAATCTCAAAGTCAAATTGATTGACTGCAATGACATCTCCCTGTACTTTTTTGTTTCGGTTCGGGAATCGCTTCGTCAGGTTCTTTAATACGACTTTCATTTTTTCCTCCGTGAGGCTTCTTGTTCGAAGCCCTTACTTTTTTCGTCTCTGATCTATGGAATCGGTCTCTATCGCATGGAATCGAAGGCGGGTCGCCACTCGCCATGCAAAAACGGGAAAATGCCCCGGAGACCCCGGGGCACATTCTGTTTTATCATTACTCAAGCAAAAATACTGCCGCGCCGTATGCCGGAAGATTGAAACTAAAGGAGTTCTCACGATAATCGCAAGGAATATTGCTGACCGGAATCTCCTTCTCAATCTGATGACCCTGACCACCGAAACGCATCTCGTCACTGTTCAGAATCAATTTGGCTTTCTTCACATTCGGACATCCGACTCTGTAATCGTCTCTTGCCATAGGAGTCAGATTCAATACGAAGAGCAGGCGGTTCTTACCGGTCTCGTCCTTACGCATAAAGCTGTAGGTACTGCGGTCACCGTCATCGGCATTGATCCACTCGAAACCGTCCCAGCAGTTATCAATCTTGTAGAGAACAGGGTACTTACGGTACATCTCAAGCAGGGTCTTCACATATTCCTTCATACCGACATGAAGCGGATCCTCTAACAGGAACCAGTCTAACTCACGAGCCTCGCTCCACTCACGCTCCTGCGCAAAATCCTGACCCATAAACAATAATTTTTTACCAGCGTGACCGAACATATAGGTATATCCGACACGAAGATTGGCAAACTTATCAATGGTGTAGCCCGGCATCTTCATTAACATCGAGCACTTCAGATGAACCACCTCGTCGTGGGACAGCGGAAGAATGTAATTCTCACTGCTGTTGTAGGACATCGCGAAGGTCATCTTATGATGATTGTTCTTACGGAAATAAGGATCCAGCTTCATATACTCGCAGAAGTCATGCATCCAGCCCATGCTCCATTTAAAGGTAAATCCTAAACCACCGTCGTTTACGGGCTTCGTAATGTTGGGCCAAGCCGTAGACTCCTCGGCAATCATCATCACACCGGGATGGCAGCCCGCTACCACACTGTTCAGGTGTCGCATGAACTCGATGGCATCTAAGTTCTCGTGTCCGCCGTACTTGTTCGGTACCCATTCGCCGTCCTTCTTACCGTAGTCTAAGTAGAGCATGGAAGCAACCGCATCCACACGAAGGCCGTCGACATGGAATTCACGAATCCAGTAAAGAGCATTCGCAATCAGGAAGTTGCGAATCTCATTCTTGCTGTAATTGAAAATCTTGGTACCCCAGTCCGGATGCTCACCAAGACGCTTATCGGGATGCTCAAACAGGCAGGTGCCGTCGAACTCGGCAAGGCCGTGTGCATCCTTCGGGAAATGCGCAGGAACCCAGTCAAGGATGACTCCTACGCCGTTTTTGTGCAGTTCGTTAATCAGGTACATGAAGTCCTCAGGCGTACCGTAACGACTGGTCGGTGCATAGTAGCCGGTTACCTGATATCCCCAGGAACCGTCAAAGGGATGCTCCGCAATACCCATCAATTCCACATGAGTATACTTCATCTCCTTCAAATATCCCACCAGACGAGCCGCAAACTCGCGGTAGTTATAGAAACCGTCCTCGGTACCGTTGGGATGCTTCATCCAGGAACCGATATGACACTCATAGACGGCAAGCGGTTCTGCGAATACATTTTTACCGGCTCTCTCTTCTAACCAGGAGCTGTCACTCCACTTAAAGGTCGACAGATCGGTAACCACGGAAGCGGTCTCCGGGCGAAGCTGTGCCTGATTGGCAAAGGGATCTGCCTTGTACAATCTTCTTTCATCCGGTGTAACGATTAAGAACTTATAAAGAGAACCGGGTTTCAGTCCGGGCACGAATGCCTCATAGATTCCGCCCTCTCCCAGACGGGTCATCGGGTTCGCCCCTTCATTCCAGCCATTGAAATCTCCGATTACATGAACCGCCTTGGCATTGGGCGCCCATACTGCGAAGTGAACGCCGATTTCGCCGTCCTTCGAAGCCACATGTGCTCCCAGCTTCTTATAGATGTCATAGTGAGTACCCTGACCAAAAAGATACTGATCGTCGGCTGAAATGGTAATCTCCTCAACTTTGCTCTTCATCCTCATGTACCTCTCCTTAAGTGAATTGCTTCTTTACTCTGAATCACGCCCGTGCCAAAGAACAGACTCCCGTCTACTCAAAGTCACGCTCGCGCAAAATAATCATATCCTCTGCATCATACCGCTTCGAAGACAACAATGCCCAGAAATGTCGCAGGTTCTTACGGTTTGCACTCCAGATTGCTTCATCCACCAGCTCACGAACCTGTGCAAGCGTCACGCTCTTCTTGCCGGCGCTCAGTTCATCGATTCGCTGCTGCAGTGCAAGCATTCCCAGATCGTCAATGCCGTATTCTTTTTCGTATGCGTACTTCTTGCCGTAGCGGGCCAATGCCTGCGCATCCAACATCGCAATGTTAATTCGTGCATTGAAGTACTCCTGAATGCGATGATCAATGATAATCAGCTTACGCATCGCACGTTTGGAATCGCATAAAACAATCAGGATGCCCTTCCCCTCGTTGTTGATGTAACGGATCATCTTCTTGACCGCGTTCTCATCCATATCGCCGCAACGCTCGACAATCAGGGCTCCGTTGTCCAGCTTCGACAGAACCATCTCGATGTCCTTGCGGTTCAGGGCCTCACCGGTAATCTTGGCTACCTTGCCGGAGAAATTCTCCTCATTTGCCTGGAAGTTCTTAATTAACGTCTTGGCAACCGAGGTCGTCTCCGCATCCTTATCACCGGTAATCATCACGTTACCCGTGTAAGAGGCAAGGCTCATCTTCTCCAGTGCCAGCGTAATCTGCTTCTTCATATTGTCGGACGAAACCGTATGTCCGAAGAAGGCCTTCTCATCCTCGCTGATATTCGAATCCTTGTCCAAGGAAACCTTCGGGTTAATTGCCGCCTTAAAAGAGGACGGTGCCGACTTCTCGGGGCCATTCTCCTCGGAAGTATTCTCTGACTCGGAATTCTCATCGGACTCCCCGGAGACTCCCTCTTCGGAAGTACTCTCCTCAGAAGTACTCTCTTCAGAGGTGCTCTCTTCGGAAGCGCTCTCCGCAAGATTGCTCTCGGTGCTATCCTCCGCAAGGGCTTCCTCCTCACTTAAGGCTTCCGAGATATCTCCCATCTCGCCGGTAAAATCTAAGCCGGGTACGCGGTGCTCACGCACAGGCTCTTCTTCCTCTTCTTCCTCTTCCTCTGCGGGTGCCGGCGCAGGTTCCTCGGTAATCTCCTCCTCAGAGATTTCTTCTTCGGCAATCTCCTCCTCGGAGGTTTCTTCCTCGGCAACTTCCTCAGCAGATACCGATACAGGCTCTTCGGCAATCTCTTCTACGCCGTCGTCTGCATCCTCCGACTGCTCTTCCGCCATTTCCTCAGGCGCAGTTTCTGAAGGTGCTTCAGCAGACTCTTCTGCAGGCTCTTCTGCAGACTCTTCTGCAGACTCTTCTGCGGACTCTTCTACGGACTCCTCCGTTACTTCCTCGATCTCAGTTTCTGCAGAGGTTTCTTCTCCGCCGTCTACCAGCGAAGGATCCACATCCTCCATCGTCTCGGTTATGGTCGAATCCTCATCGGCATTCTCCCAACGGGCGATGTTCTGTCTTGCAATCTCTGCATCCGCAACCGCTTCCATCTCGGCAAGCGTCGCGTTATTGTCTACCACAGAGAAGCCGTACATCATAACGCGGGTCTGATCGCGTAACATGCGCGACAGCTCTTCCTCACGTTTCTTCGCAAGTTCCTCCTTGGTCTTTTCCCATTCGGCTAAGATGTCTTCAATATTCAACTGGCCGGTAATCTGCTTCTCGATAAGCGTTGAATCCGGCACGACCATACTGATCTGACCGTCATAATCCTGCGTCAGCTTATCGGCGAATCGCTCCGGTACTTCTTCGTGCATGTCAACCAGTGTCATCGGGTTATCGTGGATTACTTCCCCGTCTTCGTTTAGCATCGGATTGGTCACGGGCTTCGCTTCCTTAAGCGGTGCGGTGGCCAATGCGGCATCCGGATCCGACATCGTCGCAAACATCGTTTCCTGTACAGGCTCCGGAGTCTCAGCCTCTGCGTCCTGTGCCGGAGTCTGCTCGTCGGACATGAATTCGCGAATCACCTCGCGCTCAATCGTATCAAAGGTCACGCCTCCCTGAGATTGATTCTCGGAACCACGCATCAGATCCTCCATGTTCCTTGCAATCTCCGCCTGAATATCAATCGTATTGAACTTATTGTCAACGTCAAAGGTCTTAATCTCAATCTCATCGGTATCGTCGGTAACGCTATGAGGCTCCTCCGGCGCAGTCTCTTCCTGGTTCTGCGCAAGCTTCGCCGCACGGTTCAAAAGAGCACGACGATGTGCCTGTTCATACATCTCCTGCTGGGTCGGCGTCAAAGGCTCATGCAGCATCTTAAGCTCCATCGCCTTCATGACATACTTGCCGGTACCGATCCAAAGAATCATCTCGTCACATTCTTCCACGCAACGGGTCACCTGTCCGGTCTGATGATACAGATAAGCAAGCTCATACCACCACTTCTCACGACGGTCTTTTTCCTTGAACTCCTTCAATACCTCGATACGTTCCTCCAGGCTGACGCCCTGCGCTTCGTAAAGCTTGTAAAGAAGGATATAACGACCGCTGTCGTTCGGTGCGCTTCGCACAAATTCCTTGTAGTACTCCACTGCCTGAACATAATCCCCGAGTCGAATGGAGACATCACACAAAGAGTAGAGAATCGAACGGCTTCCGGGACAACGTTCATAAGCCAGGGCGAGAACGTCCCGGCAATGATCAAAGCGCTTATTTATCTTATAGATGTCGCTCACGAGAGTCAGCATATCTACGCTTTTTACACGCGACCAATCAATCGTGTCCGCCACTCGCATGGCAGCGACATATTCTTTTTCATTAATCAGCTCACGGATCTCTTCGGCCCGCTGTCTGTACTCGTACTTATCCAAGGTTTCCACCCCTTTTTCTTGTTGCTACGGATAAAACACTATACCAAATATAGTGTATCACAGCAAACAAGGGATGTCAAAAAAATATGTGGCTTTTTTCGGCCGTTTTCGCCGTATTTTTCCTAGTTTTTCCGAAGCGTATTTGCCAAAAGAGCAAACTCCTCCAACGTCAATGCTTCGCCCCGAATCGTCGGCGACCAGCCGAGAATCTCCAAGGCTTTGGCAACCCCTTCCTTCGTCACGCCCGGAATTCCGCCGTTTGCCAGGGAATTCGTTAACGTCTTGCGTCTCTGATTAAAGGTTGCCCGAATCAGCGCAAACAGGAATCTCTCATCGTTTACTTCCACCGGAGGATTCGGATAACGTTCCAAACGAATCACCGCACTGCCGACATTCGGCCGGGGCATAAAGCAGGTGGGAGGAACCAGCAAACAAGTCTCCGGCTTCGCATAGTACTGCACCGCAAGAGAAAGAGCACCGTAATCCTTCGTTCCCGGTCCGACCTGCATGCGGTCCGCCACCTCTTTCTGCACCATGATGGTAACCGATTCCAAGGGCACACCGCTCTCAAAAAGCTCCATAATAATCGGCGTCGTGATGTAATAGGGGAGATTTGCCACCACCTTAATCGGCTTTCCCCCGTTTCGTTCTTCGGCAAGCGCTCGGATGTCCACCTTCAGAACATCCTCATTTAACACGGTCACATTCTCGTAGGAAGACAGGGTGTCCGCAAGAATCGGAATCAGTGCCTTGTCAATCTCCACCGCGACAACTTCCCTTGCATGCTCACAAAGATACTGGGTCAGGGTTCCGATGCCGGGACCGATTTCGAGCACAAAATCCTCCGGAGTAATCTCCGCCGCTGCCACGATTCCTTCCAGAATATTCGAATCAATTAGGAAGTTCTGCCCGAACTTGTTCTGAAAATTAAAATGATATTTATCAAGCACCGCAATGGTGCTCGTAGGATTACCTAACGATGCCATAATTATTCTCCCTCAAGATGATATAAGCGAAGTGCATTCTCATAGAGAATCGGCGCCACCTCTTCGGCGCTCATTCCCTTAAGCGCCGCAATTTCCTCAATGATATAGGTGATATTCGAGGAGTCGTTTCGCGATCCGCGATGCGGAACCGGTGCCAGATACGGGCAGTCCGTCTCCGTTACGATGGAAGTCAAGGGCGTTGCCTCCACCACCTCTTTCAACACGCGGCCGTTCTTGAAGGTAACCACTCCTCCTACGCCGATATAAAACCCAAGCTTCACATATTCCGCCGCGACCTCCTTGGAGCCGGAGAAGCAATGAATAACGCCACCCACCTGTGAAGCATTCGTCTCCCGGATAATTCGCAGTGTCTCCTCCGTAGCCTCACGGGAATGAACCACGATCGGAAGCTTCGCTTCCTTTGCGACTTCAATCTGTCTGCAAAACCACCGACGCTGTGCTTCTTTATTGTCCGTATGCCAATAGTAATCCAGACCGATCTCTCCGATTGCCACTACACGCTCATCCTTCGCATGCTCCAACAACCACTGCATATCCGCTTCGGTAAGATTTGTAATCTCGTCCGGATGCACCCCGATTGCTCCATAGAAAAAAGGATATTCCCGCAGCAGTTCCACCGTCCTGCGGCTACTGTCCATACTCGCTCCGATATTCACCATATGTTCCACGCCGGCCTCGTGAATTCGGGAAATCAACTCCCCCCGATCCTCGCGATACGCCTCGTCATCATAATGCGAATGAGTATCAAAAATACGCATTTATTTAACTCCAAAAAAATTTTTAAAAAAGTACTTGCATTCTTAGAAACAGTATAATATAATCAGTCTTGCGTTGTAAAGAGAAACGCACCGCTAGCTCAGTTGGTAGAGCACCTGACTCTTAATCAGGGTGTCCAGGGTTCGAGCCCCTGGCGGTGCACTAAAGAATCGGTTTTGGAGACATATGAGCTCCGGGGTCGGTTCTTTTTTATTACTTGTTACCGTAGGTTTACCTGCTTAGGAGAAGTGCAGAATGAACGATACCGCTACGAATTACTGGTCCAAAGAAGTAACCTCCTGCCTCAAGGGCTATCTGTGCATATGCATCCTAATTCATCATCTGTACCAGTTCACCGGTTTCTTCGCACACTCTTATTTTGGGCATTTTCTGAGCTTGTTAGGCTCATGGTCCGCATCCCTTTTCCTTTTTCTTTCGGGATACGGTCTCTTCTATTCCTACCTTCACAATCGCGATCATTACCTTCGGACTTTCTTAAGACATCGTTTTCTTCCTTTGTACGGAGTATATCTTCTCTTAAATGCAATGAGTTTTCTTGCATTTCCCCAGACCTTTTCGGTCTCCCTCGTTCTGCGATCCATTCTTCTGGTGGATACCGCCATTGGTTTC
This sequence comes from Lachnospiraceae bacterium, assembly GCA_045628945.1. Lineage (GTDB taxonomy): Bacteria > Bacillota > Clostridia > Lachnospirales > Lachnospiraceae > RGIG4034. The sequence goes on from JAZQQG010000025.1 coordinate 13,735, forward strand.
GGTTGGTTCTTCCTAACAATATTTGCACTCTATCTTCTTTTTTATCTTTCTTTCCGATTCGTAAGCAAACCCGCTATTGGTTTCGGAATTTTTTGTGCTCTGGCCACATTCTATGGTTATGCATGTTATCTCAATAATCGTCGTTACTTGGTCCTCCTGCCATTTCTTTTTGGAATGCTTATTGCAAGGTTCAAAAAACAACTCGACAAAATTATGGAACGATATGTATGGCTTTTACTGTTCGGTTCGTTTATTGTATTCTTTACTTTTTATATGATTCATGTTTGTTCGGTGGTAATGGCGCTTTTCACGCTTCCCACCGCTTCCTACCTTGCCCTAGGCTGCCTATCTGATCTTGCAATGGCGCTCTTCGTCATGAGTTTCTGCTACCTGATTGGACGTACCAATTGTCCGATTCTTATCAATCCGATTAGCAAAGGTCTATCCGCCATCTCGTTAGAGATATACGGTTGTCAGGCGATGGTTCTCTTCCGCTTATATCCTCATTTGGGCAACAGTTGGCTTTTCGTTCTGTGTAGTCTGGCCATTATCCTCGTGCTCGCTTTGGGCGTACATCTATTACAAATCGGATTTACAATGGTACTTCGTCGCCTACGCAGCCGGCGTTAGGGCTTTCCACTTCTTTCTATTTTTGCTATACTACAAAAGAAAAGCCCTTCTGAAATCCCTTTAGAAAAGAGAACCCTATGAAGATTACATCGGATGATATTTTTCACTTTAATTTCTATACCTATAAGAAGCCCTTCAAGGGAAGCTGCGAGGGCATGCGATATCGCATTCGTATGAACAAGCGCGAGTTAGAGACCGAGACCGACGGCAAGAAGGACGAGGAGAAGTTCTTTGAGGTCCATACCTGGCCGGAGCCTTACAGCTTTGAGGCGACGGACCCCGAGCTCATTACCCTTCGGGAATTCCCCTTTAATGAGGAGGGGTATGGCGAAGTGATTGAATACCTGAATGCCAAGCTTACCGACTATCAATAGCGTTACCGACGAAAAGAGCCCCGCATACCGCAGGGCTCTTTTTTACATGGATTCATAGATATTCAGAAGGGTCTGATAATTCTCCTCGGGAGAAACGATCTTCGCTATATTCCCTTTTCCGGCTGCAGAGAAGCTCTGCGCCAGCTCATCGTCTTCAAAAATCCGACGAATATAGTAAGCAAGCATATACGGCTCATCCGCAGGATAGGCATATCCGTCAACGCCCTGTATCAGACGATTCGTTACGCCGCCGACATAGGATACCACCGCGGGCACGCCTAAGATTTTCGCTTCGCTTAAGGAGTTGCTTTCATTCTCTATCGAGGAGCAATTGGCAAACACATGGCACTTACGAAGGCGTTCATACATCTCTTCTTCGTTCAGGTACCCTAAGAAGCTCACATGGTCCTCCAGACCGTACTTTCGCATCAGCCGACCCAGATAACGATGGTAATAGGAACGCCGAATTCGATCATGAAAACTCGTTGATAACGGAGAGGCTCCGGTCGTATAGAGGTGGACATCCGGATAGTCTTTGACCAGGTCTGCCAATGCCTCCAGCATCAGATGGAACCCCTTCAGCGGCCATGCACACTGACTTACCATAATCGAATGTCTCTCGCAAGTCCCAAGGCTCCACCCCTCACCATAAAAGGCCGGACGCAAGGTCTCATTACAGGTATGATAGTGAATCTTCGGATTCAATCGCTCCACGCAGGCACGATCCCAATCCGTACGTCCGATCACATGGGAAATCATGCGAATCGTCTTCTCTTCATACATGCCACGCTTACGAAAATCCCGCTTCTGGGAAGCAACATTCCCGCGAACAATATCTTTAATCGTAATGCCACGAACCACTTTCTGCGGCAAATACGCATCATGGTGCATCGCAATATACAGAGAAAGGCCTTGAATATTCATTACCACCCGGTCAATAAGGCCGACTTCCTTGGCCGCCTGCGCCATAGCGTAGGAATGGGGATACTCGGTCCCGAACAGATGAATAATGTCCGGCTGATACTCCTTCAGAATTGCCTCAAATTCCCCTACCTGTGCCTTCGAGTAGCCCTGTTTACGATTCTCGCGATAGCTCACAAAGGTTGTATTGCCAATGGTCGTACTGCATTTCTCCGGATTCGGAAAAAGATAGATTAACGAATACTCCTCCGACTGCGACAACTGGCGATAGATTCCCTCTATCCAGCTCTCCGGCTTATTCTTCGGCACTCCAAGCTTCTCGCAAGCCTCCGGAAGCAATGTATTGCATACCCATAAGATTCTTTTTTTCACACTATTCTCCCTGATGGTAATACTGCAGGAAATTGCCTAACTTGCCAAGGGCTTCCTCCAGCACCTCAACTCTCGGTAAAAAGACAACGCGGAAATGGTCCGGCTCCTTCCAGTTGAAACCGCTACCCTGAACGATCAAAACATGCTTCTGCTTTAAGAAGTCAAGAGCAAACTTTACGTCATCGGTAATACCGAACTTCTTCACATCCAGCTTCGGGAATGCATAGAAGGCCGCCTGAGGTTTCACACAGCTAACGCCGGGAATCGAGTTCAGGAGCTTATATACGCACTCTCTCTGCTCATAGATACGTCCGCCGGGCACCACATAGCTCTTTACACTCTGGTGGCCGCCAAGCGCCGTCTGTACAATGGACTGCGCAGGAACATTCGAACACAGTCTCATATTGGATAACATATTGACACCTGCGATGTAATCCTTGGCAATCTCCTTGTTACCGCTAAGAATCATCCAGCCGATACGGAAGCCCGCAATCATATGGGACTTCGACAGGCCGCTGAAGGTTACGCAGAACAGATCGGGAGCCATGGACGCAATCGAAACATGCTGAAGGCCGTCCATAACCAGGCGATCATAGATCTCATCGGAAAAGATCATCAGCTGGTGCTCACGGGCAATATCAACGATTTCCTGAAGCACCTCGCGGGGATACAGGATACCGGTGGGGTTATTCGGGTTAATGATAACAATTGCCTTCGTGCGGGAATTGATCTTTTTCCGGATATCTGCCATGTCCGGATACCAGTTCGCCTGCTCGTCACAGATATAGTGTACCACTTTACCGCCGGCAAGGGTAGCCGCAGCCGTCCACAAAGGATAATCCGGGGAGGGAATCAGAATCTCGTCTCCCTCATCCAGCAATGCCTGCATACTCAAAGAAATCAATTCACTTGCGCCGTTTCCCGTGAAAATATCGTTAATCTCGACATTGGGAATATCCTTTAACTGCGCATACTGCATGATTGCCTTTCTGGCTGCATAAAGGCCCTTGGAAGGCGAATAGCCTTCACACTGGGTCAACTGATGCTGCATATCGTAGATGACCTCATCCGGAGTGCGGAAGCCAAAGGGTGCCGGATTTCCGATGTTCAATTTTAAAATCTGCATTCCGTTCTCTTCCATTCGGGTTGCTTCATCTACAACCGGTCCTCGCACATCATACAACACGTGCTCCAGTTTTTTCGATTTCGTGAAAACACGAACCTTATGCGTATCATTATTCATCTCTGTCTTCTCTCTTTCCGCCAGGGGAACTTTTCGGGTTCCTGCCTGTGTATTCTGTTCCAGCGTCTTACCGTCCTCGTCCATAAGCCAGGCCGGTTCCACTTCCAATACGGAAGCCAACACCGCAAGCGCCTCCTTACGAGGAAGGGTCTTGCCGCTCAAATACTGACTCATATGGCTCTTGCCAATCTTCACCCCTGCATCGCTTGCAGGGCTCTCCGCCAGTCGAATCACATCCGCCTGTTTATAGTTCTTGGCCGCCATGGCCTCCTGTAATCTTTTGGCAAAGCTCATCTTCTCTACCTCCCGGTTCTCCCCACATCTCCTGCATGGGGTGAGCTGTCAATCTGATGTACTTCATCATAGCACTTCAAAAGAAAAAGTTCAATCTCTGTTTGGTCAGAAATTGAACTTTTTTTCTTGTGCTTATTTTGAACTTTTCTACTGAATCTCGGAATACAGATCCTTTACCGTAGGATAGATCTTCACGAACTTGCGATACTGCTCTTCATATTTTGCAGCCAGTGCGGGATCCGGTTCAATGGTCTCCACTACCTTCACAAGCTTCGCAGCCGCTTCTTCCACGCTTGCGTACTCGCCGCAAGCCACTGCCGCCAGCATAGCTCCGCCGTAACCGGGGCCCTCTTCGCTCTCGATGATATCCAGTTTAATGTTCAATACATTTGCAAAAATCTTCTTCCACAGAGGGCTCTTGGCGCCACCGCCGCAGATCTTACTGCGTTCAATTTTGATTCCAAGGCTCTTGGCCACTTCAAAGGAATCACGAATCGCAAAGGCAACACCCTCCAATACCGCCTGGTACATATCGGCACGGGAAGTATCCATGGTCATGCCGATGAAGGTTCCTCTTGCATTGGGGTTATTGTGAGGAGAACGTTCTCCCATCAGATACGGAAGGAAAAAGACATGGTTCTCACCCAGCTTCGTAATCGCTGCCTGCTCTGCACCGAATTCCTTGCTCTGAAGAATCTCCTCCATCCACCACTTATTGCAGCTTGCCGCACTTAACATACAGCCCATCAGATGGAACTTGCCGTCCGCATGTGCAAAGGAATGCAGTGCATTGTTGCTGTCTACGCCGAAGTTCTTGGAGGATACGAAGATGGTTCCGCTGGTACCGAGAGAAATGTTGCACATTCCATCGCCAACGGTTCCGGTTCCGACAGCCGCTGCGGCATTGTCCCCGGCTCCGGCCACAATCTTCACCGTCTCAGACAGTCCGAATTTCTTGGCAAGCTCCGGCTTCAGTGTTCCGACCGTCTCGAAGCTTTCGTAGATATCGGCAAGCTGATCACGGCGCACATCGCAGATCTCCATCATTTCCTTGGACCAGCACTTATTCTTAACGTCAAACAATAACATACCGGAGGCATCGGATACGTCCGTGCAGAAGGTTCCGGAGAGCTTGTAGGCAATGTAATCCTTCGGAAGCATCATCTTCGCAACCTTCGCATAGTTCTCGGGCTCATGCTTCTTAACCCAGAGAATCTTCGGTGCTGTGAAGCCTGCGAAGGCAATATTGGCGGTATATTCGGACAACTTGTCCTTACCGATTACGTTATTCAGATAATCCGTCTCCTCCTGGGTTCTTCCGTCATTCCAAAGAATTGCGGGACGAATGACATTGTCCTCCTGATCCAGCAGTACCAGACCGTGCATCTGTCCGCCAAAGCTGATTCCGGCCACTTCCTCACGCTTGCTGCCCGCAAGGAGTTCCTCCATACCGGTACATACCGCATTCCACCAGTCTTCGGGTTTCTGCTCGGACCAGCCGGGATGCGGGAAGGACAAGGGGTATTCTTTTGAGATTACATTCTGGATCTTACCGTCGCCGCTCATTAAGAGCATCTTAACCGCGCTGGTACCCAGATCGATACCAATATATAACATAGTTTTTTGACCCTTTCTGTGATATGCAAAGCGGCTCGGCCGCAGCCGAACCGCCATTCATTGTCTTAATCGCTCATGCTTATGCCCAGGGATTCTCGGTAGGATACATCATACCCTTAGGCTGATTGAAGTTGATGTCTGCTACAGGCACTCCGAGGAACTTGAAGGTCTCGAATAAGAGCTTGCCATAGTGACCAAAAGCAACCGCACCGTGATGAGGGAATCTCTTCTGAACCAGTACGTGACGGTAGAAACGAGCCATCTCGTCAATAGCGAAGATTGCGATACCACCGAAGGAACGGGTAGCAACGTCCAGAATCTCGCCCTGTGCGATGTAGCTCTTTAAGTTACCGTCGCTGTCGCACTGCAGACGATAGAAGGTTACATCGCTTGCTGCGATATCGCCTTCCAGAGTACCACGGGTGAAATCAGGCTCACTTCCGGCAGGCACAAGGAGACGATGCTGAATTAACTGATACTTAACCGCACGGTCTGCACACATCTTGCAGGACGGAGTATTGCCGCAATGGAATCCCATGAAGGTATCGGTAAGCTTGTAATCATACTTGCCCTTGATGTCCTCATCATAGATGTACTGAGGAACAGAGTTGTTGATATCCAGAAGGGTCACTGCGTCACCGGAGATACAGGTACCGATGTACTCGCTTAATGCACCGTAGATATCTACCTCACAAGCTACAGGAATACCGCGGCTTGCAAGACGGCTGTTAACGTAGCAAGGCTCAAAACCGAACTGAGAAGGGTATGCAGGCCAGCACTTATCGGCAAAAGCCACATACTTGCGGGAACCCTTATGGTTCTCTGCCCAATCAAGAAGCGTAAGCTCGAACTGTGCCATCTTTACATTCAGATCAGCATAATACTTGCCTTCGCCCATTTCCTTGGCCATATCTGCGCATACCTCGGGAATACGAGGATCGTTCTCATGCTCCTTGAAGGAAACAAGAAGGTCAAGCTCGGAGTTCTCTTCGATCTCAACGCCCAAATCATACAGACCCTTGATGGGTGCGTTACAAGCAAAGAAATCCTGAGGACGAGGTCCAAAGGTAATAATCTTTAAGTTCTGAACGCCGATAACCGCACGTGCGATGGGAACGAACTCCGCAATCATCGTAGCGATGTCTTCTGCGGTTCCGACCGGATACTCAGGGATATAACCCTTTAACTTACGCATGCCAAGGTTATAGGAGCAGTTTAACATACCGCAGTATGCATCACCACGACCGTTGATCATATCGCCGTCGCCTTCTGCGGCAGCTACAAACATGCAGGGACCGTCGAAGTTCTTGGCAATCAGAGTCTCGGGAGTCTCGGGACCGAAGTTACCAAGGAAAACAACCAGGGCATTACACTCTGCCTTATTCACATCGGCAACTGCCTTCAGCATGTCAGCCTCATTCTCAACCGTTACGGGACACTCGTACAAATCTCCCTTATACGCAGCCTTGATTGCACTGCGACGAGCTTCCGAAAGAGCAATGGGGAAACAGTCACGGCTTACTGCAATAATACCTAATTTTACTACAGGAATATTCTTCATAATTCGAATACCAACCTTTCTTCTGTGTCGCCTATTTCCATAGGCGTGTCATGATACAATTATAGTAAAAAAAAGGGGCTTTGTCCAACCCAAAACCCCTTGCATAATTATTGATTATTTACCTAAAAAATTGAACATAATGACGAACCGGCAACCTATTCGGTTAAGAAGCTCGGAAGTTCATCCAGCGTGATGAAATAGTCACCGTTAAAAATCTGATGGATGGAATCCGTCGTATTATACTTGGTATCGGTAATCCACTCCGTATGCCAGGTCATAAAATAGGACCAGGGTGCACCCTCTGTCAGCATCTGCTCCGCGGTAGGAATCGTACCGTTTTCATGGAATACAATCGGCATTCCTTCCGGAGCCACTGCATCTACCTGATCGAAAAGTTCCTTGTTTGCTCCGGCCGTATAGCTGTCTGCACCGATTAAATCAATATACTCATCGCCGGGATACCAGGAAGCCATATCGGTACCGCTCTGTGAATAACCGTATACCCAGATTAAATTATCCAACCCCCAGTATTCCGTCAGACGCTCATAGGTCAACTGCCAGAGTTTCACAAAGTTCTCGCTTCCGCCCTTGCTCCACCAGAACCATCCGCCGTCCAGCTCATGATAAGGACGCCACAACACAGGCACTCCCGCATCCTCTAGCTGCTGAAGATAAGGAGCGATTCGATCCAGACCTGCCAGAATGTTATTATAGGTGTCCGTACCTACCGTAAAAGCATCGTCCCAGTTAATATTGTCCGCCTTGCATTCGTTGTAACCGGAATTGTAATCTGCGCCGGTATGCCAGCAAATGGTTACGATACCGCCTTTATTCCACCAATCAACGGCACGATTTACCACGCCCTGATAATCCTTGTTCATAAAATCCAGACCACGAATTGCCGGATATCTGCCGGACGCATCATAGATATAATTCATCTCGTAATCGGGAGATCCCTTCCAGGTAGACTCCATCTGGCCGGTAATACAATACTTACCGTAGTTCTCCTTGAGATACTCATACACAACCTTGGTTGCCTCCGTAGCATTCGGATTGCTGAGTTCTCCTGTATAGCTATGCTGAATCAAAGAAGCCTTATCCGTTGCGCTCATATAGTCCGTAAGCTGCGTCGTAGCAGCCGCATCCAGAATGTATAAGCCGGCAATACGTCCTCCGTTCCATGCTCCCAGACAGAAACCGGTAATATCTTCCACCTTGGTTCCTGCCAGATCGACAAAATCCGACACAGGATAGATGGCAATACGTTCCTTGGTCGGCTCTTCCGTATAAGCCTTCACCTCCAACTGCACCCAGTTGCCGGCAGCACTCATGCCGAAGCCCAAAACACCCCAGCCGCCATGCGTGGCATCGTCACAGGCATAGATCAAGGCAAAAGAGGATCCTGCCTCCAGGTCTGCTAACTTCATCTCATCATTGGAATAGTAGCCCGCATTCGTTTCGCCGGAGAAAAGCTTCTTACCCTTTTCTACCATGGCAAGCTCTGCGGCATAGATTGCGGCATCATCCATATCTCCGGTGGGCGAGGTAAAAACAGGCGCCCAACCCGCCTCTGTGGCAGGCGTATCCTCCACCGCCGGCTTCTCCTCACCGGAAGGCTCCACCGTAGCAGGAGTATCCACAACCGGTTCTTCCTGCTGCTCGGTAACAGGCTTCGTATCTTTATTGTCCTTTTTCTTGTCTCCGCAGGCCGTCAGCGACGCTACCAGACAGAGCGCAAATAGCAGCGATAATATTCTCTTTTTCATACTAATCCTCCTTGTTTGACCGTAAGTATAGCATTTTCCCGAAAAAGAAAATACCCACACTATTATACAGTGTGGGTAGTCAATTCTTATTGTTTTCGGCAAGGTCGGCGGATTACACCAACAGTTCCTTGTAGTACTCGGAGTAATCGGTTCTCTTGTCCTTGGTAAATGCGATGGCGGTACGAGGATGCTGGTTCAGTAAACCGGTCATCAGGTAGGGAAGATCGTAACCCCATACAACACCTTCTTCTTTTAACTTTACCATATTGTTCTCGATGAACTTAAATACAGGATATACATTGTATTTCGGATTCTTTAAGAAGCCTAAAAGAAGCTCCATTGCGCAGTTACCGGCACCACGACCCATACCCATATAGGTCGCATCCAAAAGGTCAACGCCGTCACCGACACACTCAATGGTATTGGCAAAAGCAAGCTGCTGATTGTTGTGAGCGTGAATACCCAGCTTCTTATTGTACTTGGCTGCCACGTTCATAAAAATATCAACGACTCTGGCCATCTCTTCCGGATAGATGGAACCGAAGCTGTCTACGATGTAGAGATAATTTACGGGAGTCTGTGCAACCATCTCCAGAGCAACACGAATATCGGTCTCCTGTGCATTGGAGATTGCCATAATGTTGCAGCTGGTCTCATAACCCTTCTTGCAAGCATCCTCAATCATATCTACCGCTTCCGGCATCTGATGAATGTAGGAAGCCACGCGAACCAAGTCAACAGGGCTGTTCACCTTCTCATCGAAGTCATTCTTGTCATGACGTCCGATATCCGCCATAATGGCAAGCTTCAGATTCGTATCGTTCTCGCCTACGATCTTGCGAATATTCTCGTCAGAGGAGAATTTCCACTTACCGAACTTCGACTCATCGAACACCTTCTTGGAAGCGCGATAACCCATCTCCATATAATCAACACCGGCATCCAGATTGGCCTGATACAGATTCTTAACGAATTCATCGTTAAAATAGAAGTCGTTGCATAAGCCTCCGTCACGTAATGTAGCATCCACAACCTTGATGCTCTCTCTGAATCCCATGAGTTTTTCAATTTCTTTCATTTTGTCTTACATCCTTTCTGAATTCCCGCTCCGGCAAGTCGAACCCTCTCGCACTTTATTGCGTTGAAGCGTTACGCTATGAAGCGTCAAATAGAAATATACCGAATCTTGACGCGTTCGTCAAGTGTTTTCTTGTTTTTTGTGTGGTTCCCCAAAAAGAAACTTCCGAACCCCCTGTTTCCTAAGGCCCGTTTACTCCTCCACAATCAACGGATGGGAGAAATCACCCACCATCTCATTCTCCGCAAACAGAGCCGTCGCGCCGCCTGTGTGCAGGAAGACTACCGTACTTCCCTTCGGAATCCGTCCATCCACGGCATAGGCCAGTACTGCTGCAAAAGCCTTGCCGGAATACACCGGATCCGCAAGAATTCCTTCCGTCTGTGCCAGATGACGAATCGCTTGCGTTGCAACGTCACTCGGAATCTCATAACCCGGCTGATAGAAATTGCCCTCGCGACATACATCCTCGCGAAGAACCTTTTCCTCAATTCCCAATCGCTCCAGAACACCGTTTGCAAGTCCCGCTGCCAGATCCAGATAGGCATCCGTCTTCTCCGAGACATTGACCGAAATAATCTTCGTGGAATCTCCCAGAGCCTTCTTGGCCGCATTTAAGCCCGCCATGGTTCCTGCAGTACCCGTCGCATGGAAAAGATAATCCATCGTAAGCCCCAGCGCAGCCATCTGATCGCGAAGCTCCAGATAACTGTCTGCGAAGCCAACCGAACCGATTGCATTGGCCCCACCTGCAGGAATCTCATAGCACTTATGACCGGCTGCTTCCAGCGAAGCCATCTGTGCACGCGCCATCTCGATGCCGCGAAGGTCCGCATCGTCCTCCGTCTCGCCGGGATGCATTTTTACAATATGAATCTCCGCTCCCAGAATCTGGTCTAAGAGAAGATTTGCACGAATTTCGCCCTCGATTACGGGAACCACTTCCGTCAGATAGATGACCGGTTTTAAGCCAAGCTGGCGGCAGGCCGTTACGGTTTCCATGGCATGATTGGACTGGGTTGCGCCAAAGGTAAAGACATACTCCGCACCCTGCGCCATCGCATCGCCCATCAGATATTCCAGCTTGCGAATCTTGTTGCCTCCAAAAAGACTGCGGCCGGAGAAATCTTCTCTTTTCATATAGAGCTCAATGCCCAGTTCCTCGGACAGATGGTTCAGACGTTCAAGAGGCGTCGGATAGAATCCAAGAGGACAATGGGGCAGCTCTGCAATTTTGGCACGAATCGATTCAACCGATTCAGACATACAATCACCTTCTATTCTGCAAAATGGCAGCTTACCCGATGGCCGTTTCCAAGGTCACGGCTTGCGGGAATCTGCGTGCGACACTTCTCGGTTGCATAAGGACAACGGGTATGGAATACACAACCGCTCGGCGGATTCATAGGAGAAGGAATCTCCCCTTCCAGTGCCACATGCTCCTTACGATGGTCCGGGTCCATGCTCGGTACCGTCGACAAAAGACTCTTCGTGTAAGGGTGCTTCGGATTTCTGATAATCTCATCCTTGTCGCCCTCTTCCATAATATGTCCCAGATACATCACCACAATTCGGTCGGAGATATATCTCACCACACTGATATCGTGGGAAATAAACACACTGGCAAGCTTGCGCTCCTTCTGAATCTCCTTTAACAGATTGACAATCTGCGCCTGCACGGATACATCCAGTGCGGAGACCGGTTCATCGCACACCAGGAACACAGGATCCAGAATCAGCGCTCTCGCGATGCAGATTCTCTGACGCTGACCACCCGAAAATTCATGGGGATAGCGATTGTAAACCTCCGGAGAAAGACCTACCTGCGTAAGAATCTCCAGAACCTTCTCCTTGCAGTTCTTACGCATGCCATGAATCTTCAGAATCTCTTCCAGGGAATGCCCCACGGTAATTCTGGGATTCAGCGCACTGTACGGATCCTGGAACACAATCTGCATCTTCTTACGCATTTTGCGAAGCTTACGCTCCGACAGCGTCGTAATATCCTCTCCGAGAAGCATAATCCGGCCTTCCGTCGGATCGGTCAAACGAAGAATCGTTCGTCCGAAGGTACTCTTCCCGCAACCGGATTCTCCTACAAGGCCTACCGTCTCGCCCTCGTATACGGTCAACGAGACATCGTCCACGGCACGAACCGCAGCCTTGGTTTTGCCAAGTAATCCTTTCACCGGAAAATATTTCTTGATATGGTCGGCTTGCAATACAATCTTACGTTCTTCCATGCTTACTCACCGTCCTTCTGATTGACACGGTAACAACGAACGAAATGCCCCGGTGTCTCCTCGGTATAGGCAGGCTCTGCTTCACGACATTTCTCCGTTGCATAAGGACAACGGGAGGCGAAGCGACAACCCTTCTCAATCTCTGCCAAAAGAGGAAGATTGCCTTCAATCATGAATAACTCTTCCTCGGTGTTCGTTTCCATCGTAGGAATGGAACGAATCAAGCCCACCGTGTAAGGATGCTTCGGATTCTTAAAGATTTCCGATACCGGAGCTTCCTCCACCATCTGCCCCAGATACATAACGATCACGCGGTCACAGTTCTCCGCCACCACGGCCATGTCATGCGTAATCAGAATGACGCCGACATCTTCTGCCTTTTTGAGCTGCTGCATCAGTTCCATAATCTGTGCCTGAACGGTTACATCCAATGCCGTCGTCGGCTCATCGGCGATCAGAAGCTTCGGCTTACAGCTTAACGCAATCGCAATCATAACACGCTGCCGCATTCCGCCGGAGAGTTCGTGCGGATACTGCTTCATACGTTTCATGGGCTCCGAGATCCCCACCTTCGTAAGCATCTCGATTGCCAGGGCCTCTGCCTCCGCCTTCGGCAATCCCTGGTGAACACGAATGGCTTCCATCAGCTGATTGCCCACGGTAAATACCGGATTCAACGAACTTAATGCATCCTGAAAAATCATCGCGATGCTGTTGCCGCGAATCTCGTCCATTTTCTTGTAGGGAATCGTCAGAATATCCTTGCCCTCCAAAAGGACCTCGCCGGAGTATTCCACTTCTTCTTTTTCATCATAGAGTCGCATCACCGACTGGCTGGTCACGCTCTTACCGCAACCGGACTCGCCGACAATACCGACCATCTCGCCTCGATTGACGTGGAAGGAGACTCCGTCAATTGCACGAATCTTATTCTTTTTATGTTTGCCAAGGAAGGTAGTGCACAGGTCACGGACTTCCAACACTTTCGTCTCTGCCATCTTCCCCTCCTACTTCGACTTCGGATCCAGCACATCGCGGATTCCGTCGCCCAAAAGATTTAAGCCAAGCACCGACAGTGCAGTGAAAACGCCCGGATAGGCAATCATCCAGGCCGCCTTATGAATGACGCCCTTGCCCTCATAGAGAATATTGCCCCAACTGGGCTGAGGAGCCGGTACACCGACACCCATAAAAGACAACGCCGCTTCCGTAATAATCGTGCTGGCAAACACGAAGGACACCTGCACCAATACGGAAGAAATTACATTCGGAAGGATATGATTCACGATGATGCGAATCGGACCGGCACCCGCCGCCTTCATCGCCTCGATGTATAACTGATCCCGAACCACCAGCGTTTGAGATCTTGTTACGCGGGCAATATCCGGAATGTTCACGATAATCAGCGTCAGAATGACATTGCGAAGACTCGGTCCCAGCACGGCCATCAGTGCAATGGCAAGTAACACGGAGGGAATGGCCTTCAGGCTGTCGCAGACACGCATAATAACCGCATCGCATCGACGATAATAGCCGGCAATCAGACCTAACATCATTCCGAGAATCACCGCTGCAGCCGAAACAATAAATCCGGTCATCATGGATACACGCGCACCGTAGAGGACACGGGAGAACACATCGCGACCGTAGGCGTCGGTTCCGAAAATATGCTCGGAGGACGGCCCTTGAAGTCGAATCTTCGGTTTCACCTTCAACGGATTCGGGCAAATGGCGGGAGCAAGCAGTGCCAACGCCACAATGGCCAGGATAATGATTGCCCCGAGAACCGCCATTTTATTATTCAGGAATTTGCTTATTTTTTTACGTCCGGTCATAGGCTACTCCAAATCAATTCTCGGGTTGGCGATACCGTAAAGGATATCTACAATCAGGTTCACTAACACGCTCATTACGGCAACGATTAAAATGGTTGCCTGAATGACCTCGTAATCACGGCGGCCGGCGGAGTTGATCACCAACTGACCGATTCCGGGAATACCGAATACATTTTCCACAACCGTAGCACCGGCAAGCAGTGCAATGAAGCTCTGGCCGATTACGGTGATAATCGGAATCAACGCATTTCGGAAAGCATGCTTCCAGATGCGCACGCGAGTCTTCACACCTTTGGCAAGTGCCATCTTCATGTAATCACTGCTCAACACCTCAAGCATGGCATTCTTCGTCATTCGGGTGATGAGTGCCGCCTGCATCAGTCCGAGAGAGATTGCAGGAAGCGTCAGGAATCGAATATGGCCGATGAAGCCCGCTTCTTTGACGGTCTTATATCCCGCTACCGGGAGCCATCGAAGCTGTACCGCGAAAATCAGGATGAGGAACAGACCCATTAAGAAGCTTGGAATCGAAATTCCGGCCAAGGTAAATAATGACACGGCATTGTCCGCCGCTTTGCCTTTTCTGCGGGCGGATAATACTCCGAGCGGAATGGATACGACAATCGCGATGAGCATCGCATAGAGCGTCAGGTTCAAGGTAGGAACCAGATGCTGCCAGATCAACTTGCCCATAGGGATATTGTAGTAGAAGGAGTCTCCGAGATTGCCGTGAAAGACACCGCTTAACCAGTTCCAATACTGAACCGGAAGCGGATCGTTGAGTCCCATACTCTCTCTTAATGCATCCACCTCAGCCTCGGTTGCAAGATCTCCCAAAATATTGCGGGCAGGATCACCGGGCGTCAGATGAATCAGCAAAAAGATTGCGATGGAGACAAGAAAAAGTATGGGAATTAACGATAGGATTCTCTTAACAATAAACTTCTTCATAAATCAGTAAAAAGATACTCAGGATACGGAACGTATCCCAAGTATCTTTACCCTTTCTTAGCACTGTGCTATTACTTGTAAATCTCCGCACTCCATACCAGAGGTCCCTGGAAATATGCCAGGTGATTTACCTTAGCGGATGCTACGGAATACAACATGTAATCACCGAACTTGGAGATCTCCTGACCATCGGTAATGGTGAACTTCTGAAGATTGGTCCATACTTCAATGGCATTCTCAAGAGAAGAAGCGCCGTAGAAGTCTGCAATACCCTGGATTACTTCCTCATCGGAGGTCCAACCTGCCCAACCGGTGTTGTAGAAGGACAACTGGGTAGGAAGCGCATTGGTGGAGAAGGTGGTGATGAATGCGTCGTAGTCATTCTCATTTGCTCTGTGCTCCAAGAAGGTAGACCAGTCATAAGCATCTACGGTCGTAGGAACGCCGGCTTCCTCTAACTGCTGCTGGATAATGATTGCTGCTGCGTAGAACTCAGGATAATCGGTAGTAACCAGGATACGGAAGGTCTCATTGGTCCAACCGGTCTCCTGAAGGAGAGCAACACCTGCTGCAGCGTCATGTAAGTTGTAATTCTCCTCGCCTGCGGTGGTGTACCACTGTGCCTGCTCTTCGATCATCAAAGAGGGGCTTAAACGATAGAAGTCATCGCTTGCATACATCGTAATCAGGATATCTTCCACATCAAGGATGGTGTTGATACCACGACGGAAGGTTGCATTGGAAGCAAGACCTGCCTTCTTGTTGTAAACAAGTGCGGGATAACCTGCCACTTCCTTGTAGATTAAGTAATCACTCTTACCGTCGAACTGATCGTAGTTATCGGAAGGAAGCTTGTAAGCAAAATCATACAGGCCGGTCTGAACGCCGGAGATTCTGGTAGAGGTATCTGCGATGAAATCGTAGTATACGGTCTCAATGGCAGCTTCCTTATAGCCTGCGTATCCGTCTACAACACCCTTGGTGCCGTAAGGAACATAGTCTGCGAACTTCGTTAACTTAATGTACTGATCGGGCTTCCACTCTGCAAAGGTGTAAGGACCGGTACCGATAAACTCGGTCAAAAGGCCGGTCTCGGGATCAACGGTGTCTAAGCTGGAAGCAGGGAAAATAATAGGGGTATTACCGGCACCTGCAATCAGCTCATTTAAGAAGATGCTGGGTGCAGGAAGTACAATCTGTACCGTGTAATCATCAATCTTCTCAAACTTGGAATCGCCGACAAGTGCGGCTGCATTACCGTAGTTCTCAACCCAACGGTTCATGGAAGCAACAACGTCGTCTGCCGTAAGCTCCTGTCCATTGTGGAACTTCACACCCTTACGGATGTTGTAGGTGTATACCGTGTTGTCATCGCTTACGCTGTAGGACTCGGCAAGCTCCGGTGCTACACCGAACTTTGCGTCCATCGTAAGCAGTGCTTCGAAGATGTTACTGTAAGCAATCTGCTTGGTAACCACAGCACTGGTCTTGTTGCAATCCAGCGTAGAAGGAGCTGCGCTCAATACTACGTGAATCTCATTGTCTAATTCGCCCTCGGTAACGGAAGTTCCTTCCACACCCTCGGTCAGAGCGCCCTGAGACTCGGAAGGCTTGTTGTCCTTTGCCTTATCCGTCTTCTTTGCACATCCGCCCAGGAGAGAAGCAACAACTGCAACACTAAGGATCGTTGCTAAAAGTTTCTTTTTCATTTTTTCTTTCCTCCCAGAAAATTGTTGTTCTGTAACTTGTCCTTACAATACCACAACTTCTTCTCTATATGTTAGTCGGAAAAGATAATAGCCCACTATAACAGATACTTATAACAGCCTTCTTATCATTTCAGAAATAATCATATATAATAGTAGTATAAAAAACAATACAATTCCTTACCAAAAACGGAGCGGATATGAATACATTTCTTATTAAAAACGTAACAATTATCGACGGTTCCGGCGCCCCCGCCTACGTCGGCGACCTCCTCGTGCAGGAGGGGCGCATCGCAAAGATTACCCGACATCCCGAGAAAATCTCGCTTTCCTCCCGGACGGTCACCCGGGAAACGGACAATGCACAGGCTTTGGATTCCGTAGAGATTCTCGATGCAACCGGTCAGATTCTTAGTCCCGGCTTCATCGATTCCCATGCGCATTCCGATCTTTGCATCGGTGCAGATCCGGAGGTTGCATTCCTGTGTAAGATTTCACAGGGCGTTACCACGGAGATTAACGGTCAGTGCGGCTATTCTCTTTTCCCGGCGAATCCGGACCTTCAGGTGACCTTGGATGTCTTAGGCGGCTTCGCCTCTCCCCGCATTCAGAAGCTCCTTCCGAAGTTTCGAGAATTCCGGGACTATCAGGCATACGGAAAAGAGGTCGGCAATGTCACCAACCAGCGAAATCTCGTCGGTCACTGTCTGCTTCGCAGCGCTGTTATGGGCGTCGAGAACCGTAGGGCAACCCCGGAAGAGCTGGATGCTATGAAAGCCCTCTTAAAAACCGCCATGGAACAGGGTGCCGCCGGTCTTTCCAGCGGACTTGTGTACATTCCGGGTGCCTATTGCGATTCCGAGGAACTGATCGAGCTTTGCAAGGTCATCGCTCCCTACAGCGGCATCTATGCAACTCATATGCGTAACGAAGCGGATGATGTGGTACAATCCGTGGCCGACTCTATTCGGATTGCCAGGGAAGCCGGCGTTCGCCTCGTCATCTCCCACCATAAAATCTGCGGCCGCAAGAACTGGGGCGCCTCCGAGACGACCCTTCGCATGATCGAAGAAGCCAATCGTTTAGGCGGTTCCGTCTACCTCGACATGTACCCCTACCATGCCACCATGACAAGTCTGGATAACTGCATGCCGCCACATTATTTTGCGGAGGGCATCGATGCACTCTGTGAAAAACTGTCGGATCCTGCATTCCGCCTCCAGTTAAAAGAGGAGATCCAGGTTGATCCCGCCTCCTACGACAACCCTTACCTGAATACCGGCGGATTTCACGGGATTCTTATTTCCGTGGCACCGGATACCCCGGAGGCCGTCGGCAAAACTGTGGCGGAATACGCCGCGCTCTTAGGAAAAGAGGAATTCGATACCTATTTTGATCTCCTGGTAGCCAATCATTTCCGCTGTATGGCCAGCTTCTTCTCCCTCTCCGAGGAGGAAATGTTAAAAATTTACCGTAGTCCTTACGCCGCCGTCGGTTCCGATACCATCTGTCGCGAAACTCCCGGTCCTGCGCATCCGAGAGCTTACGGAAGCTTCGTACGACCATTGGCAGATTTTGTCGGGAAACGAGGACTCCTTTCGCTTGAGGAAGCCATTCACAAGCAGACGGGACTTACCGCCGATATCTGGAAGCTTACCGACCGTGGCCGGATTGCCGAAGGCCTCGCCGCCGATCTGGTACTCTTCGATCCCGCAACACTGCATGATGCAGCGGACTTCGAAGACGGCACCCGCCTGGCCGAAGGCATTCGGAAGGTCTTCGTAAACGGGGAACTTGTCTATACCCCCGAAGGTCTCACAGGCCGTAAACCCGGCCGATTCCTATAGGCTACCCGGCAGGTTCCCATAGACTACCCGGACCATAGTTTTAGCGGCCGGTCCTATCGCTTATTGGGTCATGAAAAACGGCCCATGTCCGGATGAGCGAAATAGAGCAGCACAGAAAAAAGGGCATGTGAAACGGATTTCACATGCCCTGTCTTTTTTGCTTTGGTTCTACTTTCCTAAGATTCCGCCTAACATCTTGCCTGCCTTGTTCGCAGACAGCTTCGTCTTAACCGCGCTTACCACACCGTCTAACTGATCCTTGGGAATGTCCATGCCGGTTACATCCTTGATGGCACCTGCGGGATCCTTCATGAACTTATCCTGCAAAGCCTTATCTCCGGTAACCTTCTTCACTACCTCATCAATTGTCTTCTTGATATCCATTTCTATGCTCCTTTTCTATCTGTTTTCTCGGTTACAATGAACCGGGTTGCTACGACTATTTATAAATTCAGCTTCTTAAATGCAAGCTTCATCTGGCATCTCAGGATTTCAATATCTTCCATGCTGTATACGTAGGTATTGAAGGTATAGCGGTCTCCATCCTGTGCGATAAGCTTGTCCATATTTATATATTCTGAATCATAAAACAGATAATATAAATCCGTTACATAATCATTAAGAACGTCGTCGTAATGTTCCTTTTTGTAGACTCCTGAATAAATCTGGGAGCTCGGGTCATACCGATAATCCGCTTTCCCAAACTGAATCGAAACCTCTCTTGATGCAATATCAACCGTAATCTCCGAGTTGCCATAGGACACAGAAGTAGTTGAAATCTCTGCAGCAACTTTACTTCGTAACGAATAGTACTTCTCTGTATACTCCGGTTTAAGCGCTATGTAATGTACAATACGCATATCCGCGATTTCACCAAAAGCATTTTCATCGGTAGAGTCCAGCTCCCAATCACGGAATTCGAAATAATCATAGAAATTCTCCGCGGTTATCTCGACGAATTCCAGCTGGTCATTTCGGTTATAATCAAACCAGAGAGAAGCAAAGCCCTTATCATCATAGCGAACATCCAGCTCTGTGTAAGTATCGCCTCCTCCATCATATCTTGAATACCCCATCGCATAGAAACGAATTCTTTTTCCGTAAGTATCGTAGGTATATTCGATAGGATAGGTGGTACCGTCAATTACCGCAGTGAAGTCGTTCTGAATCGTAATCAATGTTTCATCTCTATAGGACTGATACTCACCGGCAATTGTCTCCAGTTCTTTTTTTGCCAATGACTCCATCTCATCCTTACGGAAATAATTCTCGTAGATCATAATTGTATGCAGTCCCGCTTCTGTTACGGACGGATAGAGATATTTTTTACTCTCCGAACCATCTGCATTCACCACCTGATACTCAATATGAGGTTCTGTATCTCCCTTCTCCGTTACGATGGACATGGGATAGGTTACCCCTTCAATCGTAAGAGTCATATCTGCATTGATCAGAATCGTACGGAGGGTTGTTGTCTCGTAGGCAGACACACAGTTCAATACATATTCGCCTGCAAACTCGGCAACCAAATCCTTAGCAGCAGCATCCACATTGTCCTTATTAGCCTCCATCTGAGCTTTGTCACGCATCTCGCGAATATAACTCAGAGCGGAATCATACTGCTCTCGCTCTAACATGGAGATAATATCGGAATATTTCTCCTCCAGGGAGACCGGTGCAATCGGGTCCTCCCCTGAGCCACCACCGCAGGCGGTCAGGCCAAAGAGCATCACTACTGCCATCAACATTGCAATTAACTTACTTTTTTTCATGTTCTCATTCTCAACAATATCATTTTTTATCCGGGATTACAGGTCAATTTCCAGCTCTACAGGACAATGGTCCGATCCCAGAATATCCGTGTGAATCTTCGCATCCACTAATTTCTCATCAAGGCTCTTGGACGTAATGAAATAATCAATACGCCATCCGGCATTCTTCTCTCTGGCCGAAAAACGATAGGACCACCAGGAGTAGATCTGTGCTTTATCCGGATAAAAATAACGGAACGTATCCGTATATCCCGCCGCCAACAGGTCCGTCATCTTGCCTCGCTCCTCATCGGAGAAGCCGGCGTTATGATGATTCGCCGAAGGATTCTTTAAGTCAATCTCTTTATGAGCGACATTCAGATCCCCGCAAAAGATTACGGGCTTCTTCGCATTCAGTCCGTTAATGTAGGCTAAGAATGCGTCCTCCCAGGACATACGATAGTCCAGTCTGGCAAGCTCATTCTGGGCATTTGGGGTATAACAGGTTACCAGAAAGTAATGGTCATATTCCAGAGTAATCACACGACCTTCATGGTCATGCTCCTCCACCCCGATGCCGTAGGTCACCGACAGAGGCTCCTTCTTCGTAAAAATCGCTGTGCCGGAATATCCTTTTTTCTCTGCGTAATTCCAGTACTGATAATAGCCCGGAAGGTCCAGATCAATCTGCCCTTCCTGCAGCTTTGATTCCTGAATACAGAAGGCATCCGCATCGATTTCCTTGAAAAAATCCAAAAACCCCTTCTGAACGCAGGCACGTAATCCGTTCACATTCCAAGAGATGAATCGCATAATACCCTCCTTTACTCTTCCGGTATCAGAGGAAGCTTACTTCGATAAAAAGAGAAACTTCCATCGTCCAGCAGCTTGCCGTTATCATCCTTTAACTCACAACGAACGGTAATCACGTGGCCGCCACAACGAACCAGGGTAGCCTCACAGTAGACATACTCCGTCTTCCAGGCAGGTTCGAGGTAATTCATGCTACCGTTTAAGGTATTCACCAGGCGCCCTTGGAAGTTGGCCAAGGTTCCTGTCACGATATCCGCCAGGGCATAGAGACAACCGCCGTGAACCGAGTCGTAAGGGTTCATAATATTCGGGCGAACCGGAATCCGTCCAACCAGGCGGTCCTCCTTCCACTCCGTAATCTCCAACCCAAGATTCGTAATATACTCATTTTTATTCAACATCGCTTGCATGACGGCGACGCGCTTTTCAAAATCTGACATAAACTATTCCTGCATTCTCCTGTAAATATCAATTAACCAGTCATGGTCCAGATCCGTCTCGTTTAGGATGGTGACTCGATCGGGACGGGTGGTTGCCGCCTTCTGCCACAGCTCCACGAAGAGGTCTTCATTGATGCCATAGGTGGCCGGATTCAGATCGAGTCCGTAGGCCTTATAGATGTTCAGCAAAGCCAGATCGTCTCTTCCCTGGAAGTTGGCCGCACCGATGCTGCCAAGCGCAACCGCCAGACCATGGGAAATCTTAAGTGTTGGACACAGCTCCTCAATGGCGTGGGCGAAGAGATGCTCACTACCGCTGCAAGGGCGGGAAGAGCCTGCAATCTCCATGGCAAGTCCACCCATTACCAGAGAACGGGACAGGGTCTTCATAAAGCTTTTACTCTTTAAGTCCTTATTGTCACAATGGGCAACGCTGTCATAGCACATCCACGCAATGGCATGGGCAAAGTCATCCAGACGGGAATTGCCTGCTGCGGCCGCGAGCTCCCAGTCATAGACCGAGGTATACTTACCGATGGTATCACCGATCCCGGATAAGGTCTGAGAAATCGGGGCCTTGGCAATCATATCGGTATCCACCAGAATGGCCGTGGGAATCTTGCAAGGGAGGGTCTTTCGTGCCGTTCCTTGCGTTCCGAGCACCGCAAACGGACTTGCGAGTGAATCATTGCTTAAGGTCGTCGGCAGACAAATGTACACTGCTTTGCTTACGAATGCCGCATACTTGGCGGTATCTAAAACACGACCGCCACCAAAGCCGATAATAATCTGAATATTCTCAATGCATACTTTTTTGGCTAACGCGACAGCGGTATCAAAGTCGGCCGTAGCCACGTCATAGACCTCCGCGCCGCCAAAATCCTTGGCGATGGTGTCTACAATCTCCGAATAGGTTGTCCGAAGGAACTCCTCCGTTACGAGGATTGCTTTTTTACTCTGAAGCTCGGGAAGGTAACCCTTTACGGTCTCATCCACATGGTCGAAAAGATTCTCCTCCACAACCATACACAGGGGCAGGTTAAATCTGGAATGCTGATTCATACTGATATCCTTATAGTAGAGCCGGTCCATAAAGAACCGGCTCTGATTCGTTATTTGTTCTATTTGTTGCTGTTCGGTTGCCGAATCGTGGCTTATTCCGAATTAGATATTTAACAGGTCGCTGATCTCCTTAAGCGCACCCTCGGTCTCATGGGCGAGAACCTTCTTGGCAAGAACCTTACCAAGCTGTACGCCCTCCTGGTCGAAGGAGTTCACATTCCAGGTGAAGCCCTGGAACATAATCTTGTTCTCGAAGTGACTAAGCAGTGCACCGAGAGACTCGGGAGTAAGCTTGTCACCTACGATGATGCTGGAAGGACGACCGCCTTCGAAGTTCTTGTTCTTGTTCTCATCCTGCTTACCGCAAGCAAATGCTACGATCTGTGCCGCAACGTTTGCGCAGAGCTTCTGCTGGCTGGTGCTGCCCTGGATTACGACGTCGGTACCGATCTGGCTGTTCTTGAAGCCGATGAACTGAAGGGGAACAATATCGGTTCCCTGATGTAATAACTGATAGAAGGAGTGCTGTCCGTTGGTACCCGGCTCACCGAAGATGATCGGACCGGTTACGTAGTTCACGGGCTCGCCGAAACGGTTTACGCTCTTACCGTTGGACTCCATATCTGCCTGCTGAAGGTGTGCAGGGAAACGGCTGAGTGCCTGAGAGTAAGGAAGAACTGCGGTTGCACCGAAGCCTAAGATATTTCTCTCGTATACGCCGATTAATGCATCCAAAAGAGCAGGGTTCTTGGTGATATCCTTATTGGTTGCAAGCTTGTCTTCTGCTGCCGCACCGTCAAGGAAACGAGCAAATACTTCCGGACCGAAAGCAAGAGACAGAACTGCGCCACCTACTGCAGAGCAGGAGGAGAAACGTCCGCCGATGTAATCATCCATGAAGAACGCTGCCAGATAATCTGCACTCTTTGCAAGAGGAGAGGTCTCACTGGTAACGGCAATCATATGCTTAGAAGCATCTAAGCCTGCATTCTTTAAAGCATCCTTTACAAAGGACTCGTTGGTCAGGGTCTCAAGCGTCGTACCGGACTTGGATACCAGAACGAAAAGAGAATGCTTCACATCGATGGAATTCAGAACTGCTGCTGCATCATCCGGATCAACATTGGAGATGAACTTTGCTTCCATCTTGAAGGTGCCGTTCATCTTTGCCCAGTTCTCCAGTGCCAGATACATTGCACGGGGACCAAGATCGGATCCGCCGATACCAATCTGAACTACGGTTGTGAACTTCTCACCGTCTGCATTGGCGATGGTACCGTCATGTACTTTTTTTGCAAAGTCAGCAATCTTCTTCTGCTCGCCAACATAGAACTCTCTCTTATCAACGCCGTCAGCAACCACCTTGTCGCCAAGCTGGCCTCTGGTTAACTGATGAAGTACCAGACGCTTCTCACCGGTGTTGATTACTTCACCGTTGTAGAGTGCAGCAAACTTCTCGGTAAGTTCTGCCTCATCGGCAAGCTCTGCAAGTGCCGCAAGAACCTCATCGTCTACTGCCTTAGCGGCGTAATTAAAGGTCATGCCCTCTGCCATGGGAACGCTGTAATTCTTCACACGCTTTGCACCGTTCTCACCGGCCATCTCCTTGGTAATGTCTACTTTCTTAACCGCCTGAAGCTTCTTGTAAGAAGCAAGGGTATCAAGATTCTTCCATGCAACCATCGTATACATCCTCCGTATTTTAAAATAAAAAACTATCCTTGTGCTCGCGCTCTCTTCTTCACCGCTTCATGCGGGTATCGCGACCACACCGACTAATATTATAACGAATTTCCGAGAAAAAGCAATAAATGCCCCCTTTTCCTTTTCTTTTTTTATGTTATAATCGCGTATTATGAAAGATTTGACCAAAGGGTATCCGGCCAAGGTCATTGTGCTCTTCGCACTCCCCTTGATGATCGGAAACATATTTCAACAACTCTATAACATTACGGACAGCAAAATTGTCAGCGCAATGGTGGATCCTTCCGCCCTCGCCGCCATCGGAGCCACCGCGGTTCTCTCGAATGCCATTATCGGTTTCGTGAACGGACTGACGCAGGGTTTTGGAATCCTGATTGCCCAGAGCTTCGGCGCCAAAAACTTCCGGGCTCTTCGGAAATATCTGGCCGGCTCCATCCTGATTACCTACCTCGTAGCGATTCTGTTAACGGTGGTAAGCGAGCTGACCATCGAACCGTTGCTTACTCTTTTGCGAACTCCCAAGGATATCTATGCGGATGCCTTAAGCTATGTACGTGTCATTCTTGCGGGAATCATCTTTATCTCGACCTACAACTTAAGTGCCAACACCCTCCGTGCGGTCGGAGACAGCAAAATGCCACTGCTCTGTCTGATTATCAGCGTGGTGTTGAACATCGGTCTCGACCTTGCCTTTGTCGGCCCCTTCGGGATTGTCGGAGCCGCCTATGCGACCATTATCTCGCAGGCCGTTTCCGGTATCTCCTGCCTGGCAATTCTCATCGTAAAATACCATGATCTTTTGCCCCGTGGCGAGGAATGGCGTCCCACAGGAAACGTATTCGGCAATCTGATTCCCAGCGGTATCTCTATGGGACTGATGGGATGTATCGTAAATATCGGTACCATTTTCTTACAGAGCGCCATCAACGACTTAGGCACCGAGTACGTCACCGCACACACCGCTGCGCGACGTGTCTTCGATATTATGATGATTATGATTTTCACCTTCGGTTTTGCCATGACGACCTATGTCAGTCAGAATTACGGCGCCGGGGAAGGCGGACGAATTCGTCAGGGAATTCGCCATGCTACAATCATCGATACGATCATCTCCACGCTGTTGGTCGGCTTCGCTTTTCTTTTCGGTCGTCCGATTATCGCGTGGGTTGCAAGTTCCAACGATCCGACGATTGTAAACGCCGGCGTTATGTACATCCGCATCGGCGTGCTCTTTTACTATGTGCTGGGACCGCTCTTCATCCTGCGATGCTCCCTTCAGGGATTGGGGCACAAAATCGTCCCGTTGGTATCCAGCGGACTGGAGCTTACCATCAAGATCCTCTCGTCGCTTTTCTTAGTGCCACGGTTAAAATACCTCGGTGTATCGCTCACAGAGCCCATCAGTTGGGTCGTTATGGTGATTCCGTTGATTATCATCTACATTTTGAAACGTCCGAAGGAAAAGAGGAACGGAACCGGACGCGAATCGGATTAGAAAGCGTGTGGCCGGGCACGTTGGTTAAGTTCATATTTCGGCAACTTATGGTGCGGATTTGGCTTCTTCTGTCGATTCGCACCATTTTCTTGGCTATTGCCTGTCGTTTTCGGCAACTTTTGGTGTGGAATTAGCTTCTTCTGTCGATTCGCACCATCAAATCGGCTCTTTCCTGGTGCAAATTAACAACTTTCCGGAATTTCGCACCAGAAGTCACCGAATCTTGCATGCCAGAATATAAAAACTGGTGCGACTTGGACTATTTCATCCAATTCGCACCAGTTTTATATCACCACAATCAATTATTCCGCAAATATCACTGGAATCGATTATTCCGCAAACAACGGAGTGGAGTAGTATCTGTCGCCGCTGTCGGGAAGCAGAACGACAATGGTCTTTCCCTTGTTCTCGGGTCTCTTTGCTAATTCAATGCCGGCAAAGAGTGCTGCACCGGAGGAGATACCGGTCAGTACGCCTTCTGCACGGCCGAGCTCCTTGGCAGTTGCAAAAGCATCCTCATTGACAACCGGAATGATCTCATCATAGATGGAGGTGTTCAGCACCTCGGGAACGAAGCCTGCGCCGATACCCTGAATCTTGTGGGCACCTGCGGTTCCCTGAGAAAGTACCGGGGAGCTTGCAGGCTCTACGGCTACCACCTTAACGGAAGCCTTCTTGGACTTTAAGAACTCGCCGACGCCGGTAACGGTTCCGCCGGTACCAACACCTGCTACGAAGTAATCAACCTCGCCATCGGTATCCTCCCAGATCTCGGGACCGGTGAATTCGCGGTGTGCCTTCGGGTTGGCGGGATTGACGAACTGTCCTGCCACAATACTTCCGGGAATCTCTTTCTGTAATTCTTCTGCCTTGGCAATAGCACCCTTCATGCCCTTCGCGCCCTCGGTCAATACCAATTCCGCACCATAGGCCTTAATGATGTTGCGACGTTCTACACTCATCGTATCGGGAAGAACGATAATCAGACGATATCCTCTTGCTGCAGCGATTGCTGCCAGGCCGATTCCGGTATTGCCGGAGGTAGGCTCGATAATGGTTCCGCCGGGTTTCAGTTTTCCGGTCGCCTCTGCATCATCGATGATGGAGAGAGCAATACGATCCTTTACACTTCCTGCGGGATTGAAATACTCTAACTTAACGAGAAGCTTTGCTTCAAGTCCTAATTTTTTCTCAAGATTGGTAACCTCCAGAAGGGGGGTCTTTCCGATTAATTCTGTTGCGCTCTGATATACCTTACTCATGATATTGTCCTCTTTTTCTATCGATTATAATTACAGTGCCTTGAAAGCCTCTTCCAGATCCTGAAGAATATCATCGATATGCTCCGTTCCGATGGAAAGGCGAATGGTGTTGGGCTTGATGCCCTGATCCAAAAGCTCTGCCTCGTTGCACTCGGAATGCGTGGTAGATGCGGGATGAATTGCCAGAGACTTCACATCCGCAACGTTTGCAAGCAGTGAGAACAGTTCGAGGTTATCGATGAACTTCTGTGCTCTTTTGGCATCACCCTTAATCTCAAAGGTGAAAATGGAACCGCCGCCGTTCGGGAAATACTTCTTGTAGAGCTCCTGCTGTGCGGGATCCGTGTTTACAGAAGGATGATTTACCTTCTCTACCTCGGGGTGGTTCTGCAAAAACTTCACAACCTTCAGTGCGTTTTCAACATGTCTCTCAACGCGTAAGGACAAGGTCTCCAGTCCCTGTAAAAAGATAAATGCATGAATCGGAGATAATGTTGCTCCGGTATCGCGTAAAAGAATTGCCCGAATCGAGGTCGCAAAGCCTGCAGGCGCGCAATCCTTGGCGAAGCTTACTCCGTGGTAGGATACGTTGGGCTCGGTAAGCCAAGGCCACTTGTCATTCTGGGTCCAGTCAAACTTACCGCTATCCACAATCACACCGCCGATGGTGGTTCCGTGTCCACCGATGAACTTGGTGGCGGAGTGTATTACAATGTCTGCGCCGTGCTCGATGGGGCGAACCAGGTAAGGAGTTGCGAAGGTATTGTCCACAATCAGAGGAATTCCTGCTTCGTGTGCAATTCCTGCAATTCTTTCGATATCAACCACTTCGGAGTTCGGGTTGCCAAGGGTTTCAATGGTAATTGCTTTGGTATTCGGCTGAATTGCTGCCTTGATACCTTCATAATCAAAGGGATCTACGAAAGTTGCGGTGATTCCGTAATCCGGAAGGGTATGCGCCAACAGGTTGTAGGTACCGCCGTAGATGTTCTTGGCTGCTACGATGTGATCCCCCGCATGTGCTACCGTCTGGTAGGTATAAGCAAGGGCTGCTGCACCGGAGCTGACTGCAAGGGCTGCAACGCCACCCTCCAAAGCTGCGATTCTTGCCTCAAAGATTCCTTGAGTCGGGTTTGTCAGACGACCGTAGATGTTACCGGCATCTCTTAAACCGAAACGGTCTGCTGCATGCTCACTGTTATGGAATACATAGGAGGAGGTTAAGTAGATGGGAACCGCTCTTGCGTCGGTTACGGGATCTGCACTCTCCTGGCCTACATGTAACTGCTTTGTCTCAAATCTGAAATTTCTGTCTTTACGCTCTAATTTACTCATTGTCTTTTCTCTCCATTCTTCATCAAACTAAGTTATCTGTAACATCGATTCTCACTACACATTCGGCTGCACATTCGCTTCGTTTGCAAGAACAGTTGACGATTTTCAAATAGTACGTTCATAGTCTTATCTCCTTTTCAATTCATACATTTTCGATATGAATTGTTTGCTATGAACGTATCTTACCATCCGCTTTCCTACTAAGTCAATAGGATTGGTAGTAGTATAATTTTATACTTGGCTATAGGTTTCTCTTATAGCAGCGTAAAAAAGTACTTTTTCAGTGATAATTCACAACGAGTATTCCCACGGAATCGTTCCGCAAGCCCTCTTCCCGGGATTATTCTTTCGGCTTCACCGAGCCAATATGAATCTCGGGAACCGCACCGGAATAGTCAATTCCGGTCTCCGCCTCGGGTTCCAGTTCCTCGTCGGTCTCATCCGAAAGGAAACGAACCTCGGGCATTGCCAGGTTTTCCGTCTCTAAATGCATCGGTTCGGCTTTCTGCTCCGACACTTCTGCTTTTTTCTTCCCAAACATATTTCTCTCCTTACAGAATGTTAATAAAGAATGTAATAATCAGACTGTTTAAGAAATCCGCAAACATACTTCCGACAATCGGTACCAGAATATACGCCTGCACGGAAGGAACGAACTTCTCGGTGATTGCCTGCATATTGGCCATCGCGTTCGGTGTCGCACCCATACCGAAGCCGCAGGTACCCGCCGAGAGCACCGCCGCATCGTAATTACGTCCCATAACATTGAAGACGACGAAGTAGGAAAAGAGCATCATGAAGATTGTCTGTGCGGTAAGTAACACCACCAACGGAAGTGCAAGATCCGCCAACTGCCAAAGCTTCAATGTTACCATCGCAATTCCTAAGAATAAGGATAAGCAGATACCGCCGATATCGTTGATTTCCCCCATGTGTACCGTGTATTTGCCGGAATATTCGCCGACATTTCGGATAATCGCCGCAACAATCATCGCACCGATATAGACTGGGAAGGTCATACCGGTCTTGGACAAAAGCTCGGAGACAATCGTTCCGATTCCCATGGCAATGGCAATCTGGTAAGCTGCGGGAGCATACATGCTGGCCTTACGATGGTGGCGAACCTCATCCTCTTTTAACGCGGTCGTATCTTCATTTACCGCGGTCTTCAGAAGGTCCTTCTTCACAATCAGACGACGACCGATGGGACCGCCCATCAGGGAGCCGGCTACCAGACCAAAGGTTGCCGCTGCCGTACAGAGCGTGGTTGCTCCGGCCAGGCCCAGATCCTCAAGCACCTGTCCGAAGGCACCGGAGGTTCCGTGACCGCCGACCATCGGAATCGAGCCGGTACACAGACCGATAAAAGGATCAATCTTCAGAACACGGGACAATCCGACTGCCAGCCCGTTCTGAACGAAGATCAGGGTCAGCACGCAGAGTAAGAAAATAACCAGACTGACGCCACCCTTTTTCAGAATCTTTAGGTTCGCCTGGAAACCGACGGACGTAAAGAAAATAATCATACAGATATTTTTCAGTGTTTCATCAAACGTAAACTCAATGACACCGGTCGCATGAAGAATGCAGGAAACAATTGCAAAAATCATACCGCCGATGACAGGAGCCGGAATGCAGAAGGTCTCCAGGAAGCGAATCTTCTTGCGAAGGAAAACGCCCAGATACAGAACTCCTACCGCCAACGTCATGGTCAGGTACATATTTAAGGATACCGTAAAGATTCCCTTGGTCTTCACTTCTACCGGAACACCGAAGCTTAAGGACTGAAGGCTTGCGTTGCGTTCCTTCAGAAGCTCCACAATCGCCTGCTCGGCTTCCTCCTTCAGCGAATCGTTCGCCACCAGAACCGCCGTTACACCGATGGTATTGAGATCGGTATTCTGGCCCGGATAGGTTTCTGCCGGAATCGTGCAAACCTTATAAGCGCTCTTATCCTGCACCATCGCCTCGGCAATGACCGGTGTGATCTCCAAAAGACGATAAGCAAACTCCTCTCCGAGAACCACAAGCGAGGTTGTCGGAACGCTGGCCGTAAGGAAAAAAGCATCAATGCGATCTTCTTTTAACGCCTGGGCACTCTCCGCGTAGGAAAGGTAGCTTACATTCATGCGATCCACATTCACGCCATAAGCACCAAGAATCTCCAGTGCGTTCTGATAGGAACCGGAATCCTTCTCGCCAAGGGATACCCGGCGTCCCTGAAGGTCCTGGACGCTCATAATATCGGAATCGGCCGCTACCACAATCTGGCAAACCTCATCATAGAGACCGGCAACCGCATGAAAGCCCTCCATACCGGACTGAATGGATTCCTCCAGAATATCACTCTGAACAAGTGCAAGATCTAAGTAGCCCTGGCTCAGCAGACGCACATTGGCGCGGGACCCTGCGGTAGCACGCACGTCCAGACGATATTGCGTCTCTTCCTTCACCGCTGCCATCAATTCATTGCCGTAGCTGTAATAATTACCGCCGGTACCACCCGTACCAAGCTTTAAGGTTGTCCTTTTCTGACTGCCGCATCCCAATACCACCATAGGAAGCATGCATAACACCAGGAAAAGCCCCCACCATTTACGATTCTTCATAGGTTTCCCCCTTGCCGTTTCCGTTATTCTGCCACTCTACCAGGTCCGCTAACGTAATATTGTCTACCACATTATTGATGGCCTCGTTCATTCTGCGCCAGATTTCCACCGTAACACAATTCTGAATACGCTCGCAGGGAACGTCATCCTCGACGCACGACACAGGAGCAAGGGAGCCCTCTGTCAGGCGAAGGATCATGCCAACCGTATACTCTGAAGGGTGCTTACGCAAGATGTAACCACCTTGTGCCCCGCGAATACTGCGGACAAAACCGGCCGAATTCAGAATGGAGATAATCTGCTCCAGATATTTGTCCGAAATCTCCTGTCTTTTCGCAATCTCTTTGATGCTCACAGGGGTCTCCCCACCGTTCGTGGCTAAGTCAATCATCAGCCGCAATGCATATCTTCCTTTGGTCGATACCTTCATATCCTCTACCTCCTATTACAACTATTTCTATTATAGCCCGCGTATTCCTATCTTATCAATAGGAATATAGGACGAAAGTACTGTCCAAATTCGCAGATTGGCCCGGATTTTACGAAAGGAGGATTGCTCATTCAAGCAGTTTTTTGTATAATAATTTTATTCTTTTTTCTCGATGGAGACAGTAACGAAGGAGGGGAATTCGTTATGGCAGAAAAACCAAACATGCTCATCGTCGACGACAGTCGAACCAACCGGGCCATTCTCAAGGGAATCTTCAAGGGGGATTACACTACCCTGGAGGCCGCCGACGGCTTGGAAGCAGTTGAGCAGCTCAAAAAAAATGATATCAATGTAATCATTCTTGACCTGAACATGCCGCATATGGACGGTTTCGAGGTATTAAACTACCTTCGCCGCTCCTCGGTCTATGCGAATATTCCGGTTGTTGTCAACACGCAGTACGGTCAGGAAGAGAACGAAATTAAGGCTCTGTCCCTCGGTGCGATGGACTTTATTACGAAGCCCTACAATGTTGAGATCGTACAGCACCGCGTCCGCAACGTACTCGTAAGAGAACAGCTGGAGAAGCAGATGCTCGAAACCGAGATGGACAAGAAGCTCATTCGAAAGATGAAGGACGTCATCGAGCTCGATGCTCTGACCCAGATCTACAGCCGCGATGCATTCTGCAAATACACCACCGATATGCTGCAGCTGAATCCGGAGACGGAATACCTCCTCATGCGTCTGGATGTGGAGCGTTTCAAAGTCATCAATGACCTCTTCGGTTCGAAGACGGGCGATATGGTGCTGACCATCATCGCCAACCGTTTAAAAAACTATCTGAAGGGAATCGGAACCTACGGCCGTATCGCCGGTGATAATTTCGTCTGCTGTCTGCCGAAGGAACTCTACAATCAGAACAGCTTCGATCTGCATCACGATTCCGATATTGAAGCCCTCCAGTTAAAATACGATATTGCCCTCTACATCGGTATCTACGAGATTACCGATCCGACGGTACCGGTAAGCATCATGTGCGACCGTGCCGAGATGGCGATTCGTACCATTAAGGGCAACTACCTGCAGAACGTTGCCTACTACGATACTGCACTCCGCGATCAGATGTTAGAGGAGCAGCGACTCATTAACGATATGCCCAAGGCACTGGCCAACAATGAGTTCTGCATCTACTTACAGCCAATCTACGAGGTAAACAGCGATACCATCATTAATGCAGAGGCACTGGTTCGTTGGAATCACAGTGAGCTTGGGTTGGTAAATCCCGGCATGTTCATTCCTCTTTTTGAGCGAAACGGTCTGATTACGAAGCTGGATCGCTATGTATGGGAGCTTGCCTGCAAGTCCTTACGCGACAGCCTCGATCGTGGAGATAAGGTCGTTCCCATCAGTGTCAATGTCTCCCGAATCAATATGTTCCTTCCCGAACTTGGCGAAGATCTTCTGAAACTGCTTAAGAAGTATGACCTCACTCCGAACCTTTTGAAGCTTGAGATTACCGAGAGTGCCTACACCAAGGATCAGAAGCAGCTGTTGGAAGCAATCCTGAAGCTCAAGGCACTGGGCTTTACCATCGTCATGGATGACTTCGGAAGCGGTTACTCTTCCCTGAATGTCCTGAAGGATATGCCCATTGACGTAGTAAAGGTCGATATGAGCTTTATCAGTGATGTAGCCATCTCCCGCAAGGCCGACATCATCATGATGAACGTCGTAAAGATGGCCAAGGAAATCGGCATTCATGTAATCGTCGAAGGCGTTGAGACGGAAGAACAGCTGGAATACCTGCGCAGCATCAACTGCGATCAGATTCAGGGCTTCCTCTACTCCAAGCCTGTACCGGAGCACGAATTCTATTCCAAGATTAAGTAGCAAAAAACCATAGATTCCTAACAAAAAAGACTGAGGAAAGCGCCCATCATAAATAGGCGAATCTCTCAGTCTTTCTTTTGTTCTTAAACATGCAGCTTACTTCCTTACATAAGTCACATACACCGCATTCTCGGCCTCCAGCCACTCCTGGGTGTCTGTCATGGACTTCTTATAGATACTTCCTTTCACAGGATCCAGCATTGCAAATTGCGTCGTGTTATACCCAATCAAAAGATAACTCTCGCCGGACTCGGTCATGGTAAGCACCGGAATATCCTGATTCAGATAATACTGAAGCGTCGTAACATCACATCCGCTTAAAATAAGAATACGACAGTCCGGCAGGTTCTCTCGCAGAATCTGAAGTGCCGTCTGCCCACTCTCCAGAAGGTACTGACTGTTACGAATCACCCCTTCCAGCGTCAGGATATCATCCAAACAGATGGCAAGACCGCTGCGGTTCTCATCTTCTTTTTCTTCCTGAATCGCCATAATCTGGTTGATGGAGCTGATTCCTCCCTTGCGCCAGATATAGTTGCCGTTACGGTCCGTTACGACTCCGTTTCCGTTCTGTGCAAGTGTTACCGCCAGGGATTCTCTCGTTCGAATGCCGCTTAATCCACGCAAACCGTAGATATAGTAGCGGTCCGGCTTCATAAGCGTATCGTAGAGACGAACGGTATGATTGCCTTCCATAATGGCAAAACGAGAATTCCGAATGCGGATCTCCTTTTCGCGAATCGCAGAGTTCAGATTCAGCTGCGCCACCTTCTCAAAGGAAGCCGTGACCGGGTAGGTAACCGAGTTCAGTCCCGCAACCGCATCACTCTTATTGAGAATTGCGTCCGAATCGGTATCCACGAAAATGCCCTTGGCGTTCTTTTTTACGCGGGTCATTACGAGCTGATTATCGATAATTTCGCCACCGCTTACATAGATTCCGTCCTTGGCATAGGTTTTCAGTACTTCACCGTACTCATCCTCGATGACCACCTCATACATCGGGAAAATGGTTCGACCGGAGGATTGTACCTGAACCTCCTCCTGTCGGGCAATTCCATAGATGATATCCGCACCCATGAAGCCTAAGGGCATCACATAGCACCCTTCCGGTGCCACGATGGTCGAATCGTATCCCGTGTCAAAATGCAAAAGCTTCATACTAAGTGACGAGTATTCATCCTCGCCCTCCTGAATCAACACCAGATTGCCATCCCGGGACACCTCGTACATGTGGTCGGTCAAATTGTCCGCTACCACCTTGGATTTGCGCGTATCCAGATGAATACAGGTAATCGAATTGTTGAGCATGAGATAGAGGTAATTGTCCTTGGAGATATAGCATAGCGTATTCAGTTCTTCTTTTAGCACCTCGAAGGACCCATCGTAGGGAACCCAGAAAAGCTCCTCCGACAGATTGTAACCGTCGTCATAGTAATACAATGACAGTCCGGTACGGCCGCAGTGATCGCCGCAATCCATATATCCATAGACCAGGTAAAAGACATTGCCCATCTCGTCAACGCTAATAATCTTCGTATCATAGAGATCCTCACGAATACTCAAATTCCGGTCGGAACCCCCACGAAGCGAGTCCGCGGTATAAGAGCTGTAGAGCTCCGTAATGGTATTCTTCGAAACATTGAGTGCAAAAAGACGACCTCCCACGCTGAAAGCTAACTGCTTGCCTCCCGAGCATTCCATCCACTCCGGCGTTTCCTTCTGGATGCCGAACGCAATGGTCTGGCTGGTGTAGACATTCTGCTTTTCCTCGAAGACCTGCGACATGGTTCGGTCATAATCCAACAGATACATACGACTCTTCGTATAGCGGACACGATAATATTCCTGCACGCGATAGAGACGCTCCTCGTCTCCCCCATCCCCGGTCAAAAGATAATCCAGACGAATCGTTGCCGTCTCGCGATTCAATTCGCGAAGCGTGATAATCGGCTCCGTAGTCGATTTCACGGAGAAGCCGTTCCAGGTCACCTGCTTAAAGCTGGAATGAATATTGACGTTTCCGAAGCTTGAATTGTCCCCGGAGCTGTTGCTCTCTAAGTAGGTACGAATATTCGTAGCTTCATCGGGAGAAAAAGTCGCATCATGAATGTAGCGGGCAAAGGCAAGCTTCTCGGCCACATGACAGTCCTCCGACTGCACCAGCCGCGTATAATAATGTACCTGCTGCTCATTGCCGGTAGTCAGAATAATATCCAGAACGTAGTCCTCTCCGGCCATCAACAGATCCTTCAGCGTAAATGTGAAATCGAATTCACGGCTGCCGTTGTCATACTCCGGCACCTCCGTGGCTTCCAACAGACGGCTTCCGTCCACACTCGTAACGCGGTACTGTACCTTCCGAACGGCGGAACCGTTCTTATCGACCGAAACGGAGACCTTACGGTCCGCCATCAGCGGTGTCAGACTGTCGCGAAGGGTCGAATAGTCCATCTCCTCCACGTATCCGGGCAGACTGCCGAGACGATACTCATCGAAGAGCACACTAACCAGAGGAAGGTTGCCTTCCTCCAGACTCTTGGTAAGATCCATATTGTCTTTGTTGAACAGGCGCCCAAACAGAAATAAAGACGCCACGAACACCAGAATAAAAGACAGGATCTCTGCAGTTGTCAGAATAATCTTTTTCTTCATTCCGTCTCCAATAATTTTTCTAGGGTCTGACTTACGCCCAAAAATTCCGTAAGCAGATCGTCACGCTTCGTCGCTGCGTTCGGACGCATGGTCTTCCCACGTTTTACCGCACGAATCATCAGATTCTTCGGCGTATGCTCCATATCGATAAACTCCAGAATCTGCGTGCTGTAGCCGTGTTTCTCCAATAGATTGGCACGAATCGCATCCGTCGCAATGGCGCTGAAACGCTCCTTTAAGATTCCATATTTCAAAATCGGCTGCAGGGTCTCGCAACACATCTGTGCATTCAATTCATGCTGACAGCAGGGCACCGACAGAATAACGTCCGCGTCCCAGATGACCGCCTTGTAGAGCGCATGATCCGTTGCGATATCGCATGCGTGCAGAGTCACAACCATATCCACATGGTCCACGCCCTCATACGAACCGATATCTCCCTTCAAAAAGTGCAAACCGTCATAGCCATAGTTCTCCGCCAGGCGGTTACAATGATCGATTACATCCTCCTTAAGATCCAAGCCGATCATATTGAGTTCACGGCCTAACTTCTCATGAAGATAATAGTAGATTGCAAAGGTTAAGTAGCTCTTACCGCAACCGAAATCAATGATGGTAAGCTCCCCCTCCGGTTTTAAGTCCTTTACGATATCACGCACATATTCTAGGAAACGATTTATCTGGCGAAACTTATCGTACCGGGCATTGATGAGCTTACCGTCCTTACTCTGAACGCCCAAATCCACCAGAAACGGCACCTTCTCCTCCGGGGCGATGATGTAGTTCTTTGCTTTGTTATGGGATGCGGGCGCAACAGCACGCTGCGCACTCTCCGCTTTTGTTTTCTTCATATAGGTCAGGGTTCCCTTGGCATTCCCAAGCACCGTAACCGTGCTCTTCGTTGTCTCTGCCTGCAGCTGTTGCAGTCGATGGGGCAGGTACGCAAGCAGACGCTCCGGCAACTGTGCGGCCTCCACATTCGTATGCAGCACCTTCTGACCTACGGTCTCCGAAATCTGATAGCGTGTCGCTCCCTGAATCAGAACAGGACGCACCGACACCTTGCTCAGTGTCTTCTCGTCCTTCGCCTGCTTCGAAAGCGTCATCGAAACAATTCCCTCTTCTGCAAGCTTATGCAATTCCTCTGCCAGACGTTCTAACGTAATTGCTGCCATGATGGACCTCCGTTTACGACCTTATCTTATTTATTATCCCATTTTCCGGCCGAGATTTCTATTCCTTTTTTCCTTAATATATGGTATTCTTGCTGTATTCGATGCGGGATTCCCTGCCCGCCAAGAAAAATGAGAATATTCAAAGGAGAAAAGAACAATGTTTTGTAGCAAATGTGGTTACAAGATGGAAACCCCTTCCAAGTTCTGTCCGATCTGCGGTACCCCTACCGGATTAGACACGAACGCGGATGCTTCTGCACAGGCTCCCGCAGCAGAGCAGGCTCCCGTAGTCGAGCAGGCTGCCGCAGCTGAGCAGGCCCCTGTAGCTGAACAGACTCCCGTAGCTGAACAGGCTCCTGCCATGGATGCTCCTGTCTTCGCACAGGCTCCCGCGGCAAACGGCCAGCCCATGATGGCAGGCGCAATGGGCGCACCTATGATGGCTGCACCGAAGGTTAAGAAGCCTCTTCCGAAGTGGCTCATCCCCGCAATCGCAGGTGGTGTTGCATTAATCGGAATCATTATTGCGGTCATCTTTATCGTCGTAAATCAGCCGAAAAAAGTAAACCTGACGAAGTACATTTTGGCGAGATATACCGGCTTTAACGGAAACGGTGAGGCGCGTTTCGAGCTTGACTATGACAAGCTGACCGCCGACGGATATATTCCCTCTATGGACAAATTGTCGTTAGGCGATGTAAAGACGTACATCAACCTCGAGGCAGCGTATACAGCCGTTGAACTCACTCCCGATAAGTCCTCCGGCTTAAGCAACGGAGATGAGATTGTCGTTACCATTACCTATAACAACAAACTTGCAAAGAAAAATAAGCAGAAATTCACCGGAAAGACAGCAAAGTTCACGGTTGAGGGCTTAAGTGACATCGCTATTGTTGATCCTTTTGATGGCTTAACGGTTACCTTTAGCGGTATCAACGGATCCGGTTATCTCTCCTATGATTACGATTATCGTCTGTCTGAGTTAGGCTACTACAGCTTCTACTATGACAAATATTCGGAGCTGTCCAACGGAGATACAGTTACCTTTACCGTTGATTACAATGAGGACTATGTGACCAAGTCCTATGGACGTGCATATTCCACTACGACCAAAACCTTCACAGTAAGCGGTCTGACAAGCTATATGGATAGCTTAAGCGATCTGTCCGATTCCGATCTCACGGCTCTCACCACGACTGCTAAGGATTATCTCCTTCAGTATATCTCCGAGAACTACGATAGCTGCAATACCGTAAGCGATCTGAAAGAGCTTGGTACGGTGAGCTTCCGTAACAATGACCCGACCAGCTGGAGCACTCAGCAGTATACTTATTTCTTCTACAGCGGTATGGTTAGCTGCTCCAACAATGACTTCGTACCTACACTGGTGTTCTATCCGGTATGCATCTCCAATATCGAGTTAGGAGAGGGTACGATTCAGGCTTATACCGAGCCTTACATTCAGGATTCCTGCTACATTCCCGGAACCTGGGCCTATACGAAGGGTTGTATCGATCTCTACCAGTTCCTTCGTTCCTACTGCACCAATGATTCTTATACCATTACCTGCACCGGACTTATGGCACAGATGATGAATCGTGATAAGGTTCTTTCCGCCAGCCAGTTTAGTGAGTCCTCCTTAGACCGTCTTGTGAATGATGCACTGTCGAATCTTCAGGCAAAAGACAATTCTGAGGACGCTTATGAATATACCGATATCACCTATGTCGGTAACTCTCTTGGTAACCGAATCGAGATGGAGGACTGCTCCGTTTCCGACGAACACAAGATGTATCTCTACTTCACAGCAGTTGCATCCGATTCTGAGAATGCAAAGCCTCTCTACTTCTCGATTGAGTTGGAGGGTGTGAATATGCTTCCTGACGGAACACTCTACTACACCGAACTGAAGTTAAACGGTTGGACCAACTACTGGAGCTGGACTTCCGGTTACGGATATGAGAATGTGGAAGAAATGTTCGCTCGTACCGTTGGGGAAGATCTTGATTGCTACAACTTCGAGTACAACAATGACTTGGTTCCTGAAACCTATCTGAATCCTTCTGTAGAGGATGAAACCGGCGACGAAGGTCTTGAGGAAGGTAGCGAAGAAGAACTCGACATTCCGATTGATTTTCAGTAATCCCTAGTCTTTTCGAACCGAAACAAATATGTTCATAAAAAACCGCCACAACCCTTGTACATCTTGAGGTTGTGGCGTTTTTTTAACTGCGTCAATATTAAAAACTGCTATTGTCTCATGGCCGATTCAACTTCATATAGCCAGATGGTGCGATAACTTGTCTCCGTATCGAAGACGCCCATCAGATGAAGTCCGGTCTCCTCGGCATTCCGTATTTCCGTAGCCGAAAGAATGTACTGACAATTCAGTTCTGCCAAGGCTTCCGTGTTAAGATTCAAGGATTCGATTGGCGGAATGTTCTTTTTGCCGAGATTCCAATCCATCCCCAATTCTGAACTGAATACATACACACGGCTTCCCCAGTTATCATAGTAACTCCTCATCGTGTCGCTCTTATCCAGTTCCTTTTCAATGACCTTTCGGAATTGGTATTTATATTGCAAGTCATAATTATTGACATATGCATCTATCGTATAGAACCCATTTTCACTTGCTACAGCAGGCGCCATTCCTACAGATGCCACACGATACGTATTCTGAGGCTTGCCGATGGCCTCTCTGACCTGTTTCATCACATCATAGTCGTAATACTGATTGAACGTAAGTGTGCCGGTCTCCTTTCCAACAACTCGATAAAGGTTCGCACGATATTGGTCATTCTTGCCGAACAGGTAGATTCCCATGAACAGAAAAACAACAAGTTCTCCCATCGGAATCAGATAGAGAAGACGCTTGTTCCACTCATACTTCTTAACGAGATAGCGTAGAATGGTAAAAATCAACACTCCACAGATTACCAGTTCAACATACCAGAGTGCCGGATATACCCAATACACGCGGTCAAGCTGAACGCTCTCGAATACCCCCATGTATTTCCGCACAACATGTCCACCTTCTGTATTGTAGAAGGCAGCAAATACCGCAATCACCAATCCGGAGCCCCACAGAATACTGCCCCAGATCCACATGCGTCTCAATTCTTCCACAAAACTCGTCTTGTTTTTTACCTTCATCCAGATTCCGATTCCCACTAACAGAACGAAGGATCCTGCCATAATGTAGGTGTGATAACTGGCCGCATGGAACTGACCATATTTGAACAATTCCACAAACGAGGATTTGAAATCCGCATAACTATACTGTCGTAACGGATCATTTCGGTGTGACGTAACACCGGAAAAAAGTATATTATAGAAGGTGTCTTTATAGACAAGGATGTAAAGAAGCAGTAATTCTACCAACCCCCAAAGAAGAAGTTTTACCTTCTCTTTTCTTCGGATGCGTATTCCCAGTATCCAGCAGAGTACCACTCCCAGAACAATGTATCCACTCCAGACGGGAGACGAGGACAACGCATACATGCCAATCAGAAAATAGGACAATCGGATTCGCCTATGCTCTCGCAAATTCCAGAACGCCCACGCAATCAGCGGAAATCCCATCACCGACATTCCATACTGCGGATAGAACGGTAGCATAATGAATAACACTCCGCAGAGCATGCAGTACACAGGATACTGATTTCGTAACAATTTCTGCGTAAAAAGATAGAATCCTGTGTATGCGGCGAACAGATCCATTGCCAGGATAAACAATACTCCGGGCAAGGATCCAAACCAGTATATCGGCCAAACCAATAAGAAACAGTCCGGCTGTATGGCTGCCAGATGTGTTCCGGCAAGTATTTCCTCCACTACAGTATGAAATCCCGTAAAAAAGTACTTGCCACCAAGCCTCAATAATACAACTTCATCATCCAGAAAATCACCGATGATAAAGGAACTATCCCCCTGAAGAATGAGATAGGGCAAAAAGTAGAGGGCTACACATACCAGGCCAATGCAATAACATATTCTTTTTCGTCGAGAATTAAAATGAATACTTACCATCCCATCAGGTCCTCGATAAAGGCTGCCAACTTCTCTGCCACCTTGCTATGGGTCTTGGCGCTTGGATGCCAGTCAGCGGCAATTCCGTCCGCTGCAGACTGGTTGTCCAACTTAAGCGAAGCGACATTCGTATCACCGGTCTCGTCCGTATATCTTCCCACAGCATCCTCAATGGCAGAATACAGATCCTGCCCCATGGTCCCCAGGACGCATACGATTTTCGCATTGGGGTTGCACTTACGTACCTGCTTCAGAAACTCTACGTATTCGGTGCAAAACTCCTCCACACGATCGGTCTGATTCTTCGTATAGCTTGCATCATTCGTTCCAAGATTAATCACTACGACATCCACCGGACGTTCGAAGTTCCAATCCATGTCCTTGCCGTCCAAGCCCTTAAAAGAAGAATACGTCTTCGCAAGCTTCTCATACATCGGCGGCATCAGCTGATCGGTCTTTTCCCCACCGCCGGAGTAGCCGGAGATAATTCCGTGTCCGCTGTAGCTTACGAGGGAATAATCCGCTCCCAAAAGTGCTGCAG
Organism: Lachnospiraceae bacterium; assembly: GCA_045628945.1. GTDB lineage: Bacteria > Bacillota > Clostridia > Lachnospirales > Lachnospiraceae > RGIG4034. The sequence goes on from JAZQQG010000025.1 coordinate 55,370, forward strand.
TCTTATAAGCATACGCCTTCGTGGCATCCTCGGTTGAAGTCGAGAAATGATGCTCTTTTACCTCGTCGTCCACACCATATCCACAAGTGATGGAATCTCCGATGAACTCGATATAATGCGCATTGTTTTCGGTAGGGTAGATTCCGCCCACCGACTGCGTCGTAATCTTGCCAATGCCCATGGTAGAATTGCCGGCCTCCGAAAGCTTCAGAATCCGTACCTTATGCCATGCACAATCCTCACTGTCCACTACGGTAACGGTCGTCTCTATCTCTTCAACCTGGGCGTCAATCACCAATTCCTCATCCACAAGAACCGCATATCTGGCGCGATTGTCCTTGCTTCCGCCAACCTTCAGGGCGGTCGAATCGCCGTAGATTACCACCTGTGCACTTTTTCCGTAAAAAATGAATTCTGCACCGGACGCCGATAACGGAAACCACAGGTAATCTTCTCCCTGATAGGTTCTGCCAAGGGCTTTCACATGAGTCGCATCCGGCAAATCCTCGTGGGTCTCCACCTCGCCGGCAAGTGCCTCACCATTCTGGTAAGCAGTCATTGTCTTCTCAGATAACGGCTCCGGGGAATCTGACTTTTTCTGGCTCTTTCTACTACACCCCGTCATAGCGATTACCATCGTTAAGATCATGAGAATACTAAGAAGTTTGCTTTTCTTCATTTCGAAACTCTCCTTATTCCTTCATTGTTTATGTTCTTTCTCTATCTTAACGACTATTTCGATTTTCTGCAATATAGAGCATCACAATCGTCTGTGCGCGGGACAGTGCCTCCTCTTCTGTAATCTGACCGTCGAAGTAGGGTGCAACACACTCATACATGATATCAAGAATCTCCCCATCCGGAATCAATACCTCCTCGATTGCATCCAGGAATCGAATCTCTCCTGTCACATCAATCTCTTCGGAAAAAAAGAAATCAACATCATTCAGACTCATATGTGTTATCGCCTCTGTCTCATTCAACCACTGAATCAATGCTTTTTTGCATATAGGGTAACACACAGAACCGATATATTTTACTTGTTCCGATTCACTCAAACAGAATTGCAGGAATTCTAAAGCTTCCTGTTTCTTATCTGAGGAATTCATAATGGATACAACACCATTACTAAATGATGCCATAGTACCATAGTCACCTGCTTGATACGGATATCCAATAACGTTCGCGTCACACTGAAACAATTGTGAATAATACTCTTTTGAATAGTAGCAATGTAATGGATCAACGTATAATGCAACCTCACCGCCCATAATACATTCTAACTTATTCTTACCACGGTAAGCATATTGACGGCAAAAGCGCATAAGACGCTGTAATTCTTCCCGCTCTAAGTCTACTTCTCCGGTTTCATAATCATAATATTCAGATAGATTCGCTCCAACCAACGTCAGAAACAAGTCCATTCCATCCATCCAACTAGCGTATCGGTAATTGCTCTGCTCAAATGCTTCAATTAGGTCATCATAGCGATAACCACTTTCCAACGAAAGAGGAGAAGCGATTACATTCACACGATAGGACAGTGGAATTGCATAGACTTGGTCCCCATTGCAAAAGGCCTTACCAATCTGAATCCAATACTCTTCCGAATTCATTTGCGCCCAGAATTCCTCCGGAATTGGGTAGAAGAGATCTTTCTTGGCAAAACTTCGAAAATTGAAGTCCTGCGTAACAATCATATCCGGTGCTTTTCCGGATACGATGTCCGTATTGAGTCTGGAATACGCTTCGTCACGTGACACGCCATTGGCGGCATAATCTTTTACACGGATATAGTAATCCTCATTGAATCGATTATAGTCCAATATTACGCTTCGGAGAATCGCATCTAATCCCCCTACCATCCCCAGAGTAATCTCCTGCCGCACCTTCTCTTTTTCTTCTTTACGGAGAATGGAAACAGATACTTCTCTCGAATCGGAAAACGCATCATAATTCAGCAAAAAGAGCAAGTCTCCTGCGAAGCAGAAATCATATGTTCTGTCAAAATTCACCCCCTGTGATAGTCCATTGCACACCTCTCGACTGTGCTTGCCCTCATGATAGGAGATTGCATCTCTTCCAAAAAGATAGTAGGCTTTCCCCTCTTGATATATGCTGTTTACCCCCATATGGGACGCCTCAATCCGGGTCAACTTCTTACTATCCGTTAAATCTGGGGCAAGCCGATAGATTGTGTTTTTCTCATGTTCTATGGAGGAATAGAAACAGTTTCCTTCCTCATCACGTCCTGTTCCGGTCAAAAGACCATCGTATTGATAGGCTAGCGTATCTCCATCCGTGAAATGATAGATCCCACTACAATTTCCATACGCATAAACTCCGTGGGTCCCATCCGATTGTATGGAGATCAGGTTGGTATCCCCATAGGGTTCCAATATCGCATTCACGTTATTTAAGCGATATACTTCATCTCCGTTTCGCCGATAGCGACACAACGAATATTGATTTCCATCCTCACACAATACCCAAATACAGTCCGCATCCGAACAGATAAGAGGTACTGCACCCTCCATTGTAAACAATTCATTCGTCTCTTCGTTCTCTGTATTCCACTCATACAGAGCCGTCTGATTCCCCTCTACAACAGCATAATCCACAACCGCGGTTGTTCCGCGGCTGTGGATTGCAATATCGCTTACATTCTGGTAGGTACATACCGTCCTGCTCTCGTATAGATTCCAATAGAATGGGGTTGGTTGCTTCTTGCCACATCCTGTAAGGAGGCAGAATAAAAAAAAGCCCCACAAAATGCCATATTGATTATATTTTCTTTTTTTTATCATTTCTATTCGTTGATCCTCGCTATTTGATCTGTCTGTGTAACCCCAAGGTATGTTGCAATATGTTCAGAATATACAAGATATATTCTATCGTAAGTGACATCTTTAGTAACCGAAGTCATAACATATCCCGCATTCACTTCTCTATATTCATTGTGTCTATATGTTGTTACCTCCATAACAACTTGAACTTGTCCGCTCTTAGAAAGATTTGTATACGCTGTTGCTCGAGTATCCGATATCGTATTCGTGTAATTCATCGTTGCATCCTTTACAAGCATTGACTTTGCATATGAACTAGTACCATTTGCAAGTATTAGGCTTCCCACTAAAATTACAGCTATAATCCTTCTTCTTATCTTCATTTGCGTTCCTCCATAATGATTTTCACTCTGTTCTGAATTCTGTTTGCTGCCGCTTCAGCACTCTCATCTCCACCTAGGACGCCACTTATTTCTTCATCTAAAATGTTCCATATATCATAGTCTAAGATAAAAGCCTTATTTGCTTTCTCAATGAGCTCGATACAGTATTCGATTTCTTCCTCAGTCGGTGCAGTATAAGAATACTCCCAATCATTCATCGTTGCATGTCCATAGCCCTCGATAGAAAAGCGCTCCTCTTCACTCGACCAAAACTCAACGTATTTCGACTTGTTCAAAGGAATACCTGACAGATACTGTTCCATTTGGGTACCTGCAATCGCATACTCTATAAATTCCCAAGCCAACTCCTTTTTATCCGAATATTCACAAATACCTAACAGATTACTCGAGAAAAAAATCGGATATACGCTTTCATTAATTCCCGGATATCCAACACTCTTGACTTCTTCGCCAAACATCTGTTGTACCATTTGCCGAATGTAAGGAGTAATGCTTCCTTGAACAGCAATTTGCTCCTCAGGCACATTCCATGGGTATTCTGTTATTGTTCCTTGTTGCATCTTGCAATATTCGATTAAGGCAATAAAATTCTCATCATACTGACAATAATCTCTTCCGATATCCAGAAATTCATCTTCATTACAGTTATAGAGGTCCAGAAAAATTTTGTGAATACCTTGTTGGTACAGTTTCTTATTTGGCCATTCTTTTGACATTCGCATTGCATCCGAAAGCGACCACAAATCTTCTTCCATCAGGCTTGCTGGAACCCACAGCGTGTCTACAGAAAAGTTCAATGGAATTGCATATAATTTCGACTGAATTGACAATGCATCTATCACATTTTCAAAGATATCCTTGCGATCGATTCGCTCATCATTCGCATAGCGGGGATACAGATCCATTAATATCCCCTTCTCAATTTCAGCTTGATAATTGAAATCATTGACAACAATAAGGTCCGGATAATAACCTTGCGATATGGCTATGTTAAAATTGCGAAGCACATCATCTCGCGAGTCTCCGTACCCTTGATAATTCACAATCTTAATATAGTATTCTTCGTTTTCTCTGTTAAACTGCAAGATTGCATCTTTTAGGGCATTGTCAAGACTATCCCCGATTGCCAGCTCTATTGGTTCTCGTGTCTCTCCATTTACTCCATACTTAAGTACATAGACTTCAATCTTAGTGGTGTTTTGCGTTCTTTCATTTCGGACAACATAGAATTGATTATCATTCCCAAGGCGCAGGTCATATAGAAATGAACTATCCACGCCTAACTCAACCCAACTGATTAATTGTCTTTCGCTCTTTTTATCGATTTGGTATAGTCCTTGTGAATTCATGTAATATATCTCATCACGAATATAGATTACATTTACTCCCCAACAGGATTCTTGCGGAGTTTCAATATATACGAATTCATCATTGTTTCTATCCATTTCATAGATAGCGGTATCCTCTGAACCACATGCCATCACTAGCGATCCATCTTCGCTTCTTCCTGTGGCACACAATAGTCCTCCATATTGCAACGTATCTATCTGTCGATTGCGATAGAAAAAGACCGTGTTGTAGTTGCCAATCAATGCAATGCTTCCATCTGCAAGACATTCTATTGATACAATTTCGTCATCCGACACTTCAGCCATAGAATCAGCTAAATTAACAATATCCATTGGCTCACCGGTGTCGGAGAGCAAGGTTAAGACATAGCCTTCCTCAAAGGATACAACCCATATACCCGCAGAATTTCTTGCAGTAAATAGGATTTCCTGATTATAGGCAAATAATTTAGACAGCTGATAGGACAGAGAATCCCACTCCCAGATTGCATATCCTTCGTCTTCACTAACAGCAATGATCAATTTCAACGCCCCATCTTCCATAGTCGATGAAATATCCAATACATTCATTGCTTCGCTAACGCAATAATACTCTGCAATACCTAACGTCTTCTCTTTGGGCTTACGGGAGCATCCACACATCAGAATGACAAGAACCAAACATAACACAATAGCAATTCGTCTATCGCGGAATAGGTTGTTCATAATACCGCATCATCCCCTTTCCATCTGTAAATGAATGACCTTGATAGTTTGCTGAAAACAGTACATTCCAGTCTACAACTAGGTCATCCTCTATTGTTTCTGACAGTGTCGCTGAAACTTGACCAGATGCTGAATAATGATACTCTTTTCCACAATATGTTACTAAATTACCATATGTTGCAACCCATCCATTCTTACTGAGAATTGTATAAGCAGAGACCCTAGTTGCTGTTGGTATTGATAAATCGTAATGCACGATGGAGTCTCCAACCTTCACATTCCAGGCTGCTTTTGAGTTTATTGTAGTAGTTGCTCCAAACATACTCATAACTAAAACGAATGACAAAACTCTTCCTATTATCCTTTTTCTTTTCATTACTTCTTCCTCCAAATCAGATTAGTCAAATACCCATTTCCAAAATTCATCCCAAAAACCAGTGATACTATCCATAAAAATCCCACCTTTCATTCTTATTTTATAGAAAAAGGTGGGATTCTTTCAATCATAACCTAACGAACGGTCGTATAACCTATTGAACGGTATTTATTGCGAAAAATAAGTCGTTTACAAATTCATTATCTTCAGTATAACAACGATATATTCCATTTGTTTTATCCATAGTGGAACGAATACTTCTCAAGCCGAACCCGTGATTCTCACTATCCGACTTCCGTGAGTTAGATATTTCATTCATTGCTTTGTTCCATTTCTCTTGTTGCATGCTGTTCGAAATGCGCATATTAAGATACTCGGAGTTTTGACGGAATTCGATGGTAAGCTTCTTCTCGCCCTGCAATTGTCCAAATTCCTCGTATATGTTCTGAAATACATTGGACAGAACCGTGCATACATCGTAGTCTGACATTGCTATTTTCGTGTTCGGCTGAACTCTTCCGATTACGCGACTTATCGTGCTCTCATCAAATCTTGAGAAATAATAATTCATCAGTATGTCGAAGCCTTCATATCCGGTATCTACACACCGTTTCTGTATTTCACCCAATTCATCGCAATATTGCTGCAGATACGCGAGGGTTTTCAAGGCGTTCTCTTGCTTAGCCAGTTCCATTACATGAATGACATGTCCCGCAGTGTCATGTCGAAACTTTCTGGTATCATGGTCTTTTTCCACAAGAAGATCATGGTACTTTCCTTGCATCATTCTCAACTCAGATTCTTGAAGTAGCATTGTTTCAAGATTCATGTTGGTCGAATACATAATCAATGCAATCATTGCTAAAATAACAATCGCCGCATAGGACAACATTGATACAATACGCATCACTATCTGAAATCGCGGTGATACATATAATATTCGCAGTTTTTCAAGGCCGGATATAGCAAATACTACCACCATTGCTACAGCAAACAATAGAAATCCATATGCACGCCACGATCTATGAAAACGTTGTTCGCGTCTCGTTTGATTCATTCGGCGAATTAAAAGAACCGTAAAGATTGTAATAGAAAGCGAAAGAGCCTGAACAATCCAGAAAAACAAGAACTCACTCTTAATCGAATCATTCGACAGATAATTAACTAAGTCAAGTGCATTTTCTACTACATAACTTACCGCAATCAGAATTAAGGCATAACACAAAAAGTTAACGATAGCTTTTCGCGTTCGCTTAACTAATACAAGAAATAGTATTAACCCGATTGCCACGACATCTTCATAATATGTGACATCCGTCCGGTCTGCAAATAGTGGTATAAGAATCACCGGTGCGATCCCGATAATCAAGAGCAGATTACGCTTACTCTTAATCTCAATATCGTACATCGCAATATAGAACATTTTGACAAGTGTCAATGCATATACAACTACTGCCCCCAAATAATACATCTATTATCCCCCAAGTACTTTTACAAATGCATATTTTTCAAACACATCCCGTTCTCGTCTGCGGGATATCTTTAATTTTATATCTCGTAAATAATACTCGGAATTCTTTTTTTGCACATAATTCATATTCACAATTTGATTTCTGCTAATTCTGCAAAAAAACTCCTCCGTCAGTAATTGCTCGACATTACTAAGCGAATCGCTGATATGAAATTGTCCCTCCTCTGTATAAATCTCAGTCATGGAATAAGAAGATACTAATTCACAGATTAACTTCTGATCAATCTGTATCTCTCGTCGATTGTCACTTACGTATAAATAGTTCCTACTCTTTCTCTCTATCGTGCTCTTAAGTGCCTCAGCAAATTCATCTTTCACATAGGGCTTCATAAGAAAACGATTTGCCTCAACCCGGAAACTGTCATTTACGCAATGAATATATCCGGTTGACATGGCAATAAATGCATTCGGACACTGACTTCGTATTTTTCCTGCCAATTCGACACCATTCATATTCGGCATTTCATAATCCAGAAAGAAAATATCACAATCCCCTATTACCTGAGCCTCAAGTAATCCTTCCGCAGAATCATATCTGCATACACGATATTCGTTTATTCCAAGCTCTTCGAGCACCTCCTGGATAATCTTCTCTTCCTGGTTCATCGCCAAAAAATCATCATCACATAAAGCAATCGTCAACATACTTTCCCCTCTTAACAAAAGCCCACATACAAGCCAAAACCTGTATATGGGCCATTGCTTCTGTATCATGCAATACAGTGTATAACTATTTTACTACATGAATTCTTGCAAGCGATCTTGCAAGTGCAGCCTCTGCACGAACACTGTCCAGTCCGTCTGATTTTTCCTTCAGACGATTCTCGGCACGCTCTTTTGCAGCTTCGGCACGCTGCACATCAATCTCTTCGGGCCATTCCACAACCTCTGCCATGATGGTGACCTGATCGGTAAGCACTTCCGCAAATCCTGCATGCAATGCAGCATCCTTGGTAGCCCCATCCTTGGTAATGGTGAGAATTCCCGGAGCAATAATCATCGTGGTCGGCACGTGCTTCGCATAGATACCGACTTCACCTTCAATTGTATTGAACTCTACCATCTCTACGGTATCCTCGTAGAATACGCGGTCCGGAGTGATGATCTTGAGTACGAATTGGTTCATCTCTGCCATAGCAATCTCCATTCATTAGACTACCGGGTATCGGTATGATTATTTCACCTTAGCCAGTACGTCGTCAATGGTTCCGGCATTCAGGAAGTAACTCTCGGGAACATCATCATGCTTACCTTCCAGAATCTCCTTGAAACCACGGATGGTCTCGGAGATCGGAACGTACTTACCTTCCAGACCGGTAAACTGTCCTGCTACGAAGAAGGGCTGAGATAAGAATCTCTGAACCTTTCTTGCACGGCTAACGACAAGCTTATCGTCCTCAGATAACTCGTCCATACCTAAGATGGCGATGATATCCTGTAATTCCTTATACTTCTGCAGAATCTCCTGTACGCCACGGGCAACCTTGTAGTGTTCCTCACCTAAGATACGAGGATCCAGGATACGGGAAGTGGACTCCAGAGGGTCTACCGCAGGATAGATACCTAACTCAACGATGGAACGGCTCAGTACGGTGGTCGCATCCAAGTGCGCGAAGGTTGTTGCAGGAGCGGGGTCCGTTAAGTCATCCGCAGGTACGTATACTGCCTGAACGGAGGTAATGGAACCGTTCTTGGTAGAAGTAATACGCTCCTGAAGAGCACCCATCTCCGTCTGCAGGGTAGGCTGATAACCTACTGCGGAAGGCATACGTGCCAGAAGGGCGGACACCTCGGAACCTGCCTGGGTAAAACGGAAAATATTATCGATGAAAAGAAGAACGTCCTTACCACCCTTATCACGGAAGTATTCTGCCATGGTAAGTCCGGTAAGACCTACTCTCATTCTCGCTCCGGGGGGCTCGTTCATCTGACCGAAGACCATGGTGGTCTTGTCAATAACGCCGGACTCCTTCATCTCGTAGTAGAGGTCATTACCCTCACGGGTACGCTCACCTACACCGGTAAATACGGAATATCCGCCATGCTCGGTTGCGATGTTACGGATCAGCTCCTGAATTAATACGGTCTTACCTACACCTGCACCACCGAACAGACCAATCTTACCACCCTTCTGATAAGGGCAGAGAAGGTCAACGACCTTAATACCGGTCTCAAGAAGCTCTGCCTTCGTGGACTGCTCCTTGAACTCAGGTGCCGGTCTGTGAATCGGCTCATAGCCTACGCCTTCAGGGGCGGGCTTGTTATCAATCGGCTGTCCCAATACATTGAACATACGTCCGAGGGTGTTCTCACCAACGGGTACGGAGATCGGAGCGCCGGTAGCAACAGCATCCATTCCTCTTACAAGTCCGTCGGTAGGTCCCATCGCGATACATCTAACGGTGTCATCGCCTAAGTGCTGAGCAACCTCTACCACCAGGATGTCCCCGCTCTTACGGGTAATCTCGATCGCTTCGTTGATCTCAGGCAGCTTGCCTTCGGAGAACTTGATATCAAGAACGGCGCCGATGATCTGAGTAATCTTACCAATTACTTTATCTGCCATTTTTCTAATTCCTTTCTCAGTTAATTGCGTTAGCTCCCGCAATAATCTCTGTTAATTCCTGTGTAATAGAGCCCTGACGTGCTCTGTTATACTTAAGCGACAAGTCGTCGATCATCTCCTCGGCGTTGCTCGTCGCAGAATCCATAGCCTGCATTCTGGCACCGTTTTCACTCGCCTGTGCCTCCACAAGTGCACCATAGATCAGACTGGTTACATACTTGGGAATTAAACGATTCAGTACCTCTTCCTCATCAGGTTCGAAGTTCATCGGAATCGGAGCACCCTGTTCCTCTTCATTCGTCTCTTCCTTCTCAATGGGAAGAAGCTTAATCAGAGTCGGGGTATGCACTACGGTATTCTTAAATGCGGTATACGCAAGATAGATCTCCCCAATCTCACCCTTTTCGTAGGCGGAGATAAGTTCGGCAGACAACTGCATGGCAGCCGCATAGGTAGGTTCCTCTACGATCTGCTCATCCTCCATTGCCAACTCGTAACCGTAACGGGCTAAGGTATCACGTCCTTTTTTACCCAATGCGTAGATTACAAGTTCTTCCTTCTTGAGCTCCCCTCTGGTTATCAGCTTCACAATATTGGAATTGTATCCGCCGGCCAGACCACGGTTCGAAGTGATGGCAATGACTGCCTTCTTCTCTCCGCCGCCACCCGTAAGATACGGATGATCGATGGGTCCGGTCTTCGCCAGAATGTTGCTAACCGTCTCATACATCATTTTGAAATAGACCTGAGACTGTTCCGCTCTTGCCTTGGCTCTCTGTAATTTTACAGTGGAGACCAGCTTCATGGCTTTGGTTATCTGCTGTGTACTCTGGATTGATGTCTTACGTCGCTTAATGTCTCTCATTGAAGCCATAATGAATCACCATAATCCTTAATGCTTATTTCATGAAATCTGCCTTGAACTCTTCGATTGCCTTCTTGAGTAATGCATCGGTCTGCTCGGAGATTACCTTCTCCTCACGGATTGCTGCGGGAATCTCGGTGTACTTGGTATCCAAGTAATCGAAGAACTCCTTCTCAAAGTCTAAGATTCTGTCTACGGGAACATCCAGGAGATACTTGTTGGTTGCTGCGTAGATAATCAGAACCTGATATTCAACAGGCATGGGCTTGTACTGAGGCTGCTTCAGAATCTCCTTAATACGTTCACCCTGTGCTAACTTCTCCTTGGTGTCGGCATCCAACTCGGAACCGAACTGTGCGAAGGATGCAAGCTCACGATACTGAGCCAACTCCACACGAATAGGAGCTGCAATCTTCTTCATTGCCTTAATCTGAGCCGCACCACCTCCTCGGGATACGGAAAGACCTGCATTGATTGCGGGTCTGAAACCGGAGTTGAACATCTCGGTCTCCAGATAGATCTGACCGTCGGTAATGGAGATTACGTTGGTAGGAATGTAGGCAGATACGTCACCTGCCTGGGTCTCGATGATGGGAAGTGCGGTTAAGGAACCTCCGCCGTACTCATCACTCATACGAGCCGCACGCTCCAACAATCTGGAGTGTAAGTAGAATACGTCGCCGGGATACGCCTCACGTCCGGGCGCTCTCTTTAAGAGCAGGGACAGCGTACGATATGCGGCTGCGTGCTTACTTAAATCATCGTAGATTACGAGAACGTCTTCCCCGTTCTCCATCCACTCCTCACCGATTGCACAACCTGCATAAGGAGCGATGTACTGAAGGGGAGCAAGCTCACTCGCCGTAGAAGCTACGACGGTGGTGTATGCCATTGCACCGTATTCCTCCAGGGTATTCACGATGGAAGCAACGGTAGAAGCCTTCTGGCCGATTGCAACGTAGATACACTTAACGTTCTGGCCCTTCTGGTTAATGATGGTATCAATTGCAATTGCGGTCTTACCGGTCTGACGGTCACCGATGATTAACTCACGCTGACCTCTTCCGATGGGAACCATGGAGTCAATTGCCTTAATACCGGTCTGTAACGGCGTATCTACAGACTTTCTTGTGATAACGCCGGAAGCAACTCTCTCAATCTGACGGAATCTTGCCGTCATAATAGGTCCTTTGCCATCAATAGGCTGACCAAGAGCGTTCACAACACGTCCCAATAATGCATCGCCTACGGGAACCTCTACTACTCGACCGGTGGTCTTAACAAGATCGCCTTCGTTGATGTTCTTGGTATTACCGAGTAATACGGCACCAACGTTGTCCTCCTCGAGGTTTAATACCATTCCGTAAACATCGCCGGGGAATTCAAGCAACTCACCCTGCATTGCATTCTCAAGTCCGTGTACACGTGCGATACCATCCGCAACCTGGATAACCGTACCCACATCGGATACTTCCATCTTTGCAGAATATCTCTTGATCTGATCCTTAATGACTGAACTGATTTCTTCTGGTCTTAAATTCATGGATCTGTACGCACCTTTCTAAAAAATAATGTCTAAGCCAGCTGGATATTCATCAACTGCTTTTTTAACTGATTCAACTGATTGGAAATACTGCTGTCCACAACGCGGTCACCGATTCGGATGGTCATACCACCGATCAACGCCTCGTCCAGCTCGTAATGCATCTCCATACGATTGAACCGTGTGGTCTGAAGAAGCTTGTCTTCAACGGCTTTCTTCTGAGCATCGGTCAGTTCGGTCGGGGTCGTTACATACGCAACACCGATTCCCTTGAATTCCTTCATACGATCTACGAAGTACGTAAGAATCTCGGTAATCTCTCCGTATCTGTCCTTTTCGATAATCAGACGGAAAAAAGCACTCAACTCGCCGGACACGCGACCGTCCAGCACCGCACCCATAATGCTAACCTTTTCTTCTTTGGTTACCTGGGGGTGGGTCATCAGTCGGTAGAAATCCGGATTCTCTGCAAAGGCGTCCAACAATACCTGAATCTCTTCTAAGAAGAGGTCGGTCTTGGATTCCTCTACGGACAATTCAAAGAGCGCTTCGCCGTAGGTCTTAGAAATCAGCTTAGCCATGTGCTCTCACCTATTTCCTTCAAAGTCTCGTCAATCAGGTTACCCTGTGCATCTGCATCAATGTTCTTACCTGCAACCTTACCGGCTACTAAGAACGCAACGTCGATCATTTCCTTCTTCACGTCATCGGCAACCTTCGCCTTCTCCAGCTCAGCTTCCTTATTGGCGTGTTCGATAATGCGACCGGCTTCTTCCTTGGCATCTGCGATAATCTGATTCTCATTAGCAATTGCCTTCTTACGCGCTTCGCTTAAGATGGCTTCCTTTTCTTTCTCAACACCATGCAGTCTGTCTTCATACTCGGTACGAAGCTTGGATGCTTCCGCCTTATCCGCAGCTGCACTGTCCAGATCGTTCTTGATTCTGTCCCGACGTGACTCCAGATACTTTCTTGCAGGGTTAAATAAGAAATGTGACATTACCAAGAACAGTACGAATACCGCAATCAGGGTAAGCACGGAATCTGCAAGGAGCTGCACGTCCAGGTCAAATAATCTTTCCCAGTCCACGTAAATGCCTCCTTTCTATGAGTTATTTGTCGTTCTCACGAACGGAGCATTCCTATTTTGCAAGAGGCTGTACGAATAACAGTAACATTGCAACCAACAGACCATAAAGACCGGTGGTCTCTGCTACGGCCTGACCAAGTAACATGGTAGAGGTGATATCACCCTTAGCGCCGGGGTTCTTACCTACTGCATTTGCACCAAGACCTGCTGCGATACCCTGACCAACACCGGGTCCGATACCTGCGATAACTGCAAGACCTGCACCAATTGCGGAGCAACCTTTGATAAATTCTGTGTTAAACTGTGCCATTCTTTTTTCCTCCTTGGGATTTCTGTATTCTTTTGGATTGGTAATACGATACTACTGTGCGGGGATTAGTTCTCTCCTCGCTGATTGCTGATGTATGTCATGGTTAACATACAGAATACGTAGGTCTGAATTGCGCCGGAGAACAAATCGAAGTATGCATGCAATACAGCAGGCCATCCAATCGAGATGTACTTAAGCAATCCGTATACCAGCGCCATCATAATGGTGCCGGACAATACGTTGGCGAACAGACGCAACGATAACGAAATGGGAACCGCAATCTCACTGATTAAGTTAATCGGGAACCATATCGGCAGCCAGGGCGGTAAGGGTGAGGTCATATCACGCCAAATCGTTGCCGGCTTGTTGTATTTGAACTGGTTGTATCGGATCAGCGCAAATGTAATGATACCAAGCGGTAACGTCACACCGTAGTCTGCTGTGGGCGGTCGTAAGCCCATCAGACCCGAGATGTTGCTGATCAGAATAAAACAGAAGATCGTCGAAATGTAATTACGATATGCTTTGGCACCGCCGGGGCTCATCGTATTTCCCACGATTCCGTCCAGTTTCTCAACAATCAACTCAATGATATTCTGGAAGGTATCCGGAACTTCCTTGGCCTTCTTCATGTGGTTTCCTGCGATGATTGCAAAAATGCATAACATCAGAATCACAATCAATAAGCAGAGGTTCGAAGTCGTGAACCAGACCGTCTGGCCTAAGAACTTGTACTCGAACACGCCCTTGATCATAAAGCCAAGATCATTGGATACTAAGATTCCTTGTCCCATTTTTTCACCTCCTCTTCTCCATAATTCTATGTGTCAACGGCTGAAGGTATGCCGAGACTTTCAATCCCATTAATGCCAAGAATGCCGATAACGGATTGGCAATCTTGCCAAAGATCATGAGTGCAAACACACCCACAATTGCAAAATATCGAATCAGCGACCAGGCGACTACCTTTGCCTTGGCGCCCTTGCCGTACTCCAGGCTTCGGTTAATGCACCAGGTCATATGCGCTACACTAAGGGCCGCAAGCGCCGTTCCGATCAACACGCCAAAGCTGTAACCGATGCCGTCCTTCACAAAGAACGCGCCACCCAGCTCGGCAAGCAGTCCCCACAGGAACACCACCACAAGCATCTCCCACAAGGTATCCACAATGGTAATCGTACTCACATACGGTTCCGCCTCCGGATCTTCTTCCCGAAGTTCGTCGGCGACATCCTCTTCATCGATGAGGTCCGTCTCCGCCAGCAGTTCCTTGCTGATCAGACCCTTGTCGGCCAGCTTCTGAATGGTCTCGTTGTTCATTGCCGTATACTCCGTGAGCTAACTTATAGACACCGAGCGCTCCCGACGAAGCCCCGATAAAAAACAATACAATCGCAAGGAAGGATGTGCCAAGCTTCCGATCCAGCCAGATTCCCGCATAGGTGCAGAGTCCAATCGACACCAACATAGTGATTCCAAACTGCGTAATCATCGCCAGTGATTGGAATACCTGTGTGGAATATTTCGGTCCCTTTCGATCTCGCATAGCGCCTCATTTCCATTGCTGCGAACTCGTGTGCAGAGGGCATAGTACGCCTACTACCACACACTAATTCATTATAGCTTTTTTTCAACCAAAAAACAACCCCGAGGTTCACTCCCCGGGGTAGTAAAATTCCGCAAAAAATGTGTTGTTTCCGCCGTGTTGCTTTTTTGTGCAAGGAGACGGTTCGGAACTAGTAGAAGATATGGCCTCCGATGGTATATTTCGGAGTCTTAAGCGGGGTCGGTGTACGGAAGAACATACAGTTTCCGACATTCGTAACACCGCTCATCGCCTCGTCCGCCGCCTGGTAGCAGGCCTTACTTGCACGTCCCTGCGCCAGACTCAGTGCGAAACGTCCGCTGGCAACGGGAGAGAACTGATTCTTCTGATAGAGCACGCCGCTGACGGTGTTCGGAAAGGCTCCGTTTAAAAGTCGGTTAATGATCACCGCTCCGACCGCAAGCTTACCGGCATAAACCTCGCCGCCCGCTTCGCAGTAGATCATGGTTGCAATCAGATATCGATCTCCCTCCTCGAATTTTACCTCCGAGAGGTCACGCGTCTGAGCCGCTGCTGCCAGTAACGCCAGATACTTCTCCTCCTCGAGCTTCTTCTTCAGGTACTCAATATCCTCTTCTTTTTGCTTAAGCTTCTTCTCGTATTCCTTGGCCAATTTCTCCGCCTCGGATACCTGATCCTTATAGAGAATCACATAATTCGAAGTCTCGACGATGATGGCCTCGACCCGGGCCTGCTCGCTCTCCACCTCCGCCTTCAGGGCGTTTAACTTATCATTCTCTGTTTCCAAAGATGCTTTCGTGGCATCAATCAGGGCCAGATTCTCTTCGTACTCATCCAACATCTGCTGGTCATAGGCTTCTACACGCTGAATGTACTCCATACGCGTCAGAATATCCGAAAAACTCTTCGCCTCAAAGATTACCTGTAAAAAAGAAACCTGCCCGGCCTCATATATCTGACGAATGCGATCCTTCATCGCGGCATACTGTTCATCGCGCTTCCGTTCCGCCTTTTCTAAGTTCTTCTCCGAAACAAAGATCTGGTACTGCTTCGCGTCAATCTGTGCATAGAGATCCTCCAGATGATCACTGATCTCCTCCATCTCCTTATTTAACGCATTCAACTTCTTCTGAAGATCGGAGATTTCTCCCTTCAGATCGGCCACCTTGTCCTTGGTATCCTCGATGCCTTCCTGCAGCTTTTCTTTCTCTTTTTCGGCCTCGTCCAACTTCTCCTGGGTGGTCTTTTTCTTGGCCGCCTGGGAGTCATAAGGCGGAATCGACCCGACAAACAAAACAAGAGCCAGTATCAGCGCTATTCGACGTACTTTTTTCCACACTGACATACCGGCTCCTTCCTCTTATGCACAGAGCATAAGTCTCTTTTCTTCATCTGACGAATCAGACATCAATCTCAATCTTTTTGCCCGAGGGCGCATAACGATAATAGCGAACGCCCGCCGCATCCAGCATACGCTTTGATGCAACCGTGGAAGCGTTTCCCGCATATTTATCGTCATCGTATACGATGGTCTTAATCCCTGCCTGAATAATTGCCTTCGCACACTCGTTGCAGGGAAATAAAGATACATAGATCTTCGCCCCCTCCAGGCTGCCGCCGCGATAGTTCAGAATCGCATTCAGCTCACTGTGGGTCACGTAAGGATATTTGGTCTCCAGCGGATCGCCCTCTCTGTCCCAAGGAAAATCATCATCCGAGCATCCCTTCGGGAAGCCGTTGTAGCCCATGGACAGAATCTTATTGTCCTCGCTTACGATGCAGGCACCCACCTGGGTATTCGGATCTTTGGAACGCATTCCGGAGAGCTTCGATACCCCCATGAAATACTCGTCCCAGGTAATATAGTTCTGTCTCTTCATACGGTTGGGAATCTCCTTTTTTATGGAGCGGATTACAGAGTACCGAAAATACGGTCTCCTGCGTCGCCAAGTCCGGGAACGATGTAAGCATGGTCATTTAACTTCTCATCGAGAGCACCTATGTAGATATCTACGTCCGGATGCTCCTTCTTCATTCTCTCTACGCCTTCGGGAGCCGCAATGATGCACATAAAGTGAATCTTCTTGCAGCCTCTGTCCTTTAACATCTGGATGGCTGCCGCGGAGGAACCGCCGGTTGCCAGCATCGGGTCAACAACGAACACCTCACGCTCTGCACAATCTGCGGGAAGCTTGCAATAGTACTCTACCGGCTCCTTGGTCTCGGGATCACGATACAGACCGATGTGTCCCACCTTGGCTGCGGGAATCAGCGTCAACATACCGTCTACCATACCAAGACCTGCACGTAAAATAGGAACCACGGCCATCTTCTTGCCCTTTAATTCCTTCACGGTAGTCTTGCAGATGGGAGTCTCAATCTCCACATCGCTTAACGCAAGATCTCTCGTTGCCTCATAGCAGATTAACATTGCAATCTCACTGATGGTCTGACGGAAATCCTTGGTTCCGGTATCCTTTCTGCGAATGTAACCAATCTTGTGCTGAATCAAAGGATGATCCATTACTACTACTTTTGCCATAACTCCATACCTCCTCAAATACACTCTTCTCTATGAATTGCTGCAGGAATCCTGCAGAATACATGCGCTTTCCCCCATTGACCGGGACCTACTCCTCAATCTGACGGATTCTTCGAATATGCTTCTCCTCTGCCGAAAAAGGAGTATCCAGGAACATATCCACAATCTCCAGTGCCAAATTCGGACCGACGATACCGCCGCCCATTGCCAATACATTGGCATCGTTGTGAAGTCTTGTCATTTTCGCACTGTAGGTATCCGCACATACGGCACAACGAATGCCCTTCACCTTGTTGGCCACCATCGAGATGCCCAGTCCGGTGGTGCAGATTACGATTCCCTTCTCGCAGGTGCCGTCCGCTACCGCATGGGCCACCGCCTTGCCAAACTGAGGATAATCGCAGGACTTCTTGTCGTACGTACCGCAATCCTTTACCTCAATGCCTCTTTCTTCCAAATGACGAATTACAACCTCCTTGAGATCAAATCCGCCGTGATCACTACCAATCGCTATCATGTGATCCTCCAACCTTTCTATTCACAATGAATTACCTTCTGTCCCGCTGCCTTCAGCAGTCGGTTCATAATCGCGGGGCCGATGCCGCCGCTTTCAAAGGACTCCGAATACATCCTTGTGGTTCCGTCTTCGTCAAACTCGCGAAGAACGCGATAGAGGTTATGGGCAATGGTTTCCTCTTTTGCACGGGTTCCGACTGACTTTACCACGTCCGCCGTATAGAGTGCCCGGGTTTCCTCCGTTGCAATCACGCCCACCTGATGTCCGGCCTCCCGGTCGATGGCCACCAGTTCATTAATCTTACGAATCACCGCATCCTTCGGGCCCTCCACCACAGTGAGTTCTCCCTTCGGTGCATAATGGCGATACTTCATTCCCGGTGCTTTCGGTGCCTTCGTCGAAGAAGCGTCCACAATCGCCTGATCGATGGTCACATCTCCGATGACCTCTCCAAGCATCTTCGCCGTGATATATCCCGGCCGCAGAATCATCGGAATCTCTTCGGTCAGATCCACAATCGTGGACTCCAAGCCGATTCCCACATCTCCGCCGTCCAGAATCTCCTCGATTCGTCCCTGCAGATCCTCATAAACATGCTCCGCCGTTGTGGGGCTCGGTCTCCCGGACGTATTCGCGCTCGGGGCCGCAATATAGCCTCCGGCCTCCCGGATAAAAGACAATGCCACCTCGTGGTCCGGCATTCGCACCGCCACAGTATCCAGGCCGCCGGTAGTCTCGTATGGAACTGCCGCGGACTTCTTAAAAATCATCGTAAGGGGTCCCGGCCAGAACTTCTCGGCTAAACGATACGCCTTCTCGGGAATGGACTCCACAATCGGCGCAAGTGCGCTCATCTCGGCGATATGCACGATGAGCGGATTATCGGAAGGACGGCCTTTGGCCGCATAAATCTTACGGGACGAGGAAGCATTCAACGCATCCCCGCCGAGTCCGTATACGGTCTCCGTCGGAAATGCCACAAGGCCACCGTCACGAATGATTTGACCGGCTTCCTTCATCTCTTCGCTATGCAGTTCGGGCGGAAGAACCGCCACAACACGTGTCTCCACAGCCTATGCCTTCCTTACTAAGAATCTATCCGAATATTCTATCACATTTCTGCCTATTTCTCAATGCTGTTGGCGTCAACGTAAGCAGAGATCAACGGCCACACATCGGCGCTCTCAAAGCCCAGTCTCCAGCCGGCAACACCGGCAATGTGATAGTTCAACATCATATTTAACTTCGCCTGAATGGACTGTGCGTCCTCCATCCAGAGATAGTAGGTCGTATTGCCGCTCACAAGCTCACCGTAATTCTGTGCGGTTTCATCGTCCCATTCAAGGGTCATTCCTTTATTCTTGGCCCACTTGGCAAGGTTCACCATACTGTCGGTAGTATCGGTAATCGAACCGCCACGGCTCTCCCAAACTCTGCTGTAGAAAGGAACCGCATTGATAATCTTATAGGCGGGAATCTTCTTACCCAAAAGACTTACGATACCGTCCTTCACAAAGCCGATGGACGCAACGCTTCCTGCCTCGGAGCAGCCTGCCCAATGCTCATCGTAGCCCATCATAATCACGTAATCGGCCACTCGACCAAGCTCATCGTAATCATAGTAGGTATTTCCCAGATTCGGCACATAAACATCCACAGACAATACCACGCCGGCCGCTCTGGTCTTAAGAGACAATTCCCGGATAAACTGCACGAACTCCGGGCCGTTCTCACTTTTTACACTCTCAAAGTCGATATTGATGCCGTCCAGATCATACTTCGACACCGCATCCATGATGTTGTCGATGAGTGCCGCGCGCTTCTCTCTTGTCGCAAGCAGGGAAGTAAGATCCACCTTATAGCTGATGTCTTCGATTAAGGCCCAGACCTCCAGGCCCTTACTATGCGCCGTCTTCACATACTGCGCGGAGCCGAGATCCACGAATCCGCCCTTATCGCCTTTTAAGAAAAACCACGTCGGGGAGATTACATTCATTCCCGGCGAGCTGCTGATGACTGTGGCAACCTTATCATTCTGCGAGCTGCTTCCCATGTAATGCCAGCCTAACGCCACCGTATAATTGCGGCACTGATTCGGGAAGTTCGTCGAAAGAGCGTCGTTTACCGGCGTAGGGGTGTAGCTCTTCTCGTCCGACAGATACTTATTCTCCACATACCCGATCATGGCGTCACCGGTCTTTACCTTGCACCAGGTCTCCATTTTCTCGAGTACGGTAACGGTCTCCCCCTTCTTCACTTCACGCATCACGGGGCACTTCGTGCCTGCAAGGGTGCGAATCATCGTGTCATGACTTAACGTCGCCACCTGTTTCGTCTCCCAACGGATGTCTAACTGAATACGATAGGGATTCTCAAAAAATTCACAGCTGTAGTTCGAGAACAGGCGCAGATACTCCATCGACAGATACATCGTATCCTCCCGGAAAAGAACAATCTCATGTCCTAAGTCGTGCTTCTCCTCGCCGATAAAATAAGCCGTGTTCTTCGTCTTATCCTTTGCATAGACCGTATATACCTGCGTTGCATCCGTGTAAAGGAGAACATTCTCCGCCTCACTGTAATACAGACGATCGGTAAAATACGCCTCGCACACCTTGCGATCCACATAAAGATGGCCGTCAAAATAATGGGCTTTGGATTTCAGAAGCTTATCGCCCAACATGATGGCAACATCCGTGTCCGCGTATATGGAATAGTATTCGTTTAAGTCCGCAGGGACATTCGAATACGTAACTTTATGCTTGAGCTCCGGCATAAGCCAGAAATAACCGACAGCGATAATAAGGACGATCGCTATGGCTACGGGAATTAATTTTTTCATCTCCCTGTCACCTCCTGACCGTCCCTATTATATCAGACTATTTGGAAATCGTCATTATTTAATTGGCCACCGTTCGTTCTTGGGACTTTGCTCTCCCTGATCGGACAAAACACGGTAATCGGGGGATAAACGTGTTATTGATATGACTATAGATACAACAGTTACGAATGGATAAGAATCGGATCGTAACGAACCTGCATCAGTTCGCCGCGATCGCTTAAGACATAGTCCGGCATATAGGTGCTCTCCTCGCGAAGACAACAGCATTCCGCAATATCCACCGGACTCGCCGGCAAGCCGTCCATATAGATGGCAACGCCGTTACGTTCCAGAAAAGACAGTCGATCGATTAATTCTTCTTTCTCCGACAATTCGATCTCCTCCTTTCATTCATTAGGATAGGAAGAACAGTCCATATCGTGGTATAGAAGCATGAGACGGGTGTCCTTACTCGACTCGTCCAACAGCCGTAAGCACCGGTTCGTAACGGCTAAAAAATAATTGGGATAAAAAGTGAACTTACTGAAACTATTGAGATTTTTTTGGAAATGGCAAGCACTCCGGCCTGCAAGACAATGTTCGTTCCCGACCGGTTAACAACCTTTCCGCCGGGTCCTGAAATTGTTAAATTGAAAAAATGTAAACGGGACTTGGATGCCTCCTTTCCTGTTTACAAATCGGCACTTACAAGAAGAGTATAATCGTCCGATATAGAGATTAGGGATTCTATAACAATTTGTTTTATTATTTTTTTATTAACTTTGGGGCGGTGTTATTGACGAAATCCCGCTCTTCGATTAAGATACAGACAAGATTTGAGTCAGATTCATAGGACTCCGGTTATTCTATGAAAGGAGGATCGGCATATGAAGATTGAAAAAGTGAACGACCATCAGATTCGCTGCACCTTAACAAAAGAAGATCTGGCGAGTCGCGAGATTAAGATCAGCGAGCTGGCATACGGCACCGAAAAGGCGAAAGCCCTGTTCCGCGATATGATGCAGCAGGCTGCGCTTAAGTATGGTTTTGAGGCAGAGGATATTCCCTTGATGATCGAGGCAATTCCCCTGAATCCCGACTGTATTGTACTGATTATCACCAAGGTTGAGGATCCGGAAGAGATTGATACCCGTTTCTCGAAGTTTGCCCCCTCCGTACATGAAGAGAGTGACGATGAGGAGGAAGACGCAGAAACCTTTGCACTTCCGGAGGGTACCGTTTCGGCGGGCAATGTCTTAGACCTCTTCAAGAAGATTAAGGAAGATCTCGGTGAGATGCAGAAGCGTATTGCGGAAGAAAACAGCAAATCGGCCGGTAGTGAGATTGAGATGATTACCGGAGAGGATGTGATTCGTACCTACCTCTTCAACGACCTGGATACCTTAATCTCCATCTCCAGAATCTTAAACAGCGGAACCCTTGGTTTCAATACTTTATATAAGGACAATGCCAAGAACCAATATACTCTGTTGATTTCCAGTCACGGTCTCGAGCCGGCGGATTTCAACCGAATCTGCAATGTCCTCTCCGAATATGCTACCGCCGGAGGCTACAGCCCCGCTATGGAAGCCTATTTCAAGGAGCATTGCGACACCATGCTGGCATCTACGGCATTGCAGTGTCTTGCTACGCTGTAATTTGTATTTTTGCCGGTTTTCAGGAAGATTTCCGTTAACGATTTCCTAATTGATATTCAACGAATACACGAAAGCCCGACTCAACAGAGCCGGGCTTATCTTTTTTGTGATTCAATTCAGAATCTCCAAAGGAACACTGACGTTCCATGGAATCCTGACGTTCCTTACAGATTGTTTAACTTCTCAAGAAGCGTATCGATGTCCATTCCATGAACCATAGCAGCTTCCTCAAGAGTCTCCCCCTGAGATGCGGGACATCCGATGCAGTGCATACCGGACTCGATGAGTGCGGGACCTGCAAGAGGATTCACCTGTAAGATTTCTCCGATTAACATATCCTTCGTAATAGCCATTGTTTTATACCTCCGTGCCGAATTCTCGGCGATTATTTGCCGTAAAATAGCATAGCATACTCTTTTCCCAATTTCAAATGCTATCTGTATCCTGTTTTTGTACTTGAAAAAGTACACGGAATCGGCAGGTACTTCTTGACTATAAGAATAAGGATAGATTAGAATAAGCATACAGAAAGTCAATGATACAATGCCCGCCTAACACGGGCGGTGCATGTGACATTTCACAACTATATTTTACAGGAGGCTATTACAAAATGAGAGACGAATGGAACGGTTTTGTAGGCGGCAAGTGGGAAAAGGAAATCAACGTACGTGATTTCATCCAGAAGAACTACACTCCCTATGACGGAGATGATTCTTTCCTTGCAGGCCCTACCCAGAACACCAAGGATCTGTGGGCACAGGTTCTTGAGTTATCTAAGAAGGAGCGTGAAGCAGGCGGTGTTCTTGATATGGACACGAAGGTAGTTTCTACCATCACTTCTCACGGTCCCGGATATCTTGATAAGAGCAAGGAGACCATCGTTGGTTTCCAGACCGATAAGCCTTTCAAGCGTTCCTTACAGCCTTACGGTGGTATCCGTATGGCAGAGAAGGCTTGCGAAGACAACGGTTACAAGGTAGATGAGGAGATCTCCGAGTTCTTCTCCACCCACAGAAAGACTCACAACGCAGGTTGTTTCGATGCTTACACCCCTATGATGAGAGCATGTCGTTCTTCCCACGTTATTACCGGTCTTCCCGATGCTTACGGCCGTGGTCGTATCATTGGTGTCTACAGACGTATCGCTCTGTACGGTATCGACAGACTGATCGAGGATAAGGAAGCTCAGAAGGAGTCCACCGGCCGTATCATGACCGATGATGTTATCCGTCTTCGTGAAGAGCTCTCCGAGCAGATGGTAGCTCTTAAGATGATGAAGCAGATGGCTGCATCTTACGGCTGCGATATCTCCAAGCCTGCTACCAACGTACAGGAAGCAATCCAGGCTACCTACTTCGGATACCTTTCCGCAGTAAAGGAGCAGAACGGTGCTGCTATGTCCCTTGGACGTACCTCCACCTTCATCGACTGCTACGCAGAGAGAGACCTTAAGAACGGTACCTTCACTGAGGAGCAGATTCAGGAATTCGTAGACCACTTCGTAATGAAGTTACGTCTTGTTAAGTTCGCAAGAACTCCTGAGTACAATCAGATTTTCGCCGGCGACCCTGTATGGGTAACCGTGTCCATCGGTGGTGTTGGTATTGACGGACGTCACATGGTAACCAAGTCCAGCTTCCGTTACCTGAACACCTTAAATAACCTTGGTGCAGCTCCCGAGCCCAACTTAACCGTACTCTGGTCCACCAGACTTCCTATGAACTTCAAGAAGTTCTGTGCGAAGACCTCCATCAACACCTCTTCCATCCAGTATGAGAACGATGACCTGATGAGAGTAACCCACGGTGATGATTACGGTATCGCTTGCTGCGTATCCTCCATGAGAATCGGTAAGGAAATGCAGTTCTTCGGAGCACGTGCTAACCTTGCTAAGTGTATGTTATACGCTCTCAACGGTGGTGTGGATGAGAAGATCAAGAAGCAGATCGGACCTAACTACAA
>JAZQQG010000026.1:0-28136 GCA_045628945.1 Lachnospiraceae bacterium
TTGGGGAGGGGCAGTGTAAGTATGTGTTTGAGAATACGTGCAAGAATAATGCGAAGCTGCAGCTTCATGATGAGGCATTGAAGTATTTCATTAACTGTGGGGCGTATGATAGTGAGGAAGAGATATCGGAAGGTTTAAGAAGCTTGTGCCGGTATATCATGACGGGAGAAGTGGGAAACGAGTTAACGAAGCGGATAGATGCCGAGGTTCGTAGGATTCGTGAGAATGAGAAGTGGAGGAGCCAGTATATGAAGGAAATCTTTTATTATGATGATCTTCGGGATGAGGCGTGGGAGGAAGGCCACGAGGCGGGCATGAGTGCTGGCCGTGAAGAAGAACGTATGAACACCGCGCTGGAACGACAGCGGGCAGATGCCTTGGAGAAGGAAGTGCAGGAACTGAAGCGTTTGCTTGCGATGAAATAATGCGAATATGTCGTAACAGAGACTTCTCTCTTGACGATGCAGTAGGATTATTATACAATTTTAATAACGCATGATTTTTAATGTCTGCAGACGGATGCGCTGCAGACATTTTCTTTTTGGTATACCGCAAGAAAGGGAGACAGGTTGTTATGCCCAGAAAAGAATCAGTATCCAAGCAAATGATTGAGGAAAGTGCCTATGCTCTTCTCCAAGAAGAGGGAATCGAAAATGTAACCGCCAGGAAGTTGGCTGCGAAGATCGGATGCTCGACGCAACCGATTTTCCGACATTTTGCGAATATGGAAGAATTGTGGGATGCTCTTTTCTATACGGCCCATATGCGTTTTGCAAAATTCTATCTGGAATCGCCGTCGAAGAGTATGGTTCCGTTTGTGAACCTGGGGTTGATTTATATTCGATTCGCACAGGAAGAATCGATGCTGTTTCGCATGCTATTTCTAAATGAGAATCGACACGGAATGCCCTTGTATGAGTTGCTAAACAAGAATACCAACGCGGTCAAGATGGAGCTTCTGAAGGCTTCCAAGGCGGGAGTACGTGATGCAGGGGATTTGTTCGAGAAGATGTGGATTTTTATCTCCGGAGCGGCGTCGATGTCGATTACGGGGGATTATGATCTGGATGCGCAGAAGACGCAGGAACTTTTGGAGAACGCATTCTATTCTTTTAGCGGATTGAAGATGTAGGTGACAGTATGGCGAACTTATTGCGTGATTATAATATTATTCGAAAAATTGATGATGTATACCCGAAGTTGAGTAAATCTCATAAGAGAATCGGGGACTTTGTGCGAGATCATTACGACCGTGCGGTTTTTATGACGGCCGCGGCTCTTGGCAGAGAGGTGGATGCCAGTGAGTCAACGGTGGTCCGTTTTGCCAATGCCATCGGCTATGAAGGATATCCGGAGTTTCAAAAGGACCTGTCGGATTGGGTAAAAAATAAACTGAATTCGGTCCAGCGTGTCGAGACCCGCTATGGCTCCTCCACGCAGCTGGAAATTGTACGTGAGGTTCTGGGGCAGGATATGGTTCGTATTAAGAACACCCTGGACCAACTGAATGCGGAGACTTTTGAGCTGGCAGTCAATACGATTCTGGAGGCAGAGCATGTCTATATTGTGGGAGTGCGTAGCTGTGCACCCTTAGCAGAGCTTTTGGGCTTCTATCTGAATATGTGCCGGGATAATGTTAAGGTGTTGACGACCACCAGTACAAGTGAGACCTTCGAGCAGATGATTCGTGTCTCAGAGAAGGATTGCGTGATCGGAATCAGTTTCCCCAGGTATTCCATGCGAACCCTGAAGGCCATGGAGTTTGCAAACGACCGAAATGCCAAGGTTGTGACGATTACCGATAATATTCATTCCCCGATGTGTATGTATTCGGCCTGCAATCTCTATGCGGTCAGTGAACAGGTATCGATTGTGGACTCTTTGTGTGCTCCTTTGAGTCTCATTAATGCCTTAATCGTTTCGTTCTGCATCAAACGTCCTGCGGAGGTTCGAAGCGACCTTGAGATGCTTGAGGAGACCTGGAATAATTATCAGGTTTATCTGAATGATGAGATTAACTTCATTAAGGACAGTCCGGTGCTTAAGTATTCTCTGAAAAGAGAAGAGGAATAGGAACGATACGCTCAAACGAATGCTTGTAAGATGTCAGGGAGAGCAAGATGAGTAAAATAATCATAGTAGGCGGTGGCGCGGCAGGAATGATGGCGGCCATTGGAGCCAAGACCGTGAATCCGGATGCGAAGGTGATCCTCCTGGAACGAAATGAGAAGCTTGGCAAAAAAATATATATTACCGGAAAAGGGCGCTGCAATCTGACCAATGCCTGCGATGCAGACCGCTTCTTTAAGAATCTGGTTACCAATCCGAAGTTTATGTATTCGGCCTTTTATACGCTGGATAACCATGCCGTGATGGAGCTTGTGGAATCCAAAGGCTGTAAGTGTAAGGTCGAGCGCGGTGAGCGTGTTTTTCCAGTTTCGGACCGTGCCTCGGATGTGACGGCGGCTCTCAAACGTAAACTGGATGAGTTTGGCGTGGAGATTCGCTTGAATACCAGGGTGGAAGGCCTTCTGACCGAAGAAAAGCAACTTAAGGACGAACAAGCAACTGCGGAGGAGCGGGACCGATGGAATCCGACGCCTGCCGTTACCGGAGTTCGTTTGGCCGGAGGGAAGACAGAGCGTGCCGATGCGGTGATTCTTACAACCGGAGGGTTATCCTATAAGACTACGGGCTCAACCGGTGACGGACATGCTTTTTTGAACGGACTTGGGTTGCAGATGACACCCTGTGTGCCGGCGTTAGTGCCGCTTAATACGCGGGATGAGTGGATGAAAGAGGTGCAGGGACTTGCACTTAAGAATGTTTCCTTTTCCATTCGCAGAGGGAAAAAAGAATTATACTCGGATTTTGGAGAGATGTTGTTTACGCACTTCGGAATCAGCGGTCCTCTTGTACTGAGCGCGTCCTCGTACCTGAAGGGAACCGATATGGATTTCGGGGAATTGGAGGCTTCCATCGATTTGAAGCCTGCATTGTCCGGCGAGGAACTTGACAAGCGGTTACAGCATGATTTTGAACTCTATCATTCGAAACAGTTTAAGAATTCACTGAAGGATCTTTTTCCGTTGAATCTGATTCCCATCATGGTGAATCTTTCGGGAATCGATGCCGATAAACGTTGTGATGAGATTACGAAGGAAGAGCGCAGGGCTTTTGGAGACTTGATTAAGCATCTTCCGGTGCATCTTACCTCAAAGAGGTCCTTTGATGAGGCGATTATTACGCAGGGAGGACTCTCGGTAAAAGAGGTGAATCCTTCCACGATGGAATGCAAACGGATAACCGGTCTCTATGTGGCGGGAGAACTATTGGATGTTGATGCACTGACCGGCGGATTTAATCTTCAGATCGCCTGGAGTACCGGCTATCTTGCAGGAATGTCAGCGTCGGAAAAGACGATAGAATGATATATTTTGAATGAATACAGGGAGGACGAACAAATGGGATACAGTGTGGCGATTGACGGACCTGCAGGAGCAGGAAAGAGTACCATTGCCAAGCAGATTGCAAAGAAGGCTGGTTTTGTGTATGTGGATACCGGAGCAATGTATCGTGCGATGGCATTGTTTTTTATCCGCGAGGGTGTTGCGGCAAGCGATACGGATGCGGTAAGTCAAAAGTGTGAGGAAGCAGACATTACGATTCGCTATGAGGACGGTCAGCAGGTGGTTTACTTGAATGGAGAGAATGTAAACGGCTATATTCGTACCGAAGAGGTCGGGAAGATGGCTTCCGCCACCAGCGTGAACGGAAATGTACGTAAGAAACTGGTAAGCCTGCAGCAGAAAATGGCGGTTGAGGGCAAAATCGTTATGGATGGACGAGACATCGGCACGGTGGTACTTCCCAATGCGGATGTAAAGGTCTATTTGACCGCGAGCAGCCGTGTACGTGCGCTTCGTCGTTACAATGAATTGACGGAAAAAGGCGAACAGTGCGATCTGGAAGTAATCGAGAAGGATATCATTGACCGGGATTATCAGGATATGCATCGTGAGATTTCGCCGCTGATGCAGGCGCCGGATGCGACACTTGTGGATTCGTCGGATATGACGATCGATGAGGTGGCTGAGACGATTCTTGGCATGATTCATTGTGATGAAATGTAGAGGCGATGATGTACTGCCAGGGCGTTGATTTCCTGCAAGGATACGCAGGATAAAAGAGGAAGTAAAAGAGGAATTCGAATGGAAGTAATCGTTGCGGAGAATGCCGGCTTCTGCTTTGGCGTGAAGCGTGCCGTGGAGATGGTCTATGCCGAGGTAAACGGTTCCGGGGAGAACGGACCGATCTATACCTATGGGCCGATTATTCATAATGAGCTTGTGGTGGGAGATTTGGAGTCCCGAGGCGTTCGGGTTGTCAACTCCATCGATGAACTGGCCGCTCTGCCGACAGGGACCGTGATTGTGCGTTCTCACGGGGTTACCAAGCGGGAATATGAGCAATTGGTGGCCACGGGAAATCGGGTGGTGGATGCGACCTGCCCCTTCGTGAAACGTATTCATAGGGAAGTGGCCAAGAGCTCGGAACGAGGAGAGTATGTCTTGATTATCGGCGACCGGACACACCCGGAAGTGGTGGGAATCATCGGCTGGCTTATCGGAGACTACTCTGTGGTGGATTCCGAGGCAGATATTGATGGTCTTCAAATTGATCGGACGCGTAAACTGACGGTTGTATCCCAGACAACATATAACCATAAAAAATTTAAGGAATTAGTTGAAATTATTCAAAAAAAAGGTTATTATGTTAGTGTTGTGGATACAATATGCTCTGCTACGGAGGAACGACAGACGACCGCTCGTCAAATCGCTTCCACGGCGGATGCAATGATTGTGATCGGGGGAGCGCATAGCTCGAATACACGTAAACTATACGATATTTGTAAAAGAGAATGTGAGTCTACATTTTTGATACAGACACCGGATGACCTTGACATTCCACTACCGGATTCCGTTCGGACAATCGGAATCACGGCCGGGGCATCAACCCCAAATACTATAATTGAGGAGGTTCAAAATTATGTCAGAACTTACTTTTGAACAAATGCTTGAAGAGTCATTCAAAACAGTCCATACCAATCAGGTAGTAGAAGGAACCGTAATCAGCGTTAAGGCTGAGGAAGCTGTTCTTAATATTGGCTGTAAGGCAGATGGTATTCTTACCAGATACGAGTATACCAGTGAGCCGAATTTTGACTTAACTACCGCACTGAAGGAAGGCGATACCCTTACCACGAAGGTTGTTAAGGTGAATGACGGAGACGGACAGGTTCTTCTGTCCTATAAGAGACTTGCTTCCGAGAGAGGCAATCAGAGAATTGAAGAAGCTTGCAACAACAAGGAAGTGCTTACCGCTAAGGTTAGCCAGGTTCTTGATGGTGGTTTAAGCGTAATCGTTGATGAAGTTCGTATCTTCATCCCTGCAAGCTTAGTATCCGACACTTATGAAAAGGATCTTACCAAGTACGCAGGTCAGGAGATTCAGTTCGTAATTACGGAGTACAATCCTAAGAAGAGAAGAGTAATCGGTGATCGTAAGCAGCTTATGGTTGCAAAGAGAAGCGAGATGCAGAAGGAACTTCTTGAGAGAATTCAGGAAGGTGATATAGTAGAAGGTACCGTTAAGAATGTAACCGATTTCGGCGCATTCATTGATCTTGGCGGTATGGACGGTCTGCTTCATATCTCCGAGATGAGCTGGGGACATGTTGAGAATCCTAAGAAGGTATTCAAGAGCGGTGATGTTGTTAAGGTTCTCATCAAAGAGATTTCCAACAATAAGATTGCATTATCTCTTAAGTTCGCAGATGCAAATCCCTGGAAGGATGCAGATGTGAAGTATGCTGTAGGGAATGTAGTAGAGGGTAAGGTTGCCAGAATGACCGACTTCGGTGCTTTCATCGAGTTAGAGGATGGCGTAGATGCTCTTTTACATGTATCTCAGATCAGCAAGGATCATATCGAGAAGCCTTCGGATGTTCTTAAGGTTGGCGATTCTGTAACCGCTAAGGTTGTTGATTTCAACGGAACCGATAAGAAGATTTCCTTAAGTGTTAAGGCTATGTTCGCTCCTGAAGTTGAGGAAGCTCCTGCAGAGGATGCTGCAAGCGAGGAGTAATATCGCATAACGAAACGCCGCAACAGTTATGGTGCGGCGTTTTTTAATTGAAAAAACAATAGGGAACCGTGTGAATAACGTGTTCTCGAAGGAGACAAGTATGGCAATGACTTACGAAGAATTTGAAAAGTCGGTGTATACACTGACGAAAATCGACCTGACAGCCTATAAGGAGAAGCAGATGCGCCGTCGTATCGAGACACTGATGGGGAAGTGGGGAACGAAGGATTTTGACGTTTATGCGAAGATGTTACGTTCCGACAGTCAGTGCTTTGATGAGTTCATTAACTACATCACGATTAACGTATCGGAGTTTTATCGTAACACCGATCAGTGGGATTATCTGGATAAGACCATTATTCCTGCTCTGATTCAGAAATTTGGTAAGAACTTAAAAATCTGGTCTGCAGCTTGTTCTACCGGTGATGAGCCGTACTCTCTGGTAATGGCCCTTAGCAGACATATTCCTCTTGAGAATATTAAGATCTACGCAACGGATCTGGATAAGACCGTTATTGCAAAAGCAAAGGTTGGCCTTTACAACGAGAAGAGCGTAGTTGGTGTTCCTGCGGATCTTAAAAAGAAATACTTTACGCAGGTAGGTCCTTCCTATCAGATCAGTGATGAGATTAAGAAGCGTGTAGAATTCCATGAGCATAATCTTTTGAAGGATACGTACCCGACGAACTATCATATGATTGTTTGCCGTAATGTATTGATCTATTTCACCGAGGAGGCCAAGGAGGAAGTATTTAAGAAGTTCCAGAAGGCATTGGCACCCGGCGGATATCTCTTCATCGGAAGCACCGAGCAGATTATCGGTTACAAGGAGATTGGATATACAAGAGCCAATTCCTTCTTCTATGAGAAAGTGAATGTATAAGCTTCTATAAACATGAAAAAGGCGTGTGAAAAGTTCTTTCACACGCCTTTATTGATTACTTGGCATTTTTCATCATCTCGAGAAGAATGTGAGAGGCATAAGAGGAGAATAACTCGCGGTTTTGCTTAATCTCATCGGTGAGCTCGAAGAATAAGGTATGGTCCTTATATTCTTTTTTGAAGAAGGGGGAGACGAGAGTGTCCCATTCGGGTAAAAAGTCACCTTCCTTGCGGGTATAGCAGTTTTCCTTGGTGGCCTTCGTGCGATGCGAGGGATCCACAAAAGCAGAGATGGACTTGTGTAACGCACAGTCTTCGTCCGGAAGATAGTAGTAATCCCGGTAGTTTGCGTAGAAGTACTTCAATTCGCCGTGATAGATGGGAATCTTGAGCATTCCTTCGTGCTCATGGCCGGTAAAATAGCATCCTTTGGAGAAGGTACTGATCTGTACGGGGAGAGCCGTGGGGAGCTTGCATTTCATCAAAAGCTCACGGGATTCCTTGCCGTCGAAGCTTGAGTAATAATTGGCGGATACTTTGGTTACCTGAATCGGCAGATTCGCCAATTCCACGTAGGACAGAATCGGAAGAATCCGGATGAGTCCCGCAATGTCTTCCGCGTTGTGCAACAGAAGAAGTCTTTCCTCCTCGTCGTTTGGATATTCCTCATAATGGAGGTAGACGCCGATTAATTCTTTGCCGGACAGTACGTCCTCCCGGTTCACGCCAAGAAAGGCTTCGATGGTCTTTTGCTTACAGTCGGGGAGGCGCAGGAATGCTTTATAGGGCTCGATACGACGAAACAAATCGATGCCCTCCTTATCGGACAAGGGATTTACGAGCTTATGATGCTCATATTTCTCTGCCAAATAGGGAATGTCGAAGCGATTTCCGTTAAAGTGAATCAGACGCTTGTACGGGGCGATAAATGCCGCGAACGCATCCAGCAACTGCGGTTCTTCCTGCTTCTTCTGCGCAAGCCACTGGCGGGCATGAAAACCGTCCTCCTCATAGACAATACAGCCGATGAGATAGAGGTAAGAACCCTGGGCCGTAAAACCGGTGGTCTCGATGTCAAGAAAACAGCATTCTTTCAAATCTCCCAATTCCAAGGGAAATGTCTTGGGATTCAGTTCGGGAAGCAAATCGTTTTTACAGATCATGGTGACTCCTTTCCTACGATGGGTAGAACAGTACTATTTTATCAGAATAATATGTTGTTTTCCATATGGTATTTTGTCTAAAAAAATAGTATTATAGATATAGTGTAATTCGTTGTCTGAAAACGTTTCCAAAACACTATATCTACGCATTGGAGATTCTATGAGCAAATTATCATTTCGAGGCGGTGTACATCCCGACGACGGTAAAAAATTAACGAAGGATAAGGCGGTTCGCGAACTGACGCCGAAGCTTCCGCTTATCTATCCTCTGTCGCAGCATATCGGTGCTCCGGCAAAAGCACTGGTCAATAAAGGGGACCGTGTGCTGGTAGGTATGAAGATTGCGGAGGCCGGCGGTTTCGTATCGGCACCGATCTATTCCTCTGTTTCCGGTACGGTTAAGAGCATTGAGAAGCATCTGGTTGCGACCGGCGATCAGGTCGAGTCCATTATCATCGAGAACGATGACGCATACGAGGAAGCACCTCGCATGCAGGAGCTGGATTATCTTGAGACCTCCGCGGAAGACCTGCTGAAGCGAATCAGTGAAGCAGGAGTGGTAGGTATGGGTGGCGCTGGGTTCCCGACCCATGTGAAACTCTCACCGAAGAATCCCGATAAAATTGATTATATTATTGTAAACGGTGCAGAGTGTGAGCCTTACCTTACCTCCGACTATCGACGTATGATGGAGGAAGGCGAGAAGGTCATTTTGGGACTTAAGATTCTTCTTAAGATGTTCCCGAATGCCCGCGGTATTATTGCAATCGAGGATAATAAGGACGATTGTGTTCGCTATATGAAACGCTTGTCAAAAGACAATCCTCGTATCGTGGTCAAGGAACTTCATACGAAATATCCCCAGGGCGCGGAACGTCAGTTGATCTATGCAACGACGAGACGTACGATGAACAGTTCCATGCTTCCGGCTGATGTCGGATGTATCGTGGACAATGTGGATACCGTTCATGCAATCTGTGAAGCCGTTACGGAAGGCAAGCCGCTAATGGAGCGTATTGTAACGGTTACCGGGGATGCGATTCGTTCCCCGCATAATTATCGCGTTCGGATCGGAACGAATATGCAGGATCTGATTGCGGAAGCCGGAGGCCTTCGGACCCAGTGCGAGAAAATCGTTTCCGGCGGTCCGATGATGGGCTTTGCAATGTTCAGTACCGATGTCCCGGTTACCAAGAATACTTCCGCTATTCTGTGTCTTGCCCGTGACGATGTGAGTCGTTATCCGGAGACCGCCTGCATAAAATGCGGTAAATGTGTGGAGGTATGCCCCGGACGTGTGATGCCGAACGAACTGGCAACGGCAGCCCGTCGTGGGGATAAGGAGGCCTTCTTAGCCCACGAGGGTATGGAGTGCTGTGAATGTGGTTGCTGCAGTTATATCTGTCCTGCCAAAAGACAATTGACGCAGGCAATTAAGTCTATGCGTAAGACGATCCTGGAAGATCGTAAGAAGAAGTAGGGGAGGTGTCAAATGAGCAAATTATTCAACGTATCATCCAATCCCCATATCCGCAGTCGCGTTTCTACGACGAGCATTATGCTGACGGTAATCTTGGCATTAATGCCTACGACCTGCTATGGAATCTATCATTTTCATCTTCGTGCCGCATGGTTGGTTCTGATTTCGATTGCTACATGCGTGGCAACGGAAGCAGCCTACGAACTTCTGATGAAGAAGCCGTTAACGATTAAGGACTGCTCCGCAATTGTAACCGGACTTCTGCTGGCACTGAATTTGCCGCCGACCGTTCCTTATTGGATTCCTGTCATCGGTGGCGTGTTTGCGATTCTCTTTGTGAAAATGCTTTTCGGTGGGATCGGACAGAATTTCATGAACCCGGCATTGGGAGCAAGATGCTTTTTGCTTTTGTCTTTTGCGGGAATCATGACGAATTTCAAGGTTGACGGTGTCACTACGGCAACACCGCTTGCGGTTCTTCGAAACGGTGAGAGTGTAAACTTAATGGATATGATTACCGGTAATACGGCCGGAACCATCGGAGAGACCAGTGCCATCGCAATTATGATCGGAGCTTGTATTATGATTCTTGCCGGAGTCATTGACCTTTGGGTTCCTGCGCCGTACCTGATTAGCTTTACTCTTTTCATCGGTGTGTTCGGAGCTTACGGTTTCGATATTAACTACCTGTTTGCAGAACTGTGTGGCGGTGGTCTGATGTTAGGTGCCTTCTTTATGGCGACGGATTATGCAACACGCCCGATTACGAAAAAAGGACAATGCATTTACGGAATCCTGCTTGGTGTTTTGACCGGAATTTTCCGTGTCTACGGTGCAAGTGCGGAGGGCGTTTCTTATGCGATTATCATCGGGAATCTTTTCGTACCCCTGATTGAGAAGTTTACGAAGACAACTTCGTTCGGAAAGGGGGCGAAGAAGTATGAATAAGACGATTAAGGATCTGTTGATTATCTTAGTCATTACTCTGGTGGCCGGAGCACTTCTCGGTGGTATTTATACGATTACGAAGGAACCGATTGCAAAGCAGAAGGCTAAGGCGGAAAAACAAGCATTGGCGGCTGTTATGAGTGAGGCGGAGAACTTCGAGGCAATGGAGGTACGCTCCAAGGAATTTGATTATGCCGGAGCTGACCTTGAGAAGGTATTCCGTGCAACGGATGCGGAAGGCAAGCTTCTGGGATATGTTCTTGTGATTACTTCCCACGAAGGCTATGGCGGAGACATTACGTTTACCCTCGGCATTGCCACAGACGGAACGACGAAGGGCATTTCAATTACCTCGATCGGAGAAACCGTCGGTCTTGGTATGAATGCCGGAAAGGTACTGGTTCCTCAATTTAGCAACAAGCGCGTTGAAGCGTTTCAGCTTACCAAGAATGAGCCGAAGGATGCGGCAGACATTCAGGCAATCAGTTCCGCAACCATTACTTCTACCGCAATCGTGAATGCGGTGAATGCAGGGATTGATTACTATCGTTTGGCGTTAGGAGGTGTTGGCAATGAGTAAGAGTATGGAACGTCTCTATAACGGTCTGATCAAGGAGAACCCGACCTTTGTTCTGGCCCTCGGTATGTGTCCGACGCTGGCCGTTACAACCTCCGCCAAGAACGGTTTGGGAATGGGACTTACCACGATGGTGGTATTGGCACTCAGCAATATGATTATTTCCCTGCTTCGCAAGGTGATTCCGAATCGTGTGCGTATTCCCGCCTTTATTGTAATTATTGCTTCGTTTGTAACGGTGGTACAGCTTCTGTTGGAAGCTTATCTGCCGGATTTAAACCGTTCCCTTGGAATCTACATTCCGCTGATTGTAGTAAACTGTATTATTCTTGGTCGTGCCGAAAGCTATGCGTATAAGAATCCCGTGCTTCCTTCCTTGTTTGATGGAATTGGTATGGGGCTTGGCTTCAGCGTAGCGCTTACCTTGATTGGTGCGTTCCGTGAACTGTTGGGAGCGGGAACGCTTTTTGACATTACGGTGATGCCGGATCGTTATGAGCCGATCAG
Organism: Lachnospiraceae bacterium; assembly: GCA_045628945.1. Lineage (GTDB taxonomy): Bacteria > Bacillota > Clostridia > Lachnospirales > Lachnospiraceae > RGIG4034. The sequence goes on from JAZQQG010000026.1 coordinate 11,705, forward strand.
TATCTTTGTAATGGCTCCCGGTGCATTTTTTGTGCTTGCCTGTCTTACTGCACTGATGAATAAGATGAAGGCATCCTCCGCCCGGAAAGAAGGCAAGGAAGAGTCGAAACCGGTTGGCTGTGCAGGGGCTTGTGAGAACTGCACGGAGGGCGGCTGTGCACATCGCCTGATTGAGCCGGAGCAAAAGCACGAAGAGGTGCCGGAAGCAAAACCCGTAGAAGAGAAGGCTGAGAAGCCGGAAGAAAACGCGGAGAATGCTTCTGATACGGAAATTGAGGATACGGCTTCTGCAGAGGCAGCAAACTTAAAGCCGGTGGAATTATCGATGGAAGAAGATTTTGAGGTACTCGATCTTAACAATCTCGATGAATTCCCGGATGTAGAAGATACGAAGAAGGAGGACGAGAAGAATGACTAAACTCATTTTGATTGCACTCGGTGCGGCGCTTGTGAACAATGTCGTGTTAAGCCAGTTTCTTGGCTTATGTCCTTTTCTTGGCGTATCGAAAAAGGTTAAGACTGCAGCCGGAATGGGATTTGCCGTAATCTTTGTTATTACCTTATCCTCTTTTGTCTGCTCCGTGATTGACCATGTGATTCTTTTGCCTCTTGGTGTTTCGTACTTGGAGACGATTGTATTTATTCTGGTCATCGCAGCGCTGGTTCAGTTTGTGGAGATGTTCCTCAAAAAATATCTTCCGCCGTTATATCAGGCATTAGGTGTGTATTTGCCTTTGATTACGACCAACTGTGCGGTGCTTGGTATTGCGATTACGAATGTGAACAATTCGTACGATGTGCTTACCAGTGTGGTAAACGGATTTGCAACGGCAGTAGGCTTTACGATTGCTATTGTCATCCTTGCGGGGATTCGTGAGAAGACTGAATATAATGACATACCGAAGGCTTTTAAGGGAATGCCGATTACCTTGATTACTGCGGGGCTTATGGCGATTGCATTTTGTGGATTCTCGGGACTTTTGTAATAGGAGATAGAATATGACTGGTATTTTAATTGCGATCGGAATTGTTGGCGGTGTCGGACTGTTTGTTGGCGTATTCTTAGGCATTGCCGGAATCGCTTTTCAAGTTGAGACGGACCCGAAGGTAGAAGAGATTACGGAAGCACTTCCCGGTAATAACTGTGGTGGATGCGGATACGCGGGATGTGCGAATCTTGCGGAGGCCATTGCCAAAGGTGAGGCTCCGGTAAATCAGTGTCCGGTAGGCGGCGCTTCTGTCGGTGATGCGATTGCGAAGATTATGGGCGTTGATGCCGGTGAGACAGTTCGAAACCGTGCATTCGTTGCCTGTCAGGGAACGGTAGAACGTACGGAAGTTCATTACGAGTATACCGGAATTCATGATTGCAAGATGATGGATTATGTTCCGAACAAAGGAGAAAAATTCTGTAATTACGGATGTCTTGGTTTCGGAAATTGCGTAAAGCAGTGCATGTTCGATGCGATTCATGTTGTGAACGGTGTCGCTGTTGTGGATAAAGAGAAATGTAAGGCCTGCGGGAAGTGCGTTGCGGCCTGCCCTCGTGGTCTGATTTCGATGATTCCTTACGATGCAACGACGATGGTAAGCTGCTCCTCCAAGGATAAGGGACCGGTGGCGATGAAAGCATGTGATGTGGCTTGTATCGGTTGTGGTATGTGCGTGCGTAACTGTCCTGCACAGGCAGTGACTTTAGTGGAGAATCATGCGGTGATTGATCAGGAGAAGTGTACCCATTGCGGCATCTGTGCAGAGAAGTGCCCGAAGAAATGTATTCAGATGAATATCTGATTATTGTTTTGAAACAAAATATACCTGGTAATTCGGATAGAAATGAGCAAGAAACTGCATCGCTTTCTCTTCGCCCATAAGGAAACAGGCTGTGCTTAAGACGTCACAGATGGTACTGTCCGGGCCGAGAACCGTGGCACTTGCAAGACCGGATTCGCAAGGATATCCCGTCTCGGGATTCAGTAAATGATGAAATCGAATTCCATCCAGTGTGAAACCGCGTTCGTAGATTCCGCTGGTAACCAGAGATTCATCGATTACGGAAAGCACCTGAACGGTCTCGCCGGAGGTTCCGTACGGATTCTGAATTCCTAAACGAAACGGCTGACCGTTTGTCTGACGACCGATGGCGATCAGATTCCCACCAAGATTCAGGAGAGCACTACGGACACCCTCCGAGACAAGATAGGATTTCAACTGTTCTCCGATGTACCCCTTGGCAATGCAGCCTAAACTGATTTTCATCTGTGAATCTTCCAGAGTTACGTAGCCTTCGGATAAGTGAATCTTGCGATAGTCTACATGGGACAAAGCACTGCGTAATGCCGATTCCTCCGGAAGCTCATTTCGGTTACCGGAGAAATCCCATAGACCGAGAACACTTTCGACGGAGGGGTCAATCAGCCCGCCGGTCCGGTAACTTACCTCTAAAAGGGTTTCAATCAGGGTATAGGTCTCTTCGGAGACCGGTACAGGAGATGCATCGCTGTGATTAATCCGATCGATATCGGAGCCTTCCACGGTTGCACTAAAGAGCTTCTCGTAGGATTGCAGCATTTCGTTGCAACGGGCCAGAAGCTTATTTTTCTTATTGACCGAAATGTTTCGGTCATACACGGTAATCTGTATTACGGTGTCGAGGGCAAAAAAAGTACCTGTTTTTTGCGGGGCGGGTGCACCGCAACCCGTAAGAAAAGTACCGAGCAGAATACACAGAGCTATGAAGTTCGTTAGAAGCCGGATTGATTTTTTCATAGCAACCATTATAGCACAGGATGTCGGGAAGCGTTATGAATAATTCCTTTGATTATGTGAAATCGAATAGAGGAATCCCAATGGGCAAGATGCTGTTGCTTAGCTTTACGCTCATTCTGTTTGTCATTATCGTGGTATGCTATTTTAACCGGGATCGAATTCGACTGGCGGGAAAGAAAAACGGTAAGCCTGTGGCTACACAGACGGAAGAATCGACCGACGGACATTTAACACCGGATGAAGTCTGGGATATGGTAATTGCCGATTATGACACCGGGGAGGAGACATCCGTACCGCAGGGGGAAACAACAACGAATGTCGGCCTTGACGGCGGAGTGAAGACTTCCGTTACCAAGAAGGATGGCACTGTCGAAGCATATACCGTAAGTGAGCGGGTCGCAGTAAATGAACATCCCTTGGAACAACTGGATTTCTCGGGAAAGGTTCCCGCATGGATGGTCGAAGATATCGATGTGGCCTACCATGGATTATTGATTGACAAAAGTCAGGGAATCGTTGATTATAATAGATTGAAGAAGGAAAAAATCGATTTCGTTTTTATCCATCTCGGAGATCGCGGAGCACTTAGCGGAAGCCTTACAACGGATGATTATTTTGCCAAGAATATGTTAGGTGCTTCCAATGCTGGGCTCAAGATCGGTGTAACCTTCCATGGGGCAGCCACCAATGAAGAGGAGGCCTTGGAGGAAGCGGAATATGTCCTTACGCTTCTTAAGGATTATTCCATCAGCTATCCCATTGTCTATGAGGTTTCCGTTCCGGAGGACAACGATCGGAATGCATCTCTTAAGCCGGTAATGAACACCAAGATTGCCTGCGCGTTTCTGAATCGTATTAAGGAAGCCGGGTATATTGCAATGTATGCCGGTTCGAAAGAAATGCTGATTAGCCGTATGGATGTAAATTTCCTGGATGATTATGAAATTCTTCTGATTGAACAGATGGAAGAACCGGAATATCCTTATCGTCTTGCCATGTGGCAATACGGAGATACGGTTCACTATAAGGGATTAACGTATCCTGCAGCTGCAATTATTAGCTTTATCGATTATTCGGTGAAGTAGGTTTATCGGGAGTAGGAGTTACTATGTTAGAATTACGAAATATATCATATCGTGTGGAGGATGAGAAGGGGCAGAAGGAGATTCTTCGGAATATCAATCTGACCTTTGAGGATCATTTCACTGCGATTACCGGACCCAACGGTGGCGGAAAATCTACTTTGGCGAAAATTATTGCCGGAATCTATACGCCGACTACCGGACAGATTCTTCTGGACGGAATGGACATTACGAACCTCTCCGTTACAGAGCGTGCGAGAGCCGGAATCAGTTTTGCTTTTCAGCAACCGGTATGCTTTAAAGGAATGACGGTAAAGCAATTGTTGTCCTACGCGGCGGCCCAATATGATGCAGACGGAAATCGGACCAATAAGCCTCTTACTGCATCGGAGGCCTGCGAGTTTCTTTCGAAGGTTGGCCTATGTGCAAGGGAATACATTGCCCGTGAACTGAATCATTCTTTATCCGGCGGTGAGCTGAAACGTATTGAAATTGCCATGATGATTGCCAGACAGACGCCGGTGTCTGTATTTGATGAGCCGGAGGCCGGAATCGATCTTTGGAGCTTCCAGAATCTGATTTCGGTTTTTGAGAATCTGAGTGAGCAGATTAACGGAAATATCATTATTATTTCCCATCAGGAGAAAATCCTTAACATCGCGGATCGCGTGGTGGTCCTTGCGGATGGTGAGATTCAAACGGTGGGAACCAAAGAAGAGGTTCTTCCGGAACTGTTACAGTCGAACGCGGTTTGTTCCCGCATTAAGCTGGATTAGAAAGGGAACGGTGTGTGTATGGATCCGATAAAATTACAATTGCTTGAAGAGATTGCCGACCTTCATGAGGTGCCAAGCGGCGCTGTTAATATCCGTGATAACGGAACGACGATGGTTCGTAATTCCTCTGCCAATATTGATATTGAAGCGCATCCTGAGAAGAGCGGACTGGTGATTCGTGTCAAGGACGGAACGAAGAACGAGAGTCTTCACATTCCGGTCATTATGGATCGTTCGGGCTTGAAGGAAGTGGTTTATAATGATTTCTACATCGGTGAGGACTGTGATGTGACCATCATTGCAGGCTGCGGTATTCACAACAGCGGCAATGAAGACAGTGAACATGACGGTGTACATTCCTTTTTTGTCGGCAAAAATTCCAAGGTGAAGTATGTGGAGAAGCATTACGGTCAGGGAGACGGTAACGGTAAAAGAGTATTGAATCCCGTTACGAATGTTGAAATGGCAGAGAACAGTTCCATGACCATGGAGATGGTGCAGATTCGAGGCGTGGACTCTACCGACCGTAAGACCTATGCGAAACTTGGAAAGGGTGCGTCCTTAGACATTCATGAGAGCATTATGACCCACGGCGTGCAGGTGGCGACCTCCTTCTTTGATGTGGATCTGGACGGAGAGGATTCCTCGGCGAATGTCATCAGCCGTTCTGTGGCAAAAGAGAATTCTTCGCAGGTTTTTGCGTCGAATCTGAACGGAAACAATCTCTGCAAGGGACATATTGAGTGCGATGCCATTATTATGGACAACGGGAAAGTAAAAGCAATTCCGGAATTGACTGCGAACTGTGTTGATGCAAGCCTGATTCATGAGGCGGTAATCGGAAAAATCGCGGGGGACCAGTTGATTAAACTGATGACCCTTGGCTTGGACGAAAAAGAAGCCGAGGAGGCAATTGTCAACGGCTTCTTAAAGTAATCTTGCGGCAGTCAGTATCTTGTCGGGAATGTTGATTTCCGAGTAGACGGTTGCATAGGCAATCGGACTGATGGATTCGATATAATTGGGTGTGAACTTCTTGTTTACACCCAGTTTTTTTATTTCATCGAGGCACTTATTATAAGCGATGGCTGCGGTTACTTCACTTTCGAATTCCCCAATGAGGAAATTGCCGTTCAGATGAATGACGGCACGGTAAATCTGCGAATCGCCTAAGGACTTACGGAAGACTCCGTTGTAGAGATTGATGATTTCTAAGTTGCTTCGACGAAAATCCAAGGGATCGTCGTTGTCCATCAGGTAATCGCGGCCATATACCGCGTAGGGCTTGATTTTGTAGCGTGAAAGAATACTTAACTGACTTCCGTAATCAGCGACACACAGATGCCCGCCACGACGAATGATCTTGTGGGAGGAGTAGTAGAACAGGTCGTCGATATCGAACTTGCAAATATCGGTCTCACTTAAATAGTATTCAAAATAGTGCTTTTTCAGATAAATGGGATTCGCAATGTAGAGGTCGTTGTCGCGAAAATTGAAGAGTACAATTTTCTTTTCAAACGACAACTCTCCGAATTTCCATAGACTCCGGTCTAAGGATAACTTCGTCGAATGAAGAATCTGATCGGCTTCCCGATAAGCACGGTGCGCCTTGGACTCCGTATCGAAGCTTCCCAGGCTGATGTGCTTATTGCGAAAAGTAATGGAAGCCCGATAGTATTCGGTTCCGTTTTTCTTAACGGCCCGATAGACACCGGTATGAAGTTGTGAGATGACATTTTCTTTCTTCATATTCTTGATTATAGCAATGAATGCTTCTATCGACAATGAGAAATACTTATGCTATAATATCACGCAGTATATAGGCGTAGTATGCGCCGAAACGGTAGGAAAAGAGGTAGACACATGAACGCAGTTGAACCTGTTGTATATTCCAGCACTAGAAATGCGAACGATAAGAGAACCGCAAGCCAGGCAATCCTGCAGGGACTTGCTCCCGACGGAGGCTTATATGTTCCCGATCATCTTCCGATGCTTGACAAGAGTCTTTCCGAACTTAGCAAGATGAATTATCAGGGAATTGCTTACGAGGTTATGAAGCATTTCTTGACCGACTTTACCGAGGAAGAGTTAAAGACCTGTATTGACAGAGCGTATGACTCGAAGTTTGATCATGAGGATATTGCTCCTTTGGTTGAGGCGGACGGTGCTTACTATATTGAATTGTTCCATGGCGCAACCATCGCTTTTAAAGATATGGCACTTTCCCTGTTGCCTCATCTGATGGTAACTTCTGCCAAGAAGAACAATGTAAAAGATAAGATTGTCATTTTGACTGCGACGAGCGGAGATACCGGTAAGGCAGCACTTGCAGGCTTTGCAGATGTAGAAGGTGTTGAGATTATCGTTTTCTATCCGAAGGGAGGCGTCAGCGCCATCCAGGAGAAGCAGATGGTAACTCAGCGCGGTGACAATACCCATGTGGTAGCGATTCACGGTAATTTCGATGATGCGCAGACCGCTGTGAAGAAGATGTTCGGTTCGGACGACCTGAAAAAAGAACTTGGCGAGAACGGATTCCGTTTCTCCTCCGCCAACAGCATTAATATCGGACGTCTCGTTCCTCAGATTGCTTACTATGTATCCTCATATTGCATGCTTTTGAAGGAAGGCAAGATTAAAGAGGGAGACCTGGTGAATATCGTGGTTCCTACCGGTAACTTCGGTAACATTCTTGCGGCTTTCTATGCGAAAAATATGGGACTTCCCGTTGGCAAGTTGATCTGCGCCTCCAATGAGAACAAGGTTCTTTTTGATTTCTTCTCTACCGGTAAGTATGATAAGAATCGTGAGTTTACCTTAACGAATTCTCCGTCTATGGATATTCTGATTTCCTCGAACTTAGAGCGTCTGATCTATCTGATTGCCGGTTGTGATGCGGATAAGAATGCAGAACTGATGAAGAATTTAAAAGAGAACGGTGTTTACGAGATTACTCCTGAGATGCAGAAGGGCTTGGCGGATTTCTACGGAAATTACGCATCGGAAGCCGAGACGCTCGGTAAGATTCGTGATCTCTATGAGAAGACCGGTTATGTGATTGATACTCATACCGCAGTTGCCGCTAAGGTATACGATAAATATCTGGCAGAGACCAAGGATGCAACCCCTACCCTGATTGCGTCCACCGCAAGCCCCTTCAAGTTCTTAAGAAGTGTTGCGGGTGCCATTGATGCAAAGTACTTAGAGATGGGTGATTTTGAATTGATTGATATCTTAAGCAAGCTTGCGAACGTAGCAATTCCCCAGGCGGTGGAAGATGTACGTTCCGCACCGGTGCTTCACCATACCGAGTGCGATATTGATGAGATGCCTGTTGTTGTGAAGAAGTTTTTGGGAATGTAGTATGGAAGATGGTAAGAATCATATTTTGATGGTGGATGATAATATCACCAACCTCAAATATGCAACCGATGTATTGAAACAATATTATCGTATCTCAACGGCCAAGAGCGGAAGTCAGGCGTTGGAGTTCCTTAAGAAGGCGCGTCCGGATCTGATTCTTCTTGATATCAAGATGCCGGAAATGGACGGTTATGAGACCCTTAAGATTATCAAGGAAAATCCCAGAACCGTGGATATTCCTGTTGTATTTCTGACGGCGGACCTGGATCGTTCCAATGAGATTAAAGGACTGAAAATGGGCGCCATGGATTATATCCGTAAGCCCTTTGAGCCCGATGTCATGATTAGTCGAATCGACAAAATCTTAGAAATCGAGGCACTTCGCAAGAATCTTACGATTACGGCACAGAAGGACGTCTTAACCAATCTCTGGAATCGTCGTTATCTGGAAGAGAAGATTGCCGAGACTCGCACCCTTGAGAATCCGTTTGGAATCTTTATGATTCTGGATTTGGATAATTTTAAGTATGTAAATGACCATTTCGGCCATCTGATGGGTGATGCGGTACTGGTGAAGTTTTCTGAGATTTTGAATTCCGTTGCCGGACCGGATGATGCGGTATGCCGTATCGGTGGAGATGAGTTTACTCTTTTCCTTCGCGGAGAGCATTCCACGAACCAGATTGCGGATCTGGCAGAGAATATTATTTACAAGATGCGGGAGCAGTTGGACGGAGTTTTACAGGATGCTTCGATGTGCTCCGTTTCCATCGGAATCTCGATGATGCCTTCGGATGCGGATAACTATAATGACCTTTACAACAGTGCGGATAAGGCACTCTATTACGTGAAACAGAACGGTAAGAGCGGTTATCATTTCTATCAGGAGAAGGAGGGCGGTGCCACGCATGTAGCGACGAGTACCGAAGCCTTCGGTCTGCAGGAATTCAAGCAGTTCATTGAGGAGCAGAAATACGAGAAGGGTGCTTACCAGGTAGAGGAAGAGAATTTCAAAAATATCTACCGCTTTGTAAAACGCTATATCGGACGTACGAAGCAAAAAGTACAGGTGGCACTGCTTACCATGTCCGGAGCCAATGGCGATGAAAAGGTCCTGAAAACCGAGATGGAGAACATGATGAAAGCGGTATCCTTTACCCTTCGTCGAGGGGATGTCGGAACGCAGGTATCGCGGCTTCAATACGTTGTAATTCTAATGGATACGGATCGGATGAATGCGGAGATTGTAATTAAACGAGTCATAGATAATTACCGTCAGATTTCCGATAATCCGGAACTTACGATTACCTTTGATATTGATTCCATGATTGTGGATTAGATCACAAAGAAAAGGGTGTGCAAAAGAAAATTTGCACACCCTTTATTATTCGGTGAATAGCCAAAAATCGTTGCCGCTTTAAGCGAAAAAGTTTATCGATCCTGAATCGGCAGATATTTATGCTCGGGACAGATTGGCATATAAGCGGGACGGATAATTTTACCGTTATTGGCAAGCTCCTCCATACGATGCGCAGACCAGCCTACGATTCGGGCAATGGCAAACATCGGCGTATAGAGCTCTGCGGGAAGGCGAAGCATATTGTAGATCAGACCGGAATAGAAGTCGATGTTAATGCTTACCCCCTTGTACATCTGACGCTCAGCGGCAATGATCTCAGGCGCCAGTCGCTCGACGGTCTGATACAGGTGCAATTCGCGTTCCATCCCCTTTTCAATGGCAAGATCGTCTACCCATTCCCGTAAAACAACGGCACGGGGATCGGATTTGGAATAAATGGCATGTCCGACACCGTAGATGAGTCCGCTGTAATCAAAGGCTTCCTTGCGAAGGAGCTTACGAAGGTACTCAGCGATTTCGTCCTCATCCGACCAGTCATTCAGATTGGCCTTCATATCTTCAAACATCTGTACCACCTTGATGTTCGCTCCACCGTGACGAGGCCCCTTTAAGGAACCTAAGGAAGCAGCGATGGAAGAGTAGGTATCCGTTAAAGTCGAGGTAACCACATGAGTCGTAAAGGTGGAATTGTTACCACCGCCGTGCTCCATATGCAGTACGAGAGCCATATCAAGAATCTTGGCTTCCAACGGCGTGAACTTGCCGTCCGGGCGGAGCAGATAGAGAATATGCTCCGCGGTGGACATGTTCATGTCGGGCTGGTGAATGATTAAGGACTGGCACTGCAAATAGTGATTGTAGGCCTGATAGCCGTAGATGGACAGAATCGGGAACAGGCTGATTAATTGCAGTGATTGACGAAGGACATTCGGAATACTGGTGTCATCCGCACGATCATCGTAGGAATAGAGCGTCAGTACACTACGGGCAAGGGTATTCATCATACACTTGCTGGGAGCCTTCATAATAATATCACGAACAAAACTCGTGGGCAGAGAACGGTAGCCAAAGAGAAGCTTTTTGAAAGCGGCGAGTTCTTCTTCGTTCGGCAGTTTGTTGAAAAGAAGAAGGTAGGTTACTTCTTCAAAACCGAAACGATTCTCTTTTACAAAGCCTGCGACAAGGTCCTGAACGTTGTAGCCGCGGTAAGAAAGTCTACCTTCGCAGGGGACGTTTACACCGTCGACAACCTTAAAACCCTGTACATCCGAGATGTTGGTAAGTCCGGTTAACACACCGCGTCCGTTCAGATCACGGAGACCACGTTTCACGTCGTATTTGGTAAAAAGTTCATTATCAATCCGACCGGTTTCCTCAATTCGCTTTGCGAGTGCAATCAGTTCCGGTGAGATTTCACAGTAATTAATGGGATCCATCATAAACATTCCTTTCTTGCTGTTCTCTTTTATAGTAACATGAACTTGGTGATTCTCTCAACAAGATTCCTTTGAATTTACAAAGATTTCAGAAATGGATATAATGAAATTATCAGAGAATACAGCGATCGGAGAAAAAAGAATGCAAGAGAAAAATAGGGAAATCGAGCGTCTCCGACGGGAGATGGTCAAAAGAGAATTGGACTACTGTCTGATTTTTACCAATGACGATCATAATAGCGAATATGTAGCGGATTACTATAAGGTGAGAGAGTATTTCTCCCATTTTACCGGCTCGGCAGGAACCCTTCTGGTAGGAAAGGAGGATGCGTATCTGTGGACGGACGGTCGCTACTTTCTGCAAGCGGAACAAGAACTTGCGGGTACCGGAATTCAATTGATGAAGAGCGGGGAGCCCGGGGTGCCGAGACTTACGAACTTTTTGGGAGAGCGCATCGGCGGACAGCGACTCGGAGTAAATTTTCGAACCCTTACGTTGGATTTCTATGAAACCCTTCGTTTGATGATGCCACAAAAAAGCAAAACAGAGACAACGGATCGGAAGTCAGGCTGCCTTGAAGACATCCTTGTGGATTTTGATGCGGGGACCCTGATGTCCAGTCGTGCGAAACGTCCGGCAAATCCTTGTTTTCTTATGCCAAAGGACCTTCGCGGGGAAGAATGCGTAGCGCGTATTGCACGTATCCGGTCGGTCCTTGATCAAAAAGCAGTCCGGGCTACCTTTGTGAGCCGATTGGATGATATTATGTGGCTTTTTCAGATTCGCGGAAATGATATCGCCTATAATCCCGTAGCATTAAGCTATGCGTATCTGTCACAAACGGAAGCGGTCCTTTTTATTCAGGATGGGGTGTTGCCGTCCGAGGCGGAGAATTATCTGAAAGAGCAGGGCGTTCAAGTCCTTCCTTATGATTCGGTCATCGAAACAATCGAACAGCTTCCTGAAGGTACGGTTTTGGTCGATTCCGAAAACCTTTCCTATGGCCTTTATCAGGCGCTGAAAGGGAATAAGAAGTTGACGTTGCAGCTGACTAAGGGACATCCCATCACGGACGACAAGGCATGCAAAAATGCGGTGGAGCAGGAGGCAATTCGCAGAGTTTATCTACGAGACAGTGCGGCCCTTACGGAATTTCTCTACGAGTGTAAGACGGGAAACCTTCCGGAGTCGGTGGCCCGGGATGAGTATTCTCTGGCCATGCATTTAGATTCTTATCGCAGGGCTCTTCCGGGGTATATTGAGTTGTCTTTTCCGACCATCTGTGCATGGGGAAGTAACGGGGCCATTATTCACTACGATCCGGAGCCGGAGACTGCGGCAAAGGTTACGACCGACGGCTTTCTTATGGTGGACTCCGGTGGACAATATTACGGTGGAACAACGGATGTGACCCGTACAATGGCACTTGGGGAAATCACGCAGGAGATGCGAAGAAACTATACGCTTGTGTTAAAAGGACATCTGGCTCTTAAAAATGCGATTTTTAAACGGGAGAGTACCGGACGAAATCTTGATATTCTGGCCAGAGGACCTCTTTGGAAAGCGGGCCTTGATTACCGGCACGGAACCGGACACGGAATCGGGTATATGTTAAATGTTCATGAAGGCCCGCAGAGAATCTCTTCCATGTATCTTCCGGGCGCGACGGAGGCAAAACTGAAGCCGGGAATGCTCATTTCCGATGAACCGGGCTTTTATAAGGATGGAGAATACGGTCTTCGGATCGAGAATATTCTCCTGGTAAAAGAATACGAGAAGGGAGAACAGCTTCTTTGCTTTGAGGATCTGACGCTGGTTCCCTATGACCGGGACGCCATGGATTTGTCCTTGCTCGATCAAGAGGAAATCGAAAGCTTGAATGCGTATTCCCGACTCCTTCGTACCAAACTTGCTCCCCTGCTTCGTGAGAAGGCAAGAGCGTGGTTGTACGAGCAGACGGAGCCGATATAGACTTGTTTTTTTTCGATGAGTCGAATATAATAAAGACAGAAGGTGACTTGTCACTTTCCAATCTGTAGTGCTCGATAACTCTTACTATTTTTGAACCTACATTTTTGATATTGGGATTCCTACATTGCCATGCGGATGTCAGGCCTCAATCAACTACCGGAGGAAGGCAGAAGCAGAGGTTGCGGTTACCCACCTGGCTAAGGCTAGGCGTCAAAAGGTAAGAGCCGGCACCATGGAGACTATAAAGCAGCCGCAAATGGCTGCTTTTTTGTGCCATTGCTGTTTTTAGGTGAAGATGCGTTTATGAAACTGATCAAAGAATTCATTGGGGAATTGTATAATGATGATATCTGGACCCATGCGGGAAGTGCTGCCTTTTTCTTCTTTTTGGCGGTCATTCCGACATTTCTGATGATTTGTACGATTTTACCGTTTACGCCGGTGTCCGAGCAGGATTTCATGAATGCGGTGCTGCACTTAATTCCTTCCAGTACGGAGGGTTTTGTGGGGGCCCTGATTCATGAGATTTATCAGAAGAGCTCCGGTATGCTGTCCTTCATGATTATCTTTACTTTATGGTCGGCCTCGAAGTCCGTGGTGGCATTGATTACCGGATTAAATGCCTGCCAGGAAGTGAAGGAGACCCGTAATTACTTTATTCTTCGCGCCTATGCCATGTTCTATGTGTTAATCTTCATGATCATGGTAATTCTCTCTTTGGTATTGATGGTATTCGGCAGACAGATGTTAAATCTGTTCTTTATGGAGTTTCCTCAGATGGAGGTATTGCGGGAACTGTTTCAGTATCTGCGCTACATTTTGCTGTGGGGCATTCTTTCTCTTATGTTCGTGGTGTTGTTTAAGTTCTTGCCGAACAAACGCCCCCGTGCCAGAACACAGGTCGTGGGTGCCTGCTTTGCGGCAACCGGATGGATTGTTTTTTCATGGTGGTTTGGATGGTATGTGACCCATTTTACGGGATATTCGCTGTACGGAAGTCTTGCCACGATTATCATTATCATGATCTGGATGTATTTCTGCATGCTGATTATGCTGTTTGGTGCCGAAGTGAACGGTTTGTTTGATGATAATCTGAATCATTTTGTGGAGTTTAAGACCAGACGGCGTACCCGTCGAATCCGCAGAGAAGAGAAGCGCCTTGCCAAGCGCAAGATTCGCAAGATGCTGTAAAAAGAGAACTTATGATTTTTGCGGTTTCCTGTTGCAATTTTGGGCACTTTCGCATAAAATAGTTAACGGTATAAATGCATGGATGGTGCAAAGTAGTTTCTTTCAATTCCGTCAGAGAGGGAGAGTCATCGGCTGGAAGCTCTTCTCGGTTCAGGAGAGGAACCAAATTCACACCGGAGCAGAACAGGGGAATCAAGTAGTCTGTTACGAGTCGTGCCCGTTAAGCACGTAGAGAGCCGGAGAAATTCGGAACGTGGGTGGTACCGCGAATTGCATTCGTCCCATGATGGCTTAGGCTGTCATGGGTTATTTTTTTGCATGAAAAAACGAAATGATTTGATACTAGGAGGTTTACGATGGCTGACTTAAATGAGTTAGGCGAGAAGCTGGCCGCAATACGAGCAGAGATTGCGGAAGAGATTAAGAAAATTAACAATTCCAAGTCCGCGTTTGAGTATCGCAAGAACTTAATGGATACCAAGACCGGTAAGATTGGTACTCTGATGCGTGAGATGGGAAAGATTCCCAATGAGATGAAGGCAGAGTACGGTAAAAAAGTAAATGAGATTAAGGCTTGGGCGCAGAACCAGTTCGATTCTCTTGAGACTGCGTTGAAGGAGGCAGAGATGAAGCTTCGCTATGAGTCCGAAGCTATTGATGTAACGCTTCCTGCCAAGATGCGTCCCATGGGAAATCTGCATCCGAATACGCAGATTCGCAATCAGATTGTGGATATTTTCGGATCGATGGGCTTTGACATTTTCGAAGGCAATGAGATTGAAACGGATTATTATAATTTCACTGCATTGAATACCCCTCAGGATCATCCCGCAAGAGATATGCAGGATACTTTCTACTTAAGCCCTGAGTTCCTGCTTCGTACCCAGACCAGTTCCGGACAGATTCATGTCATGGAATCTACGAAGCCTCCGATTAAGATTATTTCTCCCGGTAAGGTATTCCGTTCCGATGATGATGCGACCCATTCTCCGATGTTCTCTCAGATGGAGGGACTGGTAGTGGATAAGGGCATCACCTTATGTGACCTTCAGGGTATGTTAAATGTCTTTGTGGAGAAGATTTTCGGTGAGGGAACAACGACCCGTCTTCGTCCTTCTTATTTCCCCTTCACGGAGCCTTCCGTTGAGGTGGATGTAAGCTGTTTCCAGTGCCACGGTGCTGGCTGTAAGCTCTGCAAGGGTACCGGATGGATTGAGGTTCTCGGTGCCGGCGTTGTAAATAAAAAGGTTCTGGAAGGCTGCGGAATCGATTCCGATGTCTACAGCGGTATTGCGTTCGGTATCGGTATTGAGCGTATCGCCATGTTGAAGTACGGTATCAATAATATTAAGTTGTTATTTGAGTCTGATCTTCGTGTATTAGATCAGATCAATGATTAGGAAGGGAGGAGAAGCACGATGTTAGTACCTATCAGTTGGTTAAAAGATTATGTGGATATCAATGTAACTCCCGATGTTTTGGAAGAGAAGTTATTCTCCTGCGGCTTTGAGGTGGAGGAGAAATATGAAGTCGGTAAGGACATTAGCAAGGTAGTTGTAGGCCAGGTGAAGACCTGCGAAGCGATTCCGGATACGCATCTTCATCTCTGTACCGTAGATGCGGGTGAGTATGGCGTTTTGCAGATTTGCTGTGGCGCGGATAATGTGGTGGCCGGCGGTAAGTATCCGTTGGCATTGGAGGGTGCGACGGTTTATGCAACCGCTAAGGACCATAAGACCATTGAAGGCGTTATGACGATTCGTGCCGGCAAGTTACGCGGCTACGATTCCTTCGGTATGTTATGCTCCGGTACCGAGCTTGGCTTAAATGACGATCTCTATCCCGGGGCCGATTACAACGGACTTTTAGTACTTCCTGAGGATGCATGTGTTGGTGCCGATGTGAAGCCTCTTTTAGGAATGGACGATTGGATTTTTGACATTGCGATTACCGCGAATCGCCCGGATTGTCAGAGCATCTACGGTATTGCCAGAGAGGTGGCAGCTGTATTGGAGCAGCCGATTAAGGAACCTTCCTTGGAGTATCATCCTACGGAGGTAACGAAGAACTTTCAGGTAAGCGTAGAGGCACAGGATCTTTGCCCTCGTTATACCGCTCATTATGTATATGATGTTAAAATTGCCCAGTCCCCTGCCTGGATGAGAAGAAGACTTGCGTTGGTTGGTTGCAGTGCAATCTCCAATGTGGTGGATATTACGAATTATGTTCTGAAGGAACTGGGACAGCCGATGCATGCCTTTGATTATAATTATCTTGAAGGCGATGCCATCTGTGTTCGTCGTGCAACCGAAGGGGAGAAGATTGTTACTCTGGATGAGAAGGAATTTGCTCTGACGACCAATAATCTTGTTATCTGCGATGGTGTGAAGCCGGTTGCTCTTGCAGGTATCATGGGTGGTCTCAATTCCGAGATTCGTGATACTACAAATGAAGTAATGTTCGAGGCAGCTAAGTTTGCCAGA
>JAZQQG010000027.1:0-11628 GCA_045628945.1 Lachnospiraceae bacterium
GCTATTCCGCATGTACTCCCGCTGGGCAGACAAAAAGGGCTTCGCGCTAGAAGTCCTAGACTCACTCGATGGAGATGAGGCAGGCATAAAATCCATCACCTTCGAAGTGACGGGAGAAAACGCCTACGGATATCTAAAGTCAGAAAAGGGAGTCCATAGACTAGTGCGTATATCGCCGTTTAATGCAGCAGGAAAGAGGCAGACCTCGTTCGTATCCTGCGATGTCATGCCAGACATCGAAGAGGATATCGATGTAGAGGTAAAGGATGAGGACATCCGAATCGACACATACCGTTCGAGCGGTGCCGGTGGACAGCACATCAACAAGACCTCATCAGCTATTCGAATCACGCACTTCCCAACAGGAATTGTGGTACAGTGTCAGAACGAGCGCTCGCAGCATATGAACAAGGACAAGGCAATGCAGATGTTAAAGGCCAAGCTGTACCTTCTTAAGAAGGAAGCCAATGCAGAGAAGCTGTCCGACATCCGTGGCGATGTGAAGGATATTGCCTGGGGCAACCAGATTCGTTCCTATGTACTGCAACCCTATACGATGGTAAAAGACCATCGAACCGAGGCGGAGAGTTCCAACGCGCAGGCGGTACTGGACGGAGGAATTGATCTTTTTATCAATGCATATCTGAAATCCCTGGCAAAATAAGTTTTCATGGCAAAATAAGCTTGGATTCAGACAGAAATATAAAAGGGCGTATGAAAAAGAATCATCTTTTTTCATACGCCCTATTTTTGACTTTTGTTGAAAAAGATATTGTCCGGGAGGATGGCCTATGCCTGCTTGCTTTGTTCCTCCAGCATAGTCAGATAGAACTGAACTCTTGTGGTATTCACATACGGAATTACCCAGAAGAGGCCGATTCCGAAGGAGAGAATTCCGAGCAGATAGAACGGAAGGAAACTAAGGAGCAGAAGCAGTACTTCTTTACGATAGCCCTTCATCATTCGAACGCACAACCGAACCAGATCGGGAACCGAATGATTCGGGAAGTCTAACATTAAGTAGAATAAGAATGTGAAGTTCGTGTAAAAAATCACATAGACAACCAATCCGATTCCGAGGACCGCGATGAGCTGACAGGCGAAAACCGGGGTAAGGGGACCCTTGTGCAAAACATACATCAGTTCCCCGGGGACGAAGCATATCGTCGAAGCAAGCACCATGATTCCCTGTAAGAGAATGGCACGGTCCGGACGATTTCGGAAACAGTAGAAGAGATCCGAAGTTTTAACGGGATTGCCTGCAGCAAAACGCAGATAAGCATAGGCGGTACCACCGACAAGGATGCCTGCAAATAATTCAATTAGGATACTGGCGATGAGGGAGATCAGTGGTCCTTGCGCCACCCCGTAGGTCATCGAATCAATCAGTCGGTTCAGCAGATAGATAATGAGCTGAGTTAACAGAAAGATGCGGATGAATACTCCGTAGTGTCCGAGGAGCAACGCTCTTGCATTGCCTTTGAGGGTAACTCGATCCATGATGTGTGTACTCCTAACCCTATGCGGATAAGTCCACATTTTTACCGCGAAGACCTACGGCATCCTGGGCCTTAAGCTGCTTCTGGTAGGGATTCTTTTCGTTTGTATATTTAATCTGGGTAGCTGTCTCACCGCCGGCAACATAGGAGCGGCCGCATTCGGGACAGACTGCCGTACGCAGCGTTACATTTGCGGAGATGACCTGCCCGCCCTTTTGCGCTGCCTTCGTGTAGGCGTTGGCTACATGTTCCTGCTCATGGGCCATAACGCGGGAAGCGGAGGCCTCGGGAGAAATGTGTGCGGCGGACTTGAAGGATACCATCTCATCCGAACCGTCCTGGTATTTGCGCTCTCTGCAGGTCTCGCACTCGGCAGGGGAGGACTTACGTCCGGGACTGACCTGCGTGGATTCGCCCGAATTGAGAATCGGTCCCTGTCCCGGTTGCGTGCCGGAGAGTGCAGCGGTTCCGTACATGGATGCGCCGTAATATGCGCCACCGTATTGACCATATGCTGAGATACCGATCATCGTGCCTCCTTCCTACTGCGCCGTCATTGCAGTGCGATAGACATCCATCAAGGTAACACACTCTGAGAAATCAATCCCTAAGTACGAGGTCAGGGTATTGTTCACATAGAGATGGATGGTAGGGTTATATACATAGAGCAACAGACAGATGACGCAGGTTGCGATGACGAGAATCAGTGCAGTGCTGCCGAGAATGGCGGCAAGGAGAGATTTCGACGACAGAGTCTTCTGTTTTCCGCGGGAGAGAAATGCGAGAATGATCGCTATCGGTCCCAAAATAAACGGAAGAAAGAATAACCCTGTAAACAAGAATCCGATGGAAGCGATTCCTAAAATCAGCGCAAAGGTTTCATATCGATTTTTGGTATATTCTGCGTAATCCATCTAACGAACCTAACCTAAGAATAGTATTTCCTAAGCATATTCTATCACTTTTCTTAAGTGTGGGCAAGACAGGTATTTTGGCCCTCAAGAAAAGTGCCGGATACGTAAGAAAAGTGTTTTATCGGGGGCGTTTTTGTGGTAAGATATTTTAGAGATTTTATGTCCGGGCATCGAAACGACATTTGCGATTGAAACGGTGCACGGCAGGGAAAGGTTTTCTTTTTTACCATGGATATCAGTAAGCAGATTGCAGAGGAATTGAAAGTTCAAAAGTGGCAGATTGAGGCTGCGGTGAAGCTGGTGGATGAGGGATGCACGATCCCGTTTATCAGCCGTTATCGTAAGGAGGCAACCGGTTCCTTAAACGATGAGCAGTTACGTGATTTTCACGAAAGACTCCTGTATCTGCGTAATCTCGAGGAGCGTAAGGAGGCTGTGCTTGCAAGCATTGAGGAGCAGGGCCTGTTAACGGATGAGCTTCGCGAGAAGATTGTGAATGCGAAGACAATGGTAGCGGTGGAAGACCTTTATCGCCCTTATAAGCCGAAGCGTAAGACCAGAGCTTCGATTGCAAAAGAAAAAGGCTTGGAACCCCTTGCACTTTTGATTCTGCTGCAGACGATGAAGACGCCTTTGGAAGAGGAGGCTGCGAAGTATATCGATACCGAGAAGGGAGTCGCAAGCGCAGAGGAAGCCATCAAGGGAGCGATGGATATTATTGCGGAGACCATCTCCGACAATGCCGATTATCGTACCTATATTCGTGAATATACCTACAAGCAGGGTCGTCTCATCAGCGAAGCGAAGGATGACAAAGCCGAGAGTGTGTATGAGATGTATTATCATTTTGAAGAGGCGGTATGTAAGGTGGCGGGTCACCGTGTCCTTGCGATTAATCGCGGCGAAAATGAGAAAATCTTAAGCGTGAGCATTCAGGTGGAAGAGGAAGCAATTCTTCGTTACCTTGGCAAAATGCTGATTGTTCGTGAGAATCCGATTACGACTCCGGTCATTACCGAGGCGGCGAAGGATGCGTATGATCGTTTGATTGCTCCGGCAATTGAACGCGAACTTCGCAATGAATTAACGGAGAAGGCGGAGGATGGTGCCATTAGCGTGTTCGGTAAGAACCTGTCCCAGTTGTTGATGGCTCCCCCTATTGCCGGCAAGACGGTGCTTGGTTGGGATCCGGCATTTCGTACCGGCTGTAAGCTTGCGGTGGTGGATCCGACCGGCAAGGTGCTTGATACGAAGGTCATCTATCCGACGGCGCCGCAGAATAAGGTTGCCGAGGCAAAGGTGGAGTTGAAGAAACTGATTGCAAAGTATCATGTGGATCTGATTTCTGTGGGCAACGGAACCGCATCCCGCGAATCGGAGCAGGTGATTGTGGATCTGATTCGGGAAGTACCCACTCCATTGCAGTATGTTGTCGTCAACGAAGCAGGAGCGTCCGTTTACTCGGCCAGCAAGCTTGCCACGGAGGAATTTCCACAGTTTGATGTGGGGCAGAGAAGCGCAGCGTCCATTGCAAGAAGATTGCAGGATCCGCTGGCGGAGCTTGTGAAGATTGACCCGAAATCCATCGGCGTCGGTCAGTACCAGCATGATATGAATCAGAAAAAATTAGGCGATACCCTGGGGGGTGTCGTGGAGGATTGCGTGAACCGTGTGGGCGTAGACCTGAATACCGCTTCCGCATCTCTTTTGGAATATATCTCCGGAATCACGAAGGTGATTGCCAAGAATATTGTGGACTATCGAGAGAAAAACGGTCGTTTTACGAAGAGAGAGGACCTGTTAAAGGTTGCTAAGCTCGGACCGAAGGCCTATGAGCAGTGCGCCGGCTTCTTACGAATTCACGGAGGCGGAAACCCTCTGGACGATACCAGCGTGCACCCGGAGTCTTATGCGGCGACCTTAAAACTTCTTAAGCAGTTAAGCCTTACCTTGGATGACCTGAAAGCCATTCAGAAGCTTGGGAAGAATGAGAAACTGGAGGCTGCCAAAAAGAATGCCGACAAACTCTCAAAAGAGTTGGGAATCGGTTCGATTACGTTGACCGATATAATCAATGAACTGGAGAAGCCCTCCCGCGATCCCCGTGAGGATATGCCGTCGCCGATTCTTCGAAGCGATGTAATGGATATGAAGGATCTGAAACCCGGTATGATTCTGAAAGGTACGGTTCGAAATGTCATTGACTTCGGCGCATTTGTGGATATCGGCGTGCATCAGGACGGTCTGGTGCATATTTCCCGCATCTGCGATCGATTTATTAAACATCCCCTGGAAGCGGTGAGCGTAGGCGACATTGTTACCGTGAAGGTATTAGAGGTGGATGTAAACAAGAAGAGAATTTCACTTACAATGAAGGATGTGCAATAAACATGGAGATTAAGTTTGAGGTCAAGATTACGACCGGCGTTTTATATGATTATCTTTTGCAACATATGTACAGTTCCTTTCAGGGAATTTTCGGAGCAACCGTGGGGGCCTTGTTGATTCTGCTCTTTGCCATGAGACCGCAGGAATATATATTGGCGTTAATCTTCGGGATCATTATTCTGGCATATTTGCCGGGGAGTCTTTTCCTGAAGGCGAAGGCGCAGGCTTTGAACCCGGTCTTTAAGGAACCCCTGCAGTACGAGATGAATGACACGTGTGTCACCGTAAGCCAGGGCGAAACGACACAGGAGCAACCGTGGGAAACCATGTATAAGGCGGTATCGACGAGAACGAGTATTATTCTCTACACCAGCCGATTGAATGCATGCATTTTTCCCCGTAAGGACCTGGGCGGAATGACTACTGCAGTCATCGAAGCAATTTCGACGCATATGGACCCGAAGAAGGTTAAGATTCGTTATTAGTGGAGTATCTATGGTATACGAGACATTCAGTGCCGAACAGACACATGAGTTAGGAAAAACATTGGGGCAGAGTGCACAGGCCGGACAGATTCTTACATTGAACGGTGACCTGGGCGTCGGCAAGACGGTTTTTACGCAAGGCTTTGCGGAAGGCCTGGGAATTGAGGAATATGTGAATTCCCCGACCTTTACGATTCTGCAGGTCTATGAGGACGGTCGCCTTCCGCTGTATCATTTCGATGTCTACCGGATCGGAGACCCTTCCGAGATGGATGAAATCGGATATGAGGAGTACTTTTTTGGCGAAGGGGTCTGCCTGGTGGAGTGGGCGGAATTGATTGCGGAACTGATTCCCGAAAATATCTGCAGAATTACAATAGAGAAGGACCCTTCGAAGGGCTTCGATTACCGTAGGATAACGGTAGAGGAGTAGCAATGAAGCTTATAGCAATAGACAGCTCCGGGTTGGTGGCTTCCGTGGCAATTCTGGAAGACAACACCCTTGTGGGCGAATATACGATTCAGCACAAAAAAACACATAGTCAGACCCTCCTTCCGATGCTGCAGGAACTGTGCAGAATGGCAGAGCTGGATACGGAGACCGTTGACGCCGTTGCGGTGGCAGCGGGACCGGGATCTTTTACCGGACTGCGTATTGGCTCGGCGACGGCAAAGGGCCTGGGGCAGGCATGGAATAAACCGATTGCGTCTGTTCCTACCTTAGAGGCACTGGCTTATAATCTGGCGGGAACCAAAGATGCATATATCTGTCCGATTATGGATGCGAAACGCGATCAGGTCTACACGGGACTCTACTACGTGGCAGGAGACGGAAGACCGAAAGCAATCATCGAGGGTTGCGCAATTGCCATTGAGGAACTCGCGGCAAGAATTGACGCACTGGGAATCGGTCAGGCGGACGCAAACGATGCAGATGTAAAGCGGGTTGTTTTTCTGGGAGACGGCGTTCCGGTATTTCGGGAGAAGCTGGATGCGATGCTTACAACGGCACATTCCTATGCACCGGCACATCTAAGCCTTCAGAAGGCTTCGTCCGTGGCGATGATCGGTGCCTTTCTGGTGGCGTCCGGCGAGACGGAGACCGCCGCAGAGCATGCACCGGAATACTTCCGGGTATCACAGGCAGAGCGGGAACGCGCGGAACGTGGGGAAGCATAGAATGACGATTCGTGAGATGGAAGTTAACGATGCGAATACCCTGGCGGCGTTGGAACAGCAATGTTTCAGTGATCCCTGGACGGCGGAAGGGTATCTGGACAGTATCGGTCGTCCCGGAATTCTCTATCTTGTGGCAGAAGAGGATGGAAGTGTGATCGGGGAAGTCGGGCTTCGTGCCGTGTTGGATGAAGGCGAGATTACGAATGTCTGCGTATCCAAGGAGTATCGCGGTCGACACATCGCGATGGAATTAATGGAAGAATTAATGCGACGCGGAAGGGCAATGGGCGTGTCCTCTTTTACACTGGAGGTTCGCGCCGGGAATGCACCTGCCATCGCACTTTATGAGAGATTGGGCTTTCTGCGGGAAGGAATTCGCCCGCGATTCTATACGAATCCGACGGAGGATGCCCTGATCTATTGGAAAAGAGAGGAATCAGAATGTTAGATATTACCCTCTTGGGAACCGGAGGTATGATGCCATTGCCTTATCGATGGCTGACCGCCCTGGTGGCTCGCTATAACGGAACCGGAATCATGATAGACTGTGGCGAAGGCTCGCAGATTGCCATGAAGGAAGCCGGCATCAGTGCCAAGCCGATCGATGTGATGTGCTTTACACATTTTCATGCAGACCACATCAGCGGACTTCCCGGCATGCTCCTAACCATGGGCAATGCCGAGCGTACGGCGCCGCTTATGATGATCGGACCTCGCGGGTTGGAGCGCGTTGTGAATTCCCTGCGTGTGGTGGCTCCGGAATTACCGTTTCCAATCCTCTTTTGGGAACTGAATGACGACAATCTGATGTATTACGGACCCGGCTACCGCATTGAGGCGTTCCGCGTTCATCACAATGTTCCGTGCTATGGATATACGATTCATGTGGACCGAACCGGCAAATTTGATGCTGCCCGCGCTATGGAACAGAACATTCCGCTTCAGTATTGGAATGCACTTCAGCATGGCGAGACCATCGAGGCAGAGGGGAAGGTTTTTACCCCGGAGATGGTGCTCGGGGAAGCACGCAAAGGCCTGAAGGTAACCTATTGTACCGATTCCCGTCCGACGCCCGGCATTGTTGAGGCGGCGAAGGGCGCTGACCTCTTTATTTGCGAGGGAATGTACGGCGAACAGGAGAAACTTCCGAAGGCAAAAGAGAACAAGCATATGCTTTTTTCCGAGGCGGCCCGTCTGGGGAAGGATGCGGAAGTGAAGGAGATGTGGTTAACGCATTACAGTCCGTCCCTTGTTCGTGCGGAGGAATTCATGCCGAAGGTGCGTGAAATCTGTCCGGTTGCCAAGGCCGGCAAGGACGGAATGAACCTTGATCTGTGCTTTGAGGATTAAGGTGCACCGGGGAATTCCCGTGTGAAGACAAAAAAGAGAGAAAGGAGGAACTGCCCATGAAGAAAAGAAAAAGCAAGAACGGACTGATTCTGTTAGCGATCATCGTGGTAATGGTATTGGCTTTCTACTTCTATATTGCGAATCGTCCGGCAAAGAATAAGAATTCCAACGCGGAATATACCAAGGCGCAGGAAATCCTCCTTCGTGATATTTCCAAGAATTATCCGCCGACTCCCAAGGAAGTGCTTCGCCTCTATGCGGAGATAACGCAGTGCTTCTATGCGGGGGGATATTCGGAGCAGGAACTCGATTCCTTGATTGAATTGTCGTATGCTCTTTTTGATGAGGAATTGAAAAAGATTAATTCGCTTGAAACCTATAAGGCATCGGTTCGGGCGGAGATTCAGGATTATAAGAAGAAGTCCTATACCATTTCGGCGTACAGCACTTCCTCGTCGATTGATATCCAGAATGCGACTTTTGACAGGGATGGTTCCACCTGGACAAATGCATATTTGTACCTGACCATGCGAAGAAGTACTACGATTACCCGCATTGATGAGGTCTTCGTATTAAGAAAAGATGAGAACGGTTACTGGCGAATCTACGGCTGGCAACTGGCCGGAGAAAATGAAAATGAGTAAAGATGTGAAGATATTGGCAATTGAGAGCTCCTGCGATGAGACTGCTGCCGCTGTTGTGGTAAACGGCCGCGACGTTCGTTCGAATGTCATCTATTCGCAGATCGATCTTCATACGCTGTACGGCGGTGTAGTTCCCGAAATTGCTTCCCGTAAACATATTGAAAAAATCAATCAGGTGGTTGAGAAGGCATTGCAGGATGCCGGAATGGATTTGCGTGAGATGGATGCAATTGCCGTGACGTACGGCCCCGGTCTGGTGGGTGCTCTTTTGGTCGGCGTAAGTCATGCCAAGGCGTTAAGCTTTGCTTCCGGTGTTCCGCTCATCGGGGTACATCATATTGAGGGACATATCAGTGCAAACTATATTGACAATAAGGAGTTGGAGCCTCCGTTCGTATGTCTTGTGGTATCGGGGGGACACACGCATCTTGTGAAAGTGGCGGATTACGGTTCCTATGAGATTCTCGGTCGTACCAGAGACGATGCGGCAGGGGAAGCCTTTGACAAGGTAGCCCGTGCGATTGGGCTGGGATATCCCGGGGGACCGAAGATTGACAAGGCAGCCAGGGAAGGCAATCCGAATGCGATGCAGTTCCCGAGAGCCAAGGTAGGGGACAATGTTTACGATTTTTCTTTTAGCGGACTGAAGTCTGCGGTTTTAAATTATATCAATTCCTGCGAGATGAAAGGGGAGAGTTTCCGAAAAGAAGACCTTGCCGCTTCCTTCCAGAAGGCTGTGGTGGATGTACTGGTTTCTCATTCGATGGCGGCCCTTGAGCAGACCGGCTTTAAGAAGTTTGCCATCGCAGGAGGCGTGGCTTCCAACACGGCGTTGCGTGAAGCAATGATGCAGGCCTGTGAGGAGCGTGGAATTGCATTCTACAAGCCGTCTCCGATTCTTTGTACGGATAATGCGGCGATGATCGGGGCAGCCGGTTACTATGAGTATCTGGCAGGCAATCGTTCCGACTACTATCTGAATGCGGTACCGAATTTGAGATTAGGGGAGAGATAGGACATGAACCATATTGCGATTGTACTGGCGGGTGGCCGCGGTTCAAGGATGCAGAGCGATACGCCGAAGCAATACTTGACGGTAGCGGGTCGTCCGCTTCTCTTTTACACTTTACAAGCCTTTGAGAAGAGCAGTATCTACGGCATTGTGCTGGTGGTTCCACAGGGAGGAATCGAGTATGCCCGCCGGGAGATTGTGGAACGGTTTGGTTTTACGAAGGTTCTTGCTATTGTGGAGGGCGGCTCGGAGCGTTACGAATCAGTGGGGTGCGGTCTGGATGCGATTGCAAAGCTTACCGTGCCTTGCGATTATGTGCATGTACATGACGGGGCGCGTGCTTTTTTAACACCGGAGCTGATTGAACGAATGCAGCAAAGCGTGGAGGAGTATCGGGCCTGTGTGGCCGCTATTCCGGTGACGGATACGATTAAGGTGGAAGATGGAGCGGGCTTCGTGGCTTCCACACCGAACCGGTCGCTCTTGTGGTCGATTCAGACACCGCAGAGCTTTGCCTATTCGATTCTGCGAGAGGGCTACGATAAACTGCGTGAGGATTGCGAACGCACCGTGACAATCACGGATGATGCCATGATTGTGGAACGTTACACCGGTCAAAAGATAAAATTAATCCCCGGGGAGGTTACCAATTGTAAGGTAACGACGCCCGAGGATCTTAGGTTTGCGGAATATACAATATCGAATCGTTGATGTTTTTATTTGCTGTTGCCCTTCAGGATCGGAGACAGCGGCTTGTAGATGAAGATGGTAATCAATACACTGCACATCGCCTTAATGAAGGTGAAGGGCATATTGAAGATGATGAGACAGTCCATGATGGAATCTACTTTATAATAGAGTGCCTGATACATCTGAAGGATTACCGCCTTCGGCAGGAAGTTGTAATAGATCGGATATACTAAGAAGTAATTCGATACAATACTCAAAACTGCCATACATACTGCACCGATCATTGCACCGATGATTGCGCTGGTCTTCGTCTTCTTAATCTTATAGATGATTCCCGCGGGAACAACAAAGAAGCATGCCAGTAAGAAGTTACTGAGCTCTCCGACACCGCCGGTGGAAGTCTTGAACAAATGCAACAGATTCTTAATCAGACAAACAATTACGCCGGAAATCGGACCATACGCAAAAGAAGCAATCAGCGCAGGCAGATCGGAGAAGTCCATCTTAAGAAAGCTTGGCACAATGGGAAGGTTGAAATCGAGGTACATTAAAATAAAGGAAACTGCACCGAGCATTGCGGTGCCGGTCATGATGCGTACCATAGATACGCTGTTGGATGCGCCGACCTTTTTCGCGGTCTTGCGCTCAGAAGAAGAATTACTCATACTATGATCTCCTCTTTCATCCCGACTATACGGTTGGTTTCGGAGTCTCACCGAATCGGCCGATGTGTGCCGGTCTCTGGGACTGTATTAGCACACGGTGGCTCGCGGACTGTACCGCCAGTGGGGAATTCCTAAGTAGGTCACCCCGCCCTGAAAAGATATTTGTATATCCAAAAAAGATTATACTCATCCCTCTTCGGAAGAGCAAGAAAAAAATGTGGAAAATTTTCTTGAAAAGAGGTTGACACTGTGGAGTGGTTTTGATATTATACTACTTGCGCTGGTCTGAGACGGGCGCCACGGAGAGGTATCGAAGTGGTCATAACGAGGCGGTCTTGAAAACCGTTTGTCCGCAAGGGCGCATGGGTTCGAATCCCATCCTCTCCGCTCAGCACATAGCATCATATTGAATCGTTGATTCAGGCTACTATGGAGAAGTACCCAAGAGGCTGAAGGGACACCCCTGGAAAGGGTGCAGGTCGTTAATAGCGGCGCGAGGGTTCAAATCCCTCCTTCTCCGCTCGCTTACAGCAGTGAGCGATTGAACCTTGAAAAGCATCTGTTCGAATGAACGGATAAACAGTAATGCAACCCTGAAAATTTCTTACTTCCGCTGTCTGATTTAAGCGAGAGCTTAGGTCACTTCTGAAGGACAGTCGGAAGAAAAAATTATTCAGAAGAACAATCCCGTTCCCAGAAATGGGGACAACGAAAAGTAATTCGGGAAATGAAAGCTAGACGTTTTTCATGGACCGAGGAATCAAACTAACAATTCGAGAGTTTGATCCTGGCTCAGGATGAA
>JAZQQG010000028.1:0-12308 GCA_045628945.1 Lachnospiraceae bacterium
CAACCTAGAGTTGTCTTCCTAAGACCGCTTGGCCTCCGACTTTCGGTTTGAAGTTGAGAAAAGTTCCCAAGGATCAGATCGATAAGATGGTTAAGGAAGCAGCTAAGATCCTTGACTTAACTCCACTTCTTGATCGTAAGCCTAAGGCTTTGTCCGGTGGTCAGAGACAGCGTGTTGCTATGGGTCGTGCTATCGTTCGTAATCCTAAGGTATTCCTTATGGACGAGCCTCTTTCAAACCTTGATGCAAAACTTCGTGTACAGATGCGTATTGAGATCGCTAGATTACATCAGCGTTTAGGTACAACAATCATTTATGTTACACATGATCAGACAGAAGCTATGACACTTGGTACAAGAATTGTAGTTATGAAGGATGGTGTTATCCAGCAGGTTGATACTCCACAGAATCTTTATGATAGACCACAGAACTTATTCGTAGCAGGCTTCATGGGATCTCCACAGATGAACTTCCTTGATGCTACCGTTGAAGTTTCCGGCGACCAGGTGAACTTAAATTGCGCTGGCCACATCATTCCTCTTCCTCCTGCAAAGGCTAAGAAGGTTATCGATGGTGGTTATGAAGGCAAGGTTGTTACCTTCGGTATCCGTCTTGAAGATGTATACGATTCCGAGATGATGGTTCAGGCTGCTCCTCAGGCAGTATTCGAAGCTACCATCCGTGTATACGAGCTTCTTGGTGCAGAAGTATTCTTATACTTCGATCTTGAAGAGTTCCCTATGACCGCAAGAGTTGATCCTCGTACTACTGCTCGTCCCGGCGATGTTGTTAAGTTCGCTATCGACGTAGAGAAGATCCACGTATTCGATAAGGAAACCGAGCAGATCATTACCAACTAGTCATTGGTTCGCTGATTATGCATTTGCAGAGCGTGTGAAAAGAGTAATCTTTTTACACGCTCTTTTTTTTGCGCTTGCCTTACGATTACCTGAAGAATCTGCTTGATTTCACGCATACCGATACTTCAGCGTCAGCAGGGAGGAGGGATTCTTTGCTGGTTGTATTCGCCCAGTGGGACAAAGTGTCCCTGCTCTAGTTGTCTATACCGTCCACGTCGGCAGAAACTCACATCCATGGTTCGTTCTGCCTAGACTTGCCATCCATGGCAAGTCTTCGTTGGCATCAGACGGGACACCAAGTCCCACTACGGCTCATACAAAGGCTTCAGAATCCCTCCTCCCTGCTGACGCCCGGGTACCGGTATCCGCGGAAATCCGACCCTTTTGTCTTGCGGGCATATTCGGAATGAATTATAATAAAATAGTGTGGGATTCCATATCCGATGCGTAGAGAAGAACAGTGAGGGCAGATATGTTATCGAACCAGGTAGTACAGACTTGTATTGACGACATTTATACAATCACCAAGATTGAGATGGCGGTGTTGGACCTAAACGGAAACGAAGTGGCAGCAACGCTTCGGGGCGCGAAGGTGGATCCGGAAGAGGCTTCTTCTTTTCTGAGAAGCAAGGCAGACAGCCAGATTTCCGGCGGCTATCATTGGTTCAAGGTCATGGACGAGGAGGAACCTCTGTTTCTGCTGGTGGTTCGTGAGAATGGTTCCGAGAGCTATGTGATGGGCAAAATCGCCTTAAGCCAGCTACAGAACCTCAATGTAGCCTATAAGGAGAAATTCGATAAAAATAATTTTTTCCAGAATCTGCTGTTGGATAATCTTCTTCTGGTGGATGTCTATAATCGTGCGAAGAAGCTTCGCCTGGAGGTGGATGGCAACCGCGCGGTGTTTTTAATTGAGACGAAGGGCGATTCGATGGCCGAGTGTATGGAGATGCTTCGCAGTATGTTTTCCGCACACTCCGGTGATCATATCACCTCGGTGGATGAGAACAATATCGTAGTGATTAAATCCGTGGGCAATAAGGATCCGAAGGTGTTTCTTGAGAACACGGCGGCTACGATTGTGGATATGATGAACGCGGAAGCCATGGCGCGTGTGCGTGTGGCTTACGGAAGCGTGGTAGACAGCTTAAAGAGTGTGTCGAAATCCTACAAGGAAGCGAAGATGGCGCTGGAGGTCGGTGAGATTTTCTATGCGGAAAAGAACATTATCTCCTATGCATCCCTCGGAATCGGTCGTTTAATCTACCAGTTGCCGGTGAATCTGTGTCAGATTTTTATTCGCGAGATTTTTGGCGAGGATGTTCCGGAGGAGCTGGATGAGGAGACTATCGGTATTGTCAATAAGTTCTTTGAGAACAATCTGAATGTGTCGGAGACCAGTAAGCATCTATTCATTCACCGCAATACGCTGACCTACAAGATTGATAAGCTCTTCAAAGCGACGGGCTTAAATATCCGTGAATTTGATGATGCCCTGACCTTCAAGATTGCACTGATGGTCGTAAAATATATGAAATATCTAGAAACGGAAGAGAATTCCGCAAGATAGTGGAGGATGAGATGAAAGGTTTTGCCGAAATGGTGGATGTCTCCACCGACAAAAAAGCACAGAAACTAAACGAGAGTCTGATGGAAAGCGGCTGCGGACAGCTCTATGCACAGATGATGGCAGAGGTCAATGGCCCTTATACCAGAGATTTTCCGCGTTTTCGTGTGCTGGTAACCGAGAATTATGTATGTAATTACAATTCAATCAAACAGCTTCGGGTCTATGACCTTCGCACTGTTGAGAATGTATATCGAACCAATATGTTTGCCGGTCATTACAACTTCGATCAGATGGCGGTTGCCTTAGAAGCTCCCTCGTTTCGGGAATTGATTGCCCTGCAGGCACTGAATCCGACTCTCCCGGAGTATGCGGAGATGATTGCTTTTATCAAAAGCCACCTGCGTCAGCCGCTCTATCAGCAGCCGGTAATGGACCAGCCGACGGGACAGCCTTTGGCCGGGCAGTCTGCGATTGAGATGCAATAGGGAGGATGACAGGATGTTAATTGTATACGGTACCAGAAGAAAAAATAAGATTGTCAAAGAGTACGGTCGTATGATTTGCCCGAATTGCAATCATGCGGAGCCTATGGCGCTCGTGCGTGAAAAAACGAAGTTCCATATCTGCTACATTCCCTTTGCAATCTGGACCTCCAGAAGATTCCTTTTTTGTTCGAATTGCGGAATCGCAGAGCAGATGGATAAGAATCGCTTTAAGCAGTTAAGCGCACAGTAAGGATAGGGGATTTAGCGGACGCGTCGCATCAAAAAAGCACCCGTGTGAATCCGGGCGCTTAATCAACTCCTCGCAGGGATGCGGATGGAATGTAGGGTTTCAGGATTTGCAGAAAGGCGTTCAGTTCTTCGGTGGAGAAGGAAGAGTATCCGGGGCACAGGACGGCGTCGGAATCCTTGTAGCTTTGCAGGTAATATTTCGGACATCCCGCAAGCCATGGACCGATTGCTTCAAAATCCTCTGCGGTATGAAGCCCCTTTACTACGGTGGTACGAAATTCGAAGGGGAGAGATCCTTTCATGAGAAAGGCGACGCTTTCTTCGATGGGGACGGTATCCAACTTCGGAATGCCGGCCGCCGTTTCGTAATGCGGAAGGGAAGCCTTGATATCCATGGCAACATAGTCGATGAGTCCTTCTTCTGTCAGCGCGATCAGAACGTCCGGACGGTAACCGTTGGTATCCAACTTGATCAGATACCCCAGGTCACGAATGCGGCGAAGAAAGTCGGGAAGATCCGGCTGCAGGGTCGGTTCCCCACCGGTAATACAAACGCCGGAGAGAATGCCGTGACGTTTGCGAAGAAAGTCAAAAAGCTCGTCTTCGGGAATCGTCGGTTCACTTTGCGGTGACAGTACCAGACCACTGTTCTGGCAGAAAGGACAACGGAAATTACAGCCGCCTGTGAAAAGCGTTGCGGCCACATGCTCCGGATAGTCCAATAATGTAGTTTTGTTCATTCCATGGATTTGCATGGTTTCATTATAGGTTCGAAAGAGGGAAAAGACAAGTGTCTGCTAAGCTTACCGAACAAGAGAAAACAGATCGAAAATATATGCGCATGGCTTTGCGTGAGGCTGCGAAAGCCGGGATTCTCGGTGAGGTTCCCATCGGCTGTGTGATTGTTTACCAGGGGAAAGTCATCGGCCGGGGATACAATCGACGCAATACCGATAAGAATACGTTGGCACATGCAGAGATTACCGCTATCAATAAGGCGAGTAAGAAGATGGGCGACTGGCGGCTGGGGGACTGCGATCTCTATGTAACGCTGGAGCCTTGCCAGATGTGTGCCGGAGCCATTGTCCAGGCAAGAATGCGTCGCGTCATTATGGGGTGTATGAATCCGAAGGCCGGATGTGCCGGTTCCATCTTAAATGTGCTTCAGATGACGGAATTCAATCATCAGGTGGAGATTACGCCGGATGTGTTAAAAGAGGATTGTTCGGCGATTCTTAAGGAATTTTTCAAGGACCTGCGGGTACGCAACCGTGAAGAGAAGGAGAAAAGAAATGAGACTGCAAAATGAAATTAGTACAATCTATCAAAAAAATAAGTATGCATTTATTGCGATGTTTACAACGATTATAAGTGGACTATTTGTTCATCTGTACATGATTACCAATAAATTTTACAATTTTGGGGAACTAGGGCACATATATACCAAGACAACGTTATCAATGAGTGATTGTCTTTCTCTGGGGCGTGTTTTTTTGCCGTTTGTTGCGGAATTGAGTAATATGGCGAGTTCATCAGCAATTAATGGGGCGATTATGCTTCTTTTTTTGGGATTGTCAGCATTTCTTGTTGAAAAAATGCTTAAGTTTGAGAGTAAATTGTATGACATATTATTTCCTTGTATTCTGATAGTGTTTCCTGGAACGGTTTGTTATCTTACATATGGATGGATGTCGGAAGCCTATTCTTTTTCGATTTTGATGGGGGTTCTAGGCGCATATTTATTGAATAGAAGTAAAGTAGAGTGGATTATCGGAATTTTGTGCCTAACACTATCAGTTGGTACCTACCAGCCGTTGTTCTCTGTTGGGATAGCAGTAATATACATTTCTTTGTTCAAGTGTGTACTAACTGAAAAAATCTCTTGGAAGAAATTCATTTTAAAAATGATTAGATACCTTATTGCTTTGGCAATAAGTTTTCTTTTGTATTATATAATTTTGAATGTTCTTTTGAGTATAACCGGAATAATGTTATCCAGTTATCATGGGGTTGACAAGATGGTTTCTTTCTCTTTGCGAGGAATTGCCAAGGGATTTGTATATTCATATTTGTATTTTTTGCGGTATTATTTTACGTTGGATTATACGATATATCCGACTTTGTTAGTTGCCAACATTGTTATGTTGGTTGTGTTTGGATATGCGGTTGTTCGGTTGATTTTCCAGAAACGAAGAGAAGATGATAATAGTGTTATTATTAGTCAAATGGTCTTTCTCATACTTTTTTTACCGTTGGGTCTGGATGCAACCCCGTTTTGCTTGGGTGAACGCATTGGTGCTGGATTTGACAGATATATGATGTTTTCAATAATCTTTTTCTATATTCTGGTTTGTGTGGTTATGTCACAACTTGAATTGCTTCAGGTAAAAAAAGATCTGAAGGCTTTGTGGATTGGATTAATTATGTTAGTAGTTGTTGTAATCAGTAACTATTATATATGTAATATAGTGTATCGCAGACTGGAAGTCATTACTGAAAGTGAGTCGGCATATATGAACCGTATCGTTGCAACGCTTGAGCAACGGCAAGAATGGAGAACGGGTAAACCAATCTATTTCTATGGTGCAAGGCCTTTATTTAGCGAATATTACGGTGAGATGAGTTCTCCTTTGAAGAGCCCAATGACGGTTGAAGGAACATCTATTACACCTAATTATTCATATGGGGCAATGGTTAAGTACATGGATGTGTGTTTGCATTTCCCGATTGTAGAGGTGGACCGTGAACAGCAGGAGCGTATTAATGAAAATGAGAAGATTGCTGAAATGCCGTGCTATCCGGAGGATGGTTCGATGTGCGTTGTTGATGGTGTTTTGGTAATTAAAATATCAAATATCAAATAAAAAATAGCCCTATACACAAAGAAACCCTGGCACGTTACCTCCCCGGTTAACTCTACCCAGGCACCCTCACGGCACCCGTAAACTCCTTCTTAGTGCTGCTTCGTTCCCGACCTGACACGGTTCGTAGGCATACGTCGCGTAAGACCCGAATGTCAACGCCACCTGTGAAGGGCGGCTACCAAGGCTTCTTTCTGTATAGGACCTATGTGGGTTCCCTGCCGGAATAGCGTTCCGCAGGGGACTTATTTTTTTACCCTCCCGGAAGAACGAGAGGGTAAAGCGCGGAGATGAAGGGATTTGAACCCTTGCGCCGTTTCCGACCTACCGCATTTCGAGTGCGGACCCTTCAGCCTCTTGGGTACATCTCCATAATCTGTCAACATGATACATTATATCGGTCATCGCACGACGCGTCAAATGTTTTTTCGCAAGGCGTGTCGGAATCGGTGGGTTGCGCTTTACTTGATTCTGTAAATCAGATATAATTACAGTGTATGCGGTTCGATGGATTCCCGTATATAAGATGTGAATTGGATTGTTCATTGGGAGTAACTCTATGTCTTACATGGCGCTGTATCGTAAGTTCCGCCCGGCCGTTTTTGAGGACGTGAAGGGGCAGGACCATATTGTGACCACACTGAAGAACCAGATTAAGGCAAGCCGTCTCGGACATGCCTATCTGTTCTGTGGAACCCGCGGAACCGGTAAAACAACCATCGCGAAGATCTTAGCGAAGGCTGTGAACTGTGAAAGCCCCGTGGATGGCAATCCCTGCGGTCAATGCAAGACCTGTCAGGCGATTCAGGCCGGCTCCTCTATGAATGTAATTGAAATCGACGCCGCAAGTAACAACGGTGTGGATAATGTTCGTGAGATTATCGAAGAGGTTGCGTACTCCCCTGCGGAGGGTAAGTACAAGGTATATATTATCGATGAGGTTCATATGTTGTCCATCGGTGCATTCAATGCACTGCTAAAGACCTTAGAGGAACCCCCTTCGTATGTTATTTTCATCCTGGCGACCACGGAAGCCCATAAGCTTCCGGTCACGATCCTTTCCCGTTGCCAGCGATATGATTTCAAACGGATTTCCATTGACACCATTGCCGGTCGTATGCGCGAGCTAATGGAAGCCGAGGGGAATGATGTAGAGGAGAAAGCGCTTCGCTATGTGGCAAAGGCGGCAGACGGATCGATGCGAGACGGATTATCGCTCTTAGATCAGTGTCTGGCTTTCCATTATGGCGAAAAATTAACGTACGAGGCCGTGCTGGATGTTTTGGGTGCGGTGGATACGGAGGTGTTCAGTTCTCTTTTGCGTAAGGTGCTGGACCGTGATGTGCGTGGATGCATTGATTGCTTGGATGAGGTGGTGATGCAGGGGCGTGAACTTATGCAGTTTGTGAACGATTTCACTTGGTATCTGCGTAATCTTTTGCTGGCGAAGACTACGGATTCTCTGGAAGGAATTGTCGATCTGTCCCGGGAGAATCTGGAGCGTCTCATCGAAGAAGCTCAGATGCTGGATATGGACACGATTCTTCGTTACATTCGAGTGTTCTCGGAGCTTGCCAACAAGATGCATTACTCCTCGAACAAACGAATTTTGATTGAGATTGCGTTGGTGAAGTTATGCAAGCCGGAGATGGAGAATACGCAGGACGGCATTTTGGAGCGTATCCATGATTTGGAGCAGAAGCTTGAGAAGGGCGTGGTAATGCAGGCCCCGGCAGGATTTGCATCCGATAGTGCGGCGACGATGGGTCAATCCGAACGGACCGCTCCCACAGGATACAAAAAAGTAACCCTGGACAAGGCTATCCCCGAGGAAATTCAGGAAGTGGTTCGCAAATGGCCGTCGATTCGTAATCAGATTACGTCGTTAATGCGAAACTACATAAAAGACGCAGTACTGAGTGTCGGAGAGAATGATAAACTTCTGATTGTTGTAAATGACTCCTCACATTATTATGCACTGACCAGCAACGAGCATCAGGATCCCAACCTGAATCGCGAAGATGCACTTGGTGAGGAGATTTCACAGATTATCGGAAAAGAGATTACGGTGGAAGTTCGGTATCTGGAGCCGGATCAGCCGTTTGACTCGAAATACCCGGATTTATCGCAATATATTCATATGGACATTGAGATTGAGGAGGAATAATTATGGCAAAGCGTGGTGGTTTTCCCGGAGGAATGCCCGGTAACATGAACAATCTGATGAAGCAGGCACAGAGAATGCAGCGTCAGATGGAGGAGCAGCAGAAAGAATTAGAGACCAAGGAGTTCACTGCAAAGGCAGGTGGCGGTGCGGTTAGTGTCACCGTTTCCGGCAAAAAAGAAATCCTGAATGTAGAGCTGACTCCCGAAGTGGTGGATCCCGATGATATCGAGATGCTTCAGGACTTGATTGTTGCAGCTACCAACGAGGCATTGAAGATGGCAGATGATGCGAATGCACAGGCCATGAACAGCTTAACCGGCGGTATGGGAGGATTTCCTTTCTAATGAATCTGTATAGCGGACATATCAATAATCTGATCGAGGAATTGGCTGCTCTTCCGGGCGTAGGCAATAAGTCTGCCCAGAGACTGGCTTTTCATTTCCTGAACATGTCCGAAGAGCGCGTTCGTAAGTTTACGAATGCAATTCTTGATGCAAAGCAGAACGTGAAGTACTGTAAGGAATGCTTTACCCTGACGGATACGGAGGTGTGTCCGATTTGCGAAAACAGCAAGCGGAATCATCGCCAGATTATGGTGGTGGAGACGGTGCGTGACCTGGCGGCATATGAGAAGACCGGTCGTTATGAGGGGGTCTATCATGTTCTTCACGGTGCAATCTCTCCGATGTTAGGCATCGGACCGAATGATATTAAGCTGAAGGAACTGATTGCCCGCCTAGAGGGAGAGGTCGACGAGGTGATTATCGCGACGAACTCAAGCTTAGAGGGTGAAACAACCGCGATGTATATCAGCAAGCTGATCAAGCCGACCGGTATTCGCGTGACGCGTATTGCAAGCGGTGTACCCGTGGGCGGAGACTTGGAATACATTGATGAAGTGACGCTTCTGCGAGCCTTAGAGGGTCGCGTGGAGCTGTAGTAGATTCCGCAACGGTGTGGCGGATTGGAAGGATATTGGAAGAATCGGTTGTTGTTTGACCGCGAACAAAGGAGTATGAAGATGGTAGTGAAAGAATTGTTTGGCAAGACATTGGACGGAAAGGATGTAACCCTGTACACCCTAACCAATAAGAACGGAATGAAGGCTCAGATTATGAACTACGGAGCGATTCTTGTTCGTTTATATCTTCCGGACGGGAAGGGCGGACTGGTAGACGTGGTGGAAGGCTACGATACTATGGAACCCTACTATGAGAACGGCGGCAATTACGGTGCTGTTGTGGGACCTCATGCGAATCGTATCGGCAATGCGACCTTTGCGTTGAACGGTGTGACCTATCAGCTTGAGGTGAATGACGGCCCGAATAACCTGCACAGTGATTTCAACCATGGTTTTCAGAAGCATCTTTGGAATGTAGAGATTGACGGGGATGCACTTACCTTTACCACCGGAAAAGAGGACATGGAATTAGGATTTCCCGGCAAGGTAAATGTATCGGTTACCTATACGTTGACCGACGATAATGAGCTTCGTCTGGTCTATGACGCAACCGCAGATAAGCCGACCCCCTTGAATCTGACCAATCATTCTTATTTCAACCTGGCCGGACAGGGAAGCGGTACCATTCTCGACCATGAGATCTGCATTAAGGCTTCGAAATATACGGATGTTGAAGAGGGAGCAATTCCGAACGGTGAGCTTCCCGATGTTACCGGTACCCCCATGGACCTTCGTACCATGAAGCGCATCGGTGACGATATTGATGCTGATTTCAAGCCTTTGGTTCTCTGCAGCGGCTACGATCAGAATTTTGTGGTGGATGGGTATGACGGAAGCTATCAGAAGATTGCCGAAGTACTCGAGCCTCAGTCGAAGCGCAGAATGGAAGTATATTCCACGCTTCCCGGTGTACAGTTCTACGCCGGCAATTACACGGGAGACCACGAAGGTAAAGCGGGAAAACGCTATGGTAAGCGTTCCGCCCTCTGTTTGGAGACGCAGTACTATCCGGATTCCGTAAATCATGCCAATTTCCCTTCCGTAATATTTGGACCTGACAGGGACTGGCATTCGGTAACCGGTTACAAGTTCTTTTTTTAAGGGAGAATCGGAGTGGGAACAGTAACACCGATTAAGGATCGCATGACGAAGGGGGACTATGAGGACCAGATTCGTCTGCATAAGTTCAAAAAACGCACAATTATCGCCGCAATTCTTCTGGTTGTGGCGATTGTGATTGTGGTGACCATTATAAACGAGAATACAAAATCGTACACGAAGATTAAGGTCACAAAGGAAGTTTCGCACAAACTGAATACCGAGGGCGGATACATGCGCTATGCGGGAAATTTTCTGCTCTATAGCATGGATGGAGCCAATTGTACGAATGCTTCGGGAAAGCAGTTGTGGAATGTGACCTATCAGATGCAGAATCCGCGGGCGGAGGTTTGCGGAGAGTATGCGGCACTGGCTGATTACAACGGGACGTCCCTCTATATTATGAATCTGTCCGGCAAGCAGGCGGAGATTACGACCAGCATGCCGATTCATGATTTTAGTATTTCGGCCAACGGATATGTGGCGGTATTTGAAGAGAATCCGTCCAATATGGCAATCTATGTCTACTCGAAGACCGGCGAGACGGTGGCTGTCTTCGATATTACGATGGAGGAGTCGGGTTATCCTTTTGACCTGGCGATTTCCAAAAACGGAAGACTGGTTGCGGTGGATTATCTCTATGTCGGTCTCAAAGGCACCAGCGGAATGTACGAGTCGAAAGTGGCTTTCTATAATTTCGGAAATGTTGGCGCAAACTACCCGGACAACAACGTTGGCGGCTACTATTATAATGATGAGTTGATCGGTGTTCTTCGTTATTTTGATGATACGCATTGTTTCGCTCTGTCCGATTCCAGATTGTTTTTTTACGAAGGAACGCAGATTCCGGAGCTTAAGACGACGGTGTCTATGACAGAGGAAGTGCAAAACTATTATTATAGTGAAGATTATCTTGCTTTGATTTTTTACGATACGGAGACCGGTGGCAATCGCCTCGAACTCTACAGTGCGGCCGGCAAGAAGTTAAATGAGATTCGCTTTGACATGGATTACAGCGAGGTAGCCTTCTTTGGAAACTATCTCTACATATACAATCAGAGCGAATGCATGATATACACCTCCAAGGGAAAAAAGAAATATTCCGGACTGTTTGACCGGAACACCTTCCTTATGATACCGAAAAATAAGGATAAATTTGTAACCTTGACGAAGAACTATATTGAGTCTATAACACTTAAGTAAGCTATTGCGTAAAAGGAGTAAATTCCTCTCCTCGCCGGAGGGCAAACTGCTAAAGCAGTTAGGATTTTGCTTCGCAAAACAAGGAGTAAATTCCTCTCCTCGCCAGAGGGGCTCGGATTTTGCTTCGCAAAACAAGGAGGAATAATATGAATGTTGCGGTAATTGTTACAATTGGTCTGATTCTGTTTGGAATCCTGCGTGGCTGGTACAAGGGCTTTGTCGGTGCATTGCACACTGTAATCGCTTTGGTTCTGGCAGCCGGCGGTATTGCGATTATGATGTTCCTTCTGGATTCTGCGTTGTCAAAGGAATTCGGAGATGCCGTCATCGCGACGATCTTCCTGTTGCTGTTCCTGTTATTGGTGCAGGTGATTAAACTTGCTCTCGGTGTTGTAAAGCTTCTGTCGAAGCTCCCGATCGTTCACGGACTGGATAAGTTCCTCGGAACCATAATCGGTATTGCGGAAGGCTTCCTGATTGTATGGGCCTTATTTATCTTCCTTGGACGCTATAATATTTTCGGATACAACGAAAGAATCATCCATATGCTGAAGGAGAATGGCTTCACGGCATTCCTCTATCGCTACAATCTTTTAGAGTATATTTACCACTATTTCTTGGGATAAACGGCCATATTTTGACTTGTAAATCAATAGGTTGTGGTTCTGTGGCGACCTTGCCACAAGCCCCTTAAAATTGATAATATTTTTTGAAAAAAACCGTTGACTTTACATATTTGATTTGATATTATAAGCAAGTCGCGTGCGAGTAGCACACGATATGAACCTTGAAAAGCATCTGTTCGAATGAACGGATAAACAGTAATGCAACCCTGAAAATTTCTTACTTCCGCT
>JAZQQG010000029.1:0-23901 GCA_045628945.1 Lachnospiraceae bacterium
TCTCAGAGATCTTCCCTCGGTGCTATTCAGAACAGACTTGAGCACACCATCAACAACCTGGACAACATCACCGAGAACACCACCGCAGCTGAGTCCGCTATCCGTGATACTGATATGGCAGAGGCAATGGTAAGATTCTCCACCAGCAACATCATTGCTCAGGCAGGTCAGTCCATGTTGGCTCAGGCAAATCAGTCCACTCAGGGTGCTCTTACCTTACTGTAATTCTAAGTACGGTAATCATTCGATTCATACAACAATTAAGAGGTCTCCTCCGAGGCCTCTTTTTTGATGCCAATTTTTATGAGAAAACACGAAAAACTACCGAAAAACCTCTTGAAAACGTATTGCGGTGGTGCTAAAATCAACCGCGATGCAGTATTGCTTTTTGCACAAAAAAACAACATGTTTTTCGGGAGAAATCACAAATGAAAGAATTAAAACCGAAGTTATTTGACGTGATGAAGGGCTACACCGGCAAGCAGCTGGTCAAGGATATCATCTCCGGTATCATCGTAGCAATCATCGCATTGCCCCTGTCGATTGCGTTGGCGATCGCTTCCGGTGTCGGCCCGGTGCAGGGTCTCTATACGGCAATTATTGCCGGTTTCTTTATTGCAGTATTCGGCGGTAGCCGTGTTCAGATCGGTGGACCGACTGCAGCCTTCGTCGTTATTATCTGCGGAATTGTTACGAAATATGATGTTGACGGATTGACGGTTGCAACCATTATGGCCGGTATTATTCTGGTGGTAATGGGTATCTTCCATTTCGGTTCCTTGATTAAATACATTCCGTATACCATCACGACCGGTTTTACCTGCGGTATCGCGGTAACGTTGTTTGCCGGCCAGTTAAAGGACTTTTTCGGTCTGACGATGGAATCGGTTCCCTCCGATTTTCTGCATAAGATGATTGCATACGGGAAGAATGTTGACACGATTAACTGGGTATCCTTCGGAATCGGTGCACTTGCGGTAGTTATCATGTTAATCTGGCCGAAAGTAACCGATAAGATTCCCGGTTCCCTGATTGCCATTATTGTTACGACTTTAATCGTAAAGTTTGCGGCACTGGATACCGGATACGATGTGGCAACCATCCACAGTACCTTCGGCAAGATTTCGACGGCACTTCCTTCTTTACATATTCCGAATGTGAACTTTGATATGATTAAGGAACTGATTTCCCCTGCGTTTACGATTGCGGTTTTGGCAGGAATCGAATCCTTACTCTCTGCCGTTGTTGCAGACGGTATGATCGGTGATACGCATAAGTCGAACGCTGAATTGGTAGGCCAGGGTCTTGGTAATATCTTCTCCGGTCTCTTCGGCGGTATTCCCGCAACCGGCGCCATCGCACGTACCGCAGCCAATGTGCGTAACGGCGGACGTACTCCGATTGCCGGTGTTGTTCACTGTATCACGCTTGCATTGATTCTGGTGCTGTTAATGCCTCTTGCTTCGATGATTCCGATGACGACCCTTGCGGCAGTTCTGATTGTTGTAGCATTGAATATGGCAGATTGGAAGTCCTTCGGCCATTTGTGTAAGACGGCTCCCTTAAGTGATATTCTGGTTCTTGTGACCACCTTCGTATTAACGGTATTCTTTGACCTTGTTGTTGCTATTGAGGTCGGTGTGGTTATGGCAGCCATCCTCTTTATGAAGCGCATGAGTGATACCGCCGAGGTAAAGGGTTGGAAATACATTGAAGAGCCGGATGTGATGGAAGGGGAGGAGACGAAATTAATGTCTCTGCCCAAAGAGATTCGTATCTATGAGATTAGCGGCCCCCTGTTCTTTGCAGCAGCAGACCGTCTGCTTCAGATTAACTCCAAGCGTTTTACAAAGGTGTTGATTATTCGTATGCGTAGCGTTCCGGCAATCGACATCAGTGCGATGCGTAAGCTTCGTGAGCTGGTCGACAAGGCCAAGAAGGACGATATTACCGTAATCTTTTCCCATGTAAATGAGCAGCCCCTGGCAGCCATGGAGAAGGACGGCTTCATCGAATACGTCGGAAAAGAGAACTTCCGTCCCGACATTATGGCAGCCATTGCCTATGCGGAGGAAATCATCTAACACAGTTGAGAAATCCATTGCAAATACAGCAAGGCTTTGCTACAATACACTTAGGTATGGTTAAATACTATGCCTAAGTGTTTTTGTGTGTTGGGGATTCGTAGATGATTCAGGATTTCGAGTTGCGTTTCGCGGGAGGAGAATACCGTCTTCTTGACTTACGCGACAGTGCGTTTCCATATCGGGAGCCGTTACGTTTGAACGAAACCGGAGCCGCAATCTATCGACGCCTCAATGGGGAGTACTCCATGGAGGCTCTTTGTGTTTTTATGAATGAGGAATATGGACTGTCTATGGAAGAGGCACGAGAGGATCTTCAGGCTTTTTTGGACAGCCTCGTGGAATACGGAGTTCCGATTGCATTGGAATAGAGCATTTTTGTATCACGTTTTATAGGAGTAAGCGATGAACATTTTAGTAGCAGGTGGGGCAGGAACCTTCCTTAACAACATCCTGATTAAGCTTCATAAGGAAGGACATAAGGTATCGGTATTAACCGGTAATCGTTTCGTGAATAAGGACGATTATGCCAAGTGTTATGAATTGTATCGATTCCCTTACGATGCCAATTGTCTGAATGAAATCTATGAAAGTGTTGCTCCCGATGTAACCTTGTTCATGGGTGCATTTGATACGAACTTCCAGTGGAAAAATGAGGAGAGCGATTCGGTTCGCTATTCATCCTCCCTGGCCAATGTATTAATGGGCTATGCCATGAGAGGAAAGGGACGTTTCATCTATCTGTCCTCTGAGGAAGTGTTCGGAGATTATTACGAGGATGACATTCCGGAGACGATGTATACTTCTCCCAGCGGTTTCCGTCCGCTTGCGTTGTCTCAGGGCGAAGAGATGTGCGAGAACTATCGCAAGAATCGTAATCTGGATATCATCACCATTCGTTTGGATCATCTGTACGGAATCCCTCTTAAAAGAGGAGATGTGAATGAACTGTGCGGTGAGATGTGCATCGAATGTCTTGAGAGCCGTGCGATTCACTATTCGAAGGACGCCACCTTGTCGTTGTTGTTTGAAAACGATGCGTTGGAAGCATTGCATCGTTTGATCATCACCGAGAATCATATGAGCGACACCTACCATCTGTCTTCCTCTACGCCGATTACCGAGGAGGAACTGGCAGAGAAGGTTCGCGATTATATTAATCCTGAGAGCGAACTGATTGCCGAGGCAAACACCGAGGTGAAGCGTCGTATTCTCTCCAACCATCTCTATGAGAGTGAATTCGGTAATCCTTCCTTCAATGAGGTGGATACGATTGTTCGTAAGATTGCACTTCTCATGAAGAAGAAAGCCTATGTGTATCTGACCGGTGAGGATTCGGAGCTTCCTCTTTTCCAGAGAATCAAGGAGAAG
This sequence comes from Lachnospiraceae bacterium, assembly GCA_045628945.1. GTDB lineage: Bacteria > Bacillota > Clostridia > Lachnospirales > Lachnospiraceae > RGIG4034. The sequence goes on from JAZQQG010000029.1 coordinate 3,456, forward strand.
GCAGGATGGTTCTTCCGCGTTGTGGTTCCTTTCCTGGAGAATATTGTATTCTTCCTGATTGCATTCGTAATCTACAATCGTTCGGCAGAGAGTCAGTACTTTGCAAGACTTGATGTCTACCTGCTCTATGTATTGTTGTTTGCGATGATCTACGGACAGCAGCAGGCAACCGTGTCCGCGCTGTTTGCGGTGGCCGGTTACTTCTTCCGACAGACCTATGATCGAAGCGGATTCGATCTGTTAATGGATGCCAATACCTATGTTTGGGTCGCACAGCTGTTTATTGTCGGCTTGTCCGTCGGTTATCTGCGTGATCAGATTAACAAGCTGCGCAAGGAAAATGTCGAAGAAATGGAGTACTTGGAGACCCAGCTTGCTGACATTCGTGATATTAACAATACCAACGTACGAGTAAAGGATGTATTGGAAACCCAGGTGGTTAACCAGTCCGACTCCGTTGGTAAGATTTATCAGATTACGTCCTCCCTGGATCAGTACAGTCCTGAGGAAGTGCTGTTCTATGCGGCGGAGACGGTGGGCCGTCTGATCAAGAGTAACGATGTGGCAATCTATCTGGTATCGAATGCCGATTATGCACGTCTGTTCTCCTCAACGTCCCGCAAGTCCAGAAGTCTCGGTAACTCCATTCGTTATACGGAGATGGGCGAGATGTATGAGACGCTGTGTCAGAACAAGGTATTCATTAACCGTAAGATGGATTCCCGTTATCCTCTGATGGCCAATGCAATCTACGAAAATGAGAAGATGCAGATGATCATTATGGTATGGGGCTTGTCTTGGGAGAACATGACCTTGGGTCAGGCCAACCAGTTGGTAATCGTAAGTGCCCTGATTCAGAATGCGGTACTTCGTTCCAACCGTTATCTGGCTGCTCTGGAGGAAAAACGTTATATTGCCGGTACCAAGATGCTCGAAGCAGAGAGCTTCCGTACCCTGCTTGCGGCTTTTGCCAAGGCTGAGACAAAGGGTCTTACCGAGTGTACCGTGTTGAAGGTTGAGGCGACGGAGGCGAACTTTGAGGCGACCGCTTCTCAGGTACAGTCCGGTCTTCGTCAGTCCGACTACTATGGAACCATCGGGGATGGCGCAATCTATGCTATCCTTGCAAATACGAATGAGACGGATGCTTCCTTCGTTCTGAAGAGATTCGGTGAGAAGGGCTTACAGTGTTCGATTGTAGAGGAGCTGTCCTTATGAGTCCTGAGTTAAGAGTCTTTGTGATTTTTCTTCTGGTGAACGCAGCAATATCTCTCGGATATTTCTTTTTCATGCAATTTTCCAGGAAGACCGACCGTAGAAAAGCCACCCTGCGTGCAGTGGTGATGCTCTTCGCTCCCGGCGTTGGCATTCTCCTCTTTGTACTGGGGTATATCGGCTATAAGTTAATTTTTAACCGTGATGTTGACCTGTCGGACGTTGTGTTCAACAAGGAACGTGGTCAGGAATTGGTTCGTACCAATGAAGAGCAGGACCGTAATGTGGTACCTCTAGAAGAGGCGATTGAGATTACGGATAATGCAGGACTTCGTAGCCTGGTAATGAATGTGGCTTCCGGTGATTTCAATGAGTCTCTGGCGGCAATTTCCCTGGCACTGAACTGTGAGGATACCGAGACGGCGCACTATGCGGCTTCCGTATTGCAGGATGCGTTGAACTCCTTCCGTATGAATGTTCAGGTTGGATATCAGGATGTGCAGAAACGTGGGGACGGATGTATCGATCGCGGTCGTCAGTTGCTGCAGTATATGAACAAGGTACTGGTTCAGAAGGTATTCTCTGCGGTAGAGCAGCGTTCCTTTGTGAATATTATGGATGAGGTGGGCCAGATTCTTTTTGAAGAGAAACCCGAATCTATCTCCAGTGACCTCTATGAGATGATCTGTCTGCGTCTGTTGGAGGTTGAAGAATACGAAAGATGCGAATTGTGGTGTGAGCGTGCCACGGAATTCTTCCCGAATACGTTAAGCTCCTATACCTGTCGTCTGAAGTTGTACTTTAACAGAGGGGATAAGGAACGATTCTTCCAGGTAATGGGAGATCTGAAGCAGTCCTCTGTCATTATTGATACCGAGACCCTGTCTCTGATTCGAACCTTCCAGGGCTAAGCCCGAAGAAGGAGAAAAGGAGGTGTGGACATGTCCATGAATGTGATTACCGCATTCCAATTGCTTGGATTCTTCTGCGCCTATTTTGTAGTTACGGTTTTAATTCCGCATTTTGTATTGGGCAAGAGCCTTCGTATCAGAAGCCGATATGAGAAGTTCATGATTTACAGCGTATTTGGAAACTTCTATGTGATCAACCTGGTATTTATTCTCCAGTTGCTTCACATTTCCAATACGTTTACACTTCTTTTTTTCACGATTCTTCCGTGCGCAATCATCAAGATTCGTATGGAACACATTCCGTTTGTGGCAAAACTTTCGGAATGGGTGACGGTGCTTCGTAAGATCGTCGGCGGACAGATGGGCCTGAAGGCGTATCGCAACCAGCGTCGTGCGGTAAGGGCTGAGCGAAAAGAGAAAATAGTAAAGCATCTGCGTCGGGTTTATGTCGAAAAAATGCCGGAAGTGGCATTGCTTGTCGGCCTGTTTGTATTGTTGTTTATCATCTACGGAGTCAGCTTGTTTCAGGCATACGGCTATAAGGCTTCGGACCTGATTGTACATAATTACTGGATTAACGCCATGGAAAAAAACGACATTTTCGTGTCGGGTGTTTATCCTTACGGCTTCCATAACATGCTTTATTTCCTGCATGCGGTATTCGGTTTTGACACCTATGTGCTTTTGCGTATCGGTTCCTTTGTGCAGATGGTGTGGATCTTCATGATCCTTTTGTGCTTCTTAAAGTGCATTACCAAGTCGGCATATCTTCCTTTTATCGGAGTAATCGGATATGCCTGCACCGGAATTGCGGCAACCAATACCATGAGCCGTTACTATGCGACTTTGCCGCAGGAGTATGGAATGATTTTCATCCTGCCGGCCATCTATTGCGGATTTGCGTATTTCCGTGCGCAGAGAAGAGAAAATCGCGGTTCGCAGAGTCGTACCTCCTTGCTCTATCTGTGCGGATTTGCTGCAAGTTTTTCCTTAACCTTTGCGGTCCATTTCTATGGATTGTTTATAACGGCATTTTACTGCATTGCCATGGCAATCGGATTTATTGCCTGGATTTTCCGCAGACCTTTCTTCAAGAAGATTGTAATTACGGTCTTTATCAGCGTCGGAATCGCGATTTTTCCGATGATGATTGCGGTCTTTATGGGTACGGAGCTGCAGGGTTCCCTTGGCTGGGGATTAAGCGTTATTCTGGGGCGTCCGGTGACGCTGTCCGAGAAGGAGACCATCAACACGGACGGCACCTATGCGGAGGCGGATGACAGCGAGAATTATCTGGACACGAACGGAGGAGGACTCCTGCCTTCCACTCAGTCAAAAGAGGAAACGAATGCGGCACCGGTGCAGGAGAGTCGATTAAAGTCGATTGTTCAGAATTTTAAGCATCTTCCGCAGCTGTCGAAGGATGCACTCGGGGAATTTGTTATAAGCGAGGAGTTCGGATCATACATCCCGATGTTCTTAGGGATGATTGTCCTCCTTAGCCTGATGGGCTTGGGCTTCTTACTCTCCCCCTATCGTGATAAATGCTATGGCGCGGTATTGCTAAGCAGTGGCATTTTCCTGTTCTTTATGACGGTTCTGGTGGCAGCGGGACGTTTAGGACTTCCGATGCTTATGGACGCGGCAAGAGCCAGCGTTTACTATGCCTATTGCATGCCGATTGTATTTGTTCTCCTTGGAGACGGGTTGATCGTGCTGGTTTCCGCATTATGGAACTACCGTTTCGTTCGAGACGGATTGTCCTATGTGATGTTACTTGGTTTCCTGGTATGGTTCATTCTGGGAGACAATGTGCGAAGACCCTGGAAGACGGGTGGCTTTGAGACGAATTCCGCCATTACCTGTCTTACCAATATTATTTCGAATGAAAAAGATCATACCTGGACCATCGTATCCTGTAACGACGAATCCAGAATGCTCTTTGATCACGGATATCATTATGAGACCTATACCTTCCTTCGTGAGCAGGAAGGAATTGCATCGCTTGCGCATGTGCGTATCCCGACGAAACTGGTATTCTTTTTTATCGAGAAGGTACCCATCGATTACGCAATCTCCTATGAGGGGAGCGGACAGACCATCTCCGCGGACGGCGCATTGCGAAGCTTGCCCTCCGGTGGTGGTTTGGGCAAATACCAGGGCGAGAATCGTTTCGTTATGATGAGCCGTTTCTATTACTGGGCGGAGGCGTTCCGTGCCCTCTACCCGAATGAGATGACCGTGTACTATGAGACGGATGAGTTCATTTGCTATCGCTGTGAGCAGAATCCGTATCGAGTATTTAACTTTGCAATTGATTATTATTACAATACCGTAGGCTACATGCACAACTAAGGGAGGCCGGTATGGTTTCACGTAGAAATCTAATTATTATCTTAATTACAATGGGCGCGATCTTCTTCCTGTTCCAGTTCAGTCAGATTATGAAGGACCAGGGCAATCATTACAGTCACAATCGCTATGCCAATCTGGAGATTGCCAAGAATCATGCCTGGAGTCAGGAAGGTAGTGCGGATAATTGGAAGGACGGCGAATATGTTCTTTTCCTCGGAGGCAAGACTGCCGGCGTAAGCAGTATTGTAACGCAGTGGGCCAACTACTCGAAGCGGAACCTGGCAACGGTATCGTCCTTGAGCGAGTACAGCAAGAGCGGTTTTCACAAGCCGGAATTTGTTATTGTGGATTCCGCAAATGTGAATTATGACACCGACACCGCCAATTTTTTGGAGATGGTGGATGCCGGAATCTCTATGGTTTTCTGTAATCTTCCCGATGCCAAGCTGATTGAGAGCAATCCCGACCTGATGAAGTTATTCGGTATTACGACGGTAAAAGAGTACGAAGTCGAGGTGGAGGGGTATGATCTTTTCGGCGGGTTCCTGCTTGGCGGTGAGGTAATCTACAAGCCTCGCAAGGAGAACGAAGAGAAGCGCCAGGATCTGGACCTTACCCTTCCCTGGTACATTACCACCGGTGGTACCAAGACCTATATGGTCGGCATCATGGATGAGTATTTCCAGGACTATGAATTAAAAAATGACTATGTCCCCGCAGTAATCTGGCGAACCAGCTTTGGTGATGCGCAGGTATTCTGCGTAAACGGGGATTATATGCAGGATACGGCAGGACTGGGAATCTTAAGTTCCATGATCTACGAGCTTAGCAGTTACCAGCTGTACCCGGTAGTAAATGCACAGAATACGCTGGTTGTGGATTTCCCGCTGATGGCCAACGAAAACGACCGGGAGATTCAGGGACTCTACGCAAGAAATGCAGAGACCTTCCAGTTCGGTGTCGCATGGCCGACGCTGGTGGCGTTCGCAAGACAGAACAAGCTGGTATTCACCTGTTTGCTTGCTCCGAAGTATGATTATTCCGACGAGGCGCCTGCAAGAGCGGATTACTATGTGGATTACCTGAAGATGTTCAATGAGGAAAAAGCGGAGATCGGTGCTTCCATGGAGTACGTGAATGCTTCTTCCGTGGACGCGAAGGCAGCTTCGGATCAGGAATTCTATGATACGTTGGAACTGAAATATCAGATGACCAGTGCTTACTGTGATCTTCAGGATATTAAGAATATTGAGCAGACCCTGGCAAAATATCCTTATCTCAAAAATGTTCGCACGGTGGCTTGCGATGAGGACATTAATGTTCCGATTCTCAGCTATCTGACGAAGGATATTACCCTGCAGAGTCTTACGAGCGATACGAAGAACTTCTTCTATTCGCGAGATCTGATGTTGAAGAGTGTTGAGACCGCGTTGGGATATGATAATGCGGCACTGAATTTCAGCGAAGTAATGTGGCCGAAGAGCGAGGCCGATCATTGGGAAAACATCTACGATGATATGTCTTCCAGTCTGAATACTTATTGGAAGCCGTTCCGTTCCTTTGATCAGACTACGCTTACGGAGAGTGACCAGCGTGTGCGTACCTTCTTGAATCTTTCCTGCACCTCCACGAGAACGGATAATGTGATTACGCTTCAGGTAAGCGGCAGAGACAATCAGACTGCATACTTCCTGTTACGTACGCATGGGGAAGCAATCTCGTATGTAGAGGGTGGTACCTATAAGAAGCTTGAAGAGAATGCATACCTGATTGCGGTTACTTCGGATGAGGTAACAATCAAGGTTCGTTCTACGAACGGTTCCGTAAATATTCAGTAGTTATTATTTCTAAGCACAGCAAAAAAGGACAATACGATGAAGATTTGTATGGTTGCAGAGGGTTGTTACCCTTATGTAGTCGGTGGTGTATCCGGCTGGATTCATAGCATGATTAAGGCATTCCCGAACGATGAATTCTGCATTCTTGCGATTATCACAAACCGCGACGGCAGCGGAAAGTTCGAGTATGAGCTTCCCGAGAATGTGACGGAGGTCTATGAAGCATATCTGGATGATTATGACTGGGGCACGAAGAAAAAAGAAGGACGCAGAACCCACTTAAGAAGAGCGGAGTACCGCGCACTTCGTAGTCTGGTTATGAACCGTCGTGTTGATTGGGATGAACTGTTCCGTATGTTCCATAAGAGTTCCTTCTCGATTGACGATCTTCTGATGGGAGCAGACTTCTTAAAGATTGTTCAGGAATACTATGACAACAATTATTCGCAGATTGTCTTTTCCGACTTCTTGTGGACCATGCGCTCCATCTATCTGCCCTTGTTCCTGATTCTTAAGACGGACATTCCCAAGGCAGACATCTATCACTGCGTAGCCACCGGTTATGCAGGCGTATTGGGCGCGAAAGCGCATTGCATTTACGGTAGCAAGCTTCTTGTTTCCGAGCACGGTATCTACACCCGTGAGCGTGAGGAGGAGATTATTAAGGCTCCCTGGGTAAAGGGAATCTATAAAAATATCTGGATTGACCAGTTCAAGAAGATGAGTAAGGTTGCCTATGATAAGGCGGATTCCGTTACCTGCCTCTATGGTCATGCCAAAGCACTGCAGATTGAACTTGGATGTCCCGAGGAGAAGACCCACATCACCCCCAACGGTATTGTGGTAGAGCGATTTGTAAATATTCCCGGAAAACTTCCGGAGGATGAGGGCTTTTTCAATATCGGTGCGGTGCTTCGTGTCTCCCCGATTAAAGACGTGAAGACCATGATTCAGTCCTTTGCATTTGCCAAGGAGAAGCAGCCGAATCTGAAACTCTGGATTATGGGACCGACCAACGAGGATGAGACCTATGCAGAGGAGTGTTTCAATCTGGTGGATACCTTAGGTGTGAAGGATGTTGTGTTCACCGGTCGAGTAGATGTAACGAAGTATCTGGGACGTATGGATTGCACGATTCTTACCAGTATTTCGGAGGGCCAGCCGCTTACCATCCTGGAAAGTTATGCGGCACATCTTCCCGTTATTGCGACCGATGTAGGTAACTGTCGTGAATTAATCTACGGCGAGGAGGGGGATGAACTCGGAACCGCCGGTATTCTTACACATATTATGAACGTATCGGAGATCAGCGAGGCGATGGTTACCATGGCCCGTGAAAAGACGAAGCGTCTTGAAATGGGAGAGGTTGGCTTCCGGCGAGTAACCTCCTCTTATCGAATTGATCAGATGCAGAGTAAGTTCAATGAGATTTATGATGAGTTAGTCACTATGGGAGAGTAGACATGGCAGGAGTAGGAATCAGACTTAATAAGTTCTTTAGTAAAAACTCAATTACTTCGAAGCTAATGGGTGCCGGTTATTCCGTTGTCATCACGATTGCTCCCATGCTGATTGTCATCGCGGTAATCGTACTGATGCAGATGGTATTGGGCTTCTCGAAGTTAAGTTATATTGACCGGGAATTGTACTCCTGTACCGTTCTCTACATCTTCATCTTCGGACTGTTGACGGCATCTCCGTTTAATGCCGTTATCTCCCGTTACATGTCGGACCTCATCTACGATGAGAAGTATGATGATATTTCGCCCTGCTTCTATACGGGACTTCTCTTGAATATTGTTTTTTCCGGCGTTCCGGGAATTGCTTTCTGCGTTCACGAGTATCTCGTAGGCGGCGTTGAGATCTGGTATGTGTTTGCGGGCTTTGTGGGATACATGAGCCTGGTATTTGCATTCTATATCATGCTCTATCTGAACATCTGTAAGGATTACAAACGGATTGCCCTGTTCTTCATTATCGGCATGGTGGTAACCTTCTTATGCTCGTTGCTGTTCTACTTCGTATTCCATCTGGAGTGCGGTCGTGCGATGTTATACGCATTGGACATCGGTCTTCTCTTGATTGCCAGTCTGGAATACTCCGTGTTCAGCCGTTATTTCAAGGGGAATTCCGGTAATTACCGTGGCGTGCTGCCGTATTTTGCCAAGTATTGGCAGTTGGTTGCAGCAAACTTTTTCTACATCTTCGGTCTGTATGTTCACAACTTCGTATTCTGGACGACACCGATGCGAATGGTGGTTGTAAAGAGTTTCGTATGTATGCAGCCTTATGATATGGCAAGCTGTCTTGCGATGTTTACGAATATTACTTCCAGCGTTATCTTTTTATCCAGAGTCGAGATGAATTTCCACTCCAGATATCGTAACTACTCCGAGTCGGTAATCGCAGGTCGTGGTATTGATATCCGTACGGCAAAGCAGCGTATGTTCCGTCAGATGATGGAGGAATTGTTAAGCTTGACCCGCGTACAGTTTATTATTTCTTCCGCGGTGTTCTTAATCGCCATGATTCTGCTTCCGAGATTCGGCTTTGGCGGTATGACCATGCAGATCTATCCTTGCCTCTGCGCCGGATACTTTATCATGTTCATCATGTATGCGGTAATCATTTTCCTGTACTACTTCAATGATTTAACGGGTGCGGTAATGACTTCCTTCTCGTTCTTCCTTGTTACCTGGATCGGAAGTATTCTTGCTACGAAGCTTGGTACCATCTGGTATGGAATCGGACTGGTAGCCGGAGCAACGGTAGGCTTCATCATTGCCTATATGCGTATTCGTCGTATGGAAAAGACCATGGATGTTCACATTTTCTGTACCGGTAATATTCTGAAAAAGGGCCGTGGCTCGATGCCTTCGAACCTGGTATTCTCCAGAAAGAGAGAGGAGCGTGTATAAATGTCAGCAGGTGACGTATTACGATTAATCTTAGTGCTGTCCGGTGTATGGATGTTGCTTGTAACCATCGGAAGTCTTGCAAAACGTAAGATGAGCGAGAACTTCGTCCTGGTATGGTTTGTGCTGTCGGTCATTGTGATTTTGGCCGGTTGCCTGCTTCGTCCCTCCGGTTGGAATCAGTATATCTCTTATACGGGACTTGTGCTGATACTGCTGATTTTCTTCTGCATCGTATACGGTGCGTATTATTTCAGCCTTCGAATTTCGGAGCTGATGCGTAAGAATCAGGAACTTGCGATTCAGGTTTCTCTTTTGAACCAAGAGAATGAACGCATTCTGAAGCGGATCAGTGAGCAGACCAGACTGGAAGAGAGAGACATTTAGCCTATGAAGAAGATTCTTTTTGTGATCAATACTTTAGGAACAGCAGGAGCAGAGAAGGCTCTTCTTGAATTGCTGTCGCGATTGAACCGGGAAGAATATGAAGTGGATCTCTATGTATTGATGAACCAGGGGGAACTCGCCGAGGATCTTCCTGCGCACGTTCATCTTTTAAATGACAATTATGATTCTACGCCTGTGCTTACGGCAGAGGGAAAAAAGCATCTGAAGAAATATGTCTTAAAGGCTGTGTGGAGAAATGGCGCAATCTTTAAGACATTTCCATATCTTGTAAAGCATGGATTCGGAATGCTTTTCAAGAGAAGACTGCAGTTCGATAAGCTTTTGTGGAAAACGGTTGCAGCGGCCGGACAGAAGAATCGGAAGGAATATGATCTGGCGGTGTCGTATATTGAGGGCGGATCCGCATACTATGTGAACCGTTACATCACGGCAAAACAGAAAGCCGGTTTCATTCATATCGATATGAAAGCGGCCGGATATACGAGAAGTTTGGATAACAAGTGTTATCTTAACTTCAATAAGATTTTTCCGGTATCGGATGAGGTCAAGGATGTGTTCTTAGAGCTGTATCCGGAGTGTGCAGACCGTACGGAAGTATTTCACAATCTTCTGGGAATCGAATCCATCTGTAGGAAGGCAGAGGCCAAAGAGTCCTTTGAGGATTCTTTCCCGGGAAAGCGAATCCTTACCATCGGACGTCTGCATAAACAGAAGGCTTTTGAGGTTTCGATCGATGCGATGCGCATTCTGAAGGAACATGAGGCCGAAACCGGACCTCTTCGCTGGTATGTCCTTGGAGAAGGCGACGAGCGGGATTTTCTGGAAAAAGAAATCACGGATAAAAAATTAAAGGAAGATTTTATTTTACTTGGCAACCGAAAGAATCCCTATCCCTACCTGCGGGATTGCGACTTGTATGTGCATGCTTCCAGATTTGAAGGGAAGAGCATTGCGATTCAGGAAGCGCAGATTCTTGCTAAGCCCATTGTTGTTACCGACTGTAGCGGAAATCGCGAGCAGGTTGAGGATGGAGTGGATGGTCGCATCTGCGATTTTGATTCGACTGCGATTGCCAATACTGTTCTGGAGATGCTTGCAGATGTGCAGAAGGGACAGGAGATGGGAAGAAGAGCCGGAGAGAAGATTCGGAAGGCGGATTCTGAAAAGGACACGATGAAGCCGATTATAGACTTGCTATAAAATTAAATCTTGATTATATCGTTGAGAGGGGATATCTATGAGCGATAAGAAAGAAGTTTTAATTATTATTCCTGCATATAATGAGGAGAAATGTATCGGTCAGGTGCTGGATCGTTTAGAGGCACCGGAGATTGCAGAGATCGCAGATGTACTGATTATGGACGATGCGTCCAAGGACGGTACGAAGTATATTGCGAAATCCAGAAACCATGCCGTAGTCAGTCATGTGTTTAATCTGGGGTATGGCTCCGGACTTCAGGTGGGCTACAAGTACGCGGCACGCCGTGGCTACAAATATGTTATTCAGATGGATTCGGACGGTCAGCATGATCCTTCCAACGTTCTTCGCATCTATGAGGAATTGAAGCGCGAGGACGAGAAGGGCAATACGCCGGACATTGTGCTTGGTTCCCGTTTCGTTCCGGGGGCAATTTCGTTCCCGGTTCCAATTACCAAGAAGATTGCATTTGTACTGTTTCGTTTTTTGATTAAGTTGGGAAGCGGGATTAAGGTGATGGATCCGACCACCGGACTCCAGGGCTTGAGTCGTCGTACCTTTGTGTACTATGCGGGATTTTCTCATTTTGATGATAAGTATCCCGATGCCAATATGTTAATGCAGATGGCGATGTTAGGATATCGTGTGGAAGAGATTCCGGCGGTGATGTATGCCAGAACCGACGGCGTCAGCATGCACTCCGGAATTATTAAACCCTTCAAGTATATGTTCCGAATGATGTTTTCCATCATTGCGGTATGGCTCAGAATTAAATTTTACAAGGTAGATAAAGGAGCGATTGATGAGCGCAGCTATCTGGAAGAACTCAAAAAAAGTTCGCTTTAAGTCAAATAAATTCGTTGAGATTAATGACGAGCTCGTTAATCCGGACCGTGGTTGGTATCAGATTCATACCTTCACGATCGGCGACAAAATCAATCTTAAGGATAGGGAGTACACGCTGAACGGCACGGACTCCCTTGCTTTTGTGTTAATCGATATTCATAAGTATCGTTCTCAGGCATTAGACAAAAAAGCACTGGATACCATTCGCAGCATTTTTCAGTTCTTCGTGGACTATCGAATGGATATGATTGTTCGTTTTGTCTATGATACCATCGGCCAGTGTATGGAGCGTGAACCGGAGGATGAGAGTCAGGTGATTGCACATATGAATCAGCTGCTGCCGGTGTTAAATGAGTACGCTCATCGTATTTTTATTTACCAGGGATTACTGATCGGAAACTGGGGCGAGATGCATTCCTCGAAGTTCCTTTCTCCGCAACGACTTCGACGTCTGGCGGAGGTCTTTACGACAGGACTGGATTCCTCCGTATTTATGGCGGTCAGACGTCCTGCCTATGTTCGTATTCTTTTTCCGGAAGGAGAGGATGTTCGTCAGTCCAAGGTTGGAATCTATGATGATGCCATCTTAGGCTCTCCGACGCATCTGGGCACCTTCGGCGACCAGCCGGCCAAGGAGGTTCGCAGAGAACGTTCCTGGCTGCCTGCGGAAGAGATTGAGTATGTATCGGCACTCTGCAATCGCGTGCCCTACGGTGGCGAGGCGCTTTGGACCGATGCGAAGGATTCCCTCTATGATACGAGACGTTCCGCGAAGCTTATTTCGAACTATTTTGAGAAGCTTCATGTGGACTACTTGAACCGTATCCATGATGTGAACCTGATGGATAAGTTAAAAGAATATCCCTGGACCGGTTTCGGTATCTTCCGGGGCATGTCCGCTTATGATTATATCGGCCGCCATCTGGGATACCGCTTTGTAATGCGTGATGTACGCCTCAAAGCCTTGGAGAGCGATGCAAGTACACTCTGCTGGGAGATTACGGTGGAGAATGTAGGCTATTCCCGTGCATTCTTAGAGTCCTCAGTCACCATCGCCGGGGAGGATGAGATGGGGGTTCCGCAGGAAGTGGATGTAAGCGGCTGGATGGAACTTAAGAATGTACCGGCAGGCGAATCTCATGTATTCCGCCTGATGACCCCGCGGATGCGAGGCAAAATCTATTTACGCGCGGCGAAGAAATCCACCGGCCAGAGTATCTATTTTGCGAATAAGGGAGCAGGCGAGAATTTAGTCGATGCTTCTATCTTGTTGGGAGAGATTCTGTAGTAATGTCCGAACCGAAGACGCTGTCTCGAACCGAATATTCGGCACGTAATGTATCTGTGGCTGTGGCAGGGCGTATCCTTGCAACGGTGATGGGTTATGTCTCCCGTGTGGTGTTTACCCACGTGTTGACACAGGACTATGTTGGTGTGAATGGTCTTTTTACCAACATTCTGAATGTGCTGCAACTGTCGGAACTTGGCGTGTCGACGGCTATTTCCTATGCGCTGTACCGCCCGATTGTGGACGGTGACATCGAACGCCAGAAGTCTCTTATGAAACTGTTCAATACCTTCTATCGCGTGGTGGCGCTGCTGGTATTGGGCTTGGGCTTATGTATCACTCCGTTTTTAGACTATATTGCAAAAGACAATTACGATGTGCAGAACCTTAAGGTTATTTTCCTTTTGTATCTTGCAAACACCGTACTGTCCTATGTACTTATCTATAAAAAAACACTGATTGATGCTCATCAGATGGGCTATATCAGTACTCTTTTCCAGACCGGAACGTGGTTTGTTCAGAATCTGGTTCAGATTATTGTGCTGGTTGTAACACACAATTTCTATCTGTATCTGGGTGTGTGGATTGCGGGAACGGTCATCGCCAACTTCCTTTTGTCGCGGAAAGCGGATCGCATGTATCCTTACCTTCGGGACAAGGAGGTTACCCCTTTACCCAAAGAAGAACGCAAAAGTCTGTTTAAGAACGTCCGGGCCATGATGTACCACAAGGTGGGCAATGTCATTGTAAATGACACGGATAACATTCTGCTGTCCTCCATCGTAAGTCTGGCGGCTGCCGGAATGTATTCCTGCTATTATCTGATTTTTGCCTCTGTGAACAATCTGATTGTCCAGATGTTTCAGGGCATTACGGCTTCGGTCGGCAATCTCGGGGTGCAGGAATCCGATGCCCGTGTTAAAAAAATATTTGACGCGGTTTACTTTATGGGGGCCTGGGTCTACGGTCTTGCCTCGATTCTGCTCTATCAGGTACTGGATGTATTCGTGCAGATTTCCTTTGGACCGGAGTATGTCTTTGTAAAGAAAATCACACTGATTATCTGCATTAATTTCTATTTGAACGGTATGCGTCAGGCAACCCTGGTGTTCCGCGATACGATGGGGTTATTCCGTTATGATAAGTTCAAGGCAATTCCGGAGGCAATCATTAATCTTGTGGTATCCATTGTGCTCGGAATGAAATTCGGGGTGATTGGAATTTTCATCGGTACACTGGTCAGCACGGTGACCACCTCTCTCTGGATTGAGCCGCTGGTACTCTATCATTTCCGCCTGCATTGCAATGTGCTGTGGTATTTTCTCAAGTACATTCTCTATACGGCGGTTACAGCAGGAGCCTGGATCTTATGCGATTATCTGGGGGGTAAAATTGTCGGCTCTCCCGGACTGATTCTGATTCTTCGAAGTCTGATTGTATTGGGCGTTGTAGATGTCATCTATCTGATTTGTTATTTCCGCACCAAGGAGTTCCGGCTTCTTGCCCGCAAAGGGATTTTGATTCTTGGACGGTTCCTGCCGAAGAAAACGAAGAACCTTCCGGACGGAGGGCAAAATGAGTAAAGGGATGCAAAAAAGAACTGCACCGCCCCCCGAACAGAATGCTCTTTTGCAATTGCTGGCAAGCGGGATGCAACCAAACGGGGATTGCTTAGTGGGAATGCTTCGAGAGGCCGAGCGACAGGGCGTGTTGGCCCTAGCTTATGAGAAACTGGATTCCGACGCGATTCCTGAGGCAGTAACCGCAGAAGTGCGTAAGCAGATTCGTGGTTTTGATCGTCTGCTTTATCTGACACTGGAGGTAAGCAAGAGACTCACCGAAGCAGGAATTGCCCATGCGGTTCTTAAGGGACTTGTCTATGCGACCTGCTATCCGGTTCCGGAATATCGTGGCTTCGGAGATGTGGATATCCTTTTGTGGAATCGGGAGGAATTGCCTTACGCCGAACAGACCTTAGCCAAGGCAGGATTGCTCCCGAAAGCGGTACAGGATTCCAATCATCACAGAGTTCTCCACACGGCGCGGGGCCTTACGGTCGAACTTCACACAGAGCTTGTGGAGGAGTTTGATGCAAAGGAGATGAAGGACCGGCTGGAAACCTTTCAGATCCGGGAAAAAGAGCATGCCGCGACCACGGAGGTGTTTGGGAAGCAGATTCCTTCCCTTAGCGTCTCCGGCAATTTGGTACATCTGATGCTTCATGCCCTGCAGCATTTTCTTTTGACCGGAATCAGCCTGCGTTTCTTAACCGATTGGGCGGTCCTGTTAAAAAATGAAGTTTCCCCTGAGGACGGGGCGGAATATTGTGCGTGGATGAAGTACTTCGGAATAAAAGGATTCTCGGATATCCTGTCCCTTGCGTGCATTCGATATCTGGGCGTGAATTCAGAAGGCCTGGAATGGTTGGAACTACCGGAAGCCTCCGCAATGGATGAGACGGTGGAAGCCTTTATTCGGGAGGTAATGCACTGCGGAACCTTTGGAAAGATGGATGCCAGCCGCGTGACAGCAGTTCGCAAACGGACCCTTGGCGGATATATTCGGGAGTTTCATCACCAGATGCGTCGCAATCATCCGCGGGCGTCCAAATGTTGTCTTTTGTGGCCGATTCTCTGGGTGGTAACGCTCATTGTATTTCTTCGAAACAATCGAAAGGTTCGCAAGGTATCGACGTTCTCGGTACTTCAAACCGCAGGGGAACGTTCTCGGCTGATTGAAAAGATGCAGTTGTGGAAATAGAATCGGCGGTCGTTGATTGAATGAATGTCGGTAAAATAATAAAAAAAATGGTACTAAAGTTCTATAAGAGCCGTTGACTTTTGAATTTGAGTTTGCTATATTTACCATATAGAAATGTTACTTGTGGCTTTGCCATATAATGATATATCTAGGGAAGATGAGGTATTCCTATGAAGAATTACGTTAAGCCTGTTGCAATTGCAGCAGAAGAGATGTTTGAAGGCGTATACGCAGCAAGTGGTGAAGATGGCGGAATTACCGTTACCGTAAGATGGGGCGGTCATGACTCCGGTAGCCATTCGGATGGTGATATTATGATTTACAAGCCCCAGGGCGTTCGTGTAACCAATATCCATATTACCCTGACTTTCTGCGGTTACTGCTATATTGACGGTTTACAGACTCCTTGTAACATTGCAGGAATCTCTCAGTTGAATAACTGTGACAACTACACCTGGAACGGCAATACGATTGAGATTTACAAGAGTGCAACCGGTAATGAGGGTGCAGAGAACTGGAACATCGGTTTCTCCATGAGCTTCAATCCTTCTCCGAATCCCGGTTATTCCGGATCCGGTGCTTACTGGCCTACCGGTACTCATCAGAATGAGATTACCTACGTATTTACCGCAAGCGTAATTGCATCCTAATGGATTCTAAGGGAAAGACTCAGGCATCACGGTTCGCCGTTGATGCCTTTTTTCATTATCACAAACTACGCGGAAACAAAGCGATATAAGCACGACAGACACTTATGGCAGCACAGAGCGAGAAGACAACAGAAGAGAAAAAAACAACTAAATTAGAGCGCGTTCGCGAGATGAGATCGCAGGTACGTTGGATTTACGGCTACGGAAGAAAGCATCTTCTGTCTATGGGAGTCTATACTCTTTTGGGGCTAAGTTCGACCGTGGTCGGTCTGTTTATGAGCCTGGTATCGAGGGATTTGGTCGATATCATCACCGGGCACAAGGCCGGAGAACTTGTCAAGACCTTCGTAATGATGATTGCGGCACAGATTACGGTTACGGTGATCAATGCCGTCAGCAGCTACGTGACCATCTGGATCTCGACTCGCGTGGAGCAGCAGATTAAAGCAGATGTCTACGATCAGATTATGAATACGGAGTGGGAAGCCTTGTCCGTCTACCATTCCGGAGATATCCTTTCGAGATGGGGCGGAGACTGCGCGGTGGTTGCGTCCGGAATCCTGAGCTTGATTCCCAATGCCATTATCTTTTTCTTCCGGTTCGTGGCGGCATTGTATATGGTATGTCGCTATGATGCTTCCTTTGCATTGTTTGCACTGTTCAGCGTTCCCATCAGTCTGTTAACCTCACAGGGCACGATGCGCAGTATGCGGAAACGGAACTTACGCGCAACCGAGTTAAATGCCAAAATGTCGGCTTTTACGCAGGAATCTTTTGCCAATACCCAGAATGTGAAGGCGTTGGATATGGTAAAACTCTACCGCAAGAAGCTTCGTCTTCTGCAGGATGAGCACCGGAAAATGCGACTGGGTTACCAGCGTGCTACCAGTCTCAACAGTATTCTGATGACCGTAGTGAGCCAGGTGGTATCCTATTCCACTTACGGATGGGGTATCTACAAGGTGTGGAGCGGACAGATCACCTACGGTTCCATGACAATGTTCTTGACCTTATCCACATCCCTTGCGGGAACCACACAGAGCCTGATCGGACTGGTGCCGAGCGCGATTTCGCTTACCAATGCGGCAGGTCGAGTAATGAAGCTTCTGAATCTTCCCAGAGAGGATGAGTCGAAGGTGGAAGAGGTGAAGCGGTTCTTCGAAGCCAAGGGGGAGAAGGGCTTAAGCCTTGTACTGAAGGGAGTCAGCTATGCGTACGCAAGCGGAACCGAGGTATTGGATCAGGTGGACTTCGAAGCACATCCTCATGAAGTGGTTGCTTTGATTGGTCCTTCCGGAGAAGGCAAAACAACAATTCTACGCTATCTGCTTTCTATTATCCGCTCTGAACACGGACAAAGTATGATCCTTGCCGGGGATGGTCAGGACTCTACTTATCAGGATTGGGAGAATCGGATTCCGTTAAGCGCATCCACAAGACAATTGTTTGCCTATGTTCCGCAAGGCAATACGATGTTTACCGGTACCATTGCCGAAAACATGCGTAATGTTAAGGAGGATGCTACCGATGAGGAGATTATTGCTGCGCTGAAACTTGCATGTGCATGGGATTTTGTTGAGAAATTATCGGATGGAATCGAGACGATGGTTCAGGAACGAGGTGGTGGCTTCTCGGAAGGCCAGGCACAGCGTTTGGCGATTGCAAGAGCATTAATCCGCAAGTCGCCGATTCTGCTGTTGGATGAAGCAACCTCAGCGCTCGATATGGAGACGGAGCGTCGCGTTCTTCACAACATTATGGCGGATGACTATCCGCGCACCTGCATTGTGACAACGCACCGTCCTGCGGTCATGGAGATCTGCAGTCGCGTCTATACGATAAAAAACAAACAGCTTACGAAGTCGGATTCGACGGAGATGGAATAGAGAACAGAACAAAACCGCGTCTTGTTAGGACGCGGTTTTTTATATTTCGTGCAAGAATCCGTACCGGTCGATGTACTCCCTGGCGACTTTTGCTGCATGGGGAGTTGCGGTGCACCGAAGGCTGCCGGTCAGAATGCCGGAGTCAAGAATACGGCCGGCGGTCTGGAGATTCTTTTTTAACTCGGACTCCGTGAGGCTGCAAATAATGTTGCGGCTCATAAGATTTAACAGGGCTTTGTCGGCGGACAGCGGCGATACCGTATCGTCATTGGCTCGGGACAGGAAGAGAATGCCGCCGAGGGGGTAGGTGGCAGCGGTGGTAATCTTACTGGTTCCGCACCAGGGAGAACCGAGGACGATCGCCTTGCCATCCGGATTTAGGGACAGAAGATTCAGGTCCCCGTTGATCGGTTGGACACCGTATTCCTGCTCCCAGAGGGAGATGTGCGTGGATTTGCCGGTGCCGGACTTCGCGGATATCAGATAGACCCGGTCCTGATACAGGAAGGAGGCGGAGTGAATGGCAAGAATTTCGGCCGACATACACTCCTGTAAAAAAGGAAAACGAAGGGCTAAGAAGATCTCCTCCTGCACCTCGGGAGAGATGTCGTCGTCGCGAAGCGTGAATAGTACTTCCTGCGAATCGGGACGATAGGTTAATCCCGAGATGTGCCGAAAAGTAGGATACTGAATCGAATATTCCGAACCGGTTCCCGATACAATCATATCCGGACTGTTTAGAATTGCGGCCTCAGAAGTCGATTCGAAGTCTCCGATTTCGTATCGGATATGAAGCGCGTTCCCTGAGGTGGCGGGAACGCGGTAGGGCGCCCATGCCTCCGACAGGTAGTCCGGGGGTAGATGGAAAAGAAGGTCCTTACCGGCAATACGATAGGGGAGGGGGGCACTTTCAAAGGGGAGCGCGCATGATAGGGAATTGCAGAGCGACTCACCGGCGGTGCCTGTTTCTTCTTTTATAAGGAATCTTCGCTGCTCAAATTCGCCGAGGGTCTCGGACAGCTCCTTTTGAACGTTCGGAAGCTCTTCGGCGGAAATTGCAAAATGCTGCGATACGGCGTCGATTCCCTCTTTTGCTGTGTGGGAGATTGCATAGAAATCCCACAGAAAGGCGGTTACCTCATTCACCGCAACCGGCGGAAGATGATCGACCACAGCTTGTCCGTAAGGCAGGAGATACTTTTCACTATACAGTTCGTTCAGACTATACAAAGGATTTCGAATCATGGTAGAATTATAACATATTTGGAAACCGGTTTGTAGAGGATTACACGAAGACCACGGAATTTCTGAAAGGATAGGACGATATGGAAGCAACAGAAAAGGGAAAAAAGAATATCGAGGAACTGCTTCGTAACGGAGAAACCGTGCTCTTTCCGCCGACCGGAACCAGTATGTGGCCCTTGTGGAAGCAGGGGGATCTTGTGGAGGTGGCACCGTTGACACGGGCGCCGAGAAGACTGGATGTATGTGTGTATCGCAGAGATTCCGGAATGCTGGTCATTCATCGCGTGATTCGCGTGAGGAAGGATGGCTTCTATCTTGCCGGGGATCATCAGACGCAATTGGAAGGTCCGCTTCGGGCGGAACAATTCCTTGGGGTGTTGGTTGCAATCCACCGAGGAGGGAAACGGAGAACGGTACGAAATCCATTCTTACGAATTGGCTCCCTGTTGTGGGCGGCAATTCGTCCGTTTCGCTGGTCTGTGATTCGTATGGGGAGCCGTTTCAAGAGACTGTTCCACAAGAAATAGCATGTTTTTTGACCGAAATCCTATATTTTGCAAAAAAAAATAAAAAAATTTCAAAAAAGGTATAAACTTCTGGAAAACCAATCCGATAAATAGATTGAGTAAAAGAAAAAAACTTTACTTGTCACACAAAAACGGGTGGCAAGGAAGCCACCTAAGACCTATTTCAAGGAGGAAATAATTATGGTAGTACAGCACAATCTTACAGCAATGAATACTCAGCGTCAGCTGAACATCACCACGAGTTCTCAGAAGAAGGTAACCGAGCAGTTATCTTCCGGTTACAAGATCAACAGAGCAGCAGATGATGCTGCAGGCTTAACCATCAGTGAGAAGATGAGAAGCCAGGTTAGAGGTCTGAAGCAGGCATCCGCCAATGCTGAAGACGGTGTATCCTGCGTACAGAC
>JAZQQG010000030.1:0-44882 GCA_045628945.1 Lachnospiraceae bacterium
CTTGTAGTTGGAGAATTACTTAAGGAATATGCTAGAGACAGCTTTTATCTCGCTTCTAAATTCCCGGGATATGACCTTTCAAATATGTCTAAAGTTAAGGAAAATTTTGAAGAGCAGCTTAGAAAATGTCAGGTTGATTACTTTGATTTTTACTTATTCCATAATGTATGCGAAATGAACATAGATGCATATCTTGATCCTAAGTTTGGTATCTTCGATTATCTGATGGAGCAGAAGAAAAATGGTCGTATTAAGCATCTTGGCTTCTCTGCTCATGGTGATATTGCCTGTATGACAAGATTCTTGGAAGCTTACGGAAAGGACATGGAATTCTGCCAGATAGAACTTAACTATTTTGATTATAAGTTCCAGGATGCAAAAGGCAAGGTAGAGCTCCTTGAAAAATGGAACATTCCTGTATGGGTTATGGAGCCTGTAAGAGGCGGTCAGCTTGCTACACTTTCTGATGAGGTAACAGCTAAGCTTAAGGCTGTAAGACCTGACGAAGATGTACCTGCCTGGTCATTCAGAATTTTACAGTCTATTCCAAGTGTAACAATGACACTTTCAGGAATGTCAAATATGGAACAGCTTAAGGCAAATGTCAAAACATATGAAGAGAACAAGCCATTAAATGAGGCTGAGATGGCCCTTATTCTTGACATTGCAGATGATATGATTGCAAAGACTACGGTTCCTTGTACAGGCTGTCATTACTGTGTAAGTAAGTGTCCTAAGAAACTTGATATTCCATTTTTGCTAAAGCTTTATAACGAAGCAGTGGTTGCAGGAGCCGGTGATTTTATTGCACCTATGGCGTTGGCATCAATTGATGCAGATAAGCAGCCGGAGTGTTGTATAAATTGTCACAGTTGTGAAAAGGTATGTCCTCAGACGATTCATATCCCGGAGGAACTTAAGAAGTTTGCAGTGAAGATGGGAAGATAAAAGATGAAGAAGATACAAAGCTAGAGCGAATAAATGGGGTAAAGTTGACTTATGACTAGAAAGGTGATAATATCTAAAAAAGATGAGGAATTAAGCAGCTGATATTTTATATTAGCTGTTTTTTCATTTACAGGGAGCAATTGAAAGGTTTGGTGATTATTTTGGATGCAGAGATGATTATAGTCTTAGCGATTTTAACATTTGTTGCTGCTATTATGATTGTTATAGGGTTGTGTCAGGTATTTAAAACCGATGCGCCGGTCGGCTTTTATAATGTAGCAGACCCGCCAAAAAAAGACGAAATATCGGATGTCATCCTTTGGAATAAAAAGCATGGTAGGATGTGGATTGCTTATGGGTTATGCATCGAACTTGGTTTCTGGGTTGGATATATCCTTCCCACTGATGAAATAAAAATGATCTTCATGATGGGGGGAGTCCTTCTTCCTTTACCCTTTATGGTTCTTGGACATCATAAGCTGGAAAAGAAGTATAAAGTGAAATAGTTTCCAAAAAACTTTTACTACATACAAAGTCGAAAAAAAGACATAGCGGTATATCTTATTGCAAATGAGAACGCAATTCCTTTTTATGAAAAACTTGGAATGACGAAATCGGATGAAGTTATGCAATATAATAAAATTGATTGGACGGATTTTACAGTATAATAGAAGAGTAATATTTATAAGAAAAGTGGCTAAAACATTGGATTATGCATATTGAAGCGTCAAACAGGATTATTGAGAAGTTGGAAATGCGTTTGTAGGAGCTGCAGAATGAAATATTATCATTTGGTTACAAGGATTCCGATGAAAGAAGGGCAGATTATCGATTTTTCGGGGGATCATTATAATCGTTTGTATGATTTCTGGATGAAAAGAGAATTCAGACGAGAAGATGGAGCTGACGTCTTTCAAGTGCTTGAAGAAGGCGATTTTTCGGAGGTCGGGCAAAAAGTTCTTTATGATTATGCTTTGAATCAGTCTCGGGCGGTAAGAGAAACCATATGCGAACTTGTCAGATGTCAATATTACCCGGAGAAACCTTCCAGATTGCGATGCTTGTTTGTCTGTAGAACCATGGAGGAAGTGGAAACGTGGAAGGTCAATTTCCAATTACATCATCGTAAGGTTTTGCAGGTGGTGGAATTAAGTTCCGATGAAGAAGCATTTACCGGAGATGCCGCTTTTTTGCCTGAGGTTAACGGAGACAGTTTTGAAAAGAAAATGGAACAGGCCAAGCGATATTGGAGCGGTGAAACGAAGGGAGAACTGCCGGAAACTCTTCTTGGCGGTAAAATAACAGTTGAACGGATTGTGGAATCTGATTAAAATTGAAGTGTTATAGGGGAAAACGATACTTATCAGTTTCTTAAAGGAGTAAACCTATGTATTATTCAGTAGTCGGAATGATTGCCATTGTGCTTCATTTGATCATGAATCATGAGTATATTAAGATTGACAGACACAGAGATGAGGTGAATCGTGCCTATCGCAAGTATGTATTTGTAACCCTTCTGTACTTTGTCAGTGATGTGATGTGGGGGGTTCTGGACAGTCTGAATCTTCCGACGATTCTGTATGTGGACACCTTGATTTATTATATTTCGATGGCGTTAACCATTGCGTACCTTTGCTACTATGTGACCAAGTATTTGCATTTGCGTACCCGTTTTGGCTTATTTATTAATATTTTCGGTCAGGCGTTTGCTTTTTTGGAAATCGTATTGCTTATTGTGAATCATTTCGTTCACATCTTCTTCTGGATTTACCCCGATGGCACATATAAAGCCTATGAGTATCGATATATCGCACTTTATATGCAGGTATTCCTTTGTCTGTTACTGGCTATTCAGACCGGAATTGTTATGATCCGTGCCGTAGCTGAGATGAAAAAAAGATACTTCACAATCTTTTTCTTCTGCTCCTCCATGGCTGTGGCGATTATATTGCAGATTCTGTATCCTTTACTGCCCATTTATGCAATCGGTCTTCTGATCGGTAGTGGTATTATTCATACCTTTGTTAATGAAGGTGAGATTGAGGAACAGTATAAGGTGTTGAAATCCGTAGCGGATATTCATTACAGCATGCATGTAATCGATCTTGCCAAGGATACGGTACAGGAATTAACAGCAAGACAAGCGGTAAAAGCCATCGTAAATCGTACCCAAGGTGCTTTGGAGATGATGAAGGACGTAATCAATGCCGTTACGGTGGATGAGTATCTGAAATCGGTTTTGGAATTCACGGATTTGTCCACTCTTTCTGAAAGAATGCGCGGAAAAACCACCCTTGCAAAACAGTTTGTCGGCAAGGAAACGGGCTGGGTTCAAGCGATGTTTGTTGCTATTGAAACGGACCCTTACGAGAAGCCTACCAAGGTAATCTTTTCGACCCGTGTCATTGAAGAAGAGAAGAAGAACGAAGAGATTCTCGTGAAAAAGTCCATGCTGGACGAACTTACCGGACTCTATAACAGAAGAGCGTATGAAGAGGACCTGACGGAATATGCCACGAATCCTCCCGGAGAGAATCTTGTATATGCCTCCATCGATGTAAATGGTTTGAAGATTGTCAATGATGAAATCGGGCATGCGGCCGGAGACGAACTTATTCGCGGTGCCGCTGACTGTATGAAAAAGGCATTTGGAAGCTTTGGTAAGGTTTATCGAACCGGTGGAGATGAATTTGTAGCGATTTTCTTTGCATATAAAGAGCAGTTGGAATCCATTGCAGAGGATTTGGAAAAAATCACTGCTGAGTGGTCAGGTGATTTGGTATCTTCCCTTGCCTTGTCGGTAGGCTATGTTCCGATGCAGGAATTCAGTGACTGTTCCCTTGTGGAGATTGCAAAAATTGCCGATAAGCGGATGTATCAGGCAAAATCGGCCTTCTATGCGAAGAAGGGTGTGGACCGCAGAGGTCAGGCGGCGGCAAATACTGCGTTGTGTAATCTCTATACCAAGATACTGAAAATTAATATTACCGATGATACGTATTCCATCGTAAACATGAATGCGTCTGAGAAAACCACGGAAAAGGGCTTTGCGGACACCATATCAGAGTGGCTTCACGGCTTTGGAAAATCCGGTCATGTTCATGAAGAGGACTTGGACGAATACTTAAGAAAAACGGAGCTTGACTATTTAAGATCCTATTTTAAGGGCGGTAAGACCTCGATCAGTATTCAGTACCGTAGAAAGTATTCGGATGGCTTTAAGCAGGTGGCAATGGATATGATTCCCGCCGACGATTATACCAACGAGAATCAGACCTTGTTCCTTTATGTGAAGAATATCGACCTGTAAAGGGAGATGATCTGATGGGGGTTTCCTCTTGCATATCGTCGATGTAAAAGATATAATGATTTGGATGTTTGAACGGTGGGATTTGTTCAATTGATTTAAAAAAAATAGAATACAAACGTAGAATGAGATGGAGAAGAATATGTTTTTAACACCGAAGGAAACTGTAGAAACGTATATTAACGGTAGTGTGACCAAGACGAAAATGTCGGTTCTCAAGGTCATTGGCAAGAGTATCTTTGCCGGTATGATGATTGCTATGGGTGCTGCCTGCAGCAACGTTGCGGTGCATTCGATTGATAATGTCGGAGTGGCAAGACTGGTAGCCGGTTGTGTATTCCCGGTAGGTCTTATGATGGTAATCATTATGGGCGCAGAACTTTTCACCGGAGATTGCCTGATGATTATGGCGGTTACCGATAAAAAGATTAAGGCTTGGCAGTTCGTTAAGATGCTTGTGTTAGTGTATATCGGTAATTTTATCGGCGGTTTCTTAACTGCCGGCACCATGTATTTAAGCGGACAGTTTAATTATTCCGCCGGAAGACTTGGCGCCTACACGATTAAGGTGGCATTGGGGAAGGCTACGTTAACTCCGGTGCAGGGAATTGCCTCCGGTATTCTTTGCAATATCCTGGTATGTGCGGCAGTTGTTGTCGCGATGGCTTCCAAGGATGTTACCGGGAAGCTTCTTGCCTCCTTCTTTGTGATTATGCCCTTCGTAACGGGCGGTTTTGAGCACTGTGTTGCCAATATGTATTATATTACCGCCGGACTTTTTGCAAAGTTGGATCCTGCGTATGTAGAAGCGGCAGACAAGATTTACGGGTTAAGTGATCTGTCCGCATTGGGCATCAAAGGATTTCTTGTGGATAATCTGATTCCGGTTACCATCGGGAATATTATCGGTGGTTCCATCTGCATTGGACTTCCGATGTTTTTGTTGAACTACAAGGAGAAGAAGGCCAAGGAGCAGTAAGGAAGCGGCTTTCGATGAAATAAGAAACTGAGTTTTTTCAGAAGTTCTTTGCACGATTTGCAGAGAACTTCTTTTTTATGCTCAAAACACAAAATCTAACAAAAAAACCTATTGCAAAACACAAGATAAGGGTAGAACTCTTACGCAGTTTGGAGTATAATTTAATCTGTATAATTATGGTGCCGAAGTATGCACTTTTGACGATTTTGTCATCCAAATGATGGTCTGATGGAGGAAGCAAGCTTATGAGAATGTATGATCTGATTATGAAAAAGAGAAATGACAATGAGTTGACTGCAGAAGAAATCGATTGGATGGTTCAAGAATATACCAAGGGAGCGATTCCTGATTATCAGATGTCTGCCATGATGATGGCAATCTATTTTCGTGGAATGACCGAAGCGGAGACCTTACAGTTAACCATGTCCATGGCATCCAGCGGTGACCAATTGGATCTGAGCGGTATTAGCGGAACCAAGGTAGATAAGCATTCTACCGGTGGGGTCGGAGATAAGACAAGTCTTACGCTTACCCCTATGGTTGCTTCTCTGGGAGTCAAGGTTGCAAAAATGAGCGGACGTGGTCTGGGACATACTGGCGGAACCATTGACAAGTTAGAAAGCTTTTCCGGTTTCTCTACTTCCATTCCCATGTCTACCTTTTTCGAGAATGTGAAAAATATCGGAATCTCTATTATGGGACAGACAGCGGAGCTTGCTCCTGCGGATAAGAAGTTATATGCCCTTCGCGATGTGACGGCAACGGTGGATCAGATGTCCCTGATTGCAAGCTCGATTATGAGTAAAAAGTTGGCTGCCGGTGCAGACGCGATCGTGCTTGATGTGAAGACCGGTAGCGGTGCTTTTATGAAAAAAGAAGAAGATGCCTTTGCACTTGCCCGTGAGATGGTCAAAATCGGTAATGGTGCCAGACGTCGTACCATTGCGGTGGTTACGGATATGGACCAGCCCCTTGGCCTTGCCGTAGGAAATGCTCTCGAAGTAAAGGAAGCCATTGCAACCCTTCGGGGAGAAGGTCCGGAAGATTTCACCAATCTTTGCCTTACCCTTGGTTCCAATATGCTTCTTGCGGGTGGATTCTGTAAGAGTCGCGAAGAGGGTGTTGCGATGTGCAAGGAAGCGATTGCTTCCGGCAAGGCGTTAGACAAGCTTGCGGATTTTGTTGAGGCGCAGGGAGGCAATCGGGAGGAAGTATATCATCCCGAGCGATTACCGAAAGCAAATATCGTGGAAGATGTCCTTGCAACCACGGAAGGCTATATTCAGCACATCGACTGTGATGAGGTCGGAATCTGCTCCCTGATTCTTGGAGGCGGACGTGAAACAAAGGAAAGCGAGATTGATCTTTCGGTCGGTATGATCCTTAAGAAAAAAGTGGGAGATTACGTCAAGGTCGGTGATGCACTATGCGAGATGCATGCAAACGACCGTGAGAAGCTTGAAATTGCAAAGAAGCGTTTTCTGAATGCTTACCATATGACGGATGCCTGCCCTGAGAAAGCGTCCTTTATCAAGGGCATTGTGGAGTAAACATAGAATTATGACAGAACGTATTATAGAGGCGGATGCTTCGGATCTGAATAATATCTTTGGCTGTAACGATGCACACATTCGGGATATCGAGAATCGTTTGCAGGTTGCAATTATTGACCGCAATGGTCAGGTAAAGATTACAGGAGAAGAAGAAAATGTCAAAAAGGCAGAGACACTTTTCTGCCAGTTGCTGACCTTATCAAAGCGCGGAAATGCCATTGATACGCAGCGTGTAGATTACGGAGTGGATATGATTGAAGAAAATATTGAGAATGATATTACACAGTTGGATTCGGACTGCATCTGCCATACCATGCAGGGGAAGACTGTAAAGCCGAAGACCTTTGGTCAGAAGCGTTATGTGGATGCAATCAAAGACAATATGGTTGTTTTCGGAGTGGGACCTGCCGGAACCGGTAAAACCTACCTGGCCATGGCCATGGCAATTACTGCGTTTAAGAACGAAGAGGTGTCTCGTATCATTTTAACCCGCCCTGCCATTGAGGCAGGCGAGAAATTAGGGTTCCTTCCCGGAGACCTTCAGAGTAAGGTGGATCCGTATCTTCGTCCTTTGTACGATGCCCTTTATCAGATTATGGGGGCCGACAGTTTTCAGAAGAATATGGAGAAGGGATTAATTGAAGTGGCACCCTTAGCCTATATGCGTGGCCGAACGTTGGATAATGCTTATATCATCCTGGATGAAGCACAGAATACCACGCCGGCACAGATGAAGATGTTCTTAACAAGAATCGGTTTTGGCTCGAAGGTCATCGTTACCGGTGACCAGACACAGAAGGATCTTCCCAAGGATCAGAAGAGCGGTCTTGAGGTGGCGCAGCGAATTCTTAAGAATATCGATGGGATTGCGTTTTGTAATCTGACCAGTAAGGATGTGGTTCGACATCCTCTGGTGCAGAAGATTGTAAATGCTTATGAGCAGTATGAGGAGAAGACCAAACGATGAAGAGACGGGTTCTCTATTATCTGACATTATTTTTGTTTATAGCAATTCTGCCGACGGTATCGGTATATCTTTACGGCCGCGGAATGATGCAAACTTTCCGAATGGGTGTTGTGATGCTTATTTTCGGATTTGTTTATGCCATCATTGAATTCACCGGAGCAAAAGAGAATACTTCTGCCTTGAATGTACCGATTCCCCGGCCCGTATTTTTCTGCGCTTACGGAATCATATCGTTGATGGCGGTGATTCTGCCCCTGGTAAGTGCGCTTGTATGGCCTTTTGCATTCTTTGCATTGGTATTGATCTATTTTACGGATTTTGACCGCAGTATGCTTCTGTATGGGCAGCTCTTATGTGTATCGTGTCTGCTTCGCGGTTCGGATGTAAATATTGTAATTGCGCATTTGCTTTGCGGAATTGTGGTGATGGCAATGTTTCGCAGAGTGGATGAGGAATATAAGGTTTGGGGATATACCGTTATCGCAGCCCTGACCGTTTTTGTAAGTCTTTCTGTGAATCAGTTGCTGTTTTATACGAAGGACTTTCAACCGGAGGATTTTTTGCTTCCTTTTTTGGCAATGGTGATTAATGTGATGCTCATGTTAATCCTGCTTAAGATTTATTCGTTGTTTTCTTTCCAGAAATTCAATGAATGGTATCTTACGATTAACGATACGGAATACATTATTCTGTCCCGGGCCAAGACGGAGGATTCGGAAGGGTATTTCCATGCGATTCATACTTCGTATCTTAGTGACAAGTGTTGTAAGGCGTTTGATCTGAACAAAGATGCCGTGAAGACTGCATCCTACTATTGGCGTCTGATGGAAAAGGCTACGGATCTGTCGGATTATTCTTTCCCGGAGGATGCCATGGCACTTTTGCAGGAATTGATGAGCGGTAAGACTCCGGTCTCCAAAGAAGCAATGTGCGTATATATGTGCGATGAAGTAATCACCATGATTATGAAGCAATTTGCTGAAAATCCGCAGGTGAAGATTCCGTACAAGAAATTCTTTGATACGATGTTTGACCGGAAATTCGATCACGGATTTTTTAACAAATGCGATATGAGCATTCGCGAACTCTTTGAGATGAAAGAGATCTTCACAAACGAAGGATTGTATTATGACTTTTTACGTTGAAAATGAACATGAATATGCATTCGGTTTCTCTCTTGAGGAAGTTTTATCGAAGGTGGCAGACGGGGTGTTTTCTTATCTTGGTAAGAAAAACGACAATCTCCCTTCCTTTGAGATTTCTCTCTATGTTGTCGATGAAGAAGAGATTCATGAAATGAATCTGGAGAATCGCGGAATTGACCGGGCAACCGATGTTTTGTCTTTTCCGAATCTGACCTTCGAGGAAGTAGGCGTGTTCTCGGAAGAAGAATGTGAGATGAGCGTGAATCCGGAGAATGGCGAGGTCGTGTTGGGGGATATTGTTCTTTGCTATCAGAGAATCTGTTCCCAGGCTGAAGAGTATGGCCATTCCGTTCTTCGCGAGACGGCGTTTTTGATTTGCCATAGCCTGTTGCATTTAAGCGGATATGACCATGAAACTCCCGAAGAGGCTGCCGAAATGGAGAGCCTTCAGGATTCGATTCTGAATTCGCTTGGTATTACCAGAGACTGATAGATAAGAGGGATGATCGGTATGTTTCTTAGGGATTCGGAGGCTCCTCTTACGGTTCGATATAAATTGATTCGGGGATTCGTGATTCTCTTGATTATTGGCGGGATGGTTTGGGGCCTTGTTCGGTGCAGGAAGGCCGGAAATTCATCCAAATCGAGCACTTCTTTCAAAACAGAAGCTTCTTTGAATTCGGAAAGTGTTGCAGAGCAAGAGGTTAATATACAGGAAAATGTTGCGTCATCTGATTCACCTTCCAAGGAGGAGGTGGCATCTTCGGCGGATGTTGAGCCCGAAGGAATTCCGGTCGCGGACGATACTCTGATGCCGAAAGAAACTCCGGCATGGGAACGATATGGTTTTCAACAAAAAGAGTTTGTGGATGTCGGGCAGGAATATTCTTATCGGACCGTATGCAAAGCAGATCCGACGATTGAGATTACCGGAACGGTGGAATATTCGGAACTTATAAAATCAGAGGAATTCGGGGTAGACGAGACCAACCTGCCGGAAGGTTATGAATGGATTTCCACGGAGGTGACGCTTCGTTTTCAGGGAGAAGAGGCGTCGCGATACGGTGTTCTTTGGTCCGTTTGCTGTATTGACTATTATGAGATGGAGTGTCCCTATGAAGTGATTATGACAACGCTTCGGTCCGGATGGACCGCTACGGGCTTTGAGGGAGTCTATCGTTATTCGGTTTGCGTTCCGTTTGGGTATGACGGTATCGTTCTTTGTACCAAGGATTGTAGCGTTAACGGAACTTACCTGGAGAATATGTCTCTGTATGAGGCCGGGAGCAGTGAAATCTATGGGAATTGTTATCGTTTGAAACGGCCGATATAAATCAGATTTTTCGGATGGGGGGAGAGTATGGAGAGTAATCAGACTTCAAAAATTAAACAAGCGATTATTATCATGTACGTAATCGCCGCATTGGTTTTTTTCGGAAGAATCTTTGTCGTGAATCGATTGGTTGGCGTGTCGACAACGGGGTACCTGGCACCCTTCTATGAACTGTACGTTTTTGTACTCTTAATATCCTATTTGACGATTTCGAAGACCGTGGAACGCCTTGTTTTAAGCCGCAAGGAGCGGGGGCAGATTCGTAATTGTTTCCTGGTATTTCGATGCTCCTTGCTGGTGGTTCTTATCATGAGCCTTTTCATCGCGATGTTTTTTGTGTTCGGAGCTAAGACCTTGTCCATGGATTTTCTGAAGATTCCGATTTTTCAGGCATCCTTTCGATGGATGGGACTTCTTTTCGTATTCTTAGGGCTCTCGGCATGCATTCGCGGACTTCTGAATGCTTTTGACACGGAGGTATCCATTGCCATTGCGGAGATTGTTATTCAGGTAATCGGTGCTATAGTCAGCATTCTCGTGGCCTTAATCATGGGCAAAAGAGGAATTCGTATCGGTGCGTTGATTCGAAATAACGATTGTCAGTTTATTTTTGCGGCCAGAGGGTGCGTGATTGGCTTGGTTGTTTCCTCCGGTGTGGCATTTTGCGTGTTTGTTTTCCTGTATTTGTCCAACAGCGCACGATTATCCAAGCTTCTTCGCAAGGACTCCACGATTCGTGACGAGAATTCTGCCGAGGTAGCCAGCATCTATCTGCGTAAACTTTTGCCCCGAATCGCATTGATCGGCTTATTTTTACTTCATGGTCTGTTTGCATTGCCGTATCTCTATCATTCATCGACATTGTCTTCCGATGTTGTCGATGTGGGCTCCTATTATGCGGGCGTAAGAACCGTGATTCTGATTCCGCTCTGTATGCTGATTCTTTCCACAAAGTATGCAAACGAGGAGATGTATTATTACATCAAAATTGGGGAGCCGAAGAGGAATCGTGAGGTATTACAGTCACGTTTTCGTTATCTGTTACTGTTTGCCATTCCGATGTTCCTTTATCATATTCTGACAGTTGGGAACACCGTAACGGCAGTGAACGGCAAACCCGATGCGTCGGCGGCCTATTTAGGCGTTCCGATGGCGTTTTTATTGTTAATTTATGTATTTGCCATTCCTTCTGCCAAGGCCTTGTTCTGTATGCGTAAAAAGCGATATCTGGGGATCAGTCTGCTTCTTGGTAATATTGTATTTTTCGTCATTTTGATGCTTGCGCAGAAGAAGGGGGGAGTAACGGTTGAACTTCTTACCTATGCCTCTATTGCATTTGGGTTAACGGTGGCGGTGTTGAATCAGCTTTTCCTGATTCGGTTCCTGCATTATCGTCAGGAATGGACCTTCTCCGTATTTTTGCCTTATATTGCGGCCACGGGAACTATGATAATTGTTGGATTGGTTCATTTGTTCCTGGAAGGAATCCTTCCGGCACTTGTTCTACTGATTCTTTCATTGCTGATTGCCTTCTTTGTGTACTTTATTGCCTTGGGCTTTATGAGAGGACTTCATCCGGAGGAATTGGATGAGATTCCGTTTGGACATATTCTGTACATGATCTATGATCGACTCGGTATTGTGCAGGAGGAAGGAGAAGAATAGGAATGAATTACGATATTGCCATTATCGGAGCCGGAGCATCAGGTTGTATGGCAGCCCTTGCTCTTGCGGAAGCCGGTAAGTCCGTTCTGCTCTTAGAGCATAATGATCGCATTATGAAGAAAATCTATGCAACCGGAAACGGTCGATGTAATATTTCCCACGAGAAAATTCGTTTTACGAAGAATGCTTACGTTTCTTTGGAATCCGTGGATTCCTATGCGGAAGGGATTCTGAAAGAATTTGATGACATTGCGCTTTTGTCTTTCTTAGAGGAACGTGGTTTGAAATGCGTGAATCGTGAAGGGTATCTCTATCCTTATTCAAACCGAGCGGAGACCGTAGTAGACTTTTTCCGTAATTTCCTGGATCGTCGTAATGTTTCGGTTTTGTGTAATGCTTCGGTACAATCCATCCGGGAAAACGAGGAACAGTTTGAACTGATTGTGGATATCGCATCCAAAAAAACAACCGTGACGGATAGTTTTCTTGCGGAGCGCGTGATTTTCGCCTGCGGAGGAATTGCTTCTCCGATCTACGGAAGCGACGGATCCCTGTATCCGATTCTGGAACGTTTCGGCGTCGAATTCACAGAGCGTCGCCCAGGACTTTGCAAACTTCCGTATACAAAAGCTCAGTCCGTTGAGTTTGCGTCCTTAGAGGGGTTACGGATTTCGTCCAAATTGCAGTTTGAAGCCTTGAACTTTGAGGAGATTGGGGAGATTCAGTTTACGAAGGACGGGCTTTCCGGTATCGTTTCCTTTAATGCGGCGAATCAGTTAAATAAGACCGGAGTGGAGTCTATTGAAGGAAATATTAATTTCCTCTACGATATGTCCTACAAAGCCTGTATCGAGCTTTTATATTCCTCGATTCAGCAATTTCTTGCAATCAACAAGAATCGTACCTTTGTGGACGCATTAGAGCTGTTGGTTCCCATGAAACTTGGAATTGTTGCCGCGAAACATATTGGGATTGATCCGTACACCAAGCTATGCGATGTGGACAGCGAGTCCATTGAAGCCGTTCTTCAATTATTGATGTCTTATCCGATTACAGTGCTTGCACCGACGGATTTTTCAAATGCACAGGTTTCGCTTGGCGGGGTACGCCTGGATTCCTTAACCGATGGGCTGGAAATCTGGCAACATCCAGGTTGCTACGTAATCGGCGAGCTCGCCGATGTAGCAGGACGATGCGGTGGTTATAATCTTCAATGGGCATTTGCTTCCGCAATGAAAGCGGTAAGAAGCATCTGCAGATAGAGGTTTTCTTTGATTAAGATATCGAATCTGAAGGTACCCGTTACCAATGCGGATACCGAACACAGTGAAAAGAATAGACTGATTCAGTCAATAGCTCGTTTGGTGCGAGAACCCTTTGACGAAAGCAAGCTTACAATTCTGCGAAGAAGTATAGATGCCAGAAAAAAGCCGGATTGTTATCGAATCTATACCGTAGCACTTTCCTTAAGTGATAAAGAGGAAAAACGTCTCGCGAATTTATCTTCGAAAGCACTTAAAGGGAATGTAACGATTACACCCTTCGTGCCACAGGAGTATTCCTTTCCGTATTTCTGCAGCAAAGAAATCGAAGAAAATCATCGTCCGGTGATCGTCGGCATGGGGCCTGCCGGTTTATTCTGTGCCTATGAGCTTGCCATGAACGGATATGCTCCGATTCTGATCGAACGCGGACAACCCGTGGAAGACCGAGTAGCTGCACTAAAGGAATTCTGGGAAAAAGGAATTCTGAATCCGGATTCCAATTGTCAGTTCGGGGAAGGCGGTGCCGGAACCTTCAGTGATGGAAAACTGAATACGGTTGTTAAGGATCCTTCCGGTAAAAATGCCGCGGTGTTGAAACTGTTTGTTCAACACGGAGCAGCAAAGGAGATTCTGTACGATGCGAAACCCCACATCGGTACGGATGTATTGCAGGAAGTTATTCGTTCTATGCGGGAAGCCATTCTATCCCATGGCGGTCAAATTCTTTATAATACAAAACTTACGGATTTGGAGATCAAGGACGGAGCCCTTACCGGTATATCACTTCAGAGTAAGGAAGGTGAGATACAGAAAAGGGCAGTAAATCATCTGGTTTTGGCCCTTGGGCATTCTGCAAGAGATACGTTCTCTATGCTTTATGAAAAAGGACTTCGTATGGAGGCAAAGGATTTTGCGGTAGGTTTTCGCGTGATTCATCCGCAAAGTTTTATTGATGAATCTCAATTTGGCGGAGCAATTGCCAATTTTGGTGCGTCGCCTTATAAACTGGTTGGTCGTGAAGAAAACGGAGAGAATGCCTATTCGTTTTGCATGTGCCCCGGCGGTTATGTGGTGAATGCTTCTTCGGAGTCGCGAAGGACCTGTATTAACGGCATGAGTTATTCCGGTCGTGATTCCGGCTCTGCCAATAGTGCGATTATCCTGACGGTCCGTCGTTCCGATTATGAAGAGGATCATCCCCTGGCCGGTATTGCATTTCAAAGACGACTGGAGGAACGGGCTTATGCCCTCGGAAACGGTGCGATTCCTTATCAGACTCTCGGTCAATTTGCAACCGGG
This sequence comes from Lachnospiraceae bacterium, assembly GCA_045628945.1. GTDB lineage: Bacteria > Bacillota > Clostridia > Lachnospirales > Lachnospiraceae > RGIG4034. Next base: position 14,462 of record JAZQQG010000030.1, read on the forward strand.
TCCGGCGAAAAGGAAATTCCGGTTTCGGATGAACGTTTTGACAGACATTATGCCGGTTGGAAGCCGGCTTTTAAGGGAGACAGTACAGTGGCGGCGGTTCATGAACTTCTCCCGAATCGAAATGCTTTTTTTCTTAAGAAGATGCGCGAATTCAATCGACAGATTGATGGCTATTATCATCCGGATTGTATTGTGGCGGGGGTGGAAAGTCGTACCTCATCGCCCCTTCGAATCCTTCGGGATGAGCAATTGATGAGTAATATTACAGGAATTTTTCCCTGCGGTGAGGGTGCCGGATATGCCGGCGGAATCACCTCGGCGGCCATCGATGGTATTCGGGTAGCCGAGCAGGTGGCAAAAATGATGAACGGAGTAATTGAGTGATGACAGAAGCAGAATTAAGACAGGCGATTCCGAATAAAAAAAGAATTGTTGTTAAAATCGGTTCCTCCAGTCTTCAGCATGAGGAGACGGGAGACCTTGATTATGTAAAAATGGATGTTCTTGTACGTGAACTTTGCAATATGAAAAATCAGGGCAAGGATGTCATTCTTGTTTCCTCCGGTGCGATTGCCTGCGGTCGTAAGGCATTGGGCAAAAAAGGACCCCTTAGCGTGCCTCAGAAACAGGCTTGCGCCGCAGTCGGACAGGCCAGACTTATGATGACCTATCAGAAACTGTTTGCCGAGTACAATCAGGTAACGGCCCAGATTCTGATGACCAAGAATACGATTATGGCAGATGCGAATCGTATGAATGCGCATAATACCTTCTCGGAGCTTTTGTTAGAGGGCGTCATTCCCATTGTAAATGAGAATGATACCATTGCCACCGATGAGATTGCAATCGGAGATAACGATTCCCTTTCCGCCATTGTAGCGACGCTGGTGGGGGCGGATCTCTTGATCCTTTTGTCGGATATTGACGGGCTTTATACGGATAATCCCCGCACGAATCCGGATGCGAAATTCGTTTCTTACGTTCCTTCCATAGAGGACGATGTTATGAACATGGGCAAAAAAGAAACCGGCTCCAATGTGGGAACCGGCGGAATGAATACAAAACTGAATGCTGCAAGACTGGCAACGAATTGCGGTGCCGATATGATTATCGCCAATGCCATTGATCTTCGCATTTTGCATCGAATCATGGATGGTCGAGAAGTTGGAACCATCTTTGGAGCGAATCCGAATGAGAACTTTGACCTGAACGATTTTGTTGCTAAGATGCACAGTTGACAATCGACTTTTTGGAAAAGATATATCGTTTTTTGAAATGTAGCCGGTATTAGGAGAAACAGAATGGAAGAGAAAACACTTAAGATGGATGAGATTATTGCAGAGATTAATACTCTCTATCACAAATCTCAGGATAAAGGATTGACTCCGGAAGAGAAAGAGCGTCAGACGTACCTGCGTAAGCTTTATATTGCAAGTGTTCGCTCGAATCTGGTCAGTCAATTGGACAGTATCTCAATTCAGAATGAGGATGGTACCGTTACTCCTTTGCGCGACCGTAAGAAGGGAAACTAACGAATGGACAAAAGTGTTATTCGGGCAGAAATATTGCGACAGAGAAATCTGATTCCCGAAGAAGATCGAATTCTGTTTTCCAAGCAGATTGCGGAACAGGTAATGAAGTTACCGGAGTATCGGGAAGCAGATGTGATTCTCGGTTATTGCTCCTACAAGTCGGAAGTGATGACAACGCTTCTGAACGAAGCCGAGGCCGGCAAACGTCTATACCTTCCACGAATCGATGATGCCGAGAATAAATGTATGGATTTTCTTAAGGTTGAGAATCTTTCGGATCTCGTGGACGGATATATGCATATTGCGGAGCCTGTAGAAGGTGATGTTTTCTATCCGAGCGAAAATGTCGGCAAAAAGATTGTCATGATTATGCCGGGTTCCGGTTTTGATCCAAGCGGAAATCGTTTGGGATACGGTGGCGGTTTCTATGACCGTTACCTCAGCAAATGTAACCGTGCCCATTGTAAAATAACAAAGATCGGGTTGGCATTTTCCTGCCAGATTATTCCCCGTATCCCGGCGGACCCTTGGGATGCCAAGGTAGATAAGATTATTACTCAGGATGGTGAAATCCATGAATAGAATTGCCACCTCTTCGCGTCAGAATGATGCAGAAGAAGCACTTGTTCAAGCGGAATATGTCAAAAAATTAGCCGCATATGTCGCTGATTATACAAAAGAAAACGGAAAAACTTTAAGCGCCTGTGTCAATACCTTCGGGTGCCAGATGAATGCCAGAGATTCTGAAAAATTCTGTGGTGTTCTTTTAAAGGCAGGCTTCGTACTTACCGAGGATGAAAACGAGGCAGATTTCATTCTCTACAATACCTGTACGGTTCGCGATAATGCGAATACCCGTTTATACGGTCATCTTGGGTATCTGAAGTCCTTAAAAAAGAAACGTCCGGAGATTAAGGTGGCTCTCTGCGGTTGTATGATGCAGGAGGATGCCGCCATCGAGAAGATTAAGAAGTCCTTTCCGTTTGTTAATCTGATTTTTGGCACCCATAACGTTTTCAAATTTGCAGAATTGACCTACTTGATGTATGAGAGTGGCGGTCGCATTGTGGATGTATGGGAGGGAACGGACCGAATCGTTGAGACCCTGCCGGTGGATCGGAAATATCCTTTCAAATCGGGAATTAATATTATGTTCGGGTGCAATAATTTCTGCAGCTACTGCATTGTTCCCTATGTTCGCGGACGGGAACGATCCCGGAAACCGGAGGAGATACTTGGAGAAATCAAAAGTTTGGTGGCCGAAGGGGTTATCGAGATTATGCTTCTTGGTCAGAATGTGAATTCCTACGGAAAGAATCTTGAAACGCCGATGTCTTTTGCCGAGCTTCTTCGTGAAGTCTGCAAGATTGAAGGATTGCAACGGGTTCGTTTTATGACCAGTCACCCCAAGGACCTTTCCGAGGAACTTATTCAGGTGATGGCAGAAGAGCCGAAAATCTGTAAACACTTACATCTGCCCGTTCAGGCCGGTTCCGACCGCGTCCTTCGCGAAATGAATCGTTGCTATGATGTTCAACATTATCGGGAACTGGTAAGTAAATTACGTGAAAAAATGCCGGAGATTTCTCTGACAACCGATATCATTGTCGGCTTCCCCGGAGAGACGCCCGAAGAGGCTTTGGAGACCGCCAAACTCGTTCGTGAAATCGGTTATGATAATGCATATACTTTTATCTATTCCAAACGTACCGGAACCAAAGCGGCTTCCATGGAACAGCCCTTCAGCGAGGAACAGATTAAGGAGAATTTTAATCAGGTTTTGAATGCGGTGCAGGAAACGGCGCATGTTCGAATGGCTCGATTTACCGGCCTTGTGAAAGAGGTACTGGTCGAAGAGTTTAATGAGCAGGATTCTACACTTGTGACCGGCAAAACCGAAGAAAATATAACGGTTCATCTGAAAGGCGATGCGTCGATGATCGGTAAGATCCTCCCCGTTCGTCTGGAGGAATTCAAAGGATTCTATTTCTTTGGAACCAAAATGGAGTAACTATGGCAGAAATGACGCCGATGATGGCGAAATACTTAGAGACAAAAGAACAATATAAGGACTGTATTCTTTTCTATCGTCTGGGAGACTTCTATGAGATGTTTTTCGACGACGCGCTGGTGGCCTCCAAGGAGTTGGAATTAACCTTAACCGGTAAGGATTGCGGTCAGGAAGAGCGCGCACCTATGTGCGGTATTCCTTATCACGCTGCAGAGAATTATATTTCCCGATTGGTAGGAAAAGGCTTTAAGGTTGCAATCTGCGAACAGGTGGAGGATCCCAAACTTGCAAAAGGCCTTGTAAAGAGAGAAGTTATTCGAATCGTAACTCCGGGTACAAATATGACTTCTTCGGCCTTGCAGGAGAACCGGAATCGTTTCCTGATGTGTTTATTCTACATGAATAAGCATAACGGAATTGCCGTAACCGATGTTTCCACGGGTGAATTCTATTTAACCGAGGCGGAAGACCTTACGAAGGTCCTGGATGAGATTTATAAATATATGCCTACGGAGATTGTCTGCAATGACGCATTTCTTCTTAGCGGAGCGGATATCGAAGACTTAAAATCCAGGGTAGGTTGTGCATTATTCTCGCTGGACAGCTGGTACTACGATGAAGCAGCCTGTGAAAAGAGCATGGCGGAGCATTTTCATGTGAAGAGTACCGATGCGCTGGGATTGCAGGATTTTGCGTCAGGCCGTATCGCTGCGGGAGCACTTTTACAGTATCTCTATGAGACGCAGAAGATTTCCTTGAGCCATATTACGCATGTCATTCCTTATGTGGCGGGAAAGTACATGCTTTTAGATTCCTCCACAAGACGGAATCTGGAATTATGCGAGACGCTTCGTGAGAAGCAGAAAAGAGGATCCTTACTCTGGGTTTTGGATAAGACGAAGACCGCCATGGGCGCAAGAACTCTTCGTTCCTATATTGAGCAGCCTCTTCTTAAGAAAGAGGACATTTTAGAGCGTTTAGACGCCGTTACGGGCCTTTGTGAGGATGCAATCAGCCGTGATGAGTTAAGAGAGTATCTGAATCCTATTTATGACCTGGAGCGCCTCCTGGGACGCGTAAGCTATAAGACCGCAAATCCCCGTGATCTGATTGCTTTTAAGAGTTCCATTGAGATGCTTCCGCATATTCGTACCGTCCTGCAAAGCTTTCATTCTGCAAAGTTAAAAACCATCTGTGAATCCATCGATGAGCTGCGGGATGTTTATGATCTGATTGATCGGGCCATTGAGGAGGAGCCGCCTCTTTTGGTGCGCGAAGGCGGCATTATCAAGGAAGGCTTTGACAAGGACATTGATTACCTTCGCAAAGCCAAAAACGAGGGTAAAACCTGGCTGATGAATCTGGAAGCTCAGGATCGAGAACGTACCGGAATTAAGAATCTTCGAATCAAGTACAATAAGGTATTCGGTTATTATATTGAGGTTACCAATTCCTTCCTGGATCTGGTGCCGGAGGATTATATTCGTAAACAGACGCTTACCAATGCCGAGCGTTTCACAACGCCCAGATTGAAAGAACTGGAAGATACGATTCTGAATGCGGAAGATAAACTGTATACTTTGGAATACGACAAATTCTGCGAGATTCGTGATTATATTTTTGAACAGCTGGAGCGTATTCAGCGTACCGCAAAAGCGATTGCGGAATTGGACGTATTTTGTTCTTTTTCCTATGTGTCGGAGAAGAATCACTATACCCGCCCGGTCATTGTATCCAATGGCAAAATTCATATCACCGAAGGTCGTCATCCCGTTGTCGAAAAGATGATCGTGAATGATATGTTTATTGCTAACGATACCAACCTCGACAACAATCGAAACTGTATCAATATCATTACCGGGCCGAATATGGCCGGTAAATCGACCTATATGCGTCAGGTGGCATTGATTGTCCTTATGGCGCAAATCGGGTGTTTTGTGCCCGCTAAGGAAGCCTCCATCGGTATTGTGGACCGTATCTTTACCCGTGTCGGAGCAAGCGATGATCTGGCAAGCGGACAGTCGACCTTTATGGTGGAGATGAATGAAGTGGCCAATATTCTTCGCAATGCCACGAAGGATTCCTTACTGATCTTAGACGAGATCGGCAGAGGGACCTCGACCTTTGACGGATTAAGCATTGCCTGGGCGGTTGTTGAACATATCTCGAATCGTAAAATTTTGGGAGCCAAAACCTTATTTGCCACGCATTACCATGAATTAACCGAACTGGAAGGGAAGATGGATAATGTCCAGAACTTCTGTATCGCGGTAAAAGAAAAAGGTGATGATATCGTCTTTTTGCGTAAGATTGTTAAGGGCGGTGCCGATAAGAGCTACGGTATTCAGGTAGCCAAGCTTGCCGGTGTACCCGATATGGTCATCGACCGAGCAAAGGAGATTGTGGCCGAGTTAACCAATAATGATATTACGGAGAAAATCCAATCCATCGAGGTCGGGAATCAGAATGACCGATCCAAAGCGGTGGAGCATCTCGATGAAGTAGATTTGGAGCAGATGTCCTTATTTGCGACAGTATCGGATGAAGATATTCTCAAAGAATTAAAAGAGATTGACATTACGGTTATGACGCCGTTGGATGCCATGAATGAGCTCTATAAACTTCAGAATCGTCTGAAGAATCGGTGGTAAAAATGGAACCTGAAGTACAGATTCGCGTGTTGGATGAGAATACAATTAACAAGATTGCGGCCGGAGAAGTAGTGGAACGGCCGCTGTCTGTCGTGAAGGAACTGGTGGAGAATGCCATTGATGCAAAAGCCGGTGCCATCACTGTGGATTTGGAAAACGGAGGAATTGAATTTATTCGTGTAACCGATAACGGCTCCGGCATTCCCGCAAGCCAATGCAGAACCGCTTTCCTTCGACATGCGACTAGTAAGATTCGGGATGAAAAGGATCTGATTTCCATTGCATCCTTGGGCTTTCGCGGTGAAGCGCTTTCCAGCATCGCTGCCGTATCCAAGGTGGAATTGATCTCGAAAACGAAGGATTCCTTAACCGGTTTTCGCTTATCGATTGAGGGCGGAAGAGAGACCGCCTATGAGGAAATCGGGGCACCGAACGGAACGACCTTCCTTGTTCGTAATCTTTTTTATAATACCCCGGCCCGCAGAAAATTTCTGAAATCAGAGGCAACGGAAGGGTCTTATATCGAAGATTTAATGGAACGCTTTGCACTTTCCCATCCGGAGATTTCCTTTACCTTTTCCGTTAAAAACAAGCCAAAATTCCAGACAAGCGGAAATGGCAAACTTAAGGAAGTAATCTATCGGATCTATGGAAAAGAAGTATACGATACCCTGCTGGATTTGGACTTCGAAGGGAGCTTTTATCGGGTTCGAGGGTTTATTGCAAAACCGGAATGCAATCGATCGAATCGTAATTTTGAGACGATCTTTGTGAATGGAAGATATGTAAAATCCGAGCATCTGTTTAAGACTACGGAATATGGCTATGACGGATTGCTGATGATGCACAAATTTCCTTTTTGTGTTTATCATATTGAAACGGATCCCACCAATGTGGATGTCAATGTTCATCCCAATAAGCTGGATGTTCGTTTCCGAGACCGGGATGTGTTATTCGAGGAGATTTCAGCCGCAATTCGTAATACCATTCTGCAAAGTGACCGTATTGTCTCCAGTTCTCTTTTTAGTCGAAAAGAGGAACGGGAGGAGCGAAAGGAAGAAGAAAACAACCGTAAAGAACTGTTAACAAGACCGATTGCCCAGCCCTTTGAGACAACCCGTGTGCGCCAATTTGCCGAGACCAATACTGCCGATATTGTATTTGATACCACTAAATCTATCAATGAAAACGATAACACAGGGATAGATGTTGTAAAAGAAGAGAATAAATCAGCAGAATATAGACCGGACGAGTCAATAATTACCTCCGTTGTGAAAGAAGTACCGGAGCCGAAAGAGGCTTATCTTGCGGATACACCTTTGGTTGTACGCCATTCGGAACAGTTGGAATTATTTGATAAAGAAGAATTGAAAAATGACTTTATCGGTCAATATCGAATGATTGGTCAGATTTTTGATACCTATTGGATTATCGAAAGGGATAAAGAGGTCCTCTACATCGATCAGCATGCCGCGCATGAAAAGGTGAAGTTCGAACGAATGATGAAACATTATCGGGAAAAGGAAGTATTCTCCGAGGACTTATTGGTTCCTGTTGTACTCACGTTAACCAGTAAAGAAAAAAGCATTCTGGAGGAATATCGGGATACTTTTGAAGCAATGGGGTATGGCATCGAAGAATTTGGCCAGAATGATTATTGTATTCGAAAGGTTCCTTATGATCTCTACGGTTTTGATGCAAAAGCGATGTTCTTAGAGGTATTGGATGAACTTTACGAGAACCCGGTAAAGGATACTACCGAGAGCATGTACTATAAGATAGCAACCATGGCTTGTAAGGCGGCTGTAAAAGGAAACATGAGAATCTCCGAATCCGAAGCCAGAGTCTTAATCGATGAGCTTCTTACGTTGGAAAACCCTTACAATTGTCCACACGGAAGACCTTGTATCATCTCGATTTCCCGGACGGAAATGGAACGGCGATTCAAGCGAATCATTCATTAGGAGGAGAACATTTTGACAACGAAGAACGGGTCTGCAAAAAAGCCTCCGTTGATTATCATAGCCGGTCCCACCGCGACAGGGAAAAGCGATCTTTCCATTCGACTTGCGAAAGCAATCGGAGGAGAAATCATTTCAGCGGATTCCATTCAGGTATACCGTTATATGGACATCGGTTCCGCCAAAGTGTTACCGGAAGAAATGCAGGGGATTCCACATTATCTTGTGGATGAAATCGATCCCGCAGACGAATATAATGTAACGTTCTTCCAGAAAAAGGCCAAAGAAGCAATCGAGACGATTACCGCCCACGGCAAGATTCCGATTGTTTGCGGGGGGACCGGATTCTATATTCAGGCGTTACTGTATGATATTGATTTTACCCCGAACGAGGACAATGGTGAGATTCGAAAAGCCTTGGAAACACAAGCCGAAACGGAAGAAGGCTGTCGGCAACTTTTTGACAGATTGGTTTCGGTGGATCCGGTTTCCGCAGAACGAATCGGACCGCAGAATCTTAAGCGAATCATTCGTGCCTTGGAATTCTTTGAACTTACAGGAACACCGATTTCCGTTCATAACGATACGGAGCGTGAAAAAGCCCCCGCTTTTGATGTTCTTTTTTACGTATTGACAGACGAACGTTCCACCCTTTATGAGAAGATCGACAAACGTGTGGATCGAATGATGGAGGCAGGCCTTGTCGATGAGGTACAGGAACTTTTGACAAAAGGGTACGATCCGGGTCTTGTTTCCATGCAGGGCCTTGGATATAAAGAAATGGTTGCCTACCTTCGCGGGGAGCTTACTTTGGAGGAAGCAATCTATATCATTAAACGGGACACCAGACATTTTGCCAAGCGTCAGATTACCTGGTTTAAAAGAGAGCCGATGGTTCAATGGATGGATAAGTCGGTGTTAAGCACCGATGAAATATTAAGTCACATTCTTTGTGATATGGAAAAGAAGGATTGGAAACATGAATAACATTTATGCTGAAATGGGAATCTCGGATAAACTGTATGCGATTTCCGAAGAGATTTGTGCTTCGTTGAAAACTCGTTTTGAAGAGATTGACCGTGTCGCTGAGTATAATCAGGCAAAAGTGGTTCGTGCCATGAAGGAGGCTCGTGTTTCGGAAGCATGTCTTCACGGTACAACGGGCTATGGCTACAATGACATGGGGCGTGAGACTTTAGAGGAACTTTATGCAAGAGTATTTCATACCGAGGATGCCTTGGTACGCCCGCAGATCACCTGTGGAACCCATGCCCTTGCCCTTGCTCTTTTCTCCAATTTGCGACCGGGTGATGAATTGCTCTCCGTCAGCGGAAAACCTTATGATACGTTGGAAGAAGTGATTGGAATTCGCGACAGCATCGGATCCTTGAAAGAATACAATGTGTCATATAATCAGGTGAATCTGTTGGATGACGGGACGTTTGATTATGAAGGGATTCGTGCCGCAATCAATGAGAAAACGAAGCTGATTGCCATTCAGCGTTCCAAAGGTTATCAGACGCGCAAAACCCTTTCGGTAAAAAAGATTGCAGATGTAATTGCCTATATTAAAACCATCAAACCGGAAGTTCTCGTGATGGTAGATAATTGTTACGGGGAGTTTACGGAGACAAGCGAGCCTTCCGACTTCGGTGCCGATATGATGGTGGGTTCTTTGATTAAGAATCCCGGTGGCGGACTGGCGCCAATCGGCGGATACATTGTCGGGAAGAAGAGCTGTATCGAGAATGCCGCGTATCGTTTGACAAGTCCCGGGCTCGGAAAAGAGGTTGGCGCCTCTTTGAACGTATTATCCTCCTTTTACCAGGGGTTCTTTATGGCACCTACCGTAACAGCCTCTGCATTAAAGGGCGCGATTTTTGCGGCGGCGCTCTATGAAAGATTCGGTTTCACCTGTGTTCCCAACAGTACGGAATCCAGACATGATATTATTCAGGCCATTACGTTACGTGAGGAGAAGGCTTTGCTTGCATTTTGTCGCGGAATTCAGTTTGCATCGCCGGTAGACGGTTATGTTACACCCGAACCCTGGGATATGCCGGGGTATGATGCGAAAGTGATTATGGCGGCCGGCACCTTTGTGTCGGGGGCTTCCATTGAATTATCCGCCGACGGTCCCTTAAAGCCTCCCTATAATGTTTATTTCCAGGGGGGACTTACCTGGGCACATGCAAAATTCGGAATTCTGAACAGTGCACAGGAAATGATAAATGATGGTTTGATTACCATAGCGTAATATGCTATAATTTTATAGTATTTTTCGAGAGAAACCTGTTTCAGGTGTTCTATGAAACAGATAAAAAACAATGAGATGCCCATCGAGCGTTTGCTGGATAAGGGCCCGGAGTGTCTAACCGACCTCGAACTTCTGCAAGTCCTGCTTCAGGCAGGCAATCGACAACACAATGTAGCATGGATCAGTCACGCGCTGTGGGAGGCGTTGGATTCCAAGGGACTGGCCGGGCTCTATCAGTTGTCGTCCGAACAATTGCAACAGATCCCGGGAATCGGCCCTGTAAAAGCTGCACAGATTCTTTGCCTTCCGGAATTGTCGAAACGAATGAATCGCGTACAGAGAAGAAAAAGAATGCGAGTCCTTCATCCGTCCGAAGTGGCTGCACTCTATTATGACCCCATGAGTCACTGGATACGGGAACAGGTAGTGGTCAGCTTCTTAGATGGCAGGAATTGTCCGATTTGCGATAAAGTGATGGCAATGGGTGGCGTGAATTATTCTCTTTTGCCCATCCGGGAGATTCTGCAGGAAGCTTTGAAATACAATGCTGCGCAGATTCTGATGCTACATAACCATCCCAGCGGAGATTCATCGCCTTCGCAAGCGGACATTGAGAATACAAACCAGATGAAACAAGCCTGCGAGCTGATGCAGATTCCTTTACTGGATCATATCATCATCGGCAATCGCGAATATACGAGCATGAGAGAAAGAGGGGTAATCTGAAGTGCCGAACATCGCTTACGGTATCGACTTGGGTACCAGCAATATTAAAATCTACAGTCGTGTCAATGATTCCATCATCAATGAGAAAAATATGATTGCGATTGAGAATAAGAAGTCGCTTTTTGCATACGGAGATTCCGCATATGAGATGTACGAGAAAGCGCCGAGCAACATTTGCATATCCTATCCGCTTAGTGCAGGTGTAATTGCGGATATTAAGAATATGGAGACCCTGGTAAAATTATTCCTTGCAGACAAAAAAGGAATGATTCATCCCGGGGAATACTTCATGTCCGTTCCAACGGATGTTACCGAAGTGGAACGCAGAGCATTCTACGATCTGATCAAGGATGCCAATGTGAAGGCAAAAAACATTCTTGTGGTAGAGAAGGCCGTTGCCGATGCCATCGGTATGGGCATCGATGTGAAAAATGCAGAAGGTGTTCTTACGGTAAATGTCGGTTACGATACCACCGAGATTTCCATTCTTTCTCTGGGCGGTATTGTGCTCAGTAAGTTATGTAAGGTGGGCGGATATAAGTTTGATGATGCCATCAAGAATATGATTCGTAAGGAATTTAAATTAATTATCGGCGGGAAAACAGCCGAGAAGGTAAAGATTCAATTACAGGAGCTGGAAGAAGAGGGCAAACCTGCCCTGGTTTACGGCCGTGATATTATCTCGGGGCTTCCCGTTGAGCGAGAGATTCCTACGGATATGATTGATCAGTGTTTGTTGGAATATTTCAAGGTGATTATTGATAATGTGAAGATGCTGCTTGAGCAGACTCCTCCGGAACTTTCTGCCGATATCTACCGACAGGGCATTTATCTTTCCGGCGGTGCTGCGTCCATCAGCCGCTTTGCTTATCTTTTATCCAAGGGAACCGGCCTTAAGGTAAACTTGGCCGAGGAACCTCAATTAACGGTTGTGCATGGGCTTGAAACAATTATTAAGAACAATCATTACCGTTCGGTTGCACATGATCTGGAAGGTACACTTAAGAAATGAGTCCTGTCGTAAAGAAGGAAAAAGAAAAGTTCAAATTGCCCAGCAAATACGTGCTGTTTTTATTGACTCTTGTATGCATGATTCTGATGGCTTTGTCTTTTTTCACCAATTTTATGGGCGGAGCTTTGAACTCGGTAAGCGGTACCCTTATTGTCCCGTTTCAAGAGGGAGTAAGTGCGGTCGGTACTTTTTTTGCGGATAAGGTTGACGAGTATAAGGATATGCGTCATGTTTATTCGGAAAATGAGGAATTGAAGGCACAGATCGAAGCACTGACCAATGAGAATATTCTCTATAAGCAGGAACATTATGAACTTGAGAATCTTCGTGAATTGCTGCAATTGGATGATCAGTACAGCAATTACGATAAACTGGCGGCAACCATTATCGGGAAGGATGCCGGGAATTTCTATTCGAGTTTCATTATCAATCGTGGTGAGAAGGACGGCCTCTGTGTCAATATGAATGTGATTGCGGACGGTGGCCTTGTCGGACGTATTACGAAAGTAGGAGATCATTGGGCAAGGGTATTGGCGATCATTGATGATACCTCAAACGTATCCGCTATGGTGCTTAGTACCAGCGATAATCTGATTGTTTCCGGTTCGATTGATTTGATGTATGATCGAAAGATTTCTTTTTCGCAGCTTTTGGATTCCAATGATTATGTTGCTGTCGGCGATAAAATCGTGACCAGTAATATTTCCGACAAATATCTTCCAGGAATTCTCATCGGTTATATCAGTGAGATTGAACTGAATTCCAACAATCTGTCGAAATCCGGTAAATTAACACCGGTTGTTGACTTTGAGCATCTGTCGGATGTCTATGTAATCCTTACCCTGAAGCAGGAAATCAAAGAGAATGAATAAAGCTACCCTTAAGAGAATACTGTTAATCACAGTAAGTATATGGATCGCGTTCCTTCTGCAGACAACCTTCTGTAAATGGATTTCCTTTGGGCTTGCTTCCGCCAATCTTTGTCTTGTGGTTACGGTATCCATCGGATTTCTTCGAGGCAAAAAAGCAGGAATTTTTACAGGGTTCTTCTGTGGCTTGCTGATTGATGTTTTCTTTGGACTGATTCTGGGCTTTTATGCTCTTTGCTATATGTTTTTGGGTTATCTTTGCGGCTTTTTGTGTGATCCGTTTCATCATGAAGAATGGAAGTATCCGATTCTTCTTGTTACAGGATGTGATCTTGCACTGAACCTATTTGTCTATGTGATATTTTTCCTGCTTCGCGGAAGATTTCACATTGGAATGGTTTTCCTTCGGATTATTTTGCCGGAGGCGGTATATTCCATCGTATTTGCCCTTCTGATTTATCCTTTTTTGCGATTCCTCTTCCAAAAGATTGAGGACGGCGAAAAGGTGAAGGAGACTAAGAATGTTTCAGGAATTAAGGAATAGATTCTTCAAATTCATAACGTCCAGAGTCTTCATCATGGTTACAATTGTGGTGGCCATGGCTTTTATTCTGATTCACCGCCTCTTCGTTCTGCAGATTGTGAACGGCCAAGATTATCTGGATAAATTCCAACTTAAAATCAAAAAGGAAAGAACGGTACCCGCAACCCGTGCGAATATCTATGATCGTAACGGTGTTCTTTTGGCGTACAATGAGTTGGCATATTCCATTACGTTGGAGGATGTGTATGAGTCCGGCAGAGAGAAAAACGCTCTGTTAAACGAGACCATTCACAATATTCTTGCCATTATCGAAAAACACGGGGATTCCCTGTCTTTATCTTTTCATATTCGTGTCAACGAAAATGACGAATATGAATTCACGGTTTCCGACGCGGCACTGTTACGATTCCTGGCAGACATCTACGGCTACGCCTCCGTGAACAGCTTAAAGTATGCGGAGAAAACCGCTTCGGCTCAGGATGTGATGGACCACCTGACTTCGTCAAGAAGGTATTCCGTTTCGGACAAATATTCCAAACAGGAAACCCTTGAGATTGTAACGGTTCGCTATGCTTTGGCGGCCAATTCCTATCAGAAATACATTGCGACCACCATTGCCAAGGATGTTAATGAGTCAACGGTTGCCGATATTTTGGAAAATTCCGATGTGTTGCCCGGTGTAAATGTGGCGGAGGATACGGTAAGACGCTACACAAACAGTGTATATTTCTCGAATATTTTGGGCTACACCGGCAGTATTTCGCAGGCCGAGCTTGCTGCCTACCGAGAAATTAATTCGAACTATACCTCCAATGATATGGTTGGTAAGACCGGAATCGAACAATCTCAAGAGCTTGTTTTACAGGGCGTTAAGGGAGTAGAAACCGTATATGTAGACAATTTGGGTCGTGTAATCGAGATTTCCGATCGCGTAGATCCCGAACCCGGACAGGATGTCTATCTTACCATTGATGCCGATCTTCAGATTGCCGTTTATCATATTCTGGAGCAGAAGATTGCCGGTATTCTTGTAAGTAAAATCGATAACATCAAGGAATTCGAGGCCGGAAGTACCTCCCAGAGTAAGATTCGAATTCCGATTTATGATGTGTATATTGCTCTTTTTGAGAACAATGTCATTAAGATGAAAAATCTCTCTTCCGAGGATGCGGGGGAGACCGCGCATAAGGTCTATTCGGATTTTGAGAATAAGTTGGCCTCTGTTTTAGCCGATCTTCGAAAAGATTTATTGGAGGGTTCTTTATCTTATTCGAAACTGGCAAAAGAAAAACAGGCTTATCATACCTATCTGGTACAGGCACTAAGCTCCGCAAATGTGGGAATTATTGATACCTCGCTCATTGATACGTCGGATAAAACCTATATCGCATGGAAAAGCGAAGAGACAATCTCCATGAAGACGTATTTGAATTACTGTATCTCCCAGAACTGGATTAATGTGAAACGTCTGGAACTTGAGGATGCGTATGCGGACTCGTCGGAGATCTATGAGCGAATGGTGGATAACATTCTTGACCGTCTTTCGAAGGATCCTGAGTTTCATAAAATTGTGATTCGTTATATGATCAAGAATTCAAAACTCACCGGCAAGCAGATCTGTATGCTTCTGTATGAGGAGGGAATTGTTAATATTGATCGGGACGACTATGTAAGCCTATCGAACGGAAAAATGTCCGCCTATCAGTTTATGTTAAATCGTATCTCCAATCTGGACATTACGCCCGCTCAGTTAGCGCTGGATCCTTGTTCCGGCTCCGTGGTAATTACCGATCCGAATACCGGTGATGTCTTAGCATTGGTAACCTATCCAAGCTATGATAACAATAAGATGGCAAACCAGATTAATGCCGCCTATTACAGTGAAGTTTTGAACGATAAAGCAAGACCGCTTTGGAATTATGCGACCCAGCAGACTACCGCTCCCGGATCGACTTTTAAGATGGTTACTGCCAGTGCAGCTTTGGAAGAAGGCGTTATCAGGGTGAAGGATACCGTAAAATGTGTCGGAACCTATGACCGTCTGTCCCCGACGATTTATAAGTGCTGGATATCCCCGGGACACCATAATGATATTAATGTCACAACCGCGCTTGCGAAGTCCTGCAACTTTTTCTTTTATGAGATGGGTTATCGTTTAAGTACCATCGGTACGGCCTATGACAGTAATGCCGGACTTGCGATGCTTGAAAAATATGCAGACCTTTTCGGATTAACGGAGACAAGCGGTGTTGAGATTCCGGAATCTCAGCCGCATGTATCGGATATGTATTCGGTTGTTTCCGCCATCGGACAGGGTACCAATGACTATACGACCATTGGACTTGCGCGCTATGTCTCTGCGGTTGCCAATAGCGGAACCGTTTATAATCTTACATTGATTGATAAGACGAAGAATCCGAAAACCGGAATGGAAACCGAGAATCATGCGGAAGTTCGTAATGTGATTGCCTTTAAAGATTCCACCTGGCGTGTTCTGCACGAGGGCATGAGACAGGTTGTGGAGAACAAGGCATATTATCGGAATCTGAATCTGGAAGTGGCCGGTAAAACCGGTACCGCTCAGGAGTCAACACTACGTGCCACCCATGCACTGTTTGTAAGCTATGCACCTTACGAGAATCCTATGATTACCGTGACGGTTCGAATTGCGTTCGGTTATTCCTCGGACTACGCGGCTGAAACCGCAAAATCGGTCTATGAGTACTATTTTAGATTAAATGATGATGTCGTAAACGGTCGTGCGGACGAAATGGAATCCGCGGGTCATACGCAGGATTAAGGAGAAATAAAAGAATTTATGAAACAGCCGGTCATTCTCAAAATGTTTCCAAACGGAATCAGTATTCATATGGATCCGACCCTCCCTTTTGAGGAACTTGTCACCGAGGTAAAAGAGAAATTCCTTGAGGCAGAAGGCTTTTTTAAGGATGCCAAAATGGCATTGTCTTTTGAAGGCCGGGATCTGGATGAGGCAGAAGAGCGTGAACTGATTAAGACCATCGTGTCGGTTTCCAGCATTAAGATTATCTGCATTATCGGAAAAGACAATGATAAAAATAAGCTCTATGTAAAAGCGTTAAAGCAGGCGGTAAGCCTCGAAAACAAGGATGATGCAACGATTTATCGCGGTTGCCTGAAAAACGGCGATATCGTCGAATCCAAGAAAAATGTGATTATTGTCGGAGACGTCTATCCGGGTTGTGCGGTGTCTTCTGCCAAAGATGTTGTGATTCTGGGTGGTCTTTACGGAGAAGCCTACGCGGGAGTGTCCATGCCCGATGTGGAACCGGATGAGAAAATGCACTACATTGTCACCTTGGATCTTGCTCCGGAGCAGATGAAAATCGGTAATATCCGTTACATTCCCGAGAAAAAAGGAAAATGGCTGATGAAGCCCAAGTGGAATGCAAAGATTTCCTATGTGGAAGAGGATGCGATTGTAACGGAAAGCATCACGAAGGATTTTCTTTCCAAATTATTGTAAAAATTTGGTTATTACAGAAAGGGTATCATGAAGGTTCATTATCAACTGAAATATTACAACTTCAGATTGATTCTTTGGCTGATTGCCATCTCGATTATCGGAATTCTTGCCGTCGGCAGTGCAAATCCTGCTTACCAGGACAAGCAGATTTTGGGATTTGGTGTCGGTTTGTTCATGATGCTCGTTTTGTCATTTTTGGACTATTCCATCTTCCTAAAACTGTATTGGGTAATCTATATTGTGAACCTATTATTGCTTCTTGCCGTACGCTTTTTGGGTAATTCCGCAGGTGGTGCGAGACGTTGGTTTCAGGTCGTCGGAATCCGCTTCCAGCCCTCCGAATTTACTAAGATTTTATTGATTTTATTCTTCGCTCAGTTTATTATGAAATATAGGGAAAAATTGAATTCCATACGCATTTTGGGACTCATTGCGGGGCTGTCGGTTCTACCGTTATTTTTGATTGTGAGTCAGCCGGACTTATCGACAACAATTGTAATGGTTGTAGTACTAATCATTATGTTGTATCTCGGTGGCATCAGCTGGAAGCTTGTTTTAAGCGCTTTTCTGATTGCGGTTCCGACGATTATTATTCTTTTAACCGTAGTACTGCAGGAGGACCAGGGATTATTGAAGGATTATCAGCAGGTTCGTATTTTGGCTTGGCTGAACCCTTCCGAATATTCCACGACCGAAGGTCTTCAGCAATCGAATTCCATTATGGCAATCGGTTCCGGTCTTTTATGGGGGAAAGGCTTGAACAATAACGTCATCGGTTCGGTGAAGAACGGTAATTTTATTTCCGCACCGCAGACAGACTTTATCTATGCAATCATTGGCGAGGAAATGGGCTTTGTGGGGGCAAGTGCCGTACTTATTCTTTTGTTTGTGATTGCCGTAGAATGCTTCTTGATCGGTCGTAGGGCCAAAGATCTTGCCGGTCGATTGATTGCATGTTCTGTCGGGATGTTGATTGCCACACAAAGTTTCTTAAACATCTCGGTTGCGACAGGACTTCTACCGAATACCGGTATTCCGTTACCTTTTGTGAGTTACGGTTTGTCGTCGTTGGTGTCTTTGTACATCGGTATGGGATTTGTATTAAATATTGGTCTTCAGAGAACGAAACCTCAGAAGACAACAGAGAGGGGTTACAACTTATGAATATCGCATTAATAGCGCACGATTCCAAAAAACAGTTGATGCAGAACTTCTGCATTGCTTATCGTGGAATTTTGGCAAAAAATGATCTTTTTGCAACAGGAACCACGGGACGACTGATTGAGGACGTGACGAATTTAAGTATTCATAAATATTTAGCGGGACATCTGGGCGGAGAGCAGCAGATGGGAGCGCAGATTGAGCATAATCAGATCGATTTGGTGATCTTTTTACGAGATCCGCTGACTCCGAAGTCTCATGAACCGGATGTAAATAATATTGTGAAATTGTGTGATATTCACAATATTCCTTTGGCAACGAATTTGGCCAGTGCGGAATTATTGATTAAATCTTTGGATCGAGGAGACATGGAGTGGCGTGAGATGTACAAGTAGTAAGATTCGTTTCTTATCTTGCATCTTGATTGTTATTCTTTTATCGGCATGCGGACGTGTGAAGGTAGATATGGCCTACGACGTCGATTATCCGGTATCGGGATACATGATTCTGCCTGCAGACGATTCGATTATTGCCGAGTCGTTTGCGGCTTCTTTGTGTGTGTCCGAAGGAACGAATGCCTATGATACGACTGTTGATCTAAGTGCGGTCAGCACTGCCGGTTTATTTGATATTACGAATCATGAAACCTTGTTTGCCAAAGATATCTATAAGCGTCATAATCCGGCATCTTTAACGAAGGTAATGACTGCGCTGGTGGTTCTTCGATACGGGAATCTGACGGATATGATCACGGTTTCGGATACGGTGAATACACTTCCCTATGAGGCAAGTGTATGTGGCTTGGCACCGGGAGATACTTTGACTTTGGATCAAGCTTTACATGCTTTGCTGATTTCTTCTGCAAATGATGCAGCGATTGCGATTGCAGAGCATATGGGCGGAAGTATTTCCGGTTTTGCCCAGATGATGAATGAGGAAGCCAAAGCCATCGGTGCAACTTCCAGTCATTTTAAAAATCCTCACGGTCTTACGGAAGAGGACCATTATGTGACCGCTTATGATATGTACCTGATTTTTAACGAAGCGTTAAAATACGATACGTTTACCGAGATTATTGCCATGTCATCTTATACGACCCAGTATTCCAATGCAAAGGGTAAAACCGTTGAGATGAATGAGAATACAACGAATTACTATCTGAACGGTAAAGCCAAATCTCCCAATAAGATTACCGTGATCGGCGGTAAGACCGGCACCACCAATGCGGCGGGAAATTGTTTGATTATTTATTCCAAGGATATTTACGGGAATTCTTACATATCTGTGATTCTGGGATCTATGGAACGTCAGCTTCTTTATAAACAGATGACGGAATTATTGAATGAGATTACCCAATAAGTACTGTTAAGGATATGTCTATATATGGCGAATCGTACAAGTTCAAATACACATAAAGTTGTTAAATATCGTAGACCTATTAACATCAATATTGGTTACTTGGCATTCGGTGCAATTTTTGTCTATATTGTGGTTTTGATTTTTTTGGCCAATCAATCACATTCTATTGCCGGTTATGAAGTGAAGACCGGTTCTCTTGCTATTTCCAATACCTATCGTGCATTTGCTGTTCGAACGGAAGAAGTAATCCCTTCTTCTTTTTCGGGTTATCCAAATTTCTATGTTCATGACGGTGACCGTATTAATGTAGGCGGACTGGTGTATTCCATTGATGAAACAAATATGCTGGCGGATTTCTTAAATGACCCTGCGAATGCGGTATCGATTTCTGCGGAAGAGCGAGAAGAATTCTGTGAACAGTTACGTCTATATCGTAAACAGACTCCACAAAATGACAGTTCCGGAATTCATGCTCTTGCATCGGATTTAGCCGTTACCCTTAAAAAATTTGATAATTATTCTATTTTTGAATATGTCGATCAGTTAAAAGAACTGAAAAAAACAGCCGGATTTCATATGCTGTACTCTCAAAACAGTGGCGTGGTTTCCTATATGGTCGACGGCTATGAGAGTATGACGGTGGATGAGATTACCGCTTCAACATTCCAGGAAAACAATTACGAAAAATCTTATACGATGAATCATCAGATTCTGACAGTGGGTGACCCCGCTTATAAGATTGCAACCAATGAAGTCTGGCAGCTGGTCATCCCGCTTACCCCGGAACAGGTGACTTCTTTAATTGACAAATCGACGGTTAAGGTAACGTTTCTTCGTAATCAGATTTCTTCCTATGCGGATTTTACCATCCAGCAGAAAGCAGATGTCGCTCTGGGAATCCTCACGCTTTATGATTCCATGGCGGAGTTTGTTTCAGAACGCTACATCCCGATTGAAATCAGTACAACGGAAGAGACCGGGTTGAAAATTCCGGTAACCAGTATTGTCGAGAAGCAATTTCTGATGATTCCGATTGAGTATGTATTCAAGAGTGGTAAATCGACCAAGGAAGGCGTAAGCTTAGTTACCTATAACGAGAAAGGCGAGCAAACGTATTCTTTTGTTGAGGTCAATATCTATGCCGCAACCGAGGAAGAATATTATATCAGTGATGAAAAACTGCATCCCGGAGATATTATTCGTATGGGAGATTCCGCACAGACCTATACCATCAATAAATTCGGTTCCCTCATCGGCGTTTATAACATTAATAAAGGATACGCGGATTTCCGACAGATTTCGATTCTCTATCAGAACAATGAATATGCAATTGTGAAGTCCAATACTCCTTATGGATTAATGGCCTATGATTATATTGTTTTGGATGCTTCTAGTGTTGATGAGGATGACTTTATCTACTGATTCTTTGGAGGAATTATGAGTATAACCGAGAATTTAACCACAATACAAACGCATATCGAACAGGCAAAAAAGAGAAGTGCATTTACCAATCCCTGTACCCTGATTGCCGTTTCCAAAACAAAACCGGTAGAGATGCTTACGGAAGCTTATCATGCCGGCATCCGAGAGTTCGGCGAGAACAAGGTTCAGGAACTTGTTGAAAAATACGAATGTTTGCCGAAGGATATTCACTGGCATATGATCGGCCATTTACAAACAAACAAAGTGAAATATATTATCGATAAGGTTGCATTGATTCATAGCGTCGAATCGGATTCCTTAGCGGCAATGATTGATAAGGAAGCCAAGAAGCATGGGCGGATTATGCCAATTCTTGTGGAAGTCAACATCGGAGATGAGGAATCAAAGTTCGGAGTGAGCAAATCCGAAGCAAAAGCCTTTGTGAATTCTCTTCTGAAATATGAGAATATTAAAGTCTGCGGGTTGATGTGTGTTGCACCATATGTTGAAATTCCCGAGGGAAATCGCCAACATTTTGTTGCACTTCGCCAATTATCTGTTGACATCGCCAATGAAAACAAGGATAATATTATTAGTGGCAAATTGTCTATGGATATCTTATCTATGGGCATGAGCGGTGACTATGAAGTCGCAGTCGAAGAGGGTGCCTCTTTTGTAAGAGTCGGAAGCAGCATTTTCGGAGAACGCAATTACAATATCTAAGGAGACCAGCATGGGCATTATGGATAAGTTCAGCAATATGCTGAAGATTAATGATGAAGACGACGGTTATGATGAGTACGATGATGATGTTGAGGAGCCTGAAGTAGATACGAAGGTTCGTAATGCGTCTTTTAAGGAGAGTATTGAGCCGGAGAGAACCGAGACCAGACCTCAGCCTTCCCGTGTAACTCCCATGAGATCCGCAAGTAAGAAGACTTCCAATTTTGGTGGCAATGAAGTATGTGTGATTAAGCCTACTTCCGTAGATGAGTCAAGAGAGATTACGGATACCTTATTATCCAATCGTATCGTTGTTTTGAACTTGGAAGGATTGGATATGGACATTGCGCAGAGAATTATTGATTTTACTTCCGGATCCACCTATGCAATTGACGGTAATCTTCAGAAGATTTCCAATTATATCTTCATGATTACTCCGAAGTCGGTTGCGATTTCCGGTGATTTCCAGGATTTCATTTCATCCGGTAATTACAACGGTTAATTATTAGTACAATTATTACGATAAGACGTCGCTTTTGGGCGGCGTTTTATTTCTATTACGAGGTTATTATGGCAGTGAATCTTTTGGACAGATTAGAATATATCTATGAGGAATCTTACGATTCCTTAGGTTCTTGTATTCGAAACAAGTTTAGCGAAAATACTAAGAGTGTATTAATCTACGATGCGAATCTTCCGGTAGAATTGCCTTCCCAGGTAAAAGAACAATTTGGCGGTAAAATCGGTTTGGCGGCGGTTGCCCTTCAAAAGGATTCGTTTGGCAATGCCTTTGTAGCAGAAGAGCAGAAGGCTATGTTAATAGAATTAATGAATTCGCTTGTGTCTGAAACCGAGGCCGTACTTCTGCTTCAGGGCGGTAGCTCGCTTCTGGCGATTATGAATGATATTACAACCTGTTGTAAAGATTCCGAGAAGGAGCGCCTTCATCGAATTCTTCTTCCGACCACGCTCTTGTCTATGTTAGCGCTGCCGGAAGCCTTGTTGTCACCGGAGATGGTATATATTGCAACAAATTCCCTTAGCACCTTGCCGGAGTCGGCATTCTATGACGGTATTGCGCGCTTAAAGCAGATTGCTATGGTTCGTGATGCGTCAATCTATGAGAAACTGCTATCCGAGATGTATGAGGTATTCGATAAGGATTCGAAGACCATGTTGGCGCTGGTTCAAAAAAGCATGAAAGCGCTTCTCTCTTTATGTAAAAAGGACCTGTCGTTAAAAAAAGAAGGGGAAGTATTATCTTTTGGTAACGAGGGGACAGCGGCCCTGCAAGCACTTCAAAAGAAAAAGGGGGCGATGCTCTATCGAAACGGTGAGCTGATTGCTCTTGGTTGTATTCTCAGTGCTGCGATTTCCATGCATCGTGGTGTGCTTAAGAGTGATGATTTCTATGAAATTCGTGATATGTATGTTCCGTTTAACCTGCCGATTTCCTTTACCGAGTGGAAACCGGGGAAGGTTGTGAATGAATTTATAAATTTCATGACAGAGATTTCACTGATTGGTCTTCGTAAGGTTGGTTCTCCGGTTGTGATTGAGAATGTTACTCGTGATGAAATTGAGAAGGCTGTAAAAGAGGTATATTTTGACGAGAACGCAAACGATTAAAGAGGACAGCGAATTTGTCTTAAATAAAAAAGCAGAACGGGCATATTCGATGAAGCGTCTTGTTCGTGATGCCATATTGATTACCATTCTTGTGATTCTTGATCAGGTAATTAAGGCAATTGCCCGAAAAATCTGCAGTGGTGGCAAAGAATTTGCGATTCTTCCCAATTTTTTATCTTTTAAAATTCAGAAGAATCCAGGCGGTCCTTTTGGTTTACTGAATGACCAACCGATTCTCTTTATTTTGGTTGCAGTTTTCTTTTTTGTGGGAATTCTTTATATTATGGTACGAATTCCGGCTAAAGACCGTTACAAACCGTTACACAGAGGTCTTTCTGTATTACTAGCCGGAATTATTGCCAATCTGGTGGATCGTTGTTTCTTTTTATGTGTATTTGACTATATTTATATTCTTCCGATTCGTTTCCCGGCATTTAATATTGCGGATTTATATATAACGATCTCGGTAATCTATCTGATGATTCTGTTTTTGTTTAAGTATAAGGAGCAGGATTTATATTTTCTTGATATTCGTGTTAAAAAATATAGGGAGATTCGCAAGGATGACAAATGAAACGCTTCTGATAACCGAAGATTATGACGGAATGCGAATTGATGCAGCTTTGGCTGATTTGTTCCCGGATCGTTCCCGATCTTTTTTGCAAAAACTGATTAAGGATGGAGCAGTACAATGTAACGAAAAGGGAATTGCCCCCAGTTACAAGGTACATACCGACGATTCTGTTACGCTCTGTATTCCGGACAATGTATCCTTAAATATTGAGGCGGAAAATATCCCGTTAGAAGTGTTATATGAGGATCTGGATCTTTTGGTTGTCAATAAGCCCAAGGATATGGTCGTACATCCCGCTCCCGGACATTATTCACATACACTGGTCAACGCCTTGCTTTATTATTGTAAAGGTTCTTTAAGCGGCATTAACGGCGTTCTAAGACCCGGTATCGTTCATCGTATTGATAAGGACACCACCGGCTCCTTAATTGTATGTAAATCGAACGCTGCCCATCTTAAGATGGCCGATTTGTTAAAGGAACATAATCTGGTTCGCAGGTATCGTTGCATTGTAGAAGGGACATTTAAAGAGAAGAGTGGTATCATAGAGACAACCATAGGGCGTAACCCCAATGACCGTCTTAAAATGGCAATCAACGTGCCGAATGGAAAGCCTGCAAAGACCGAGTATCGAGTTCTTAGTGAGAATGGAGCATATTCGTACGTAGAATGTACGCTGTATACCGGCAGGACCCATCAGATTCGAGTACATATGGCGTCCAAACAGCATCCGATTGTAGGCGATCCGTTGTACGGGTCCGGCAAGCAAAATTCGGCCTATAAAGCATTGCAGGTACAGGGGCAGGTTCTTCATGCTTATTATTTGTCTTTTGAACATCCGATAAGCGGTAAACAACTAGAGATTATCGCACCGATTCCTGAATATTTCAAAAAATTATTGCAAGAGTATCGACTGGATATCATAAGTGAATAGAATAGGAGGGTACAACTATGAATACTGTAATTACAATCGGTCGTCAATTTGGTTCTGCAGGTCGTGAAATTGGCGAAAAATTAGCAAAAAAACTGAATATTCCTTTTTATGACAAAGAATTATTGACCAGAGCCGCTAAGGAAAGCGGTTATTGTGAGGAAATGTTGGCAAATCATGACGAGCGTCCCACGAATTCCTTTTTGTATAATCTTGTTATGGATACGTATTCCTTTGGTTACAATTCCACCAGTATGGTGGATATGCCGATTTCGCATAAAGTATTTCTTGCGCAATTTGATACGATTAAGAAAATTGCAGCTGAAGGTCCTTGTGTAATTGTCGGTCGTTGTGCAGATTATGCGCTGGAAGAAATGGATCATGTGCTGAATATTTTCATTTACGGTGATGAAAAATGTAAGATTCGTCGTATCATGGAAAAATATGACCTGAATGAGTCAAAAGCTAAAGATATGATCAATAAAAAAGACAAACAGCGTGCAAGCTATTATAATTATTATTCCTCAAAGAAATGGGGTCGCGCCGAGACATATGATTTGTCGATCAATTCAAGTATTCTGGGCGTTGACGGAACCGTAAATCTTATCGCACAATTTGTGGAAGATTACGAAAATCGCCAATGACTTTTATTCGCAAAAGACAACTTTAACGAAAAGTATACATCCAAAAATTAACACCACCCGGTGCCGGAATTCGTTCCGTTTTCGGGTGGTGTTTTGTTTATGAATGAATTATTTTAATTTACTTATTCCTTTGAATTTTCATCATCCTGCGTTTTCATTTTTTTTGCTTTACGAACATCTCTACGATATTTGAATTTTGAGAATAATTTAGACAAGCGAGAAGGCTTTTTCTCAACAGGAGTTACATCTTCCTCGGATTCTTCATTATATTCAAAATGTCCGTCATGATATCCTTTGACATTTGTATAGGAATGACTGTCCACGGGCATTCCTTTTTTATCAAGGGATTTTGCGAAAGCATTCTTAAGGAATGCAAAAATAATTGCAAACAACGGTACGCCGATAAACATACCAAAGATTCCAAAGATTCCGCCAAATAATGTAATTGCAAACACAACCCAGAAACTCGTTAATCCGGTCGAATATCCAAGAATCTTAGGACCGATGATATTACCGTCAATTTGCTGTAAAATCAGAATAAATATAATGAAATACAGGCAATCGATCGGACTGATCAAAAGGATTAATAATGCGCTGGGAATTGCGCCTAAAAACGGTCCAAAATAAGGAATTACATTCGTAACGCCGACAATAACGGAAATTAACAACGGATATGGTGTACGCATAATTGACGTACCGATAAAACATAAAATTCCGATGATAATGGAATCTACAACCTTACCGGTAATAAAACCAATAAAGGTATTATGAATAAAACGCATTTCCTTTATAAATGCATTAGCAATTTTTGTGTTAAAAATCGCATATACAGCCTTTTTGCCCTGGCCGACATGTAATTCCTTGCTTGCTAACAAATAAACGGAAATAATAACACCAATCAGGGAATTTAATATGATTCTAACAATACCGAATGCACCGGAGAAAATGGAACCAAAGAAGGAACCAAAAAAGGTACCGGCACTTGATATATATTTATCAATGTCAACATTTTGATTAATCCAGGCAATCACAGATTCTGTATCAAAGGAAAAACTGTTCTCATCAAAGAACTCCTGAATTGCCGGATATTTGTTGTAAATATCATCCAGCCAATTGCCAATATTCTGCACATAGGTACCGGATTGCTTAAACAAATTCGTAATACTATCAATAAATTCAGGGATTACGGATGCAATTAAGCCATAAACAACAGTCCAGAACAGAATCATTGTAATGATAATGGAATTCACTCGAATTCGCTTCTTTACTTTCAAAGAAGGAATATACGGAGCTGCTTCAACGGGAGTATCGTTCTCAGGATCCTCCGCCATAGATTCCTGCATACGAATCATTTTTCGATTGTAACGCCATTGATTCCAAGGGAAAAAGACTTTTTTCTCCAGGAAATTCACAATCGGCGACAATATGTAAGCCAATACAAAACCAATGATAATCGGTGATAATATCTTCGTAATTTTAGAAATTGTATATCGGATAATAAAGCCGTGAAACATTATAAAATATACAATCATAATTGCTACCGCAACAGTAAATACAGTAACACCCCAATATAGATATTTCTTATCCCATTTGAATTTCATCCGCATTTCACTCCCTTTTACAAGTGATTTCCATAAAAAAGTATATCATATCATAAAGAATTGGGATATAATTATTTTGTGGTTTTTAACGAATAATTGAAGGGGAATTCAGCATGTCAATTCGTAAAATTGAGTCTTTAACAAGACAGGCTTTACAAGATTATTCCATGATTCAAGCCGGTGACCGTATTGCCGTTGGGATCTCCGGCGGTAAAGATTCACTTACTCTTCTCGCCACGCTGGCCGCTCTTCGCCGTTATTACCCGGAATCTTTTGAATTGATCGGAATTACTGTGGATCTTGGTTTTAGGAATCAAGACTTTGATAAAATCAAAATTTTCTGTGAATCTCTTTCGGTTCCCTATTATTGCATCCATACACAAATTGCCGAAATAATATTTGATGCGCGTAAGGAGGAAAATCCTTGTTCTCTTTGTGCCAAGATGCGAAAAGGGGCGATGTTAGACCGTTTGGTTGAATTGAAGTTGAATAAACTGGCCTTTGCTCATCATATGGATGATTTCATTGAAACAATGTACCTTTCGCTTCTGTATGAAGGGCGTTTTCATACCTTCTCTCCTGTTACCTTTTATGAAGATCGCGGAATATCCATTATACGCCCGTTATTATATGTGGAAGAACGTGAGGTGATAAAAACTGCTCACGAAATGCAATATCCGATTGCAAAAAGCAATTGTCCGGTGGATGGTTCAACCAAACGAGAATATGTTAAGAACCTCCTTAAACAGATGTATCATGAAAATCCGGGATTAAAAAAACGTTTATTTCATGCAATAACAAAAGATGAAATCTGGAAGGATTAATATGAAAGACGAAAAAATAACCTACCACGAGCAAGTTGATCGAGACAATACCCTAAAACTTCGGGAATCGTTAAATTATCTTCCGCGCTTTACCACGGATTACTTTCGTGGAATTCACAATACCACCTCATCACGTACACAAATAGCGTACGCGTATGATTTAAGAGTGTTTTTTGAGTATATGCATGATAATAATCCTGCATTAAGCTCCTATGAGATTCAGGATCTTCCCATCTCAATTCTGGATGATATTACAAAACTGGATATTGAAGAATTCTTAGAGCATTGTGAATACTATAAGAAAAATAATAAAATCTATACCAATAAAGAGCGTGGAATCATGCGAAAGCTTGCTTCTATTAAAAGTATGTATCATTTCTTCTATAAAAGTGAAATGATTACCAAGAATCCTGCGGCTCTTGTGGACATGCCTAAGCTTCATGAAAAAGAAATCATTCGATTGGATCCTAATGAAGTTGCGGAATTATTGGATGCGGTCGATGAAGGAAGCACCGTTACCAAGAATGAGCAGAAATATTATAACAAAACCAGATGTCGGGATCTTGCCATCTTAACGCTTCTTCTCGGAACCGGAATTCGTGTCTCTGAATGCGTTGGATTAAATATCGAAGACGTGGATTTTGATAATAATCGAGTGAAAATCTACCGCAAGGGTGGTTATGAGACGGTTGTATATTTCGGAGAAGAGGTTCGTTCCTCTCTCCTATCCTATCTCGAAGAACGTAATGGAACATTAAAAACAGCAGAAACAAAGGGTCCTCTCTTTTTATCATTACAAAACAAAAGAATCTGCGTGCGATCGGTTGAAATTCTGGTAAAAAAATACACCTCAAGAACCAACACACTTAAGAAAATCACCCCACATAAGCTACGCAGTACCTATGGTACGAATCTGTATCGTGAAAGCGGGGATATCTACCTGGTTGCGGAAGTCTTAGGACACAAAGATGTCAATACAACAAGGAAACATTATGCTGCCATTGACGAAGAAGGGAAACGAAAAGCTGCTTCCATGGTAAGCCTTAGAGAGCCGAAAAAGAAAGATTAATCCACATATGCATAATAGGGAACCATAATATACTGGCCGGCATAGATATCGTTCGCATTCTCCAGGTGATTCATACGAACCACTTCCTTAATATATTCTTTGGTTCCCGCATAATGCTCGTCAATGAAACGTTCGGAAATAGAAGTAAGGGTATCTCCATACTGCACTTCAATATTTGTGAACAACTTGACGGCATCCCGATGATCGTTTGCTTTGGAAACGGAATTTCCAATAAACAAAAACAAAACAATAAATGCCATCATTCCCAGCACGGCAAAGGATAAACGAAAACGAATCTGTAACTGTCTCTTTCTCTGGGATATCGTAAGATGTCTGCTCATAATTATCTCTCTTTCATGTCTACAAACTGTAAATATACGAATGAATGTTCGCTTATGTTCCCATTATACGAACACGCGTTCTTGTTGTCAATACTTTTCGAAAAATTATCGAACATATTTTCTGAAAATTTGTTTGCGTTTATCGAAAGTTTGTGCTACCATATTCTTAGATAAGTATTATTTTTATCATTTCTGTTTTGGATCTTGATGTTTTATCATATGAATAAGGAGACAATATGGCAAAAGCGAATCTTACCTCTAAGCAGACCGAAGTTTATGAATTTATCAAAAGTTCCATTCTTGAGAAGGGATTTCCACCCTCTGTAAGAGATATTTGCGAGGGCGTTGATTTGAAATCGACCTCTTCTGTTCATACTCATTTGGAGGCACTTGAGAAAAAAGGATATATTCGTCGTGACTATGCGAAATCTCGCTGTATCGAAATTGTAGATGATTCCTTTCAGTCTCTTCGTCAGGAAATGAGTTCGATTCCGATTGTCGGAACTGTTGCAGCCGGTCAGCCCATCCTTGCGGAGGAGAATATTACCGGATATTTCCCCATTCCTACCGAGATGTGTCCGAATGCGGAGACCTTCTGCCTTAAGGTTAAGGGCGATTCTATGATTAATAAGGGAATTTTCAGCGGAGATCAGATTTTTGTTCAGAAGACAAATGTTGCGCGTAACGGCGATACTGTTGTTGCTCTTGTGGATGATTCCGCAACCGTTAAGACCTTCTATAAGGAAGATGGCCACTATCGTTTACAGCCGGAGAATGATACGATGGATCCGATTATTGTCGATCATTGTGAAATCCTTGGCATCGTATTCGGAGTATTCCGTCTATGCAATTAATTTTCAATGCTTTGAATGATGCAATAATAAAAACGGGTCATCTTTCGATGGCCCGTTTCACATTTCCTATTTCAAATCAAGGGTTATAGGACAAAACGTGTTGATGGCTAGTCCCAATCGTTGAATGATTTATCGTATTTGTGAAGGTCACTCCATACGATTGCATCACCCCATAACGAGAGACTTTTTTCTATCCGTTGTTTCTCATTCATCCGCTGATA
>JAZQQG010000031.1:0-44450 GCA_045628945.1 Lachnospiraceae bacterium
AGGGTTGGGCTGTTCGCCCATTAAAGCGGTACGCGAGCTGGGTTCAGAACGTCGTGAGACAGTTCGGTCCCTATCCGGCGTAGGCGGAGGATATTTGAGAGGAGCTGCCCTTAGTACGAGAGGACCGGGGTGGACGGACCACTGGTGTATCTGTTGGCGACCAACGCCATAGCAGAGTAGCCATGTCTGGCAGGGATAAACGCTGAAGGCATCTAAGCGTGAAGCCCCCCTCAAGATGAGATATCCAATGACTTGATCATGTAAGACCCCTCGGAGACGACGAGGTAGATAGGGCCAGAGTGTAAGTGCAGTAATGCATTCAGCGGATGGTCACTAATCGGTCGAGTGCTTCACCAAAGAACTTTGCAGAGCAAAGTTTTTGAGAGAATTCTACGAATTCTCCCAGGAACAGACAACTGCGAAACGGATAGTGTAGAGATGTTATTCCAAGGAAGAGATTCCAAAGTGATATGAGAGATTTGATGTTCGGTTTTGAAGGTACAAACTTCTAAGAGCAGGTTCCTATGGGAACTTGCTTTTTTCATTCAAAAAAGGTATGATAGGTAGGATTTGTGAGGATAAGATGGTCCTCATCTGATAAGAAGGAGACAGAAGATGAAGAAGAAATGGATTGCTGCAATCTGTGCATTGACGATGGCGTTCTCATTTACCGGGTGTGGTAATGATAAGGGGATGGAATCTGAAAAAGTTAATGTAGGAATTATGGACCAGTCACAAAAGCAGGACAATTCGGGGACTTTGCCTGAAGTGGGAGAGAAGGATCCGGTCGAGGGAGTGACGGACACCCCTTCCATGGGAGAAGTAAAGACGGAAGAACCGGAAATGATCTGGGTTTTGAGCAGCCATACGTATTATGGAAATGGTACGGACCTGTCCTCGCGTTATGAGTATGAATACGATGATCGCGGAAATACCATCGTAGCCTATTATTATGATTACAATGGGGAATTGTATTCCACATCGGAATATGGTTACAACGAGAATAATGACCAGATATCCATTCGTGTAATTTATAGAGATGAAGATTATCTGACGGAAATGACTTATGATGAGAATCATCATAAACTGTCGGATACGTATTACGATCCGAATCATGAGATTACTTCCGAGAATCATTTCACCTATGACGGAGATCTTCGTGTGAAGGCGGTTTACTCGAGCCAATACAATGATTATGATACCGTATATGATTATGAATATGATGAGAACGGAAATTGTATCAGAGAATTGAATCAGTATGCGGATTCGGTCTATGAGACGCTTCGTGAATTTGATGAGAACGGTAATTTAATCAAGGTTACGTATAAGGGACCCGGGTTTGAACGATTTACCATATTTGAGTATGATTCGAAGAAGAGAAACACAGCTACTTATGATTACACCGGGGAAGATTCCGACTTACTCTATTATGCTACTATTGAGTATGATGATGAAAATCACATCGTTACGAATCGAAATTATAACATGGACGGAGAGATGTCCTATCAGTATGTAACCCAGTATGATGATGCGGAACATGCACTCCTGGAAAGCTATGAAAGTGCGATGTATAATTATTCGTACTCTGTTCAATACACGTACGACGATGCTTATCGTGTGATTCGCGTGGATTATCCGAACGAAGGAGCTTTTATTGAATATACATACGATGCATACGGCAATGAGATCGAGGAGCTTTTTACCTCCGGCGACGGCGAGAATCATGAACGACGTGAGAGTACCTATGTGCAGGTTCCAAAGGGTGGAACCGTAATGGACATGAACGACATGGCAAAATAGAATCTGAATTTTCTGTAAGAAAATAAGACAAGCTTAATTCTTAAGTTTGTCTTATTTTTTGCTTAATATTGGGAAAAAACTACAATATATGGTATAATAACAATGTATTCTTATAAGACATAAGAAAGGCAGATGTGTATGAAAAAAAGAATTCTTAGTATTGTATTTGGTGTGATACTTGCGGTGCTCATAATGCCGACATCATCCAAAGCGGCGGATATTACAAGTGTCAGCCTGTCTGGAATTACCGCACCGGTTGCCAATGCAAACCCTACTTATACCGCATCGGCAGGAGATCTGACCGCGTATACGGTAGCTTCCTATAACGATGATGCGAATAAAATTAAGAGCGGTATGTATTGGACTGATAAAACGACCGGATCGGTGATTGCACCTACGGATACCTTTATCAGCGGCCATGACTATCAGGTAACGGTATTGTTGTATGCCAGTGCTTCGAGCAGTTGGCCGACGACGAAGAGCGGCGTGACTGCAACAGTCAATGGCAGTGCCGCTACTTCTACGGA
Organism: Lachnospiraceae bacterium; assembly: GCA_045628945.1. Lineage (GTDB taxonomy): Bacteria > Bacillota > Clostridia > Lachnospirales > Lachnospiraceae > RGIG4034. The sequence goes on from JAZQQG010000031.1 coordinate 2,328, forward strand.
TTTTGCACCGGATGCGACGCTTCTTGCGGTGCAGTATACGTTTCCCACCTGCGGTTATCTTACGGAAGCCGCTGTCACCGGTGTGACAGCTCCCATTGCCGATGCAAAGCCGGTATATTCCGGCATTAAGGTGGCGGATAAGAATCGTTATGAATTGGTTGATTTTGATGACTCCGCAACAGGTTTTACCGATGGTGTTCAGTGGTGGGATGTAACGAGTGGAAGTGCTCTTGCGTCAACCTCTTCTTTTGTAGGCGGACATACCTATCAGCTGACGGTATATGTGAAACCTGTCGGAACGAATCTGTTTCCTACCAGCAAGACAACCGTTACTGTGAAGGTAGATGATAAGGCGGCTTCCGCCAGTGCGGTTCCGACACAGGATACGTATCTTGCCATTACCATGAACTATCGTTGTGCGGATATCGGATCTATGGGAATTGCTTATGTCACGGAGCCTGTAGCAGGCGCAAAACCTACCTATAGTGGAATGGTAGCGTATGTTGATACCTATAAGATTGTTGATCTGGATGATGCCACGAACGGGTATTACGACGGTGTTCAGTGGTATAATGTCACTTCCGGCAAAGTGGTAGGAAAGGATGATACGTTTTTACCGGGGAATGAGTATAAGCTTACGATTGTCATGGAGCCCGCTGCAGGGAAGGAGTTCCCAGCAGACAAAACAACCATGACTGCTGTAGTCAATAGCAACAAAGCCAAAGTAGAAGCAGTAAAGGATTCCACAACGAGAGCAGCGATTGTCTATACCTTTAAATGCGACGGTTCGATCTCGATTGATGTGACCGGTGTAACAAAGCCTGCAAGTGATAAGACGCCGACCTATAGTGGTATCAAAGTCACGGATACAACGCTGTTTGATTTAAAAGATTATGATAATAAAGATCGTCACTATGTAGACGGTGTTCAATGGTGGAATGTTACCGATAAGCATGCGATGGATCCTACCGAAGTATTTGAAAGCGGTAAGACCTATGCGGTTTATATCGTAATCGAGCCGAAGGGTACTTATTCTTTCCCGGCAGACAAGACGAAGGTTCCTTGTTCTGTTAATGGAACGAAGGCAAGTACCGGTGAAATGAGTGGCTTGGATACCTGTCTTTGCGTCTGGATTAAATATGAATGTCCCGGTTCCGGAGCGTTTACGATTACCTTGGATCCCAATGGCGGTAAGGTAAGTGAGAAGACTGTTAAGACGAATTCGAAGGGCGTGTTAAGCGAGCTGCCGGACCCGACCAGAGAAGGATATCAGTTTGACGGCTGGTATGATGCGAAGACCGGTGGCAAAAAGGTAGAAGTGAATACTTCCTTTACAAAGAACATTACTCTTTTTGCACGTTGGTCGCAGGGCTTTAAGGTATCGGTAACCGGTGCACTTTCGATTACTGTGGACGGTAGTTCGATTGATTCGAATTCTTTGGTTGCAAAGGGTGCGAAGGTTGTCCTGATTGTAGATGATTCGCTGATTCCGGAGGGCTGTGAGTTCGATTATTGGGAAGTGCTTGACGGCGATGTTGAGATGAATGGCAACAGCTTCTTTATGGGAGAAGGCGATGTTGTGATTCGCGCAAAATATAAGGAAGCAACCGCTTTGGCTCCCGAAGAGGAGATCCCTACGGAGGAAACAACGAAACCGGATGAAGATACCGGTTCGGTGGAAGAAACGCCACAGGATTCCCAGGAACCGTCTGCTGCACCGCAGAAGACGGTTAAGGCGCCCGGACTTAGTAAATCCAAAAAGATGGTTTTGATTATTATCATTATTCTTTTACTGTTAGCGGCCGGTGTCGGTATTCTTTTCTTCGTTTTAAATAATAAGGACGAAGACGATGAGGACCCCATTGTGGTTCGTCGCCATAAGGTAGAAGAAAAGCCCGAAAAAAATGACGAAAAATCGGAGGAGATTGACGAATCCGATCTGGATACGGAGGAATTTGACCCGATTGATATCGATGAATTCCTGGATGATGACGATTTGGAATAAAAAGTTTCGAAAAATAATGTCTAAATGTATCTAAACAATATTGTACAATAACCACAAAAACCGCGTGTTTTGTAGCCTAAATGGAGACATAACATGCGGTTTTCTTTTGTTATGTAAATTGGATGTTGAAATGTCAATTTCGGTAAGAATGAACCCTTTTTCGCATAATCGGAGTCTTTATAAATAGTAAGAAATAATTGGGGTTATTTCTTGCAGATTACTTACTTTTTTGAGGGAGGCTACATGAAAAAGAAACTATTAATTGGTGGTAGTGCAGGTGTTGTAGCGATTGTTTTGACGGTTGTATTTTTATGCAATCAGTTAGGCCATGACAAGAGCGATGTTGAGCAGCTTGCAAAGACGATTGAGTCGATCAGTGAGGACAAGGTGCCTTTGGCTTTTGTGGACGATGAGAAGGAAGCAGATGCTCCTGAGGCTACGATTACTCCGGCTGAGGAAAATGATTCCGAAGACGTTGCAACCGTAGAGGACGCAGACGCTGAAGAGGTTTTAGAAACTGAGGAGATGATTTCTGAAGAAGTTCCTGCTGACTTTGAGTCGGTGGAAATCTTTAGCGGTAAGGGCGAGTACGAGTCAAGCGATGTTGCATGGCTCTTAAATGCTCCGGATAACGCAGTAGTTACGGTTATCTATTCCTGCACCGATGATACTCATGGTGGCTGGGGCATCCTTGGTTGGGGTGCTACCATTGACGGCGCGTGGGTAAATGGTCCGGAATACAAGGCAGATTCCAATAAGCCTACCGGGGATACCTATTCCACAATCACGGTAAAAGAAATGAAGGCCGCTTTTGGCATTAAGAAGAATTCGAATGTTGAGTTCATCAAGCTCGGATGCTGGAACGGCGGTAAGATTATCAGCATCAATCTTTCCACTGCGAAGGAAGCCAAGGATCTGACCAAGGGCATTACGAAGGCTGAGGCTGCTGTTACGGAAGAAGCAACCGAGGAAGCTTCTGCGCAGGATGTTATCGCTTCGGTTACAACCGAGACGAAGCCTGCTGTAACCGCAGGACGCAATATCGGTTCTCCCAAGGGTGGAAATGACGTATATATTGAGAATGTTGCAAATAGTAGCTCCGCACAGTCCGGTGATACGGTTCGTGTATCGGTTACCTTAAGCTCTACCGGATATTTCAACGGTACCATCGGTGCCAACGCTCCCGCTTGGGTATCTGCAGGACAGATGGAGTGTAACGGCGGTACGACAACCTGGTCCGCAGTATTTGAAGAGTGCGATCTTTCCAGCGTTCAGTTCCAGGTATGGTATGCCGATGCTGATGTTTATGTAGTATCTTCCTCCATTGAACTGGTTAAGAAGAACGAGAAGCAGGTGCTTGCATCTGCCAATGCATCCTTTAATGTATCTACTTACGCTCCGGATTATGAAGTAGGAGATAAGATTAAGATTTCTGTGAAGTTAACGACGACCGGTGGCGGCGGAATCGGTGCCAGCGCTCCGAATGAAGGCTGGGAGCAGGTACAGTATTCTGCGAGCGGTACTGTAACCCTTACCCTTGTATCCGGTGGTGATTATTTCGAAGTTCAGAACTGGTGGGGAACAACCACGATTGAGAGCATCTCTGTTACCATCGTGAAAAAAGCAAATCCTTCTTCCGAGGAAAACAAGGATGAGGAGAATACCGGCGACGAGGAAAATAATGAAGAGTCCGGTAGCGAAGAGCAGGGCGGTAATGAGAACCAGTCCGGCAACGAGAATCAGGGTGGCAACCAGACTCCTTCCGGTAATGAGAATCAGGGCGGAAATACTCCTTCCGAAGAGACTCCTTCCGAAGAAACGAAGGATTTTGAAGTAGATTGGGGCAAAGATTACACTGTTGATTCCACTATTTTTGAAAATCTTAAATTTGACGGTTCCGAGAAACTTGTGATTACTTATAAGTCCATTAATACCGCAGAGTGGGGTAGCCAGATTAAACTTGCAACGGCAAGTCCTTATTCCGAACTCACGGATTGCAAAAATCTCAGCATTGCTGCTGATTACAAGACCTATGAATTGGTTCTTAACAATGAGGATATTGCTGAGGCAGGAATGTTGGTACAGGGATGGAATATTGCAATTCAGTCTGTATCGGTTGAGGCAGTTACCGCAGAACCTGAACGTGAAGTAATTCCGTTTACGGATTCCATGACTTTCAATTATTCTGATTTTGATTCGAATTTCAAGGTGGGCGATCATGTTGTTGTAGAGATTACCATGTCCAATGACGGTTTTATGAATGGTTGTGTCGGCGCAAACGATAACGGAGAATGGACCGCCGTTTCGTACGAGATTAATGATGCGACTCAGAAGATTACCCTTGAAATCATGAATGCGGATGAAAGCTTCCAGGTTCAGAAGTGGTGGATGAATGAAGGCGTTACTGCTACAATTGACAATATTACCGTAGCAATTATTCCGGTATTCGCACCAATTGCCTTTGATGGGAATAAAGTTTTCAAATATGCAGATCTGAATGAGAATTATCAGGTTGGTGATCACGTTATCATTAAGGTTACCCTTACAGACGATGGCTATATGAATGGCTGTATCGGTGCAAATGACGGTGGCAACTGGTCTGCATCCGATATGTTTGTAGTAAATGGAGAAACGAAGGAATTAACCTTTGAGGTACAAGACGCAGAAGAGGACTTCCAGGTACAGCAGTGGTATATTAATCCTGACGTAACTGCAACGATTGACAATGTTGTTGTTGAAATCGTTGAGGAGGAAGGCCAGCTTCCTACGGATGAGTCCGAAAATGATGAGTCTTCCGAAAATGACGGCGAGGACGAAGAATAGTAACAAAAGAAAAAGTTAGACTCGATTAGTCAATGATACATGCGCCCTGATATTGTTTACGATATCGGGGCGTTATCTTTTTCATTTTTCTTGATGATTATTGACAAAAAAGCATAGTATAGTAAAATAAAAATGTTGTGAAAAACCTTGAAAAATAAGGAGAAAATAAATGGCAGAAGTATATAATCACCACGAAGTGGAACAGAAGTGGCAGAAGATTTGGGATGATGAGAAAGCATTCGCCGCAACCGACGATTATTCCAAACCCAAGTACTATGCGTTGGTTGAGTTCCCTTATCCTTCCGGACAGGGACTTCATGTTGGTCATCCGAGACCTTATACCGCAATGGATATCGTATCCCGTAAAAGAAGAATGCAGGGATACAATGTTCTTTTCCCGATGGGTTGGGATGCGTTCGGTCTTCCTACCGAAAACTTTGCAATCAAGAATCAGATCCATCCGAAGATTGTAACGAAGAATAATGTGAATCGTTTTAAGAATCAGTTGCACTCCATCGGATATTCCTTTGACTGGGACAGAGAAGTGAATACGACGGATCCCGGCTATTATCATTGGACTCAGTGGATTTTCTTACAATTGTTTAAGGCCGGTCTTGCTTATAAGACCTCTATGCCTATCAATTTCTGTACTTCCTGTAAGGTTGGTCTTGCAAACGAAGAGGTCGTAAACGGTGTTTGTGAGCGCTGCGGTTCTCCTGTTATTCGTAAGGCTCAGAGCCAGTGGATGTTAAAGATTACCGAATATGCCGATAAGCTGATTGAAGGTCTTAAGGATGTGGATTACATCGAGAAGGTTCGTGTCAGCCAGATTAACTGGATCGGTAAGTCTACCGGTGCAGAAGTGGATTTCTCCATTAAGGGAAAAGAAGATAAGTTAAGAGTCTACACGACCCGTTGCGATACACTGTTCGGTGTTACCTATATGGTAGTGAGTCCCGAGCATCCGATTTTGGAAAAGTATAAGGACGAGATTCAGAACTGGGATGCTGTACAGGAGTACAAGGATCAGGCTGCTCGTAAGTCTGATTTTGAGCGTTCCGAGCTTGCAAAAGATAAGACCGGTGTCTGCATCGACGGACTTACCGCAATCAATCCGGTAAATGGCGTTGAGATTCCGATTTGGATTTCCGATTACGTACTGATGGGTTACGGTACCGGCGCAATCATGGCCGTTCCTGCCCATGATGAGAGAGACTGGGATTTTGCGAAGAAGTTTAATCTTCCCATTATCGAAGTTGTCGGTGGTGGTAAGAATGTTCAGGAAGAAGTGTTTACCGATGTAGCAACCGGTAAACTTGTAAATTCCGATTTCTTAAACGGTCTGGATGTGGCAGATGCAAAAAAGAAGATGATTGCATTCTTAGAGGAGAAGGGCATTGGTCATGCGAAGACGAACTTTAAACTTCGTGACTGGGTATTCTCCCGTCAGCGTTATTGGGGTGAGCCGATTCCGATTGTGCATTGTGAGAAGTGCGGACCGGTAGCTCTGGATGAGAAGGATCTTCCTTTACTTCTTCCCGAGGTAGACAGCTATATGCCTACCGATAACGGAGATTCTCCTTTGGCAGCCATGACCGATTGGGTCAACACAACCTGCCCTTGCTGTGGCGGACCTGCGAAGAGAGAAACGGATACCATGCCCCAGTGGGCCGGTTCTTCCTGGTACTTCATCCGTTATACGGATCCGAAGAATGAGAATGCGCTTGCCAGTGCGGAAGCAATGAAGTACTGGTTGCCTGTTGACTGGTATAACGGTGGTATGGAGCATACAACCCTCCATCTGTTATATTCCCGTTTCTGGCATAAGTTCCTGTATGATAAGAAGGTTGTTCCTTGTCCCGAGCCTTACCTTAAGAGAACCTCTCACGGTATGATTTTAGGTGAGAACGGCGAAAAGATGAGTAAGTCCCGCGGGAACGTCGTAAATCCCGATGATATCGTGAACGATTACGGTGCGGATACCCTTCGTACTTACGAGATGTTCATTGGTGCCTTTGACCTTGCGGCTTGCTGGTCCGAGGATGGTGTGAAGGGATGCCGTCGTTTCCTGGATCGTGTATGGAAATTGCAGGATCTGCTTACCGACGAGGAAGGCTTCTCCGCTGATTGTGAGACCAAGATGCACCAGACGATTAAGAAGGTTTCCAACGACTATGAGAGTCTGAAGTATAATACCGCCATTGCTTCTATGATGGCGTTGATTAACGATTTCTACAAGAAGGGCAGTGTCACCAAGGGTGAGTTTAAGACCTTGCTGATTCTTTTGAACCCGGTTGCTCCTCATATTACCGAGGAATTGTGGCAGATTGTAGGAGAGAAGGATCGTCTCTATAAGACCTCCTGGCCGACCTTTGATGAAGCAAAGACCGTGGAGTCCTCCGTTGAAATTGCTTGTCAGATTAACGGTAAGACCAGAGCAACCATCAATATTGCAAAGGATGAGGACAAAGATGCGGTTCTTGCTAAGGGAAAAGAAGCACTTGGCGATCGTTTGAACGGACTTACCATTGTGAAGGAAATCTATGTTCCCGGACGCATTGTAAATATCGTAGCGAAGTAATTGTTTGCTCAATATTAATAAGAACAGTAAGGATTGCACCTGTCGGATTTCGGCGGGTGCAATTTTGTATGTATTTCGTGTGTAAAAATTAACTGTTTTATTTGATTAAATAATAGTATTATGTTATATGTAATTCGGGGATATTATGCCCTGATAACATTTTCAAATTTTCTAGGAGGAAAAGAAATGAAAAAGATTGTTAAGAAGCTCGTTGCTGTTGCTTCTGCAGTCCTGATGCTCACTTCCACCCTTCCTGTATTAGCAGGACAGAGTGCGGATGCTCTTGAAGCAGGTACTGCATACCTCAACATCAACAATGCAGATTGGGCTGACTTCGAAGCAGAGTACACCAATGCTGTAATTACCGGTGACGGTTCTTACACGGTTAAGATGGTAGCTGCTGAAGCTCAGAACCTTGCACAGTTCAACGCCCTTGAAGTTAAGGACGGTGAGGCTACCCTTGGTACCGGTTCCATCATTACCATTGATAGCATTAAGATTAACGACGAGGAGATCGCTCTTCAGGGTGATTCCTACACCTGTTCCGCTGATGGCGCAGGTACCACCACTCGTGTAAACCTTTACAATGAGTGGAATGCTCCCGATGAGACTGCTACCGCAGGTGATGACAAGCATCTTGATCATCGTACCGCTGCAGCTGACCTTATGGCTTGTACCGCAGTTCTGTGGGATTCTTCCTACTTAACCGCTGGTATTACTTCTATCGAAGTAAACTTTACCGTATCCAACTTCGGCGCATCCGCAGAGGCTGCTGCTCCTGTAGAGGCTCCTACCGTTGAAGGTCCTGCAATTGCACATCTTGCAATTAACAATGCTGATTGGGCTGAGTTTGAGGCTACTTACGTAGATGCTGAGATTACCGGTAACGGTACCTACACCGTAAGCATGACCGCTGCTGAGGCTCAGAACCTTGCACAGTTCAATGCTCTTCAGGTAGAGAACGGTGAGTACTTACTTGGTACCGCTTGCATTCTTACTGTTGATGAGATTAAGATCAATGGCGAAGTAATTGAACTTCAGGGTGATTCTTACACCTGTTCCGCTGATGGTGGCGGAGCTACCACTCGTGTAAACCTTTACAATGAGTGGAATGCACCTGATGAGACTGCAACCGCTGGTGATGACAACCATGCAGATCATCGTACCGCTGCAGCTGATCTTATGGCTTGTACCGCAATGCTGTGGGATGCTTCCTACTTAACCGCTGGTGTTACCTCCATCGAGGTTACCTTCACCGTATCCAACTACGGCGTAGGCGCACAGGGTGGTGAAGCAGCTGCTCCTTCTGTTACCTTAGACAAGAACGGTGTTTACAACGCTTACATGTGCTTCCAGACTCCTTCCTATTCCTTCAGAAATGGTTGGAACGATGAAAAATATGGTAAGAGCACCGATTTCTTTATGACTGTAACCGGTTGGGATGCTGATAACAACGCTGTAACCCTTCCTGGTTCCTTCGCTGATGCTAAGATTGAAGGTAACGGTACCTACACCGTATCTGCTACCGGACTTGAGTTCGCTGCAGATGACTTCGCTAACGAAGCTCCCATGAACTTAATCTTCGTATCTACCGATATTCCCAGAAGTGATGATATCACCATTTCCGATATCGTACTTAAGGTTAACGGTAAGAAGACTGACCTTGCAGATTGTGGCGCATTAATCAGCCCTGAAGACAATGATGAGTACATCACCATTATGATTCAGAACAGCTGGAATGCTGACATCAAGACCCTTGGTTACTATGCAGTTCCTGTTACTTCCCTTGAGGTAACCTTCACTGTATCCGGTTTTGATTATGATCAGGCCGGTGCAGCTGTTGAAGCTCCCGAAGAGACCAAGACCGATGCTCCTGCAGCTACCACCGAGACCAAGGACGAGAAGAAGGATGGCAAGAACAGCAATAAGACTGTTATCATCATCATCGTTATCGTTGCAGTTCTTGTATGTGCAGCAGTAGTAGCAGCTGTTATGTCTTCCAAGAAGAAGAAATAATAGAATTCTATAGTTCATCCTCTTTTACGAACTAAGAATAAGACCCCCGGGATTCGTCCCGGGGGTTTTTGTGTAAAGTCCACCATATCTTGATTTTTCTCTTGAAAAACATCCCAAATATAGTAAAATAGAATATATTAGTATGGTTTAATAGGCACAATAGGCAGAAAATGGAGCGCGAAAGAGTCTTTTTATCGGATATTAAACGAAAATACAACCTGGATTCGGATTACGACATCATTAAGATTGATGCGCTGATTCGCGAGAACGGGTATCGATTCGAGACCAAAGAAGGCTTGGACTTCGATGATTTCATCTATGATCGAATGACCAAGATCGAGCAAAAACGCAAAGCGGGTAAGGCATTGTCTTCGGCGACCTTTGATGAAGAGAAGATGAATGTCGCTGTAAAAAAAGAACTGAAGAAGATTCATCTTCGTCGCATTATCATTCTGGTTAGTTGTTTTGTCGTTGCGGCGGTTTGCTTAGGCTTGTATTTTGCGGATTACTATTCTACGGAGCGTTCCAAAAAACTTCAGAAGAAACTTGCTGCCATGAAGACGGAGACTTCGGTTGCGAACAAGCAGTCCGATACGATTTTCACCAAGGTATATAAAAATGAGCAGGGTGAGATTGTGGAAGTGTCCCTGAATGTTTTGGAAAAGTATGAAAATTTATACAAATCCAATTCAGACCTTATCGGATGGCTAAAAATTGACGATACTAATATCGATTACCCTGTTCTTCAGACCAAGGATAATGAATATTACTTGAAGCATAACTTCGAGAATGAAAACGATAAGAACGGTGCGATTTTCTTAGACTGTGAATGTTCGATTGTCGGGGACAATGACAATATGATTATTTACGGTCATCATATGAGAAGCGGGAATATGTTCGGTAAGTTGGATCAGTATTCGAAGAAGGCTTATTATGAGAAGCATAAATATATTCATTTCGATACGATCTATGAAGAACGCTTGTATGAGGTGATGTATGTGTTCCGTAGCAAGATTTATGCGGAAGACGTAATTACCTTTAAGTACTATCAGTTTATTAATGCGAATTCTGCGGAGGAATTTGATTCGATTATGGCAGAGATGGCGAAGCTTTCCTTGTATTCCACCGGTGTACATGCGGGATACGGTGATGAGCTCATTACTCTGTCTACCTGTGATTATCAGGAAAAGAACGGAAGATTTGTAGTTGTTGCAAAACGAGTTTGGTAGGAGACGAAGATGGCAAAGACTAAGAAAAAGAAATTGGTATTCAAAGCAAAGGTAGTGCGTAGAACCTTAGGAAGCTTATTCCTGATTCTGGCGATTATTGTGGCTGCTATTCCTGCAAGAAGAACTGCCGCAATCGGTGGTAAGCCGACCGATACGACTGTGGGAGAACCGACCTATTCGGTATCGGATTATTCGTCGTCGTCTTGGGATTTCCTGAAGGCGAGTGTTTTCGCGTCCAAGACGAAATATAAAGGCTATACCATTCGTGAATTGTCCACCGGATCCTACTATCTGGATTGGGCCTATGAATTCTATAAGTCTGCCAGCGGGAATGTAATCACTCAGTTTAATACCGGTTATTCTACCGTAAACTCGTCTCTGACCGTAGATGTCGAGGTTGTTACCGATTACCCGATTATTGCGGTTATGGACTTTAATACTTATATTTCTTCTCATATCAGTACGGCGCTTACCGCTGCCGATCTTGAATTGTATTTCCCGGCGGTTTATGCGACCTATCTTGCTGCCTTTGCCGAGGATCCTTCGACGCCGTTCCCTTCCTACACGGTTACGGATCTGTCGGAAGACCAGCGAAAGAGCTATTATTGTGAGCATAATTATTATTCCGGTACGTCGAATACCTATAAGGGTTGTACGCTTGTGCCGGTTTATGATATCTCCAATACGGATGATCTGAATAATGTAGTCTATATTCCTTTCAATGAGACCACGAATCGATTCTATGAGACCGATTCAACCAAGGCTATGGTGAACTACATTGGAGAAGGTGCATTTAATGGTGTTACCAATATTTCCACCCTGGTGATTCCTTCGGATATCTACGCAATCGGTGATGAGGCCTTTATGGGCGTTACCGGTATCCGTACTTTAAGTTTGAGTGCTAAATATATCGGAAACCGTGCGTTCAAGACCTGTACCGGTCTGACGACGCTTACGTTCTCCGGTATCTGTGAGCGTCTCGGTACCGAAGCCTTCAGCGGATGTAACAACTTATCGACCGTTGCTACGAATGACCGAATGGAAGTAATCGGTGAGGGTGCATTTTCCTATTGCCGTAACTTAAAGAATCTGGATATGAGTCTTGCTTCCACGAATTTCATTATCGAAGATTACGCATTCTATGATTGCTATTCTCTGAATTCTGTATTGTTTGCGCCGAATACCGAGGAGATTCATGAAGGTGCTTTTGCGGTAACCAGCTCCGCAACCGGAACCTGGTCGGATATTATTTTCCCTTCCGGTGTAACCGTTTATGGGGATTATGTTTTATCGGGAAGAGCCAATGCGAAAACCGTTAAGATGTCTGCAAGCTATGGTTCCTCCAGTGCGGAGAGCCTTGGTGCCGGTTTCTTCCGTGGTTGTGTAAATCTCGAGGTGGTAGAATTCCCGGATACCGGAACCGGTTCCTGTCAGAGTCTGTCCTTCCCCAGCAATGCCTTTATTGATGTGTTGACGGAGAATTTCTATGTGGTTGGACCCGGCTATAAGCAGAATATGACGATTTCTTCGCCTCGTACCTCTGCTCGTAGCGCCGGTATTATCTACAAATTCAAGGGATCCGACGGCAATTTCTATTATGAAGCCAGTCAGGACGGTTATATGTTCCTTGTAAGCGAGGGCGGTGTCCTTGAGGATTGTGAGATTCTGGATAAGCCTCTGTTCGTTAGCGAAGGCAACACCATTACGGTTCCCAGCTATGTCGGAGAATTGGAGATTACCAAGATCGGCACCTCCTGTTTTGATGATGATTACATTAAGGCAAACCTTGAAGTGTTAAAGGTTTCCGATGATTCCATCTCGACCATCGAGGATGGCGCGTTTAAGGACTTTACGGCCCTTACAACGGTTTATATCGGGAATACGGTAAGAAATATCGGGGCATCTGCATTTGAAGGCTGTAACGCCCTGGAAAATGTTTATTTCAGTACACCGAAGGCCGGATATGCTTCTTTGAACATCGGAACGAATGCGTTCTTAACCGGTGGTACCTCGTTGATTTTCCATGGAGATATCGCACCGAATTATGCTCCTTTTACCTGGGCGATGGCGGCAGATAACTATATGGATGCGCAGCTTAAGATTCGTGTATGTTATGTATCGAATGCGCCGTATTATCTCATGGTAATGCGTGACGAGTCGACAGGCTTGATTACCTTGTTGGATTACCCTCATTATGAGCTGTTAAGTCCTTCCATTCGGACTGCCTATGAGGATATCTATGTAAATAATAACGACGCAAGCCCTTATGTATTGTCGGCTGCGGAGTTATCCCTTGTGGAAGCAACCATGGATCTTCAAATTCCGGAAGGAATTGAGTCTGTGGATGCGAAGGGCTTTATTGCAGGAAGCGGAAACCGTAACAATGTTACGACGTACCTGCAGACCTTGCCTTACTACCAGACCTACAAGTCCCATGGCCTTTTCAACGGATTCTATGGGGATGCTTTGGGGGCTGCCGGCGCAGATGCGGAAGCCGGTCGCGAGTTCCCCGCAGACAGTGAATATGAGACTGTAGATCAGGGAAATGATCGTTTGAAAAAGGTGAAGATGACTTCGGTAAAGTCTCTGCCTGCTGATTGCTTCTACAGTTGTGAAAACTTAGAGGAGTTGGTGTTAGGACCTGCAATGCAGGACATCGGAACCAGTCCTGTGGCGGGATGCGATCATCTTGCAAGCATTACCGGTAATGATAAATATTCCTGCGAGAACGGTATTCTTTATTCGACCAATGAGGATGGTACGCTTCATATTGAGGAGGTATTGTCCGGCCGTGGCGATATTGTCGGCTCGAAGTATGTCAATCCGAACACGGATGAGAAATTGACTCAGGTTTCTACGATTAACGACGGTGCATTCCGATTCTGTAATAAGATTGTGGGTATTGATTTTACCCAGTGCGATAAGCTTAAGACGATTCCGTCCTATTGCTTTGACAATTGTAAAGCACTTCGTACGGCGAACCTGCCGACCTGCTTAGAGGAGATTAAGGATCACGCTTTTACCAGTACGACGGATGCCATTACCGTTACCATTAACGGTATTGAGACCCAGATTGACAATGATGCCTTTGATCGAGGCAACGCGGTCATTCGTACCTATCGGAATACTGCGGCGGCAACCTATGCCATTGCCTTTGATGAAGAACTGGAATATATTGATAATCTGTATGCGGTTCGTTTCCTGGATTATGACGGTAAGGATCTTTGCCCGGTTCAGTACATTGAGACCGGTAAAAATGCAACGCCTCCCGAGGATCCGACGCGTGAAGGATATACCTTCGACGGTTGGAGCGGAGAGTATATTTCCGTAACGGAAGACCGGATTCTGGTGGCGCAGTATAAGTTAGACGAGAATGCGGATCCAAACGGAGATACGCCCGATCCCAATGCGACCTATAAGCTTACGGTTGTAAGCGGTACCGGCAGTGGAGAATATAAGGCCGGTGTAACGGTTTCGATTACTGCCTCTGCCCCTGAAAACGGTAAGGTATTCAGTAAGTGGACAAGCGACAATAAGGATGTAAAATTTGCCAATGAAGCCGGTGCAACGACGACCTTTGTGATGCCTGCGGCAAATTGTACGGTTACGGCAACCTATGTAAATGCAGCAACGAAGCCGGAACAGAGTACAAGTACCGATAAGACCGATTCCGGTTCCGGAGCAGGTAGCGGTGGCTCAGGCAGTGGTGGCTCCGGTAGTGGCGGTTCCGGAAGCGGTGGTTCGGGTTCCGGGTCCGGTGCCGGTCATGTTTCTGTTGATGTAGATGATGATCGTTTCTCGGATACCGATGCGTCCTCCGCAACCGTGAAGGGCTCTAAAGATAATTACGTAATTAAGATTACCTACACCGATGAAGCAAGACGTAAAGTGGAGGCCGCTCTCTTAGAAGAGTTCGGAACACTTGAAAATATCGTTTATACCGCTTTTGATATTACGTTGTATGACGAGACCGGAACGAAAAAGATTACCGATACCGACGGTATTCGTGTAAATATTACGATTCCGATTCCGGATGATATGTTGGATTATGCCGGCAATAACCGTGCCGGTGCGGTAGACCAGGATGGTTCTTTGGATAAATTGAAGACCAAGTTTACAAGTGTCTATCGAGTACCCTGCATTACCTTTACGGCATCGCATTTCTCGCCGTACTGCGTCTACGTTGATGTATCGAATCTGTCTGCCGGAGTAAATGATTCCACTCCCAAGACCGGTGATTTCAGTAATATGAAGTGGTTCTTAAGCCTGGGATTAGGCGGCATTGCTGCTTGCCTGTTCTTATGGCGTGATAAGAAAAAGAAGGTTGTTGTCGCATAATAGGAGCGCGATGAAACATGTGGAAGACGGTACGTCGTGTCGTTGGTGCATTGCTCATCATTACGGCATTGATTCTTACACAAATTCCATATACGGGAGTTAAGGCATCCTCCGATGATTTTCTGTTGGACGGATCCACCTTGGTCCGATATGTAGGCACAGAGGAATCTGTGTCTATTCCCGATGCTGTTAAAATTATCGGGGAAGAAGCTTTTGCCGGATGTGAGACGGTTGTCAGCGTTCGAATGGGCGGAAATGTTCGGGAGATTCGCTCCCGCGCCTTTGCGGACTGCCCGAATCTTGTTTCGGTAGAGGTTTCGGACAGCGTTCGTGTGATTGAGAGTGCAGCCTTCCGTAATTGTGAAAAACTGGAAACAATTACCTTGGGCACGGAATTGGAACGAATCGGTTCTTCTCTGTTCTCCGGAGATTATGCGCTTCATTACGTGTCGGAGAGTAGCCCGAATTTTACGATTGTGGACTCTGTTATCTACGATGATAAGCTTGAGACTCTTTACGAAATGCTTCCAAATCGAAGCGCCAATGAATTTGCCATGCCCAATTCGGTCATTGAGGTGGCACCTTTTGCATTTTATGATAATGCACAGCTCTATATCTGTTATATTTCCGAGAATCTTCAGAGCATCGGGGATTATGCTTTTGCGGGAGCCAAAAACCTTCAGGTAGTCTATATTCCTTATTCCGTGAATCGTATTCAGATGAAAGCCTTTGCAGACTGTCCGAACCTGAAGGCGGTACGTGTCCCCTTATCGGTGCAGTTTATTCATAACACCGCTTTTGACGGTAGCAATCTGGTGACAGCGTTCTGCGAACCGGAATCCTATGCGGAGAAGTATTTTCAACAAAAAGCAATTTTGGAGATTACGAAGTCGGAATATGAAGATATTACGCAGACCGTTCTTGATAATTCCGTTACCGAAGAGGAAGCCAATGCATCTATGGGCGACGAGACGGAAGAGGACCTTACGGATGCGGAGGGGGATGATGCTGCATCCGGTGAGAATCAAGGGGATGCATCCGGCAGTGAAGCGACGGATGTTCCGAGCCTGGAGACCCCGGAGGATCTGCTTGGTAAGGTTATGATTGCCGGAAAAGATGCGGTCGTCTTTATTGATAATACGAAACCGGTTGTATATACCGGAACGGCGGATCCTACGACGCCACCTTCGGAGGGCGGAACGGAGGAGAATCCTTTCCCGGAGGAAGAGAGGACACCCGGCATCTATGATGGAGATACGATTACGTTGCCCTTTGACGAGTCCAACGATGAGAAGGGCTTCTCATTTCCGAAATACACGATTGTCAATCATTGTATTGCGGCCCAGGCGTGTTACTTAAATCAGCAGTTGGATACCTATTCCTTCCCGAAGGATATTGTGGGAATCGGAGATTATTCTTTTGCAAGAAGTGCGCTTACGTCCATTCAGATTCCCGAAGGCGTCACGGAGATCGGTTACGGTGCTTTCTATCACTGTGATTATCTGGAAGAGGTCTCAATTCCTGCTACGGTTACCGATATATCCGCTTATGCGTTTGATGATACCAAGTGGTTAAATACCTGGTTAAAATACGGCCAGGACAATTTCTTGATTGTCGGGGACGGAGTTCTGCTTCGTTATCGCGGCACGGATGTTTCCAATATCTATATTCCGGACGGAGTGAAAACTATCGCTCCCAGAGCTTTCTACGGACATGACGAAATCACAGCGGTGGATTTCCCTGCGGATACAACGGTCATCGGTGATGAAGCTTTTATGAATTGCTCGAATCTGAAGACCATGCGCGGTGGCTCAAACCTGGTAAAAATCGGAGATCGTGCCTTTGAAAAAACGAATCTGGAAGTGGTTCGTATTCCTGCAAATGTAACCTCGGTTGGTTTAAAAGCCTTTTCCAATGTGGCTTCGGATGCTTTGCTTGTGGTACAGGGAACCGTTCTTCCCAACATTGGTTATGGAATGGAGAGTACCCGACTTTCGAATTTGTCTTATCGGAATGATGCTTTTGAGAATGTAAAGCTTGCTTTGATCTCGAATTCTATTTCGAATTCTTCTTTTGCCGGAACGATTTTGGATCCGACGCTGTATGGATTCCATGGACTGGTAGTAAGCATTCTTACGAATGCGGAAAAAGAGTCGGAGGGGGCGGTTACCCTTCGTCTTTGTACCCTGCGACCGGATGAGAACGGTGTTGTGACCGTCCCGGATACGATTCTGATCTATGGAAAAATTTATCGGGTTGCGGCGATTGACGCAACAGCCTTTGATTCTTATCTGAATTCTTCCTGGATCGGCGCCGATTTTGAAGGCGTGGAATTGCCGGAAAATTTGGTGAATTATCGAATGCCATCCGGTGTAAAGAATCTCTCAAAACCGGATGCGGAGGGCTTTGATTCCAACCTTCCGAATCCCGAAATCACCGGGGGAGGCGAAAGCGGAGACGGTTCTTTGATCGATCAGATCATTACGGCGGTAAGCTCCGGTGGGCCTTTGCCGATTGCACCGGAAGTAACCGCACCGATTGAGGAATTTGAAGAACATACGGAGGTTGTAGCACCTCGCGAGATGGTTACGGTAACGGTAACCGCACCTTCCTTGAAGAATCAGGAGGTCGTGAATGTTGTATTGAACGGTTCGGAAGAGTACTTAAACTTAAGTATTATCGAATCGGATGAGGCGGCGGAGGCTCTGAAGGCTGCATATCGCTCTTTGTATGGAGAGGTTTCTTTCCAGAGAGTGGTAGGCCTTGATATGACTTTATGGACGGATCAGCAGATTCAGATTACACGACTTGGTAAGAATAAGATGACCATCGTGCTCCCGGTGCCGATTTCCTCGGATGCGGAATATTTGCATCTGATGTGCTTTGATGAAGATGGTCAGTTGGAGAGTATTCCGGTTACCATTGTGGAACGTAACGGTGTTCCTTGCGTGAAATTCCAGGTTTCGCATTTTTCCTATTACGCTCTGTATGAATTCGAGAATCATGCAACCAGTGCGGATGGAAATCTTGATGCCTCTCCGGATACGGGAGATTTCTTTAACCCGAAGTTGTTCTTGGAAATCGGATTGGCTGCTCTTGGCGTGTTCCTGATCCTTTGGGGAATTCCGATTCGACGTAAAAAAGAAGCACGATAAATGATACTGTAAAAATGAACAGACAAATCCTCGGTTTTGACCTTGGGTTTGTCTGTTTTTTTACATTGACATGGAATGCATTATTGTATACAATTATACAAGCACAATAGCACAAGGAGGGTATTTTCATGTACCAGAGTGATGAAGAATATATTGCCAATAATTCGGAATTGTTCCAGAATCGTAAGGTTTCGATGAACCCGAAGAACAATCTTTTGGAGATTGAGGAGCATATGTATATTTTGGATGACGTTGCGAAACCCAATGTTTTCCGTAATATGTTTCCTTATTCCGAGATTCCGAAGATTCCGTTTAATAACCGTATTGTTCCCCAGAATATGCCGAAGCATATCTGGATTACGGATACTACCTTCCGTGACGGTCAGCAGTCCCGTGAGCCCTATACCACAGAACAGATTGTTACCATCTATGATTATTTGCATCGCCTGGGTGGCCCTAACGGTATGATTCGTGCTTCCGAGTTCTTCCTGTATTCCAAGAAGGATCGTGACGCGGTATACAAATGTATGGAGCGCGGTTACGAATTCCCGGAGGTAACCAGCTGGATTCGTGCGAGCAAGGAAGACTTCAAACTTGTAAAGGAAATCGGTATGAAGGAGACCGGTATTCTGGTCAGCTGCTCCGATTATCATATTTTCTTAAAACTTAAGATGACCCGTAAGCAGGCAATGGAGCACTATTTAAGCGTCGTAAAGCAGTGTCTGGAAGAAGGAATCAGTGTTCGTTGTCATCTGGAAGATATTACCCGTGCGGATATCTACGGATTCGTTGTTCCTTTCTGTATGGAACTTATGAAGTTAATGGATGAATATAAGATTCCCATTAAGATTCGTGCCTGCGACACCATGGGCTATGGCGTAAATTTCGCGGGAGCCGTAATCCCTCGTTCCGTGCAGGGTATTATTTACGCGCTTCATGTAAACGGCGGTGTGCCTCATGAGATGCTTGAGTGGCACGGACACAATGACTTCTATAAGGCGGTTACGAACTCCACAACGGCTTGGCTTTATGGTTGCTCCGGTATTAACTGCTCTCTGTTTGGTATCGGAGAACGTACCGGTAATACTCCGTTGGAAGCAATGGTATTCGAGTACGCTCAGCTTAAGGGTACCTTAAACGGTATGGATACCACGGTAATTACCGAACTGGCTGAATATTACCAGAAGGAAATCGGCTATACCATTCCCGACAGAACTCCTTTTGTTGGGAAGAACTTTAATGTTACCCGCGCCGGTATTCATGCGGACGGTCTGTTAAAGAATGAGGAGATTTATAATATTTTCGATACCGAAAAATTCTTAAATCGTCCCGTGCTCTGTGCAATCTCCAATACCTCCGGTCTTGCCGGAATCGCACACTGGATCAATACCACCTATAAGCTTGATAAGGACCATCAGGTGGATAAGAATTCCGATCTTGTTGTGGCGGTAAAGGATTGGGTTGACAAGGAATATGAGGGCGGTCGTGTGACCGTTATGACGGACGGTGAGCTTCACAAGAAGATTGATGCAATCTGTGCGGAAAAGAACATCTCGTTAACCTCCCTGTAATCCTCGTGGTTTTTTACCCAGTATAAGGAGTATTTATGCAGGAAAATGAAATTAAAAAAGAAGTGACGGACAAGTATTCTCTTCGCGGTCGGGTCTATCAGAAACTTCGTGATGACATTCTGGACGGTAAATTCGAGGATCATGAAGAACTTCGTGAGATTACCATTGGGGAAGAAATGGGCGTAAGCCGTACCCCGGTTCGTGAAGCTCTGCGTCAGCTTGAGTTAGAGGGACTTGTTCAGATTATTCCGAATAAAGGCGCGTATGTGACCGGTATTACGGCGGAGGATGTTCGTGATATTTATATGATACGCTCTAAGCTGGAAGGACTCTGTGCTCGTTTGGTTGTGGAGAATATTACCAAGGAGCAGGAGGAAGAACTGGAAGAAAATGTTTACCTGGCGGAATTTCATGCCGGTCGGGGTCATATGGAACAGATGGCTGAGCTGGATAATCGTTTTCATGATATTCTTTACGAGGCTTGTGCTTCGAAGATGCTTAAGCATCAGTTAACGAATCTTCATCAGTATGTGATGCGTGTGAGACGTCAAACCCTCTCGGCCACCAATCGCTCCAAGGCAAGTAATGAAGAGCATAAAGCCATTATGGAAGCAATCAAGCTCCGTGATGCGGACCTTGCGGAGCGTTTAGCCAATCAACATATTCTGAATGCGTTCACGAATATTGAAAAGAACGGCCTTTATGATGTATACTCTACGAAAACGAAATAAGAAAGGAAGTACAGAAATGAGCAAGATTATGATGACGACCCCTCTCGTTGAGATGGATGGCGATGAGATGACCCGAATCCTTTGGAAGATGATCAAGGATGAGCTTTTGATTCCTTTTGTGGATCTGAAGACAGAGTACTATGATCTGGGCCTTGAAGAGAGAGAAAAGACCAAGGATCAGGTAACCGTTGATGCGTCCAACGCAACCCTTAAGTATGGTGTAGCTGTAAAGTGCGCGACCATTACGCCCAATGCAGCTCGAGTAAAAGAATATAATCTTACGGAAATGTGGAAATCTCCCAACGGAACCATTCGTTCCATTCTGGATGGTACCGTATTCCGTGCTCCGATCCTTGTGAAGGGAATAGAGCCTTGTGTAAAGAATTGGGAGAAGCCGATTACCCTTGCTCGTCATGCGTACGGTGATGTATATAAGAATGTTGAGATTAAGGTTCCCGGTGCCGGCAAGGCGGAACTGGTATTTACCGGAGAAGACGGAACCGTGATTCGTGAGACGATTCATACCTTTAAGGCACCCGGAATTATTCAGGGAATCCATAATACCGATAAGTCGATTGCAAGCTTTGCAAGATGCTGCTTTAATTATGCAATCGATACGAAGCAGGATCTGTGGTTCGCTACGAAGGATACCATCTCGAAGAAGTATGATCATAACTTCAAGGATATCTTCAATGAAATTTTCGAGGCAGAGTTTAAGACGAAATTCGATGAATTGGGGATTGAGTATTTCTACACGCTGATTGATGATGCGGTAGCTCGTGTGATAAAGGCAAAGGGTGGTTTCATCTGGGCCTGCAAGAACTATGACGGTGATGTAATGAGTGATATGGTAAGCTCTGCATTCGGTTCACTTGCTATGATGACCTCCGTTCTGGTAAGCCCCTCCGGCGTGTATGAGTACGAGGCTGCGCACGGAACCGTTCAGAGACATTACTACAAGCATCTGAAGGGGGAGGAGACTTCCACGAACTCCGTTGCAACGATTTTTGCTTGGACGGGAGCCCTTAAGAAGCGTGGTGAGCTGGATAAACTTCCCGAATTGGTTACCTTTGCTGAGAAGTTGGAAAAGGCAACCCTTAAGACCATCGAGGACGGTAAGATGACCAAGGACCTTGCTCTGATTACCTCTCTGAAGGATGTAAAGGTGTTGAATTCCGAGGACTTCATTAAGGCAATTCGTGCAACCTACGAAGCAATGTAATGGACTAATTTTGGGAGACGGCAGGCGGTTTGCTTGCCGTCTCTTTTATTGACAATTTTTTATCAAAAAATTATAATATTCTTATTCTTTTAACAGGGAGAACTTGTATGGAAGAGAGTAAGTCGAAGGGCATCTCGCAGGCTGTAATTTCACGTTTGCCGCGGTATTATCGTTATCTTGGTGAATTAAAGGATCAGAATGTGGAACGTATTTCCTCGCAGGAATTGTCGGAGCTTATGAAGGTAACGGCGTCTCAGATTCGCCAGGATTTTAATAACTTTGGCGGTTTTGGACAGCAGGGCTACGGCTATAATGTTCAGAAACTTTATGAAGAAATCGGTGAGATTCTCGGCCTTCATAAGAACCATCATCTGGTTTTGATCGGTGCGGGTAACTTAGGACAGGCTCTGGCCAATTATGTGAATTTTGAGCGTCGCGGATTTATTGTGCGTGGTGTATTTGACTTAAATCCTGCATTAATCGGCAAAGACCTTCGTGGGGTTAAGGTTCAACCGATGGAGCAGTTAGAAAACTTTCTTCGGGAGAATGATGTAGATATCGCGGTTCTGACCATTCCGAAGGGCGGTGCGGTAGATGTTGCGAAGAAGCTTGTGGAATGCGGCATTAAGGCAATCTGGAATTTTGCACATGTGGACTTAAATGTTCCGGAGGATGTGATTGTCGAGAATGTTCATTTGTCCGAGAGCCTTATGAAATTGTCTTATAAAATCAATCGTGGAAGAGAAGGTGAAGAACTTGGCTGATCATCTTTTGTCCGAGGAATACTTAAGAAGTAAGCATATTCCCATCGTCATTCTGGATCCGAAATGGCATCAGATTTTCGAACAGGTGTCGAAGCCTTCGTATCTTGCAGGGAAAGAAGCCAGAATGAATGAGCTTCTGAAACGCCAGGGCAAGTTAAACACGGACCTCAAAGAGATTCGTAAGCTTAAAAAGCGTCTGATGGATGAAATTTTGTCCATCTCGGAGGCGCTTCAGGCGAATGAAGGCAATAAGAAACTTGAAAAGAAGTTAGAGGAGAATAAGCGGCTGATTGATGAGTGCAACGAGAAAACGGATGCCTATGAGGATGAGCTGATTGAAATCCCACGGGAGATGGAGCAGTTAAATCACTCCATGATGATGGATACCATCGATCTGGTTTATGATCGAATCGAACATAATAAGCAGGATATCGATAAGATTGGCGGCTGGATTAATCAGGTTCGTATCGAGTTAAAAAAGAACCTGGTTCGGAAGCAGGAGCGTGAGGCACAGAATGCCAGACTCTATGCTGCGCTGCATGATGTATATGGGGCTGAGATTATTGATTTGTTTGAAGCAGCAAACGAGCCACTGCCCGAAGAAGAGAAGGGAAAAAAGGAATGATTCCTGTATATAGTGCAGACGAGGCAAAGCGTGCCGATCGCTATACAACGGAGAGGTTCGGAATCGATTCGAAGCTCTTAATGGAGAAGGCGGCCTTCGGTCTGTTTGAGGAAGTGAAAAAAGTCTATGAACCCGGGCAGTTTATTTTGGGAATTGCGGGGTTAGGGAATAACGGTGCGGATGTGGTTGCCTGCATTCGTATGCTGCACATGGCAAAGTTTCCCTGCAAGGTTCTTCTGGTGGGAGACGGGAAAACTTCTGAATTAATGGAAGAACAGCTGGAGATTCTGAAACGCGCAAACGGAAACTGGTTCTATGCCTGCCCGAATGGAGATTCCGAAGAGAATCTGCTTACGAAATTCGGGGTTGGAGAAGTGGATTCTGCCAAAAAACTGATTCTGTTGGATGGTCTTTTTGGAATCGGTCTGAATCGGGAAGTAACCGGTATCTTCGCGGAATGTATTGACTGGATGAACGCACTTCATTCCTGTGGAGCGAAGGTCCTTTCCATGGATATTCCCTCCGGTATTTCTGCAGACAGCGGTGCGGTGCTGGGGGCTGCTGTGTATGCGGATATTACGGTGGTTCCTGCTCTTTTAAAGACCGGTCTTCTGATCGCGGACGGCCGGTTGCATGCAGGTCGTCTTGCAATTTGGGATATGGGAATCTATCCGGAGAATGAGAGAAGCACAGGTGCTCTTTTTACCAAAGAGGATTGTAATCTTCCGGTGGCATCGCCCGGATCCAATAAAGGGTCGAACGGAAAACTTTTGCTTATAGCAGGGTCGGATAAGATCCACGGAGCTCTTCGACTGGCCTATGAGGCAGCCACAAAGCTGGGGGTCGGAATGGTCCATGTCGTGACCCATGAACGGAATCGAGCGCTTTTGTTTGACGAATATCCCGAATGTTTGTGTACCTGTTATGAGGATGCGTTTACCGATGAATTCCATCGGGCCTTACGTGGAGCGCTTGCCTGGTGTGATGCGGTCTTAATCGGTCCGGGAATCGGCACGGAACCCATGGCGGTCTCGCTTGTCGAAGAAGTTCTTTCCTCGGAAGTACCGGCCATTCTGGATGCGGATGCGTTAAATATCCTTGCCCTTGACCGGGAATTGATTACGGTTCTTCGCAATCGTATTGCACCTTCGGTTGTGACTCCGCATGTGGGGGAGAGCCTTCGCCTTCTTCCTTGTTCCCTGGAGGAGTGGAAACGAAATCGTCATACGCTGTGTTCTTCTTTTACCGAGGAGACCAATGTGTATTATGTTGCAAAGGACCATGCGACGGTCCTTTACGGCCTTGGCGAAAAGAGAATCTTCAACAATGGAAACGAGTCTCTGGCCCACGCAGGTTCCGGAGATGTTCTTGCAGGGTTAATCGGGGCGATTCTTGCTCGTTGTGAGAAGAATCCAAAGGCCATAGTAAACGGCGTTTCTACGGCAGTCTATGTTCATGGAATGCTTGCAGAACAATATCGATTCCAATATAATGATTCTGATTCCTGTACGGCCTCCGAGTTATTGCAACTCATTCCGGCGGTGCGTATGAAATTTTAGGAGGAATTCCTTTTGAAACAATATAAGCGTGGTCTGTGCATTGTGCATTTGGACCGTTTGAAACAGAATATTCAGTCCTATCATGAGATTTTACCTATGGGGACGAAGATGATTGCCATCCTGAAAACCGATGCTTACGGTCATGGTTCGGTATATTCCGCCAAGGCACTGGATGATCTTGACTATGTATGGGGATATGGCGTAGCAACGGCGGAAGAGGGCGTTCAGCTTCGTAAGAACGGTATCAAAAAACGGATTCTTCTTTTAGGCATCTGCTTCGAAGAAGATTTCGAGGAACTGATTCGATATGATATCACGCCTTGTATCTGTTCGTTGGATTATGCCAAAAAATTATCGGCGATTGCGGTATCCATGGGCAAGGAACCCATTGTTCACATTAAGCTGGATACCGGCATGGGTCGTATCGGTTTTGATGCGACGTTGGATACCACAAGAGATCCGGTTAAGATGCAGGCAACCATTGAGGACATTTTGGAGGTGGCGAAGTGCCCCAATCTTGTCATTGAGGGAATTTTCTCTCATTTTGCCAAGGCAGACGATCGTGATCGATCCTTTTGCAAGCAACAGTTGGAAGCCTTTGAGACTACGGTTTCTGCATTGGAGGCCCGCGGTCTTCCTATTCCGAAGCAGCATATTGCCAATTCGGCGGCGATTACGGAGTTCAAACCTTCTGTGGACAAGCCCCTGGTGCGTCTCGGAATCTCCCTGTATGGAATGAAGCCCTCCGACGTTGTGAAGCAGGAAGGGGTTACCATCCGTCCGGTTATGGAACTTAAGAGTACCGTTTCCTTCGTTAAAACGGTTTCGGATGATACGCCGATTAGCTATGGCGGCACCTATCGTGCCGACGGTACACGACAGATTGCAACGGTGCCTATCGGTTATGGAGACGGTTACAGCCGCCTTCTCTCGAACAAGGCCGATGTGTTGATTCACGGCAAACGTTACCCGATTGTAGGTCGAATCTGCATGGATCAGTTTATGGTGGATGTGACCGGTGGAACGGTTGCACCCGGGGATACGGTTACCCTGGTCGGTTGTGACGGAAACGAGGAGATTTCCTTTGAAGAACTGGGGCATTTATCCGGTCGATTCAATTATGAGTTTGCCTGTGATATTTCCAAAAGAATTCCCCGCCTTTATGTGGATGGGGATACCATTGTCGGACACACCGATTATCTGGAAAGTTAGTAAAAAACCACCCCGTGTCCGGGAAACGGATTATGAGAAAGAGGTAGTGCATGTTATCTGATCACCCCATAGGGGGCATTTTGTTATTTATAATATTGTTCCTGCTATTGTTTGTATTCTATCTGTACCGCGGTGCCATTCATAACATTACCGCATCGGAGGAAGAGGAGGATACGCGACTTCGCGGGATGCGCAAACGTATTGTGATGGGCTTCCTTCAGGAAAAAAGAACCCTGCTTGACCGCATGGATGTTCTTACGGCCCTGATTCTTCTGATCATGGGATCTTTCTATACTCCCTGGTTTGCAGGGCGCTTGAACCGCCTTCTGCATGTTCCCTGGCTGTCTTCTGTTGTGGCCTTTGCCCTTATGCTTGCCGTTCTTTTTCTTTTTGGAATTTTTATTCCTCTTCGAATCGGAACCAAAAGCTCGAAATTGATTGTGGTTAAAATGGCTGTGCCTGTTTGGATTTTTGTGATGACGGTTACCCCCTTCGTGGTGTTGCTTTCTGTGACCGGCAAATGCATCCTTCGCATTTTCGGAATACGTAAAAAGGATTATGAGAAGGATGTAACGGAAGATGAAATCCTCTCCATTGTGAATGAGGGACAGGAGCAAGGCGTATTAGACGAAAACGAAGCGACGCTTATCAACAACATTTTGTCTTTTACCGGCAAAACCGCTTCAGAAATCTGCGTGCATCGTTCGACGATTGAGGCCATTTCCATCGAGTCCTCCTTGCAGGATGCCGTGGAATATATGTTAAATAAGACTCATTCCCGTTTTCCTGTTTATGACGAAGACATTGACCATATCGTCGGAATTATTCATATCAAGGACGTCCTAAAAAAATATGTGCGTTCCGATGATGCGACCAAGAAACTTACTTCTTTTCGTAAACTGATTATGGATGTGCTCTGTGTTCCGGAGACCAAAAACATCGATGATCTTTTTAAGGAGATGAAGTCGAAGAAAGCGCAGATGGCGATTCTGGTGGATGAGTACGGACAGACCGCCGGACTTCTTTCGATGGAGGACATTCTGGAAGAAATCGTCGGAGATATCGAGGATGAATATGATCGTTCCGAGACGTTTATCGAGACGAAGAAACCGGATGAATATGTGATGGACGGCCTTACTCCCATCGAAAGTGTGGAAGAGGAGCTGGGAGCGGATTTCTCTCAATACGGGTGTGAAACCTTAAACGGACTGCTCATTCGCAAAATGGAGCATGTTCCGGTAGACGGGGAAGAATACGAGGTTTCCATGGAAGGGTATACCTTCCGGATTTTGGAAGCAAAAGATAATATAATTCGTGAAGTACTCGTTACAAAAGCTGCAAAATGTGATATAATATTATCCAATGAAAATGAATCTTAAAGGAGATTACCAATATGTCAGGACATTCTAAATTTGCCAATATTAAGCATAAAAAGGAGAAGAACGACGCCGCAAAGGGTAAGATTTTTACCATTATCGGTCGTGAGATTGCAGTTGCCGTTAAGGAAGGCGGTCCCGATATCAATAATAACTTTAAGCTTGCTACCGTTGTTGCGAAGGCAAAGGCCAACAACATGCCCAACGATACCATTGAAAGAGGTATTAAGAAGGCAGCCGGCGAAGGCAGTGGCGTGAATTATGAATTTGTTACGTATGAAGGTTACGGCCCCAACGGTATTGCAATTATCGTTGATGCACTGACCGATAACAAGAATCGTACCGCAGCCAATGTACGTTCCGCATTTACCAAGGGAAACGGTAATATCGGTACCCAGGGTTGTGTATCCTTTATGTTTGACAAGAAGGGCGAGATTATCATCGATAAGGAAGAGTGTGATATGGCATTTGACGATCTGATGATGGTTGCGCTTGATGCCGGTGCGGACGATATTGTGGAAGAAGAGGACTGCTTTGAGATTTATACGGATCCCAATGAGTTCGATACGGTGGTTAAGAACCTGACCGAGCAGAAGATTCCCATGGCTTCCGCCGAGGTTACTATGATTCCTCAGAACTATGTATCGCTTACTGAGGAGGCTGCTGTGAAATCTTTACAGAAGACCTTGGACCTCTTAGATGAGGATGATGACGTTCAGAATGTTTACACGAACTGGGAAGAACAGGAATAAGCAGAAAAGAGAAGAAAACCATGAGTGAGAATTACGGTCAGGAGACCATATGTGTACAGTCCGGCTGGCAGCCGGGCAACGGAGAGCCCAGAGTGCTTCCGATTTATCAGAGTACGACCTTTAAGTATTCGACCTCTGAAGAGATGGGTAAGTTGTTTGATCTTGAGAGCAACGGTTATTTCTATACCCGTCTTCAGAATCCGACGAATGATTATGTCGCAGCGAAGATCTGCGAGCTGGAAGGCGGTGTGGCAGCAATGCTGACCTCCTCCGGACAGGCAGCCAACTTCTTTGCGGTATTCAATATTTGTGAGTGCGGCGGACATGTGATTCTGTCTTCCAAGGTCTATGGCGGTACGTTTAATCTTTTAACCGTAACCATGAAGAAGATGGGCATTGAGTGTACCGTAATCGATCCGGATTGTACGGAAGAGGAGCTGAATGCGGCTTTCCAGGAGAATACGAAGTGCGTCATGGGTGAGACCCTTGCCAATCCTGCACTTGCGGTCTTTGATATTGAGAAGTTTGCCAAGGCTGCACATGCCCATGGAGTTCCCCTGATTGTAGACAATACGTTCCCTACGCCGATTCATTGTAAGCCTTTTCTGTATGGTGCGGATATTGTTACGCATTCCACCACCAAGTATATGGACGGACATGCAACGGCAGTCGGCGGATGTATTGTGGATTCCGGTAATTTTGACTGGTCCAAATATCCGGATAAATATCCGGGTCTTTGCTATCCCGATGATTCCTATCATGGAGTCACCTATACCGAGAGATTCGGTAAGGGCGCTTATATTACAAAGGCAACGGTTCAGCTGATGCGTGATTTGGGACCGATTCAGTCCCCTCAGAATGCATTCTATCTGAATAACGGTTTGGAGTCCCTGCCTCTTCGTATTGAGAAGCATACCAAGAATGCGCAGGCGGTTGCCGAATTCTTACATGAGCATGATAAGGTGAAGGCTGTAATCTATCCCGGTCTTATGGACGATAAGTATTATGATCTTGCCAAGAAATATATGCCGAACGGTACATGTGGTGTTCTTTCCTTCATCTTGAAGGGCGGAAGAGAAGCCGGTTCCCGATTTATGAATCATCTGAAATTGGCGGCGATTGTTACGCATGTTGCCGATGCACGTACCTGTGTGCTACATCCCGCAAGTCATACCCATCGTCAGATGACGGATGAGCAGTTGGCAGCTTGTGGCGTCGATCCCGGCCTGATTCGTTTCTCCTGCGGTATTGAGGATGCAAGCGATATCATTGCCGACATTAAGAATGCACTCGAGTATGTATAATCGATGCATGCAAAACGAGAAGGAGAAGGTATGAAAGAGAAACAGACAGGAAGCTATATTCTGTGGAGCTTATACACCATCGTGATTGGTGGGCTGTTCCTTTTATCCACATATCGATATGTCGTTATCTTGGATTTAAACATTGCGGCATCTGCAGGAATTACTGCAGGTGCTGTTTTCGTACTTGTCGGGCTGACGATTCTGTTTTCAAAGCTTTTCGCAAAGAGACAGTGCAGTAACTTTATTTTTTATGGATTTCTGTGTTTTGTTTTCTTTTTGATTGCAGTAGTCGGCGGACGAATCTTGGATTCCGTAATCGGAGGAGGTCATTTGGAGGCTTTTGGCAACTGGGATTTATTTGAGAATGCTAAGGTTTCTCAAGATTTCCGCGTGAGCGTAACTTTTTTTGAGAATCCGATTCGATATTTGTATGAAATTTCGTTGCATGCTTTTGCTAAGATTTTTGGCAATACCGGTGAGGCTGCGCTGGAATGCGGATATGTGTTCTTTTCCGTTGAGGCTCTCCTTACTTATGTTGTGTTTTATGTCTATGGCGGTGCGTTGTGTGCTTTGGTTGGAGGCAGTCTCTTCTTTAGTTTCGCAGACTCCCTTCACTGGTATGGATGTATCAGCGATCTGCATATGGGGCTGGTGCTTTTCCTTGTCCTTTTACTTCTTCATGGGATTCTCAAAAGAAAATTTTCTCATGCGGACAGTGCGGGATATATGGGAGGACTTGTGATAATCGGAATCGTTTCCGGGGTGTTTGTATATTACTCAATCCTGTTCGTACTTCCGATGCTTCTTACGATTTTTAATATTTTTATGCTTCGACGTGAGGATGCCGCAATCAGCCGATTCATGTTGTTCCTTTTGTTCCTCTTAGCGTCCCTCGTGGGTTTCTTTGGAATGACTTTCCTTCACAGTGTCATTGAGAAACTTGTATTCGTCGGATTGTTACAGGACATGGGAGAAACGATTCAATCGATGTTCGCAGGCTTATCCTTCCCTCGCTTCTTGGAGGAAGTCGGCTTTGGCACAATGATTTCGGCAGCTTTTGCATTTTTGTTTGTAGGTTTCTATTTCCGTCGTAAAAAAGTAAGAGCTGTATATGCGCCGATGTTTTTAACCGCAATCCTTATCGGACTGATTCATTTTTGCGATACAAAGGAATTGGGGATTCTGTATCGACTCTTCCTTTGCCTGACGGCAGGCGCGGCTTTTGAGTCTCTCTTTACGGAACCGGAAAAGAAGCTTGTGGAAGAAACTGCTGAGAAGGATGCTTTTGCGCAGATCGAGAAGATGGAGCAGCAGGAAGAAGCAAGCGTAACGAAGGAGCCGGAGGTGCCTATACAGCAGGAGTTACCAGCCAAGCCGGAGGAGCCTGTACAGCAGGAAATGCCTGCACCGGGACAGCCGCTTTTCAATCCACTGCCGGAACCGAAAAAGCATGTGAAAAAGACGATGAAGTTTGATCATTCCGTTTCCGCGGAGGATATGCATTACGATGTCGAGGTCTCTGAAAATGATGACTATGATTTGTAATCAAATTTTGATATAATAGTTACAATTGTTTTGATTGGATAAGGAACTCAAAATGCCAAATAATTCTTCACATAGAGGCTCTTCCGGAAACAGAAAGCGTTCCGCGCAGAGTAAAAAAGCACATGAGGAACAGAAAAGAATTGCTGCCGAGCAGAGCAAATTAAAGAGTGAGATTGTATTTCTTTGTTCTATGGCACTCTGTATTTTTCTTTTCCTGTGTAATTTTGGAATATTGGGACCGGTTGGTGCGTTAATAAAGAGCATCCAGTTCGGTCTTTTTGGCGTACTCAGCTACGGGATTACCATTGTAATTCCGTTTTTGGTCATGTTTTGGATTGCCAATAAGAAGAATGCTTCCGTAAAGGTGAAGATTGTATGCGCATTCATTATGCTGTTCGTGATCGGTATGCTGATTGAATTGTGTACCGTAAAATTTGCCAATCTCTCCGATCAGATTTTTACGGATCTTTGGTTGGCAGGGTATAAGTCTTTCAAGGGTGCAGGAATTCTTTGCGGAATTGTGACCTATTTCCTGCATCGATTTGTGAATACGGTTGGTACGGTGCTTATATGTATTCTTTTGCTTGTGATCTGTCTGGTTGTCATTACCGGTAAGAGCATCAAGGACTCGATGAGACGCAGCGCGGACAATGTTTCGAAAAAGATGAAGGACGGCAGTGAACGCCATAAGGAACAGGCACAGCTTCGTCGGGAGGAACGCGCCGAGGAACGTGCCAATCGTCGTCTGATGGAAGAACAGGCCAGAAGGGAAGCGGAAGAGAGACGGAAGGACGCTAAGGATGAGAATGCTTCCGATTCCGTTGAAACGAAGAATTCGGAAAACGTTTCTGCTCCGGAGAATATCTTCGTGAAGCGAACTGAAAAAAAAGGACGTGGCGTAACACAGGATACTCTTTTAAAAGCCGCAGACACTACAAAGCCTCAGACCGGAGAGAATCTTCATGAGATTACCTATCATGAACCGGATCCCGATGATACGAACATGGAGAATGATGCTTCTTCGATGGATCGTTCTTCCCAATATGATATCCCGAATCCGAAAGGAGATTTCCATCGTGTTGCAGATACGGTGAATCGTGTAGAGGAAGCTCCGAAACCGATTCCGGCGCATCCGGTCAGTCCGGTACTTACTCCGCCTGAGCCGCATACGAAGGCCACTTCGACAACGGAATCGATTGCACCCATGACGACGCAGACACCAACTGCCGGTTCTGTTTCGCAGAGTCGTCCGGCTCCGAAAACGAAGACGAGTACCGGTGGCAAGATTCGTAATCCGGAAGCTCCTTATCAGTTCCCGCCTCTTTCCCTTCTTCGTAAGCCGGACAATTCCGGTAAGGGGGATACGCAGGCTGAGTTAAGAGCCACCGGAGAGAAACTTTTGCAGACGCTTGAAATTTTTGGCGTAAAAGCGAAGATTACCGAGATTACCAAGGGACCGTCCGTTACTCGTTTTGAATTGCAACCCGAGCTTGGCGTAAAGGTCAGCAAGGTGGTTGCCTTATCCGATGATATTAAATTGAGTCTTGCCGCAACGGAGATTCGTATTGAAGCACCGATTCCCGGTAAGAGCGCCATCGGTATCGAGATTCCGAATCGTGAGAAGACCTCTGTAACCTTCTATGAGTTGATTACGCAGGATGTTTATAAGCAGGCGAAATCCAAGCTTACCTTTGCGGTTGGTAAGGATCTTGGCGGCGAAACGGTTGTGTCTAACATTGCGAAGATGCCTCATATGATGTTGGCAGGCACCACCGGTTCCGGTAAGTCTGTCTGTATGAATACATTAATCATGTCCATTCTCTATAAGGCGACGCCGGAAGAAGTGAAGATGATTATGATTGACCCGAAGGTTGTGGAGATGAGCATCTATAACGGTTTGCCCCATCTGATGCTTCCGGTCATTACGGATGTAAAGAAAGCAGCCGGTGCTCTTCAGTGGGCTGTTGGGGAAATGAATCGTCGTTATAAGCTGTTTGCAAACAACGCGGTGAAGGATCTGGAAACCTATAATGCACTGATGGAGCAGAAGATTGCAAACGGGGATATCACAACAGATCCCGAAAACCCGATTGAGAAGCTTTCACAGGTGGTCATTATTATCGATGAGCTGGCAGACCTGATGATGGCGGCACAGGCTCAGGTGGAGGAACCCATCTGTCGTTTGGCACAGCTTGCGCGTGCCGCAGGTTTGCATCTGATCATTGCAACGCAGTCTCCTCGTGCGGATGTTGTAACCGGTTTGATTAAAGCCAATATTCCCAGTAAGCTTGCCCTTAAAGTGTCCAGTGGTCTTGACTCCCGTATCATTCTTGATATGGGTGGAGCCGAGAAATTACTGGGGAACGGTGATATGCTCTTTTTCCCGCAGGGCTATCCAAAGCCTGCCCGTGTGCAGGGCGCTTACCTGTCCGAGGAAGAGATTGGCAACGTTGTAAAGTATATTATCGATCATAACGGTTCGGCTCCCGATCCGGAGGAAATGATGACGCAGATGGCGGTGATGGCCTCGGAGAACAGCAATGCGGTTAGCATCGGCGGTGATTCCGATAATGGTCTGGATCCTCTTTTTGCGGAGTGTGGTCGATTTATCATTGATAAAGAAAAAGCATCCATCGGAAACTTGCAGAGAGCCTTTAAGATTGGTTTCAATCGCGCGGCCAGAATTATGGATCAGCTCTGTGATAACGGCGTGGTCGGTCCGGAGGTTGGGACGAAGCCTCGTGAGATATTGATGGGCTCGACACAATTTGAAGAATTACTGCATGAATTTAAATAGGCGGAGGAATAACCCATGAAATCTGATATTGAAATCGCACAGGAATGTGTCTTGGAACCGATTACCAAAGTCGCCGCATCCATTGGAATTGAAGCGGATGATCTTGAATTATACGGCAAGTATAAGGCAAAGCTTTCGGATGAATATCTGAAAAAAATTGAGAAGAATCCCGACGGTAAACTGATTCTGGTTACCGCAATCAATCCGACTCCTGCCGGTGAAGGAAAAACTACTACAACGGTTGGCCTCGGACAGGCTTTCTGTAAGCTTGGCAAAAAAGCAATCATTGCACTTCGTGAGCCGTCTCTCGGTCCTTGCTTTGGTGTTAAGGGCGGCGCTGCAGGTGGCGGAAATGCACAGGTCGTTCCCATGGAGGATCTGAACCTGCATTTTACGGGAGATTTTCATGCAATTACTACGGCGAACAATCTGCTTGCTGCGATGCTGGACAATTCGATTCATCAGGGCAATCCTCTGAATATCGATACGCGTCAGGTTGTATGGAAGCGTTGTCTTGACATGAATGACCGTGTCCTTCGTAATGTAATTGTGGGACTGGGCGATAAGACGGACGGTTTTGTTCGAGAGGATCATTTTGTTATTACCGTTGCTTCCGAGATTATGGCAATTCTCTGCCTGGCATCCGACATGAAGGATCTGAAGGAGAGATTATCGAAGATTGTAGTTGCCTATAATTATAATAATGAGCCGGTAACCGCGAAGGATCTGAATGCTGTTGGTGCGATGGCGGCTCTTTTAAAGGATGCTCTGAAGCCCAATTTGATTCAGACACTCGAGCATACTCCTGCCATTGTACATGGTGGTCCTTTTGCAAATATTGCGCACGGCTGTAACTCGGTTCGTGCGACGAAGGCTGCACTGAAAATGGCAGATTACTGTATTACCGAGGCGGGTTTTGGTGCCGATCTCGGAGCAGAGAAATTCCTGGATATCAAGTGTCGCATGGCTGGTCTTAAGCCCGATGCGGTTGTTCTCGTAGCAACCATTCGAGCACTGAAATACAATGGTTATGTTGCAAAAGAAGATTGTGGCAAGCCGAATCTTGAGGCGTTAAAGGCAGGTATCGTAAACTTAGAGAAGCATATCGAGAACCTGAAGCAGTACGGAGTTCCCGTTGTTGTAACCTTGAATTCCTTCATCACGGATACGGAGGAGGAAATTGCATTTGTTCGCAATTTCTGCGAAGAGCGCAATTGTGATTTTGCGTTATCCAAGGTATGGGAGTACGGTGGCGAAGGCGGTATCGAGCTTGCGAATAAGGTGCTGGATACATTGGCGAATAAGCCCTCTGATTTTGCTCCCATCTATGCGGATGACCTTTCCATCGAGGAGAAGATTCGTGCCATTGCCACAAAGATTTATGGTGCAAGCGATGTGACTTTTGCTCCTGCCGCGCAGAAGGCAATGAAGCGACTTACCGAGTTGGGATTCGGAAAACTTCCTGTATGTATGGCTAAGACCCAGTATTCCTTATCGGATGATCCCAAGGCGCTTGGTTGTCCGAAGGACTTCACTTTAACGATTCGTGAGATGTATGTCAGTGCCGGTGCAGGGTTTATAGTAGCAATTACCGGTTCCATCATGACCATGCCGGGCCTTCCCAAAGCGCCTGCGGCATTCAATATTGATGTGGATGATTCCGGCAAGATTACCGGTTTGTTCTAGGTGATTTTTGTTCAATGAATATCGATAGTTTTTTGACAGAAAGGCGAAAAAGACAATGAATATTATTGACGGTAAGAAGATTTCGCAAGAGATTAAAGACGAGTGCAGAGCCGAGGTGGAGAGATTAAAGGCAGAAGGTCGCGAGTTGGCCCTTGCGGTCATTATTGTCGGAGAAGATCCCGCCTCCAAGGTCTATGTAAATAACAAGAAAAAAGCCTGCGAGTATATCGGCATTCGTTCGGAGAGTTATGAACTTCCCGAATCGACAACGCAGGAGGAACTGTTGGCTTTGATTGCGAAACTGAATGCGGATGAGAAAATCAATGGGATTCTTGTCCAGTTGCCTGTTCCGAAGCATATCGATGAGACTACGATTCTTAGAGCCATTTCGCCGGATAAGGATGTGGACGGTTTCCATGCCGTGAATGTGGGAAATCTGGTTATCGGAGAGAAAGGTTATGTTTCCTGTACCCCCGCAGGTATTATCCAGTTGCTTAAGCGAAGCAATATTGAGATTGCCGGTAAGAATTGTGTAGTCATCGGTCGTTCCAATATTGTCGGCAAACCGATGGCGCTTTTGATGCTTCGGGAGAATGCTACGGTTACAATCTGTCATTCCAAGACGCAGGATCTTAAGGAAGTATGTAGCAGAGCGGATATTCTCATTGTAGCAATCGGTAAGCCGAAGATGATTACAAAAGAGTATGTCAAGGATGGTGCGGTTGTAATTGATGTAGGAATTCATCGTAATGCAGAGAATAAATTATGCGGTGATGTGGATTATGAGGATGTAGCACCGAAGACCTCCTATATCACACCGGTTCCCGGTGGCGTCGGTCCTATGACGATTGCAATGTTAATGCATAATTGTGTATTTGGTAGATAAAAATGATATGTCCGAATTGTCATGAAATAATTGATGAGGACTCTGTATTCTGCAAGCATTGCGGGTACGAGATTCAGTATGTTCCTGAGTTTGATGCGTTTGAGTACGACAATATGCATTCCATGATCGGAACGGTTCAATCTGCCATGAGTACCCCGGAAGCGCATTCCTTTGATGTGAACGCTCAAACGATGGAATTTTCTGCCGTATCCGGTAAAACCATGGACCTGCAAGCTGTTACG
This sequence comes from Lachnospiraceae bacterium, assembly GCA_045628945.1. Lineage (GTDB taxonomy): Bacteria > Bacillota > Clostridia > Lachnospirales > Lachnospiraceae > RGIG4034. The sequence continues at coordinate 38,747 of JAZQQG010000031.1, forward strand.
CAGAATACGATTGTTATGAATGCCGTTTCCCCGCATACGGTGGAGATGAGTGCGGTCAGTCCGCATACCCTGGAGATGAGTGCCGTTCATCCGCATACCGTGGAGATGTCGGCAATCAGCGGTCACACGGAAGAAATTACGGATTTGGGGAATCATACGGAGGAGTTCGAACCTCCGAAAGCCTTGAAACGTCGTCGGTTCATCGGGTCTCCGTTATTTATTACGATGACCATTGTGATTGTTGTGCTGATGTTGGCGTTGGCGGTTAGTGTGATTCGTAATCGTTCTGTTCATAGGGATTATAATTACTATTATGTTCATTCGCTCAGTTCTGCCGATGATGGGGATTATAAAAAAGCAATTCGCTATGCAGAAAAGGCTTTGTCACTTCATCCGGAAGAAGATAGTCTTCGTTTATCTCTTGCGAGATACTACATTGCCAGCGGAAGAGCGGAGGATGGAATCTATCTCTATCGAGAACTGCTTACCATTCCGGCATTAAGCTATGATTGCTATGATGCGCTGATTCAATATTATGTGGGAGAAGAGGATTATTTTTCTCTTAAAAACCTCTTGTCGGACTGCGACAATACCTTGGTGCTCCGTAATTTTTCAAGATATGTTGTAAAAGAGATTGAATCTTCTGTATATTTTGATGACGAAAGCAATGATTATGTGATATCCTTGGTTTCAGACGGTAACGGTCAGATTTTCTTTTACAAGGAAATGCAAGAGGAGGATGCCACAGGCGAAACGGATTTCGAGGACGATGAAAAAACGATTCGGCTTTCGGATATGAAAGAATACACGGAACCGATTCATATGGATTCGGGAGTAAATACCGTCTATTGTAAATATGTTACTGCGGCGGGAATGGAAGGGGATCTACAGACTTTTCGTTATGAGTTGGCGGATGTCTCCTATCTGACACCGACCTTTAACCTGTCGGATGGTGCTTACTACAGTCCCAAAATGGTAAAAGCATCCTATCCCAAAGGTTGTATTCTGTATTATGATGTAAATGCTGAGACTTTTGATGTAGAGAAGGCCAAGGTCTATTCCGGTGCATTTCCGTTGCTGTTTGGGAACAATACCTATACGTTTGTAGTGTATGACCCGACAGCGGATTTGTATTCTGCGAAGGTTCACCTGGAGATGAGTCTTAAAATTACTTACACCTATGGGAAGAGTGATTGCATTTCGGTTTTAAAAAATAAGCTGGTGTCCCTGGGAAAACTCTATGATACGGAAGGGACTTCCGTGGACCAGACCGGTGTCTACTCCTATGAAGCGAAATCTGCTTACGAATTTGAGGGCAGTACCTTGTATTTGATTGAGGAAAGCTATACCTCGGAGGGAACGACGGTTTCTCACGGATATAAATATGCCGTTGATGTGGATACGGCACAATGTTATATGATTTTTATGGATTCCAGTGACGCAATCAATGTATATCGTTTTTAGACAGTTCACAGAATTGTTTAACTATATTTTTCTATAATTTGTTGGAGGACAAAAAGAGAATGTACAAGATTCTTGAAAAGAGAGAAATTGCCGCAAACATCTTTGAGATGGTTGTAGAGGCACACCGTGTTGCAGACCACTGTCTGCCCGGTCAGTTCGTTATCGTAAGAACGGACTCTGAAGGTGAGCGTATTCCCCTTACGATCTGCGATTATGATCGTGCGAAGGGAACGATTACCATCGTGTTCCAGGTGGTTGGCGCCGGGACCTTATGGATGTCTAAGTTAAACGTCGGAGATGGATTCCACGACTTCGTAGGACCGCTTGGTCGTGCCAGTGAGCTTTGCACCGATCCGATTGAAGAGGTGAAGAAAAAGAACATCCTTTTCGTATGTGGTGGTGTCGGTACCGCTCCCGTTTATCCTCAGGTGAAGTGGTTAAAGGAGCAGGGAATTCAGGCGGACGTTATTGTCGGCGCACGTAACAAGGATCTGATCATTCTTGAGGAGGAGATGAAGGCGGTTGCCGGCAATCTCTATATTACAACGGATGACGGTTCCTACGGTCGTACCGGTGTGGTTACGAAGGTAATTGAGGACCTTGTTGCCGAAGGAAAACATTATGATGTATGTATCTCCATCGGACCGATGATCATGATGAAGTTCTGCTGTCTGACCACCAAGAAGCTTGGCATTCCTACCGTTGTATCCATGAACCCGATTATGGTGGACGGTACCGGTATGTGTGGAGCATGCCGTCTGGTTGTGGGCGATGAAGTGAAGTTTGCTTGTGTAGACGGTCCTGAGTTTGACGGACATCTTGTTGACTTCGATGGTGCTATGAAGCGTCAGCAGTTATATAAGACCTTTGAAGGTCGTGCTTATTTGGAAGAAAAGGAAGGCAAGACCCATCACGGTGGATGTGGTGTCTGCGGAGGTGACAAATAATGGATGTTATGAAGAAAGTACCTGTACGTGAACAGGATCCCAAGGTTAGAGCAACGAACTTCAAGGAAGTATGTCTTGGTTACAACGAGGAAGAAGCTAAATGTGAGGCATCCCGTTGTATCAATTGTCAGAATGCACAGTGTATGAAGGGTTGTCCCGTTGCAATTAATATTCCCGCATTTATTGCAGCTGTTAAGGAAGGCGAATTTGCCAAGGCTTATCAGATTATCAGCGAGTCTTCCGCATTACCTGCTGTCTGTGGTCGTGTATGCCCTCAGGAGAGCCAGTGTGAAGGCAAGTGTATTCGCGGGATTAAGGGAGAAGCAATCTCCATTGGTAAGTTAGAGCGTTTCGTAGCGGACTGGGCTCGTGAAAACGGAATTAAGCCCGAGGGCGCTAAAGAGAAGAACGGTAAGAAGGTAGCGGTAATCGGTTCCGGTCCTGCAGGTGTTACCTGTGCAGGTGATCTTGCAAAGCTTGGTTATGATGTAACCATCTTTGAGGCACTTCATGAGGCTGGTGGTGTACTTGTTTACGGTATTCCCGAGTTCCGTCTTCCCAAGAAGGATGTTGTAGCCAAGGAGATTGAGAATGTTAAGGCTCTTGGCGTTAAAATTGAGACCAACGTTGTTATCGGTAAGTCCATTACCATCGATCAGTTACTGACCGAGGAAGGCTTTGACGCTGTATTCGTTGGTTCCGGTGCCGGACTTCCTAAGTTTATGGGAATTCCCGGCGAGCAGGCAAACGGCGTGTTCTCCGCCAATGAGTTCCTGACCCGTTCCAACTTAATGAAGGCTTTTGACGAGACCAGCGCAACTCCGATTATGCGTGGTAAAAAAGTATGCGTAGTCGGTGGTGGTAACGTAGCAATGGATGCTGCAAGAACCGCACTTCGTCTTGGCGCAGAGGTACATATTGTTTACCGTCGTAGCGAGGAAGAACTTCCTGCCAGAGTGGAAGAAGTTCATCACGCTAAGGAAGAGGGTATTATCTTTAATCTTTTGACGAATCCGACCAAGATTCTTCAGGACGAGAATTCCTGGGTAACCGGTATGGAGTGTATCGAGATGGAGTTGGGTGAGCCCGATGCTTCCGGCAGAAGAAAGCCTGTTGTGAAGGAAGGTTCTGAGTTTGTAATTGATTGTGATACCGTAATTATGAGTCTTGGTACCAGCCCGAATCCTTTGATTTCTTCCACGACCAAGGGACTGGAGATTAACAGTCACAAGTGTATCATTGCCGAGGAAGAGACCGGTAAGACCAGTAAGGAAGCCGTATATGCCGGTGGTGATGCGGTTACCGGTGCTGCAACCGTTATTTTAGCAATGGGAGCAGGTAAAGCAGGCGCAAAGGGTATTCATGAATACCTTTCCAATCACTAAATTATAAGAGTTATCATGGTAGGATTGCCTCTTGTCTGGGGCAATCCTATCTTATCACATGGGGGAAACAATTATGCCGATCTGTCCGAAGTGCCATAATGAATATCGTGAAGGCTTTGTGGTTTGTACTGAATGCAAATGCGATTTGGTCGATTCTCTGGACGAGCTTCCCGGAAAAGGAGAAGCATTGGAAGTAATCTATACCGGAGAGGAAAGCATCTGCTTACAATTAAAGGATTTCCTGGATTACAACAAGTTCAATTCCGTTGTGGAAGGAGTTGTAAATGAAACAGGGAATGAAGGATATAACTTTGTCTTGAAAGTGGATGAGGCCCATGCAGATAAGGCAAAGCGTGCCGTTATGGTCTTTTTACGGGAGAATGCGACTTCAACCATCAACATTAATGAAATCGAAGAAATTGCAAGTGAAATGTCTGATTCTATGCAGCCTACGGTCTATCGTAAAAAAGAAGATAAGGCTAAAGATATGAAGAGCTCTGCCTTTGCGCTGATCATTGTCGGTATTCTGGGCTTACTCTGTCTTCTTGCAATGCAGATGAATTGGATCTCGCTGACTCTTGGCAATAATGTTCTTGCCAAGGTGGTATTGCCGATTCTCTTTGTCCTTTTTCTGGTATTAGGAATCTCTTCGTTGTTTACTTCCAAGCGTCTTGCCTCGGAAGGCGTAAAAGAAAATGAACTGACTTCGAGAGTCAATGAGTGGTGTATGGACAATCTTACTCGCGAAGCCATTGAAAGCCGTTTGGAGTCCGAGGAATACGATCGTCTGTCTGAAGAAATGAAGTTCTTCCGCCGCACCGAGCTTATGAAAACCATGATTTCCGCATCCTTTATGAATCTGGATTCGGCATTTTTGGATAATCTGATCGAAGAGCATTACGATCGTATCTACGGGGAAGACTAATGAATATTCGAATTCTTTGCGTGGGTAAAATCAAAGAAGCATATTGGCGAGATGCGATTGAAGAGTATTCCAAGCGTTTGGCACGCTTTTGCAAATTAGAGATTCTTGAGGTTGAAGATGAAAAAACGCCGGATAAGCAGATTCAATCGGAGGTTGTGTCGGATCGTATCAAGAAAACCGAAGGAGACCGCCTTCGTCGATATGTGAAAGAGTCTGATTATGTGATTGCCCTTTGTGTGGAAGGAAAACAATGGGACTCGCCTGCATTTGCGGATAAGCTAAGCGGCATTATGACTGCAGGCTATAATGACATTGATTTCATTATCGGCGGATCTTTGGGGATTGATGAAGCCTTAAAACAATTGGCTTCGGATCGGATGAGCTTCTCAAAGCTTACGTTTCCGCATCAGATGATGCGTGTGGTTCTTTTGGAGCAGATCTATCGATGTTTTAAGATTATGAATCATGAACCGTACCACAAATAATGGATTTTAAAAATCCAACATATTGAAAAACAAGGAAAGGATGGCAGTTTTGTCATCCTTTTATTGATTGTAGTGGAGATAGCAAGGCGATACTGGCTATGTGACCTATAGATTGAAAAAATAATGAAGCATACACAATGATATTACAGGTAGTATCACTTCTGTATACTGGTGAAAAAAGTAGTATACAGAGTTTTTGACTCTGTGCATTTGTTGATTTTTGTAATTTTAGGTGAATTTGAGTATAATATAGACAGAAAAAATTTCAATTTAATCGATGAAATGAAAAATAAGGGAGACTAAATGAACAAAAATCATTGTGGGACATTTTCTCAATGTATTCGCAAGCTAAAAGCTAGCCTTGCTGCACAGATAGTATGGATCGCCTTAATGATCATTGTACATATCATTATATACAAATCCAAAATTGAGGTAGTAGCAATATGGGTAAGGATTATATATGCTATTATAGCAATCATTATCACGCTACCTCTTCAC
>JAZQQG010000032.1:0-31245 GCA_045628945.1 Lachnospiraceae bacterium
ATTTTTATGGCGTTGTTGCTGTGTTACGAAAATTATCGAAACATGTTTATATATATAATAGGAAGAAAGTCGGGGTTCAAATAGGGGTTCAGCGTTAATTTGTATCAACAACTAAAGACTAAGGAAGCTGTATGGGCATCCAGGACGTGATACATAGTATTATAATATGAAGGAATTTGCTAAGTGAACACCCCTGCCAATAAGGGTGTGCACCTTTTAACTTGTATCAAAGTGACCTATCAGGGGGATGATGACCAGTCCATCTATGGGTTTCGCGGGGCGAATCCTTATGTGATGCAGCAGTTTCTTAAGGATTACCCGGACACGCACTATATAAAGTTGAATCAGAATTATCGTTCGAAAGAGAGGATTCTTAAGGTTTCGGCTAATTTGATCGGCCATAACCGTAACCGCTTAATGAAAACGCTTCGCAGTGGTCGAACGGATTCAGTGGGCGGAGAGGTGCTTGCATACGAATATTCCAATTCCATTCTGATGCTTAAGGAACTTAAGAATCGTATCCAGCGTAAAAGAGAACTTGGAGAGCGGGAAATTGCGGTCTTGGTTCGAACCAACCTCCATGGCGCAATGGTTGCCAATTTTTTACGAAATAATGGAATTCCAATAAAGAGTATGGGCGGGATGTCGGTATTTCATAAGCACCCCGTCATAATGGATTTGCTTGCGTATTTTCAGTTGAGCAATCGGATGCGCGGAAGAAGGGATTGGCTACGAATTCTGAACCATCCCAACCGTTATCTATCCAGAAAATGTTTGGAAAACGGAGACCGAATGGAGGATATTTTGCATTATTACCGGAAGGACCCGAAAGCCTACCGGGAGGTGTTGCGCCTTCAGAAGGTATTGAAGTATATGGCACAGGTTCCTCCGAAGGAAGCAATCGAGATTCTTATGAAAATGGGAGAGTATAGGCGTTATATCCGGGAGGAGACGCGAGGGAATTCCCTTCTTCAGAATGAGTATGAAGAAGTATTGGAGTTTGCACTTTTTCTGGCATCGCGGTGTAAAACTCAGAAAGAATTCGAGGAACTGCTTGAAATTTGTGATCCGGCGTTATCGGAATCGGAAGGACCAAAAGAGGATGCTGTGGTTGTCGGCACCTATCACGGGGCCAAAGGGTTGGAGTATCGGACGGTAGAGCTTCCTTTTTTACAGGAAGGAATCGTCCCCCACCGCAAATCATCGGATCCGGAGGAGGAGAGGCGGCTATTCTATGTTGCCGTTACCCGCGCGAAAGATTCCTGTATCCTTTCGTATATCTGCGAGAACACAAAAAAAGAGAAAGCTTCAAAAAATCAAATGAAACCTTCTCCGTTTCTTGCGGAACTTGGAATTGTGCAGTCCGGCTACACAGATTGAAAAGAATAACGATTACTGATCCTCAAAATCCAGGTCGTCCAGATACTCCTCAAAAGCATCTTCCACCATTTCGTATTCCTCATCGCTGTCAATATACTCCAGCTCGGGCTCCTCATTGGGATCGTCCGGATTCTCGGAATAGCGATAGAACCATACGTCGCCTTCTTCACAATAGGGATTTTTCTCGGGACATAAAACGATATAATCTTTTTCCTCAACGGTAAGGATCGTGACAATTTTACAAGTCACCTTGCCTTCGTCTAAGAAAATATCAACGGTCATATCTTCATCTTTTTCAATATTGTCATTCTGCTCTGCCATGTTTTGAATACTCCTTGTGCGTTACTTCGATTAACCTAATCATATCGAATTGTTAGAATCGTTGCAATAAGATTTTCACGAAGAAATGTATAATTTTTGTACAATTATGAGGGGAGGTGTGGTATCATATAATGGATTATGGAGAGGTATGTCTATGCAGGCTAAGATTCTTGCTACAACTTCATCGTTAGTCCCTCGCGGTGTCACCCGGATTCCCGGCGGAATTCGTGTGGTTAGTGCATTGAAGTGTCGTAATCAATGCGGAATCGTACTCTATGAAGGAGAGGAGTCGGTTCGGATTCCTTTTACCGTAGAGAATCGAATCGGCAATCTTTATGCAGTCGATATCGAACTGACGCAGGTAGATTACGCAAAGCTTTCGTATTCGTTCTATGCGGATGAGGAGTGGGTTCCCGATGTCTACGCAAAGGGGCTGTATCAGGCACCGAAGTGGGGAGAACCCGGTGTGCGGAATCGGTATGTGTTGGGCTCGGAGGATGTAACTAAGATTCTTAAGGAGGACCGTTGTCCCGGGATTCTCTATGAGGACAGCGTTTTTTACGGGGTTCATGTTCGGTCTTTCACAATGGATGAGCATTCCGGCGTACGTAAGAAGGGGACCTTTGCAGGCTTGGCAGAGAAGATTCCTTATCTGAAGAATCTGGGCATTACGGCGGTGGAACTGATGCCGGCCTATGAATTTGATGAAGTAATCCGATACAACACCAATGTCTCCATGAAGACCATGATGTATCAGGATACTACCTCCGATACGATTAAATTAAACATGTGGGGATATGATGAGGCACTTTATTTTTGCCCGAAATCCTCTTTTGCCTATGGACCGGATCCGGCGGTTGAGTTTGCCGAGATGGTTCGAGCTTTTCATCAGGCCGGAATGGAAGTGATTCTTCAGTTCTATTTCCCGGACAAGACGAACCAGAATTATATTCTGGATGTATTGCGTTATTGGGTTATGACCTATCATATTGACGGAATTCACCTGAAGGGAAATGATCTTCCTCTTCGTCAGATTACGGAGGAGGAGCTGTTCTCCAAGACGAAGCTACTCTATTACGGATTCTCCACCGATGCGCTTTATGGAATAGGCGCGATGCCGGATTATCGCAATTTGGCTTCCTTTACGGATCGATATATGGAGAGAATGCGTTGCTTTTTAAAGGGCGACAATGACTCGGTTCGGGATGCGTTTGAACTGTGCAAAGAGAATTCGATTCAGCAGGCAAGGGTAAATTACCTTACGAATTATGATACGTTCTCCCTATACGATACGTTTTCTTATGACAAGAAACATAACGACGAAAACGGGGAGAACAATACCGACGGGCGTGATTATAATTACAGCTGGAACTGCGGAGAAGAGGGCGAGACCCGTAAAAAAGCTGTCCTGACGCTTCGCAAGAAGATGTGTAAGAATGCGATGTTGTTGCTTCTGTCCTCCCAGGGTACGCCGTTTTTACGCATGGGGGATGAGTTCCTTAATACGAACCTTGGAAATAACAATCCGTACTGCCAGGACAATGCTTATTCCTATTTGAACTGGTCCCTGAAACGCAAAAATGCGGAGTTTTTCTCGTTTACCAAGGAGATGATTGCGTATCGAAAAACACACGGTCATCTGCATTATAAACGTCCCTACACGCTGGTGGATTCCTTAGGCACCATGCTTCCCGATCTTTCGATTCATTCGGATGAAGCCTGGCGCGGAAAACTGAATAACTATGATCATACTCTTGGACTACTGTTTTGCGGCGACTATGTTCACGAAAAGGAACATCTCTATCTTGCCATGAATACCTATTGGCAGGAGCAGTCCCTGGCACTTCCCAAGATTAAAGGAAAAGAATGGAAGATTACTCTTTTCACGGATAAGGAGGCTTCCTTGGCAGAAAACGCAGTAGAGCTTCCCGCAAGGAGCATGTGTCTTCTTGAGACCGTAACGCTTAAGGAGGAACCAAAGCGATGAATAAGGTGACCGCTCATCTGAAAACCATTTGTGAACATAAGCGACTGGTTGCCATCGGATGCTTTCGACTTGGCTTATATGCGCAAGGAATTCTGCATGATCTGAGTAAGTTCAGCCCGGAAGAATTCCTGGCCGGTGTGCGATTCTACCAGGGACATCGAAGTCCGAACAATGCACAGCGTGAGCAGTACGGATATTCGGAAGCCTGGGTTCACCACAAAGGACGAAATAAGCATCATTACGAATACTGGACGGACTACAATCCCAACACGAATTCCGAACAGGCCATTGTTCCTGTGCGGATGCCTCTTCGATATGTTGCGGAGATGTTTGTGGATCGTGTCAGTGCCAGTAAGGTATATAACGGAGCAAACTATAAGGATTCCGATCCTCTTGCCTATTATCGGAAAGGGAAGGCGGCAGGACTGATGCATCCGGAGACGGCGAAACTTTTAGAAAAGCTTCTGGTTATGTTGGCAAATGAAGGAGAAGATGCGACGTATGAATATATTCGTACGAAGCTTCTGAAATCCAAAAGATAAAAAGATTACGGAGGAAGAGTGAGTAATCACTCAATAAAACAATGATCGACGACAAGAAAATATTATTTAGCGGTATGCAGGCAACCGGAACCCTGACATTGGGAAATTACCTGGGAGCATTGAAGAACTGGGTAACCTTAAGCGAGGAATATGAATGCTTCTATTCCGTAGTGGATCTTCATTCCATTACCGTTCGCCAGGATCCTGCGGAGCTTCGCAAGCGAGCAAGAAATCTGCTGACACTTTATATTGCCGCAGGCTTAGACCCCAAGAAAAACTGCATTTATTATCAGTCCCATGTATCCGGACATGCAGAACTTTCCTGGATTTTAAATTGCTTTACCTATATGGGTGAGCTGAATCGAATGACCCAGTTTAAGGACAAGTCACAGAAGCATGCGGATAATATTAATGCCGGCCTCTTTACCTATCCGGTTCTGATGGCTGCGGATATTCTTTTGTACCAGGCAGATGTGGTTCCTGTCGGTAAGGATCAGCTCCAGCACTTAGAGATTACCCGTGATATTGCGCAGCGTTTCAACGCAATCTATGGGGATGTCTTCACGATTCCGGAGCCTTATATCGGGAAGAGCGGTGCCAAGATTATGAGTCTTCAGGATCCGCTTAAGAAAATGAGTAAGTCGGATGAGAATCCCAATGCCAGCATCTATCTGATGGATGATCCGGATACCATCGTACGTAAGTTTAAGCGTGCGGTTACCGATTCCCTCGGTCAGATTTGCTACAACGACGAACAGCCCGGTATTCATAATCTGATTGATATCTATTGTGCTTGTACGGGCAAGACTCCCGATGAGGTGGAAAAGGAGTTTGACGGTAAGGGCTACGGTGATTTCAAACTGGCGGTCGGTGAGACGGTTGCCAATACGTTAAAGCCGGTTCAGGATCGTTTCTATGACCTTCAGAAGGATAAGGAATATATTGATTCCATCATTAAGGAGAATGCGGAAAAGGCAAACTACTATGCACAGAAGACCCTTCGTAAGGTGCAGAAGAAGGTTGGTTTCCCGGAGAAGATTCGATAAAGGAGGCATGTATGGCTAACGAGGGTAAATATGTCGCATATGTTTCGACATACACGCAGAAGGACAAATACGGAATTCATATTTTTGATGTCGATATGAAGAATGGATATCTGACACTTAAGGACCGGGTTCAACTTACGAATTCCTCCTATGTGACCATCAGTCACAGCCGCAAATATCTGTATGCGATTACAGACTTTGGCGTTCGTGCCTATAAGATTTTGGAGGACGGACTCTTAGAGGAGATGAATCAGGCTTCCATCAACGGAATGAGAGGCTGTTATCTTTCCACGGATTACACCGATCGCTTCCTTTTTGTCGCAGGATACCATGACGGCAAGATTACCGCCCTTCGCCTGAATGAGGACGGTTCGGTGGGAGAGATTGTGGACGAGGTTTATCAGCGCGGATTGGGAACCGTAGCGGAACGAAATCTGCAGCCTCATGTGACCTGTGTCAAAATGACTCGTGACAATAAGTATCTGCTGGCGGCCGATCTGGGAATGGATCATACGAATGTTTATATGCTGAATCCCGATTCCGGCAAGCTGAAAATGGTAGATGTGATTCGCTCCGATATCAATTCTTCTCCGCGAAGAGTAAAGATTACTCCCGATGGAAAGCATGTCTATATCGTTCATGAATCGAAGAGCTGTATTGATGTTTATACCTATGAAGAGGTGGCTTCCGGCAATCCGGAATTTGAGCGAATTCAGACGATTTCCACAACGAATTCCTACCATGCCGGCGGTTCCAATGCCAGCGCACTGAACTTTTCCACGGACTACAAATATCTGGTATCCTCGAATTTCGGCGATAACAGTGTCATCGTTCTTGAGGTAAAAAAGGACGGTACCCTGGAGAAGCATATGTGTTTGCCCATTAGCGGCGAATATCCAAAAGATGCCGCGATGTTCCCCGATAACAAGCATTTGGTCAGCTTGAATCATGAGTCGGATACCATGACCTTCTTCACGGTAGATATGAAGAAGAATACCATGGTAATGCACGGTAAGGAGATTAAGATCGAGCGACCGAATTGTATTATTTTCCATAAGCTTGGATAGGATAGAAAATGAAACGTTATGACAGAATCTTGAGGAGGCTCACCTGGTTCGGTAAGAAAAACTTCATAACAAGGTGTCTTGCCATGATCCTTTTGGTTCCGCTGGTACTCTGTCATCGACTGCTGCATGGATTGACACACAATCTGCGACGGGAGGCTCTTGCACTCTGTGCACTTCTTTGTGTTCTTTTCAGCGTAAGCTTTGAGTATTATGCCGAGGAGAACCCGGAAGATTCCGTAACAATCTATAATGTTGTGGAGGACCCGGAGGAGGAGCTTGGTGAGATTGATCCGGAAGATCTGATCAGTTTAGATCCGGAGGGAATCTATGATACCGATTCTTTCCTGTATCTTGATGATGAGGAGGTCGAGACCGCAACCATCGGAGATTTGGAATTCGAGGGTTACGGAGATGCTTCCGAGGAGACGGATGACGAAACGGATGAGTATTTCGGTATCGGAGACGAAGGCGATACTCCGGATGTGAATCCTGAGGACGTAGCGGCACTGGATGTAACGAAGATTGATGAAAGTGCCTATGCCGATTACATTTTTGATTCGGAGGATTGGCGTTATATTCTCGTTAACAAGGAACACCCCATTCCGCAGGATTACGTGGTACCGCTGGGGAATATTACGAAGACCATGCAGATCGATGAGCGTGTGATTGACGATCTTTTGGCGATGATGCAGGGCGCAAAAAATGATGGCGTTACGTTGTTAATCTGTTCCCCGTATCGTTCCTATGAGAAGCAGGTTCGCATTTTCAATCGCAAGGTCAACAAATATCTTGGCCGAGGCTATTCGTATTTTGAGGCCTACAAGATTACCAGCCTTACGGTTACCATTCCGGGTACGAGTGAACACACCCTGGGAATGTCTTTGGATATTTTCTGCCCCTCTCATAAGAAATTGAATTATGCGTTTGCAAATACCGCGGCCGGCAAATGGCTTGCATCGAATTCTTATAAATACGGTTTCATTCTTCGTTATCCGAAGGGAAAGACCGATATTACCGGTATTGATTATGAACCCTGGCATTTCCGCTATGTAGGGGTCGAAGCAGCAACGCTGATTACAAAGGAAGGCATTTGCCTTGAGGAATTTGTGAATCAGTATCTGAATTATTAGTGATGCAAAAAGGAACATGGTGATAACATGTATAAGATATTAGCAACCGAAGGAAATGCCAAACGCGCATCCTTCGAAACGGTACACGGGACCATACAGACGCCGGTTTTTATGAATGTCGGAACAGCCGGAGCCATAAAGGGTGGTGTCTCCGCGATTGATTTAAAGGACTTAAAGACGCAGGTGGAGTTATCCAATACCTACCATCTGCATGTACGTCCCGGGGATAAGGTCATCAAGCAGTTGGGCGGTCTTCATAAGTTTATGGTATGGGATAAGCCGATTCTGACGGATTCGGGCGGATTTCAAGTGTTCTCGTTAGCAGGACTTCGTAAGATTAAAGAAGAAGGCGTTACGTTCCATTCTCATGTGGATGGCCGAATTATCTTTATGGGACCCGAGGAAAGTATGCAGATTCAGTCAAATCTTGGCTCAACGATTGCCATGGCTTTTGACGAATGTCCTTCCAGCAAGGTGGAACGCGAGTATGTGAAGCTCTCCGTTGAACGAACCACCCGGTGGTTAAAGCGTTGCAAAGCGGAGATGGCGCGTTTAAATTCCCTGGAGGATACGGTGAATCCGAAGCAGCTTCTTTTCGGAATCAATCAGGGTGCGGTTTATGACGATATTCGTATCGAACATGCCAAGGTGATCTCAGAACTGGATTTGGATGGTTACGCCATCGGTGGATTGGCCGTGGGAGAGTCTCATGAGGAGATGTATCGTATTTTGGAGAGTACCGTTCCTTATCTTCCAAAAGAGAAACCGACCTACCTGATGGGTGTCGGAACACCGACGAACATTCTTGAAGGCGTGGAACGCGGCGTTGATTTCTTTGACTGCGTATATCCTGCAAGAAACGGTCGTCATGGTCATCTCTATACGAATCATGGTCGCGTGAATATTAATAATGAGCGCTATAAGCTGGATGATACCCCCATTGAGGAGGGGTGCCAGTGTCCGACCTGTCGTCATTTCTCGAAAGCGTACATTCGTCATCTTTTGAAGGCGGATGAGGTCCTGGGACTTCGCCTTTGCGTTATGCATAATCTGTATTTTTATAATACGATGATGGAAGAGATTCGTGATGCCATTGAGAAGCACGAATTTGCGGAATATAAGAGAAAGAAAATCGCGGGATTTGAAGAAAATGCTTGATAGTTCGCACGGTTGCGTGTATGATTATCAAGAGCCTTTGTGCTTTGCATTATTGAAATTTTTGGAGGTTTACTTATGAATATTTTGTCCAGTATTTTATTATCGACGGCCGGCGGTGGCTGGTGGGTATGGGTTGTATATCTTGTATTCATCGTTGCATTTTTCTATTTCATTCTGATTCGTCCTCAGAAGAAGGAACAGAAGAAGATGGCTGCAATGCTTAGCACTGTTGAGATCGGTGATAATGTATTGACTACCAGCGGCTTCTATGGATGTATTATCGATGTTACGGATGACACCGTAATTGTTGAGTTCGGTAACAATAAGAACTGCCGTATCCCGATGCAGAAAACTGCAATTACCCAGGTTGAGAAGCCTGAGACTTCTGAAAACTAATTTCTGAAATGGATAAGGCGTAGAATCTACGCCTTATTTTTTATTTAAGGAGGCTGTTATGAATAGTGAAGCTGTTAAGAAGGGTGCCGCATCTGCACCTCATCGTTCCCTTTGGAACGCACTTGGATATACGGAAGAGGAGATGAATCGCCCTTTAATCGGTGTGGTAAGCTCCTATAATGAGATTGTTCCCGGTCATATGAACCTGGATAAGATTACCCAGGCGGTGAAGACCGGAGTGTCTATGGCAGGCGGAACGCCGATTATGTTCCCTGCAATTGCGGTGTGTGACGGTATTGCAATGGGACATCAGGGAATGAAGTACTCTCTGGTTACCCGTGATCTGATTGCCGACTCTACGGAGTGTATGGCTCTTGCGCATGGACTTGACGGTCTTGTTTGTATTCCGAACTGTGATAAGAATGTTCCCGGCCTTTTGATGGCTGCCGCAAGATTAAATATTCCGACGGTTTTCGTTTCCGGTGGTCCGATGCTTGCCGGTCGCGTGAAGGGCTGCAAGACCTCTCTTTCTAAGATGTTTGAGGCTGTTGGTGCCCATGCAGCCGGACAGATCAGTGACGAGGAGTTAAAGGAGTACGAGGAAAAGGTTTGTCCTACCTGTGGTTCCTGTTCCGGTATGTATACCGCAAACTCCATGAACTGCTTAACCGAGGCAATCGGTATGGGTCTTCGCGGAAACGGTACCATTCCTGCGGTTTATTCCGAGCGTATCCGTCTTGCTAAGCATGCCGGTATGAAGGTAATGGAACTGATTGAGAAGAACATTCGTCCTCGTGATATTCTGACCAAAGAAGCATTTGAGAATGCATTAACGGTTGATATGGCACTGGGCTGTTCTACCAATACGATGTTACATCTTCCCGCTATTGCACATGAGGCCGGTGTGGAGATTAATCTGGATATTGCCAATGAGATTTCGGCTCGTACTCCGAACCTTTGCCACCTTGCACCCGCAGGTCCGACCTATATGGAGGATCTGAATGAAGCAGGCGGTGTCTATGCGGTTATGAATGAGCTGGCTAAGAAGAATCTTCTTCATTTAGACCTGATTACCGCAACGGGTAAGACGGTTGGGGAGAATATTGCCAATGTCTATAATACGAATCCTGAAGTCATTCGCCCGGTGGAGAATCCTTACTCCGAGGTTGGCGGAATTGCTGTTCTTCGCGGTAACGTTGCTCCGGACAGTTGTGTTGTGAAGCGTTCTGCAGTCGTTCCTGAAATGTTGGTTCATGAAGGTCCTGCCAGAGTCTTCGATTGTGAAGAGGATGCGATTGATGCAATTAAGGGTGGAAAGATTGTTGCCGGTGATGTTGTGGTAATCCGCTACGAAGGCCCGAAGGGTGGCCCCGGTATGAGAGAAATGCTGAATCCGACTTCCGCCATTGCCGGAATGGGACTTGGTTCTACCGTTGCATTGATTACGGATGGTCGTTTCTCGGGAGCAAGCCGTGGTGCGTCCATCGGACATGTAAGCCCTGAGGCTGCTGTCGGCGGACCGATTGCATTGATTGAAGAAGGAGATATCATTTCGATTGATATTCCTGCCAATACGATTAATGTGAAGGTAAGTGAGGATGAGTTACAGGTTCGTAGATCCAGATGGCAGCCCAGAGAGCCGAAGATCACGACCGGATATCTGTCCCGTTATCGTGAACTGGTAACCAGCGGTAATCGCGGTGCCGTTTTAGAGATTAAGAAGTAGATGGAAACATCTGTGAAAGGATAAAGAGTATGTTATTAAACGGATCGGAAATCGTAATTGAATGTCTGAAGGAGCAGGGTGTGGATACCGTATTCGGTTATCCCGGCGGAACGATTTTAAATGTCTATGATGCACTCTATAAGCATCAGGATGAGATTCATCATATTTTGACCAGCCATGAGCAGGGTGCCGCACATGCTGCGGACGGTTATGCCCGTGCAACCGGTAAAGTAGGTGTCTGTATGGCAACCAGCGGCCCCGGTGCTACGAATCTTGTTACCGGTATTGCAACCGCATATATGGATTCGGTTCCGGTTGTCGCGATTACAGCGAACGTTGTATTGCCTGCCCTTGGTAAGGACTCCTTCCAGGAGATTGATATCGCCGGAGTAACGATGCCGATTACGAAGCATGGCTTTATTGTTAAGGATGTTAAGGATCTGGCTCCCACCATTCGTAAGGCTTTCCGTATTGCAAAGTCCGGACGTCCCGGACCTGTTCTTGTGGATATTACCAAGGACGTGACTGCCAATACCTGTGAGTATGAGCCGATGGTTCCGGAACCGATTGCTCCTGTGAATCAGTATACCAAAGAGGACATCGAGACGGCACTTCATCTGATTCGTGAAGCGAAGAAGCCTTATATCTATGTGGGTGGCGGTTGCATCATCAGTGGTGCTTCCAAGGAATTGCTGCAGTTCGCTGAATTGGTGGATGCTCCGGTTTGTGATACCTTAATGGCCAAGGGTGCCTTCCCGGCGACGGATTCCCGTTATACCGGAATGATCGGTATGCATGGAACGAAGACCAGCAACTATGGTGTCAGCCAGTGTGATCTTTTGATTGCGTTGGGGGCTCGTTTCTCGGATCGTGTTATTTCGAATGCTAAGATGTTTGCGACCAATGCCAAGGTCCTTCACATCGATATCGATCCGGCCGAGATTAATAAGAATATTAAGACAACCGCTTCGGTAATCGGTGATTTGAAGTGCGTTTTGACCGACCTGAATGCGGCGCTTGAGAAGCAGGACAATGCGGAATGGATGCAGTCTGTTGCACAGATGAAGGAGAAATTCCCGTTAAAATATTCTCAGGATAAGTTAACCTGTCCTTATGTAATCGAGGAATTGAATCGTATTACCGAATCCAATGCAATTATTACGACCGATGTTGGCCAGCATCAGATGTGGGCAAGCCAGTTCTATCAGTACAAGGAGCCTCGAACCTTCCTTACCAGTGGTGGTTTGGGAACCATGGGCTACGGACTTGGTGCATGTATCGGTGCGAAGGTAGGTCGTCCGGATAAGACCGTTATCAATATCGGTGGTGACGGATGTTTCCGTATGAATATGAATGAGCTTGCTACCGCAAGTCGTTATAATATTCCGATTATCCAGGTGGTAATCAATAATCATGTACTTGGTATGGTTCGTCAGTGGCAGACGTTGTTCTATGAGAAGCGTTATTCCCAGACGGTACTTACCGATAAAGTAGATTTCTGCAAGGTTGCAGAGGGCCTGGGTTGTATGGCAATTCGTGTATCTTCCCGTGAGGAAGTGGCACCTGCTATTGAAAAAGCTCTTCAGGCAAACGGACCGGTTGTTCTCGAGATGATTATCGAGGAAGACGATAAAGTATTCCCTATGGTTCCCGGCGGCGCCGCCATTGATAAGGTATTCGATGAAGACGATTTGGCCAAGAATAATGCGTAGCAGGAGTTGTCTGTCCACTTTATGAAAAAAAGTACACGGATTCGGACAATTGTATATTTACTATCTGTAATTCTGGCTGTATTCGGTATCATTCTTATCTGGAGAGGCCATGTGAAGCAATATTTCTCCAATCGAATTCTAACCGGTGTCTGGGTCAACGGGGAGTATGCAACAGGACTGACCTGTGAAGAGCTGGAGTCGCAACTTTTGCAGAAAAAGGAGTATCGTTCCTATCAGATTACCGGTCTTGGAGATCGGGAAGTGATGTTAACATTAGGACCCGGGGAACTTCGAACCACTTATGGAGATCAGGTTCGCAATCTTCGAAAGGACTGTAAAGGCCGTAAACTTTTTGGTAAGGATGAACATATTACGCTGGTGCCTGCGGTGGAGTTTGATCGGAATGCAATTGCAAAACGCATTGCTTCGCTTGATTTTTTCCTGAATTCCGAAAAGGCATTAGCGGGAGAAGTCTATATCTATTCCGAGGACGGACAATACCGATTGGCGGATGAAACCCATGGCTTGTTCGACTATGAAGGTGCGAAGCTTTCGATTCTGGAAGGTATTCTTTCTGAGACAGAGGAAATTAATGTTTCCGATTACCGTTACGATGCGGAGTATACCGAGGAGATGCTTCAGACGATTCAATTGTTTGACAGTCTGTCGTCCATCCAGAGCCGTAAGATTTTACTTCATTTCGGAGATGTTACGGAGGAATTAACCGGTCAGACTTTGCTTAGTCTGTATGAGCATGATTCAAAAGATCGCCTGATGCAGAATGAAGCCGGAATGTTAATTTTGGATTCGGCAGCGATTGAGGCTTATGCGGATGCTTTGTCCGCTCGTTTCGATACCTGGGGAAAAGCACGTACGGTTACGACCCATGACGGATTTGTGTTGGAGTACGAAGAGGGCGGTACCTACGGAAATCTTATGGATTTGGATTCCTTAAAGGAATTTCTGAAGGAAGCGATTGCTTCCGAGGAGCCTGTGCTGGAATATACGCCCACCTATATTAAGAAAGCGATGAAACAAGGCGAAGAGGACCTTGGAAGTGAGTGGGTCGAGATCAATATGACTCGCCAGAAGTTATATGTTGTAAAAGACAATGAGGTCCTTTTTGAGACCGATATCGTGACCGGGAATCTTCGTAAGGGTCGCGGTACTCCGGTTACCCTGTGTCGTGTTGAAGGGAAATATCGTAATCGGATCCTTCGGGGTGCTGATTATGAATCCTTTGTTCAGTACTGGGTTCCCATCACGCATGAGAATAAGATCGGAATCCATGATGCGGATTGGCGTAAGAAGTTTGGCGGTAAAATCTATAAGACGAACGGTTCTCACGGATGCGTCAATATTCCCCCGCAGAACATGGTGGAGCTCTATGATTTGCTCTTTAAAGGAGAGCCGGTTTTCTTGTTTTTTGAGCCGGAAACTGTTTCAGATGAAGGTTGACAATCCTACAAGAGGACGATAAAATTATTTTTAATGTTAATTGAGTTATTTTTTTAACAAATATTCTTAATATACTTATTACTTAGGAGGATAAAAAAGTGGCCAGAGTGTACAATTTTTCGGCAGGTCCTGCAACGATGCCTCTCCCT
Source organism: Lachnospiraceae bacterium (assembly GCA_045628945.1). Classification (GTDB taxonomy): domain Bacteria; phylum Bacillota; class Clostridia; order Lachnospirales; family Lachnospiraceae; genus RGIG4034. The sequence continues at coordinate 14,073 of JAZQQG010000032.1, forward strand.
GTATTAGAGGAGATTCAGGCAGAATTACTGGATTACAAGGGTAGTGGAATGAGCGTTATGGAGATGTCTCACCGATCTAAGGTTTTCCAGACCATCGTGGATGAAGCTGAGGCTGACTTAAGAGAGTTAATGAACATTCCTGATAATTACAAGGTTTTATTTGTTCAGGGTGGTGCAACTCTTCAGTTTGCTATGATTCCCATGAATCTGATGAAGAACGGAGTTGCTGATTACATTGTTACCGGTGCTTGGTCTAAAAAGGCTGCTTCCGAAGCAAAGAAGTTCGGTAAGGTAAATATCGTTGCGACCAGCGAAGATAAGAATTACAGCTATATTCCGGATTGCTCCGATCTTCCGATTGACGAGGATGCGGACTATGTATATATCTGCGAGAATGAGACCATTCACGGTACGACCTTCCAGACTTTACCCAATACGAAGGGTAAGATCTTAGTATCCGACCAGTCCTCCATGTTTTTATCCAAGCCCTGCAATGTATCGGATTACGGTATGATTTACGGTGGTGTTCAGAAGAATGTCGGACCTGCAGGTCTTGCAATTGTCATTATTCGTGAGGATCTTCTTCGTGAGGATCTGGATCCTAAGACTCCCGTATACTGCAGCTATGCAACGCATGCTGCAAACGGTTCTATGTACAATACTCCGAACTGCTGGGCAATCTATGTATGCGGTAAGGTATTCAAGTACTTAAAGAGCCTGGGTGGTCTTGAGGCAATGAACGAGATCAACAAGAAGAAGGCAGCCATTCTCTATGATTTCCTGGATAATTCCAAGATGTTCAAGGGTACCGTTGAGAAGAGTGTTCGTTCTTTGATGAATGTTCCTTTTGTTACGGAGTCTAAGGAACTGGATGCGGAAGTGGTAGCAGCAACCAAGGCAGCCGGCTTTGATAACCTGAAGGGTCACAAGTCCGTAGGCGGTCTTCGTGCTTCCATCTACAATGCAATGCCCATCGAGGGTGTTGAAGCACTCGTTGAGTTCTTAAAGAAGTACGAGGCTGAGAATCTGAAATAATCCGTTTGCTCTTTTGAGACGGAGTAATCTATCGATAAGTGAGGATACATAAATGTATAAGTATAATTGTCTCAATCCGATTTCGGATATTGGATTGAATGAGTTTAGCGCTAACTATGAGAAGACCGATGATGTGAATGCAGCAGAGGGTATTCTGGTTCGTTCTGCGGTAATGCATGAGATGGAGTTCTCCGATAATCTTCTTTGTGTTGCCAGAGCAGGTGCCGGTGTAAACAATATTCCTTTGGATGTTCTTGCAAAGAAGGGCGTTGTTGTATTCAATACCCCCGGTGCCAATGCAAATGGTGTAAAGGAGCTTGTTCTTGCAAGCTTAATCCTTGCTTCCCGTGATATTATGGGTTCCGTGAACTGGGTAAAAGAGAACGCAGGCATGGAAGATATCGCGAAGGCTGCAGAGAAGGCAAAGAAGAATTTCGTAGGCCATGAAATCTACGGAAAGAAACTTGGTATTATCGGACTTGGTGCCATCGGTGTTAAGGTTGCCAATGCGGCTAAGCATCTTGGAATGGAAGTATACGGCTATGATCCTTATTTGTCTGTAGACGCTGCCTGGATGTTAAGCCGTGAGGTTAAGCATGTTATTAATGTAGATGAGATCTATGAGAAGTGCGATTATATCACGATTCATGTACCTCTTCTTGATTCCACGAAGGGAATGATTAATAAGGATGCCATCGCAAAGATGAAAGATGGTGTCATCATTGTGAACTGTGCTCGTGACCTTCTGTGCGAAGAAAAAGATATTCTTGCTGCACTGGATTGCGGTAAGATTGCAAAGTATGTTACCGATTTCCCCAATGCGACTACTGCAGGTCATGAGGGTTGTATGGTAATGACTCATATCGGTGCATCCACCGAAGAGGCAGAAGATAACTGTGCGCAGATGGCAGTGAAGGAGATGATGGACTACCTTGAGAACGGTAACATCAAGAACTCTGTAAATTATCCTGCCTGTGATATGGGCGTTTGTCAGCAGAAGGGTCGTGTTGCAATCTTCCACGCAAATGTTGCCAACATGATTACGAAGTTTACCGCTACCTTTGGCGATCTTGGTATCAATGTTACCGATATGGTTAGCAAGTCCAAGGGAGAGAATGCTTACACCATGATCGATCTGGATACCTTTGCTACCGATGTTATGCTGGATAAGTTAAAGGCAATCGAAGGCGTATATCGTGTTCGTAAGGTAAAGTAAGACGTCGAAGTCTTGAATGTTTAAGAGAATAAATGAGCCCGACTCAGAGATGAGTCGGGCTTTTTGCATAAGAGATGGTGTGTTACCGTCATCATAGAAAAATTCGATGACAGGAAGAAAAACTATTCCTCTTCCAACAGAGACTGGAACTCGGTTTCTTTCTTGATGAAGGAGAGATTGGCCTGATCCATATAACGGATGAAAATTTCATCGACCTCAACCCCTTCTTCTGTGGCAATTTCCTGCATTACCGGCATCAGAAGCTCCAATTGTCTGGAAACATGGGTCTTCTGCGGGTCAATTTCGCTAAGGGCTTTGTCTGCATATTCCGTCACTCGATTATAGAGTTCAATATCTGATATCATTTCGGGTACCTCCCAGGATAAATCTTCGTTTTTTATTGTACTCCGTCTAAGGTTTTCTGTCAAAAACTATTCCCATTTTTACTATGATTTGTTATGATAAAATAGAATGAATACTACATATTGATGGAGGACATCTTATGGCAATGATCAGACCCTTCTGCGGTTATCGCCCGAAAGCAGGTTTGGAGAACCGTATTGCTGCATTACCCTATGACGTATATTCCCGTGCGGAGGCCTATGAACTGGTAAAAGGGGATCCGTATACTTTTTTACGTATTGACAGACCGGAGACACAGTTTGCGAAGGATTGTGATATGTATGCACCGGAGGTCTATCAAAAGGCCCATGATATGCTTTGGGAACAGATTGAAAAAGGTGATTTTGTTCAGGATTGTCCGGCAGTCTATTATATTTATGAGGAGATTATGGACGGTCGCTCCCAGACCGGAATTGTGGGAACTGCGTCGGTCGATGATTATCTGAACTGTGTGATTAAGAAACACGAGAATACAAGAGCGGATAAGGAACTGGATCGTATTCATCATGTGGATGCCTGTGATGCACAGACCGGGCCGATCTTCTTGGCTTATCGTCGTAATGAGGTGATTACGAAGGTGATTCGCGATACGAAGCAGACGAAACCGGTTTATGATTTTGTCTCGGAGGATGGGATTGCACATCGCGTTTGGGTTGTGGAAGATCCGGAGACGGTTGAGACAATTCGAAAGGCTTTTGAAGGAATCGGCGAAATCTATATCGCGGACGGACATCATCGATGCGCCAGTGCCTGCAAGGTTGCAACCCTTCGAAGAGAGCAGAATCCGGGGTATACGGGGGAGGAAGAGTTTAATTATTTCCTTTCTGTATTATTTGCGGACGATGAATTAATGATTATGGATTATAATCGCGTACTCAAAGAATTAAACGGCCATACCGAGGAAGAACTTCTGGAAGCCATTTCCTCCGATTATACCGTTGAAGAAGTGGATGCAAAGAATGCAAAACCTACGAAAAAGGGTACATTTGGTATGTATCTTGGGGACCGTTGGTATCGTTTGACTTATAAAAATGCTGTGAGTGCGGATCCTGTGAAATCTTTGGATGTAAGTATCCTTCAGGATACGGTGTTAAAGCCTCTGTTTGGCATTGAGGATCCGAAGACGGATTCCCGAATCGATTTCGTTGGTGGTATTCGCGGTCAGGCAGAATTGGAACGTCGTGTTCACACGGACTGTAAGGTAGCCTTTTCCATGTATCCGACTCAGATTGGAGAATTGTTCTCCGTTGCGGATGCAGGGCTTTTGATGCCGCCGAAATCCACCTGGTTTGAACCTAAGTTACGAAGCGGACTCTTTATTCATTCCATTAAATCATAGAAGAAAGCGCGAATCATATGGACAAACGTCTTTATAAATTAATGAACTGGCCTAAAATTGAGGCAATTGTATATTCGGAGGAGGATCATCCGGAAGAACTCCTGGGAATCCATCGTGTGACCGGTGGAAATCTGGTACAGTGTTTCCGTCCGGATGCGGAAGAATTGACCTTTGTCGATGGTACGAATCATAAGGAATATCCTATGGAGAAAGTGGACGAGGACGGTTTTTTTGCGGCCCTCTTACCTGCTACCGTCGGAAAAGAATATTGCTATCGAATGAAGCCTGCTGAGGATGCGAAGGAGGAAATATCCTTTGCGGATCCTTACGCATTTCCGGTAAAAGTGACGGAAAGTGAGTGTAAGGCATTTCATGCCGGCACCAATGTAAACCTTCATAAGCTTCTTGGCGCGCGCCCCGTTACGGTTGGCAATGTAGAAGGAGTACAGTTTGTGGTATGGGCGCCGAATGCACTTCGTGTTTCGGTTGTGGGGGACTTTAACGGTAGAGACGGTCGTATTCATCCCATGATGCGACTGGAAGATTCTTCCCTTTTTGGTCTTTTTATTCCGAATCTCAAAGCGGGAGAAACGTATCAGTATGAGGTGAAACTTAAGGATTCCACCTATTTCTTAAAGGCAGACCCCATGGAGCTTGCGCATGTCAATGTCCTGACGGAAGGCTCTGTGATTTCTCATGAATCCAGCGTAATCTGCGAGGACAGTGCTTTTTCTTTTGACGATGAGGCTTATATGGCAACCCGTAAGAAGAATGCAAAAAAGAATGCGACCAAAGCCCTCAGTATTCTGAAAGTTCGTATTGCCGATTACTGCGGGAAGGAAGGCATTGCGGATTACAAAGCGCTTGCTGCCTCCTTAAAAGAGAAACTCGCCGTAACGAAGTTTAACGCCCTTCGCCTTCATGGGCTTTTGGAGTATCCGAAGGCAGATACTCAGGCCGATACGGCATTTGGTTATTTTGCACCGACCTCTCGATTCGGAAATGCCGATGCGTTTCGTGCATTCATGAATGAAATGCACCTGGCAGGAATTCCTGTATTTGTGGATTATCCCATTAGCGGATTTATGAAGATTCGTTACGGATTATCCTCCTTTGACGGTTCGGCCCTCTATGAATCCGCCGATTCGTTAATGGCTCTGAACTGTGAATGCGATGCGTTTTTGTTTGATTTCTCCAAGCCGGAGGTACGCTCATTTGTAATGTCTTCGCTTTTCTACCTGGCAGATACCTTCCATGTGGACGGCTTCTTCTATGATCGACTCGACGGTGTGCTTTATTATGATCATTGTCGTGAAGGAATTCATGCTACGAATGGTTATGGCGGCGTGGAGAATTTCGAAAGCATTGATTTTTTGCGTACCATGAACGAGGCTCTTCATAAGAAATATCCGGGACTGGTTACGATTGCGGCCGAGAAACGTGGGTTCCCTTATGTATCGACGAAGCCCTCGGTTTCGGAGGCGGTAGAGGCAGGACTTGGCTTCGATCTGAAGACGGATTACGGTTTGAACGAGTCACTGGAGTCTTACATTACAACGGATCCGCTTTACCGTTCCGGTTTGCAGAAGAATCTGTCCGAATCCATGCTGTATCATTACTGTGAGAATTTTGTGAATTCCCTGACGCCGGCCACGGGAGCTTCGGATTATCTGGAGCGTATTCCCGGTTTTGAATTTGAAAAGGAGAGTAATCTTCGTTCGTTGATTGCTTACTATATGCTCCTTCCCGGCAAAAAAGAAATGGATGCTTCCTTCCTTCAGTTGGGAGAACAATGGGGGACCTTTTTGGCTTCGCTAAATGACCTGTATTTTAAGAATGAAGCCTTGGGAGCGTTTGGTGGAAAAGAGGAATCCTTTGAGGTGGTGGATGATTTCCATGCTGAGATGAATCTGTTCTCTTTTGTTCGTAAAACCAAGAATCAGGAACTGTTCGTTGTATTACATCTGGGCAATGTTATGAGACGCGGTCAGGTGATAACGGTTGCGAAGCCCGGCAAGTACAAGGAAATCTTCAATACGGATGCGGAGTGCTTTGGCGGCCTTGGTGAGGTGAACGGCCGTAAGAAGACCAGTGCCGTTGTAAAGGGCAATGAGACGATTAAGTCTACCCTTGCCCCTTTAAGCGTCAGCGTGTATGCGTATGAAAAATAAAAGATAATCGGAGAGAGAGAATATGATTTGGGAAAAGTTACACATGGAGGAATTTATCGAAGAACTTCCGGGGCAGGCGCTTCGAATCGGAATTAAGGTATTGATTGCGATTGTTGTTCTTTTGGTTGGAATCTGGGTGATTAAGATCATCCGTAAGATTCTTCGTAAAGGATTGACTAAGGCCAAGGCGGAGAAGGGAGTCGTTACCTTCCTGGATTCGTTAACGAAGTTTATCCTGTATATTGTCTTAATCTTTATTCTGTTAAATGAGTTTGGTTTCCAGACCGGCAGTATTGTTGCATTGCTTGGTTCCTTTGGTGTGACCATCGGTCTTGCTTTACAGGGGTCCTTAAGCAATCTTGCAGGCGGTGTTTTGATTCTGATTCTGAAGCCCTTCAAGGTTGGGGATTTTATTCACGAAGATACCCATGGCAATGAGGGTTCGGTATCCGAAATCAGCATGTTCTATACCAAACTGATTACTCCCGATGAGAGAGTGGTGGTCCTTCCGAATGGAGCGTTGGCCAATACCTCGCTTGTGAACTTCACTACCATCGGAATTCGCCGTCTGGATCTCGTCTTTGATATTGCCTATTCCTCCGATATCAATCTTGCAAAAAAGGTAATTACCGAGGTCTTTACGAATTACGACAAGAAGCTTGAGGGCCGTGAAATCAGCGTGTTTGTAGACGGACTTGCGGACAGCTCCGTAAAAATCGGTGCAAGACTCTATATTAGCAAGGAGTATTACTGGGATGCGAAGTGGACGTTAACGGAGGAAGTGAAGAAGGCGCTTGACGATCAAGGTATTGAGATCCCGTTCCTGCAGGTGGATGTTCACGAACGATAAAAACAAAAAAGAGTGATTACATGAAGTAATCACTCTTGCAAGCTCCCGGCCGGATTCGAACCGGCGACCTACGCATTACGAATGCGTTGCTCTACCAGCTGAGCCACGGAAGCATTCGGTTTTGCAACCTTGATTATTATACTTGTATCTTGGCGTTTTGACAAGTAATATTTTTCGGAGTATGAGTTTTTCTTTTGCTTGATAATTCCGACAGGGTTATGCTAATATATAATTTGATTTTAATTTTGCGATAATTAGGGAGTATATGACCTATGGCACAACTTTGGGGAGGTCGATTCACGAAGCAGACCGATCAGATGGTTTATGCTTTTAATGCGTCGATCTCATTTGACAAAAGATTTCTGGAACAGGATATTACCGGAAGCATTGCGCATGTTGTGATGCTTGAGAAACAGGGCGTTCTTACTCTGGAGGAGAAGGATGCGATTGTGAAAGGATTAACCTCTATTCGGGAGGATGTTTTGGCAGGAAAGCTTGCTATCACCGAGGAGTATGAGGATGTTCATTCCTTCGTGGAAGCGAACCTGATCGATCGTATCGGAGATTCCGGTAAAAAATTACATACGGGACGCAGCCGTAACGACCAGGTGGCACTGGATATGCGTCTGTATATTCGCTCGGAGGTTCTGGCAACCGATGAGCTTTTGAAGGAGCTGCTTACGACATTGCTTCGTCTTGAGGAAGAGAATCTTGAGACCTATATGCCCGGCTTTACACACCTTCAGAAGGCGCAGCCTATTACGTTGGCGCATCATCTGGGCGCGTATTTTGAGATGTTCAAGCGTGACAGACTTCGTCTGAAGGACATCTATCACAGAATGAATTATTGTCCCTTAGGTGCCGGCGCACTGGCAGGAACCACGTATCCTCTGGATCGTCGCTATACGGCATCTCTGTTAGGCTTTGAGGGACCTACCTTAAACAGTATTGATTCGGTATCCGATCGAGATTATGTGATTGAGTTTCTGGATGCGCTTGCTCTGATTATGATGCACCTTAGTCGTTTCAGTGAAGAGATTATTCTTTGGAACAGCAACGAGTATCGTTTCATTGAACTGGATGACGGTTATTCCACCGGCAGTTCCATTATGCCGCAAAAGAAGAACCCGGATATCGCAGAGCTTGTTCGCGGTAAGACCGGTCGTGTCTATGGAGCGCTTACGAGTCTTTTGACTACAATGAAGGGACTTCCTTTGGCGTACAATAAGGATATGCAGGAAGATAAGGAGATGACCTTTGACGCCATCGACACCGTAAAGGGATGTATCTTCTTGTTTAACGGCATGATTGATACCATGAAAGTGAATCCGGAGGTAATGGCAATCAGTGCCATGAAGGGCTTTACCAATGCCACCGATGCGGCAGATTACTTGGTAAAACATGGCGTACCTTTCCGGGATGCGCATGGAATCATCGGACGTCTTGTCCTTACCTGTATCGAGAAAAACTGTGCCATTGAGGAACTTTCCATTGCAGAACTTAAGGAAATCTGTGAGGTGTTTGAAGAGGATGTCTATAATGCCATTTCTTTGAAGACCTGTGTGGAGAAACGTCTGACCATCGGTGCGCCCGCACCTTCCATGATGAAAGAGGCCATTGCACTCAATCGTAAATATCTGGAAGAGTCCTGGGCACCCGTACAGGAATAGATTTGCATATTATTTGATTAAGAATAGGAGAAAGAAAAAATGAGTGACAAGTTGAAAGTTGGTATTTTAGGCGGAACCGGTATGGTTGGCCAGAGATTTATCTCGATTCTGGAGAATCACCCCTGGTTTGAGGTGACTGTGATTGCAGCATCTCCCCGTTCCGCAGGTAAGACCTATGAGGAAGCAGTCGGTGATCGTTGGAAGATGACCACTCCCATGCCGGAAGCAGTGAAGAAGATTGTGGTTATGAACGTAAACGAAGTGGAGAAGGTTGCAAGCCTTGTAGATTTCGTATTCAGCGCCGTTGACATGACCAAGGATGAGATTCGTGCCATTGAAGAGGCTTATGCGAAGACGGAGACTCCCGTTGTTTCCAATAACTCTGCTCATCGTTGGACTCCCGATGTTCCGATGTGTGTTCCCGAGATTAATCCCGATCACATGAAGGTCATTGAATTCCAGAAGAAGCGTCTCGGTACCACCCGTGGATTCATCGCTGTTAAGCCGAACTGTTCCATTCAGAGCTATGCACCTGTTTTGACCGCTTGGATGGAATTCGAGCCTTATGAAGTCATTGCTACCACCTATCAGGCAATCTCCGGTGCAGGTAAGACCTTCAAGGATTGGCCTGAAATGGAAGGCAATATCATTCCTTACATCGGCGGCGAGGAAGAGAAGAGTGAGAAGGAGCCCCTTCGTATCTGGGGTAAGATTGAAGACGGCGTAATTGTTCCTGCCGACCATGTAAAGATTTCCTGCCAGTGTATTCGTGTACCCGTTCTGAACGGTCATACCGCTGCCGTATTTGTGAAGTTCCGCAAGAAACCCACCAAGGAGCAGTTAATTGAGAAGCTTGTGAATTTCAAGGGCGTTCCGCAGGAATTACAGCTTCCTTCCGCTCCCAAGCAGTTCATTCAGTATCTTGAGGAAGACAATCGTCCTCAGGTTGCACTGGATGTCGATTATGAGAACGGTATGGGTGTTTCCGTAGGCCGTATCCGTGAGGATTCCATCTATGATTGGAAGTTTGTCGGTTTAAGCCACAATACCTTACGCGGTGCTGCAGGTGGTGCGGTATTATGCGCTGAGTTACTGAAGGCACAGGGTTATATCACCAAGAAGTAATTTTTTCATAAAAAAGTGATTTTTCACAAAAAAGATGATAGAAAGGAGGAACCGAATATGGATGATATGCGTTATCAGTTGGATCTGTTGAAAGTGAAGAATCAGAAACTGGAATCGGACGGTAGAATGTATCGTTCGCTCATTAATACGTCCACTTCGGCGTTCCTCTATCTGTCGTTTGCCGATAATCATTTTGAACGGATGGGAGACTGGAAGCACTTCTTTGATTTTGATGTCAACAGTGTGAAGGAATTTGATCTCATTTTGGACTCTGCCCCCGAGCAGGACCGCAATACTCTTCGAGATGTTCTTTTCCTTGAAAAGACCGGACGTAGCAGCGCAACTGCAGAGTTTTCCCAGTGCGGAAAACGTCGTTTTACCGAATGTGAGGTTACGGTTACCTACGACGAGAAGAATACCCCGGCGGAAAAAATTATCCGTTTTAAGGATATTACGAAGTTCAAGGTTCAGAATGATGAACTGAGTTACCTGGCGTACTATGACAGTATCACGGGTCTCTACAATCGTAATTATTTTGTTCGACTTCTGGCAGAATGGCTTCGTAAAGCCAAGGAAGACAATTCCAATGTCAGTGTTATGTTCTTTGATATTGACGATTTCCGTAAGATTAACGACGGTCTGGGAATTGTTGTGGGGGATGAACTTGTACAGGTATTTGGACAGTTTCTGGGTTCTTTTACCGAGGATAAAGTGATTGTCAGCCACTTCAATGCGGATATTTACTGCCTGGCCATCTATGATCCTTGCGGGGCAAGATCCGTTGAGAATATTTATCATGCCATTCGGGAGCATTTGCAGAAGCCTTTGCTTTTGTCGAATCGTATGGAATTGAAGATTACGGTTTCGGCCGGTGTGGCAGAATTCCCGGAAGCTTCGGACAGTGCGTTGGAATTGATTAATGCGGCTGAGATTGTTATGTTCAAAGCCAAGGCCTCCGGTAAGGACAGCATTTCCTTTTTTGACGCAGTGGTACTTCAGGAATTTAAGAAAAATATTGAGATTGAGAACAAGTTAAAGGATGCACTGTTTTCCAATCGTTTTGTGCTTTACTATCAGCCACAGTTTAATGTGGAAACCGGAGCTCTCCGAGGTGTGGAAGCACTGATTCGTTGGAAGGATATTGACGGGGTTATGATCTCACCGTCGGAATTTATACCCGTAGCAGAACGTAACGGCTCCATAGTGTCCATCGGAAACTGGGTCATCGAGGAAGCCCTGCGTTCGCTTTCACAGCTTCGCAGACGTTTCCGGATTGATTTCATTATGTCCATTAATATTTCTGCAATTCAGTTTAAACGTCATGAATTTGTGGGCGATGTCATTGCGATGATTAATAAGCTTGAAATCGATCCGAAATTTGTTGAGTTTGAGATTACCGAAAGTATTCTGATTGATGATTTCAATGAGATTATTCGTAAAATGGTTGCACTTCGCGACTATGGAATGAAGGTGTCTTTAGACGATTTCGGTACCGGTTATTCCTCTTTATCGTATCTGAAGGGACTTCCCATTGATACCTTAAAGATTGATAAGAGCTTTATTGATACCGTAACGGTGGATGAGCCGACTCGTGTTATCACGACCTCGATTATTGAAATGGTCAAGGAATTAGGCTTTGAAACGGTTGCGGAAGGTGTCGAAACCAAAGATCAGTATGATTATCTGAAGTCAATTGATTGCGATAATATTCAGGGTTATCTTTTGTCCAAACCCTTGGATTATGATTCCTTAGAGAAGGTATTTATCTCAATGATGTAAGGAGATTATTTTTGTATCCTCTTAGAACCTCTGAACTGGAAAAATTGAACGAAGCTTATCTTCGTTCGGACAACACAATGATTGTATTATACGGACATCGTCATGTAGGACTTGACGATGTTCTGTTGTCGTATGCAAAAGATAAGCCGGTTTTTGAGTTCACCTGTCCCGAGGCCACGGCTGAGAAGCTGTTATCATTTTGGAATGCGAACGTAATGCGGGAATACGGGGTAGAGGAGTCGGATTCGTTTTTGAACCTGTTTGAGGCTCTTTTCGCGCTGGATGAAGACGAGAGCGGCTTAATGGACGGAATCGTCGCAAAACCGGTTGTTGTCATCCGGGACATGGAGAAAGCGTTGAAAGTATCGCCTTCGCTTATGGAAGCGTTGTGCGCCCTTGTGGACGGGGAGAATCCCGTTCAGGTGATTCTAATGTCTGAGTCCCTCTGTTTTGTCGAGAATTCCTTCGTTTCTCGTGTCGGTCGATTGGCCATGAGGGTGGATTCCTTTGTAAAAGTGTATCCGGTTTCCTTCTTTGCATTACAGGATTATTTCTATAATTCTACCGCGGAAGAGTGCGTATTCTATTATTCGATTCTGGGCGGTTTCCCCGGTCTGTGGAAGCATTTCGATATTAATCTATCCTTTAAGGAAAATGTTTTAAATAATTTGCTGAATCCGGATAGCTTTCTCTATCGGGAGGTTCGTTATCTTTTGTTGAACGAGCTTCGGGAGTTGTCGGTCTATGAGACCATTCTGGCTACCTTGTGTGAGGGCAAAACCAAGTTAAACGATCTTCACCTGGCAACCGGCTTTGCCCGCTCCAAGATTTCGGTATATCTTAAGAATCTGATGGAACTGGAATTCGTCGGAAAAGATTACAGTGAAGATACCCCGGGAAATGAGAATGCGAAGAAGGGAGTTTACCTTGTGACGCATCCTCTGATTCGCTTCTATTTTACTTTCCTGTACGGAGTGAATCTGCACTCGGAGGATCCGAATTCGTTTTTTAAAAATCGTATACAGTTTGCTTTTCGTAAGTTTGCGGCCGAGAGCTTTGCCGAGGTAACCCTTCAGTTCCTACAGAAGAAGGATTCGGAAGGCACTTTGTCTTTTGACTACGAGAAGATGGGACGTTTTGTCGGAAAAGCAGGAACGATTCCGGCCATGTGCCTGGATGAGAATAACGAGGGCGTGGTGGTATTCTATTCCTTTGAACGTCCGGTTTTCACCTATGAAGATTATGAATGGGATATGTTTTTGTGTGGGGAAGCGCGTATTAAACCGAAGCTTGTCTATCTGATTGCCGTGAAGGGCTTTGATGATAAGATTCTGTTGGATGCGAAGGTGAAGGGCTATGTGCGCCCCTTCATCATTGACGAGATGTAGAAATCTGTAGATAGGAACAGTATGGGTAAGAATCTGTTTATTGCCGAGAAGCCAAGTGTGGCCAAGGAATTTGCAAAGGCACTTAAACTGAATACGAAATCGTTTGACGGGTATCTGGAAAGTGAGAACTGTATCGTAACCTGGTGTGTCGGTCACTTGGTCAGTATGAGCTATCCGGAGGTTTATGACCCTGCGTTGAAGCGCTGGTCTTTGGAGACCATTCCGTTTATTCCCGAGGAATATCGCTATGAAGTGATTCCTTCGGTCAAAAAACAATACGAGATCGTAAGTCGTCTTTTGAATCGTGAGGATGTGTCGGTGATCTATGTCTGTACCGACTCCGGACGGGAAGGAGAGTACATTTATCGTTTGGTGGAACGCCAGGCGAATGTGCAGGGCAAGGAGCGTCGCCGCGTATGGATCGATTCCCAGACGGAGGAAGAGATCAAACGAGGAATTAAAGAAGCGAAAGATCTTTCGGAGTATGATAATCTCTGCGAAGCGGCTTTCCTTCGTGCCAAGGAAGATTACCTGATGGGTATTAATTTCTCCAGAGCACTGACCCTTAAGTTCGGCTATCCTGTGAAACAGTTTTTGAATGCCGATAAAGGGGTTGTTGCCGTTGGCCGTGTCATGACCTGCGTCCAGGGAATGGTTGTGAATCGGGAGCGTGAGATTCGAAACTTTGTGAAGACGGCATTCTACCGCGTGATGGGACAATTCTCTTTTGAAAAGAATACCATCGAGGCGGAATGGAAAAGCCAGGAGACTTCGGAGTATTTTGAATCTCCCCTGCTCTATAAAGAGAATGGGTTCAAAAAGCGTGAGGATGCGGAGAATCTGATTCAAAAACTTTCAAAAAATCCGGCCACGGTTGGAAATCTGACGAAGAAAAAAGAAGTTCGGATGGCGCCGCTTCTCTATAATCTTGCGGAGCTTCAGAACGATTGCTCAAAATATTTTAAGATTAGTCCCGATCAGACGCTTCAGTTGATTCAGGAGATGTATGAAAAGAAACTTCTTACTTATCCGAGAACGGATGCCCGTGTGCTTTCCACCGCGGTCAGTAAGGAGATTTACAAGAATCTAAACGGCCTTTCGGCGTATTCTTTTGCTACGGATACCGTCAAGGAGATTCTGGAAAGCGGAAGCTATAAAGGCATCGCGAAGACCAAATATTGTAATGATAAGTTGATTACCGACCACTACGCCATCATTCCTACGGGCCAGGGGCTTTCCAATCTGAATTCCCTTTCGGATACCGCTAAGAAGGTCTATGAGATTGTGGTGAGAAGATTTTTGGCCATTTTTTTGCCGCCTGCGGAATACCAGAAGATTTCCTTAGAGATTCATGTGGCGAATGGGGAACATACCGAGAAACTTTTCTCGAATTTCAAGGTATTAAGTAAGCAAGGCTTTCTGTCCTGTATGACCTATTCTTTTGCCAAGAAGAAGGATGCAAATGAGGAAAAAGAGGAGAAGGATAAGTCCTCCTCGGAAAATAAAGACGGCGAACTGGAACTTGCTTGTGATGAAGGTTTCTTTGAGGTTGTGAACAAGCTGAAGAAGGGCGATGTTCTTGGCGATGCGGCCTATTCGGTCAAGGAAGGTGAGACCTCCCCGCCGAAGCGCTACAATTCCGGTTCCATTATTCTTGCGATGGAAAATGCCGGTCAGTTGATTGAAGATGAGGAACTTCGTGCGCAGATAAAAGGAAGCGGAATCGGTACCAGTGCAACCCGTGCGGAAATCCTTAAGAAACTGGTTAATAATAATTATCTGAATCTGAACAAAAAAACACAGATTATTACACCGACTCTTTTAGGGGAAATGATCTACGAGGTGGTTGCATGTTCCATTAAATCCCTGTTGGATCCTTCCCTGACCGCAAGCTGGGAAAAGGGATTAACCGGTGTCGCCGACGGTACCATTGCCGCAAGCGAGTATATGGAGAAACTGGACGGTTTCGTCCGAAGACGTGTGGATGTGGTGAAGCGGATTGAGAATGTGAATGGATTGAATCCTCTTTTCCGTGAATTGAAGCAATATTATAAATAATCATTGTAAGTAGTTCGTAGGGCTAGGCTTGCAGTTAGGAGAAGTTAGATGGATAATGCAATGATATCGAATATGTATGATTTGAATGAGACGATTGCCAAGGAATTGTTTGACGGATTAATCTATCCCTGGCAGGCGCTTCCAAGGATTAAGGAGTTCATTTTGACGCTTGGTGCAACGCTGGATCCGGAAATTTTCGAGAAGCGGGGAGAGGACATCTGGGTTGCCAAAAATGCAAAGGTTGCCCCCACTGCTTGTTTAAACGGTCCCCTCATTATTGATGAGGAAGCAGAGGTTCGTCATTGTGCTTTTGTCAGGGGAAGTGCAATTGTTGGAAAAAAATGTGTCGTAGGTAATTCCACTGAGCTAAAAAATGTGGTATTATTTAACGGTGTGCAAGTACCGCATTATAATTATGTCGGTGACAGCATCTTAGGGTTTAAGTCTCATATGGGTGCCGGAAGCATTACTTCCAATGTGAAGAGCGATAAGACTCTTGTGGTTGTGAAGGATGGAAACGGGGAACAGATTGAGACAGGCCTTAAGAAATTCGGCGCAATGCTCGGCGATTATGTCGAGGTTGGCTGTAATTCGGTATTGAATCCGGGAACCGTGATCGGACCGGACTCCAATATCTATCCTACGAGTTGTGTGAGAGGCGTGGTTCCCGCACACTCAATCTTTAAGGAGCCAGGCAAGATTGTTGCGAAGCTGTAACCATCTTGTGGCAATATAATCAGCAATTTCATTGAAAGGAGTTCCACACGCATGATTTATTCAAAAGAAGTAGAAGAGATGTGTCCTGTTGCACAGGGTGTGCATCATGGCGCAGCGCCCATTCCTGAAGAGGCTAAATGGGTTAAGGTAAAAGAGGTTAAGGACATCTCCGGTTATACCCACGGTATCGGTTGGTGTGCTCCTCAGCAGGGTGCTTGTAAGTTATCCCTTAACGTTAAGGAAGGTATCATTCAGGAAGCATTGGTTGAGACCATTGGTTGTTCCGGTATGACTCACTCCGCAGCTATGGCTGCTGAGATTCTTCCCGGTTTAACGGTTATGGAAGCACTCAATACCGACCTTGTATGTGATGCTATCAACACTGCAATGAGAGAGTTATTCCTTCAGATCGTTTACGGTCGTTCCCAGTCTGCATTCTCTGAGGACGGACTTCAGATCGGTGCAGGTCTTGAGGACCTTGGTAAGGGTACCCGTTCCATGGTTGGTACCACTTACGGTACTCTTAAGAAGGGCCCCAGATATCTTGAGCTTACCGATGGTTACATCACCGGTGTAGCACTTGACGAGGAAGATCAGATTATCGGTTACAAGTATGTTAACTTCGGTAAGATGATGGACTTCATTAAGAAGGGTGACGATGCGCAGACCGCACTTGATAAGGCTTCCGGACAGTATGGCCGTGTTGCTGATGCGGTTCGTGTAATCGATCCTAGAAAAGAGTAATTGAGGAGGAGAACGAAAATGGCATTATTTGAATCATATGAAAGAAGAGAGCCCCAGATTTTAGCTAAGTTAAAAGAGTACGGCATCTCCTCTATTGAAGAGTGTAAGGATATCTGCGATGCAGCAGGTATTGATGTTTATCATTTGATCGAGGGTATTCAGCCTATCTGTTTCGAGAACGCTAAGTGGGCTTATACCGTTGGTGCTGCAATTGCAATTAAGAAGAACTGCCGTAAGGCTGCTGATGCTGCAGCTGCAATCGGTGAAGGTCTTCAGGCTTTCTGTATTCCCGGTTCCGTTGCCGATACCCGTAAGGTAGGTCTTGGTCATGGTAACTTAGGTAAGATGTTACTGGAAGAGGATACCGAGTGTTTCGCATTCTTAGCTGGTCACGAGTCCTTCGCAGCTGCTGAAGGTGCAATCGGTATTGCAGAGAAGGCAAACAAGGTTCGCCAGAAGCCTCTTCGCGTTATCTTAAACGGTCTTGGTAAGGATGCAGCGCAGGTAATCTCCCGTATTAACGGATTTACCTTTGTTGAGACCGAGTACGATCCTTACACCAACACGGTTAAGGAAGTAAATCGTAAGTGCTACTCCAAGGATGCAAATTCTCCTCGTGCAAAGGTTAACTGCTACGGCGCTAACGATGTATGCGAAGGTGTTGCAATCATGTGGAAGG
>JAZQQG010000033.1:0-7430 GCA_045628945.1 Lachnospiraceae bacterium
ACGGCGCCTTCACCGTCACGGGATCTTATAATCAATTCTTCATCTGATAGGGATTCGTAATTCTCCATGGAACTCCTCTACTTCTTGCCCAGTCTCTGGCGAACGATTTCGTAGGCTAAGACTCCCGCTGCCACGGAAGCATTCAGGGAATCGATGTCCCCCTTCATCGGAATCGAAGCTACCATGTCGCATTTCTCTTTTACGAGTCGACCAACACCGGAACCTTCGTTGCCGATGACCAGACCGATGGAACCGGTCAGATTCAGGTCATACATCTGCGTTCCGTCCATATCCGCACAGACAAACCACATGCCTTCTTTTTTTAAATCCTCGATGGTACGGGCAAGATTCGTTACTCTTGCAACCGGGGTATAATTCAGTGCCCCTGCACTGGTGCGTGCTACCGTTGCGGTCAATCCCACCGCACGGTCCTTGGGGATAATGACGCCATGGGCTCCCGCCAGATTCGCGGTACGAATTATCGCACCTAAGTTATGCGGGTCCTCCACGTTGTCCAAAAGAAAAACAAAGGGTGCCTCATTTTTCTGTCTTGCAATCGCAAGAATATCCTCCACCTCTGCGTACTCATACGCTGCAATCGTGGCAATCACGCCCTGATGCTTGCCGGTCTCGGACATCTGGTCCAAACGGTCCTTGTCCACATACTTCACAAAGGTACCGGCCTTCTTCGCTTCACGGCGAACCGTCATCATCGGTCCGTCCTGACAACCGTCCAAAATATACAATTTATCAATGGTCTTGCCGGCGCGAAATGCCTCAATGACCGCATTCCGTCCTTCGATCAACGATTCTGTCATTCCCATAATAATCTCCTACGCAGATTCGTAACGTCCTGTCTGTCTTTCGTTACGAGTTTACTTCGTCTCACCCTCGATAATATTTGCGCTGCGGGCCATCAGCTCCTGCAAGCGCACCTCGTCTTTTTTCAGATACAGGTATCCGATCAGTGCCTCAAAACCGGTTGCCTTATGGTATTCCTCTAAGGTCCCCCCCTTGGACACCGTATGCGTCTTGGCATTGCGCCCGCGCTTATAGATGGTAACCTCTTCCTCCGTAAGCTCCGGTAAAAGAGCATCCACAATCTTCGCCTGTGCTTCCGCTTTGACGAAACGGACTTTTTCATGATGCAGCTTATTTACAGGACAATTCTTCGCCACGACCTGAAGGGTACGAATGTAGGTCTCGTAGACGCTGTCCCCGATATAAGCAAGTACTAACGGTGAGTATCGATTCAGTTCAAGCGGTGTCGATTCCATACCTTCTCCTCAATATACGGGCTGCTTCCGATCCATGACGACCTCAAGAAAACTTGAACCCGTTGTCGGATCTCTGTGTCCCCGAATGCTTATGCCAAATGCCACTTAACACCCTCGCGGGTATCCTCAAGCACTACGCCCTTTTCTAACAGCTCTGCACGAATGGCATCTGCCTTGGCAAAGTCCTTTTCTTTTTTGGCTGCCTTACGTTCCTCAATCTTTGCAAGAACATATGCCTCCAGCTCTGCGTCAGCGGCAGGCGCCTCTTCCGTCGCATCTGCAACGGTCAGATTCAGAGACAGAACCTCATCGAAGGACTTCGCAAGCGCAAGCTTCGTTGCCTCGTTCGTCTCTGCCTTCAGCATATCATACAATACGGTAATTGCCATAGAAGTATTGAGGTCATTGCACAAAGCCTCCTCAAACTTCTTACGATATTCGGCTACCACTGCCTCATCCACCGCACCGTCTTCCTTAAGAGACAGTACTTTTTTCTTAAGCTTGTCGTAAGCCACCGTCACGTTATCCAGATTCTCATAGGAGAACACGAGGGGCTTGCGGTAATGGCTCTGTAAGCAGAACAGACGGTAAGCAAGCGGATTGTAGCCCTTGCTCTCTAACAGCGAAACCGTCAGGAAATCTCCCTTGCTCTTACTCATTTTACCGGTCTGGTCGTTCAAATGATGCACATGGAACCAGTAGTTGCACCACTTATGGCCCAGGTAAGACTCGGACTGTGCAATCTCATTGGTGTGATGCGGGAAGATATTGTCAACGCCGCCACAATGGATATCCATGAAATCCCCCAGGTGCTTCATGCTGATGCAGGAGCACTCGATGTGCCAGCCGGGATATCCTACGCCCCAAGGGCTGTCCCATTTGAGGGCCTGATCCTCGAATTTCGACTTGGTAAACCACAGTACGAAATCGTTCTTATTCTTCTTGTTGGTATCTTCATCCACATCATCGCGGACGCCGACCATCATCTGCTCCTTCTCTACAGCGGAGGAAAAAACAAAATAATCTTTTAACTTCGAAGTATCGAAATACACATTGCCGCCGGCTACATAAGCATAGCCCTTCTCTAAGAGAGCGCTCACCATATGGATGAACTCGGGAATGCAGTTCGTCGCAGGTTCAACCACATCGGGGGTCTTGATATTTAACTTCGCCGCATCCGAGAAAAATGCATCCGTATAGAACTTCGCAATCTCCAGAACGGTCTTGTGCTCACGCTTGGCACCCTTGACCATCTTGTCCTCTCCGGTATCCGCATCGGAGGATAAATGCCCCACATCCGTGATGTTCATGACACGCTTCACATCATAGCTCAAATAGCGAAGGGTTTTCTCCAACACGTCCTCGCAGATGTAGGTACGTAAGTTGCCGATATGCGCAAAATGATATACGGTAGGTCCACAGGTATACATCGCAACCTTACCCTCCTCATTGGGCACGAATCGATCTACCGTTCTTGTCAATGTATTGTAAAAAAATAATCTGTTTTCCATAAATCCTCCTTTAACTGCTTTCACCGTTTTCCCGCAGGCAAGAGCAGTATTTTCTTCTTACTTCTGCAAAATCAGTTGCTTTAACTCCAAAACTTCCTCACGAAGCTTATCAATCTCATCCTCAATAGGATCCGGAAGATCCACTTGATTCAGTTCCTCCTGCGGCAGGCGTTCATTATTTCGTCTTACCACACGCCCGGGAACGCCAACCACTGTCGAGTTGGGCGGAACCTCCTCTAACACAACCGATCCGGCACCGATTTTGGAATTGTCCCCGATGGTAAAGGATCCCAGCACCTTAGCACCTGCCGACACCATGACGTTGTTGCCCAAGGTCGGATGACGCTTGCCCTGCTCCTTACCGGTACCGCCAAGCGTTACCCCCTGGTAAAGGGTGCAGTTATCGCCGATAATCGTCGTCTCTCCGATAATGACACCGGATCCATGGTCGATGAAAAGTCCTTCGCCAATCGTCGCACCGGGATGAATCTCGATTCCGGTCTTACGCGCCGCACGCTGGCTAATCCATCTTGCGCGGAAATAGTGTCCCTTCAGGTAATGGCGATGTGCCTTGCGATATTTTAACATCACGCGAAAGCTCGGATAGAGAAAAGCCTCCCAGGTCGAATGAATCGCCGGGTCTCGCTCCTTAATCACCTGTATTTCTTTTTTCATTTCCTTGATAAAGCCCATCGTTCGCTCCTCAAAAAAATAACGCCTCTTTAAGATTCCTCTTAAAGAGACGTAAGATACGTGGTTCCACTCTTCTTCCCTATGATACGGTCCCGGTCCTTCGGTAAGTTCTAACGACTTCCAAAAACCTGCTCGCTCCTCATAGGCTCAACTGCCGTAACGCGGCTTCTTCGTCTTATGATACATACTCTCCCATTATGTCAGAGTCTCCCATAAGCAGCTCCCGAATGCACTTCCATAGAATTCACCCAATCGCGCTTCCAGCCGATGACGCAATCTCTCTGATGATGAGGGTTCCATGTACTCTCTTCGTTCATAGCCTTTATTCAAATGAATTGTAGCAGATTGAAGGGGGTTGGTCAATATCCGGTAGTTGAGAAATGAATACTATTTGTCGTAACGTAGTATATCAGCGTCATAACTATTGAAATCATCAGCATATTTGCTATAATTAGGGATAACTTCGATATACAAGTCACTCTTACTTTTTCTTAATCTACATGTTTTATTTCTCTGTTTCTTCAGTCAGTGTTCGTAATCTCAAGTCATTCACCTTTTATTTTTCAAAGATATCGCACATATTCAACAAGGAGCTACTAATTCCATGCTATTCTTTATTGACGAGACCGAAAATAGCGATTATTTTATTGTAACCGGCCTTCTGGTCAAGTCCCAAAGTGATATAAACCTAGTCTATAGTCGATTCAAAAAGAAGGCAAAACAATTGAACCTATCTTCCGACAAAAAGGCTCAACTCTTTACCGAATTTAAATCCACACTAATGGACCGAAATTATCAGAGACTCAAAATCGCTATGCTTTCAGAGTTATCATCCATCGAACATTTCATTGTCTATTCGTATCACGTCAAAAAGTCTTCTACTTTCCCACAAACGCAGAAAGAGAAAATATACATACTACTATTAACCAAAATCGTAAACTACATTCCTCATGACTTGAATATTCTATTTGATACTTTTAACAAGCCCGATTTTGATTCGAATATCATCCACACCATCTCTTCCATCAGTTCTGTAATATCCATCTCCGCCTGCGACTCACAGAAAAATCCCGGTCTTCAATTTGTCGATAATTTATGTAGTACCTGCCGCCATCATCTTAGCAAGGACGATGATTATCATTTTTTTGACATTATCCGTGAAAACACGAAAGAGATTTGACATTTTTTCTGATTCTATTGTATAATAAAAAAAAAGAAATGACCTCCTGGCGCCTTGAAAGCTGGGTGTACGGCAAACGTAGGATCATTTCTTTTTTTATGTCTTTCTCTATTTTCACCTTCCTTATCGAAGAAATATTTCCATTTTTCTCCCTACAGCAGTTTCTCTGTCCACTCCATAGGGCTGTTCACAACATAGTCCGGCTCTTCCACCTTACCAAAACCATAAGCACAGAACATAATGGGAACGCCCGCTGCCTTGCAGGCATTGGCATCCATCTGGGTATCGCCGATATAGAGCGGATTCTTCATGCCGTTTCGCTTAGCAATCAGTTTGATATTATCCGCCTTCAATAAGAACGGCTCATCGCCCGGACACTGATGATCCACAAAGAGGTCACCGAAACCGGTCTTCTTAAGGAAGAGTTCAATGTATCCTGCCTGGCAGTTACTAACAATGGCTAACGGATACTTTTTCGCCAGAAGCTCCAGGGCCTTGCCAAGCTCCGGATAGAGGATTCCCGCCTCACGCTCCAGATACTCATGCTCATAGGAGAAGCACATGGGCTCGAATTCTTTTCTTTTTTCCTCGGGAACACCGGGCATGAAGGCATTGATAATATCTGCCATGGGAAGTCCGAAAAGTCCCTTCAGGCGGTCTGCCGTCACGCTGAATTCGGGATATCCGAAATCAATCAGTGCCTGATTCCAAGCCTTTTCCACAATCGGAGTAGAATCCCACAGGGTCCCGTCCACGTCAAAAATTAATCCGTCGTACTGTTCATTCATCTCGTTCTTTCCGCCTTCCAAACTTAAATTCGCTTTTTGCTGATATCCGACCTCGTCGCTACCGAACTTGCTGCAACCGCCGCAGCCTGCGCATCCGCTCGTTTTCGTAGCACAGCCCCCTTGATTGGAAGGATACCCTTCCGTCACATCCAGGGTTGCAAACTCGCGCGGTGAAGTCAATAATGCCACGGCCTGTGCGGCAATTCCTTCCCCGCTTCCGGTAAATCCCAAGCCTTCTTCCGTCGTCGCCTTGACACTCACCTGACTTACATCAATCTGCAAGGCTTCCGCCATGTTTTTTCGCATCGCATCGATATGCGGGCGCATCTTGGGTGCCTGTGCGATGATTGTGCAATCGATATTCTCGATCATATAAAAATTCTCTTCCAACACTTCTCGAACATGCCGCAGAAGTTCCACGCTGGAGATTCCCTTATAGCGGTCATCGCTGTCCGGAAACAACAATCCGATATCTCCCAATGCTCCTGCTCCCAGCAGTGCATCCATCACTGCGTGAATCAGCACATCCGCATCGGAATGTCCTAACAGTCCCTTCTCATAAGGAATTTTTACGCCACCAATGATAAGGTCGCGATTCTCTACCAATCTATGTACATCATATCCCGTTCCGATTCTCATAAGCCCTCCGCAGAATACACATTTACTGCCATCTGATATTGTACACGATTTGCCCGCAAAAAGAAATCCTCTCCAAAAACTATCTTTTTCGGCACATTCTCGTGTTATAATACAGTTATCTTTTGCATATGAAAAGAGGATTCCATGCACTTATTATCGCTGATTCTTCCTTCCCTCAATGTGGCCAATTACATATCGGAATGCGTCGAATCCGCGTTAACGCAAACCCTTGAGGAGATTGAAATCCTCTGCATCGATGCCTGCTCCACAGACGGAACCCATGAGATTCTTATGGATTACGAGCGCCGCTGCCGGGAAGGTGAATGGCCCGGAAAAACCTTGCAGGTCCTTCGCAGTCCGAAGAAAAGCTACGGTTATCAGGTGAATCTCGGGCTTCGCATCGCAACCGGACGCTATGTGGCAATTTTAGAGACCGATGATTACGTGGATCAGCGCATGTATGAGCGGCTGGTCCGCTTATCCGAAGAAATGCAGTTGGACTATGTGCGTGGGGAATATGATTTTTTCACCACCGATACAGAGGGCAAAAGAGAATATCGTCATGTGCATCATTACGCTCCCACCAATATCCTGCTAACCGACACCCGGTCCGAACGGATTATGACCTATGATCAGAACCTTTGGAAGGGAATCTATCGGCTTGAATTTCTCAGGGAACATGCCATCCGTTTTAACGAATCGGCAGGCGCGGCTTTCCAGGACATCGGCTTTAATATGCAGGTGTTCAGCTATGCAAAGCGTGCGTATTATATAGAAGAATCCTACTATCGCTATCGCAGAGATCGGGACGAGTCCTCGATTCATTCGTTGGACTGCTTTCGCTATTATGTACAGGAGCTTACATTTCTTAAGGAACTGGATCCGGACCATTCCAAATTCTACTGGCCGGGCATCGGAGAGCGTTTCGCCTGCGCCCTCTGCGGTGAGTACAACAAGGCGGTCAAAGTCTTCGGAATTACTCCGGACTCAGAATATCTGGCTCCCTACCTGCCGGTGCTGATATCGTTTTTCCGCGATGTCATGGACCGGGGGATTTGGCCGGCACCCACGACACCCGCAGGGCAGGTAAAAGCAATCCTTCGGTTATGTGATCTTTTT
Source organism: Lachnospiraceae bacterium (assembly GCA_045628945.1). GTDB lineage: Bacteria > Bacillota > Clostridia > Lachnospirales > Lachnospiraceae > RGIG4034. The sequence goes on from JAZQQG010000033.1 coordinate 7,208, forward strand.
CCAACGTCTGCGGATCGATAAAAAAAAGAAGGAATCCATTCGGATTCCTTTTTTGTAGTAGCGAGAGGGGGATTCGAACCCTCGACACTGCGGGTATGAACCGCATGCTCTAGCCAACTGAGCTATCTCGCCATATGGATGGGACCTATAGGGGCCGAAGCTATGACCCTCTGCTTGTAAGGCAGATGCTCTCCCAGCTGAGCTAAGATCCCATATGTCTGCT
>JAZQQG010000034.1:0-20034 GCA_045628945.1 Lachnospiraceae bacterium
AAGGGGCTCGATAATCTCCTTGAAATCAACGAAATCAGGAAGGCCGCCAACATTATGATGCGACTTAATGACTGCGGATTCACCGCCGAGACCGGACTCTACCACATCGGGATAGATGGTTCCCTGTGCTAAGAAGTCCACAGCACCGATTTTCTTGCTCTCTTCCTCGAATACACGAATGAACTCTTCTCCGATAATCTTACGCTTACGCTCAGGCTCCGATACGCCGGCCAATTTGCCGTAGTAACGCTCCTGCGCATTGACACGAATGAAGTTCAGATCAAAATCACCCTTAGGGCCGAATACAGCCTCTACCTCGTCACCTTCGTCCTTACGAAGAAGACCGTGATCTACGAATACGCAGGTAAGCTGCTTGCCGATGGCACGGGATAACAGACCTGCCGCAACCGAGGAATCTACACCGCCGGAAAGAGCCAGCAATACCTTGCCATCTCCAACCTTCTCACGAATTGCCTTCACGGAATCCTCCACGAAGGTATCCATTCTCCAATCGCCGCTACATCCGCAGATCTTACGAACGAAATTGAATAGCATATCAGAACCCTGATTGGTATGCAGTACCTCGGGATGGAACTGGATTGCATAGAGCTTGGCCGAAACATTCTGTGCTGCCGCCACCGGACAATTATCGGTATGCGCAAGTACCTCAAAGCCGGGTGCCAACTTCGAAATGTAATCGAAATGACTCATCCATACGGTATTATCCGCAGGAATTCCCTCGAATAACACATTATCATTCTTAAAATAGGTCTGCGTCTTACCGTATTCTCTGGCATCTGCCTTCTCAACCTTACCGCCAAGCACATGCATCATAAGCTGGGCGCCATAACATAAGCCCAGTACCGGTACTCCAATCTCAAAAAGATCACGTCCTGCAGTAGGAGCTCCCTCCTCATAGCAACTGTTGGGGCCACCGGTCAAAATAATCCCCTTCGGGTTCATCTCCTTGATTTTTTCTAACGGAGTCTTGTAAGAATAGATCTCACAATATACATTGCACTCTCGTACTCGTCTGGCAACCAGCTGATTGTACTGGCCACCGAAGTCTATTACGATAATCTTTTCGCTTGTCATCTCGTCTCCTTGGAAAAAAGAACCTGCCCGCCCGAGAGCCGACAGATTCTGTATTCTTGTTTTTTACTTGCTAAACTTGCTGGTGCGGTACATGATCTCATCACGTCCGGGACCGTTACTTACCATGGTAATCGGGTAGCCGATCTGCTCCTCGATGAACTCGACGTAGTTACGGCAGTTCTCCGGAAGATCCTCATACTTCTTGATTCCGCGGATATCGCACTTCCATCCGGGAAGAGTCTTCAGAACAGGCTTAGCCTTCTCAAGCTTAGCGGTAACCGGGAAGTCGGTAGTTACTTCGCCATCGATCTCGTAACCTACGCATACAGGAATCTCATCCAGGTAACCCAGGACATCCAATACGGTAAAAGCAACATCGGTAGTACCCTGCAGACGGCAGCCGTACTTTGAAGCCACACAGTCAAACCATCCCATACGACGGGGACGACCGGTGGTAGCACCGAACTCACCCTTATCGCCACCACGTACACGAAGCTCCTGTGCCTCATCTCCGAAGATCTCGGATACGAATGCACCGGCACCTACTGCGGAAGAATATGCCTTACATACGGTAATAATCTGCTTAATCTCGTACGGAGGAAGACCTGCACCGATGGCACCGTAAGCTGCCAGAGTCGAGGAGGAAGTAACCATCGGATAGATACCGTGGTCGGGATCCTTTAAGGTACCCAACTGCCCCTCCAAGAGAATGGTCTTGCCTTCCTTGATGGCCTTATCCAAGTATGCGGATACATCACATACATAGGGAGCAACCATATCACGATAGGAATGCAGCGTCTCAAGAAGTTCTGCCTTGTCAATGGTAGGCTTATGGTAGAGATGCTCTAACATAATATTCTTAAGTTCACAGACACGATCCACCTTGTCACGTAACAGTTCCTCATCGAAGAGCTCGCTTACCTGGAAACCGATCTTGCTGTACTTGTCCGAATAGAAAGGAGCAATACCGGACTTCGTGGAACCGAAGGACTTGCCGCCCAATCGCTCTTCCTCGTAAGCATCAAATAATACATGGTAAGGCATTACCATCTGGCAACGGTCGCTGACTAAAATCTTAGGCATCGGCACGTTCTGGTCCGTAATGGACTTAATCTCATTGAATAACTTCGGGATATCCAGTGCGACACCGTTACCGATAATGCTGGTGGTGTGACCATAGAATACTCCGGAAGGAAGGGTGTGAAGAGCAAAACGACCATACTCATTGACGATCGTATGTCCCGCATTGGCACCACCCTGGAAACGGATGATGATGTCAGCCTCTTCTGCCAACATATCGGTAATCTTACCTTTTCCCTCGTCGCCCCAATTGGCTCCGACTACTGCTTTTACCATAGTTCTTTATCCTCCTACTCCACGGTAACGCTCTTCGCGAGGTTACGGGGTTTATCTACATCTAAGCCCTTCGCAATGGACACATAATATCCTAATAGCTGTAAGGGTATGATTGCAAGACTTTCTGCAAAAATATCATCCGTTTTCGGAATATAGATGGTAAAATCCACCAGATCCTCAATGGAATAATTGCCGTAATTCGTTACGCCCATGAGATATGCGCCTCGGCTCTTCACCTCGACAAGATTGGATCTCGTCTTCTCGAAGAGCTCGCTCTGGGTCAAAATACCGATGACCAGCGTACCGTCCTCAATCAGGCTGATGGTGCCGTGCTTTAACTCACCTGCCGCATAAGCTTCGGAATGCACGTAGCTGATCTCCTTCATCTTAAGGGAGCCTTCCAAAGCCACCGCATAGTCGATTCCTCTTCCGATGAAAAAAGCATCCTGCGCATTTGTAATCTTCGAAGTGAACCACTGGATTCGCTCCTTGTCATCCAACACACGCTGGATCTTATCGGGAATGGAACGAAGTTCTCCCAGATAGTATGCCACCTGTGCCGCATCCAGATTGCCTCTTACCTTGCCAAAAGCCAATGCCAAAAAGTCTGCCGCAATCAACTGCGCACTGTACGCCTTTGTCGTCGCAACCGCAATCTCGGGACCGGCCATGGTGTAGAGAACGCTATCGGACTCACGGGCGATGGAACTGCCCACAACATTTACGATTCCCAGCGTATAAGCACCGTTTTCTTTTGCCTCGCGGATTGCTGCAAGCGTATCCGCCGTCTCACCGGACTGGCTGATGGCGATGACCAGATCGTCCGGAGTAATAATCGGCTTCCGATAACGGAACTCGGACGCAAGCTCCACACGAACCGGAATGCGTGCCAGCTTCTCAAATACATACTGTGCAACCACACCGACATGATATGCGGAACCACAGGCTACAATCAACAGATTCTTGAAGGACTTAATCTTCTCATCATCCAAGCCAACGGAACTAAGATCCACGGTATCTCCGTTCAGATACGCATTCATGGTATCGGCAACGGCCTTCGGCTGCTCATGAATCTCCTTCATCATGAAGTGCTCATAACCGCCCTTTTCTGCGGCTTCCGCGTCCCATTTGATTGTGGTCAGTTCCTTCTGAATCTCCTCACCGTCGAGGTTATAGAAGGTAACCTGATTCCCCTTAAGACATGCCATCTCAAGATTGCCGATGTAATACACATCGCGGGAATACTTCAGAATTGCAGGAACATCGCTTGCCACAAAGGAGGCATCCTCTACGGTACCGATGATTAAGGGGCTCTCTTTTCTCGCAACCCAAATCTCCCCGGGACGGTCCTTAAACATCACCGCAAGGGCATAGGAACCGCGTACACGCACCATGGTCTTCGCAATGGCATCGATGGGTCCGATGTTATATTTTTTGTAATAATAGTCAATTAACTTAACTAACGCCTCGGTATCGGTCTGCGAGTAAAACTGGTAATTATGCTTCTTTAATTTCTCACGAATCTCCACATAATTCTCGATAATACCGTTGTGTACCGCAACAACATTGCAATCATCACTGATGTGAGGATGTGCATTGGTCTCGTTCGGTTCGCCGTGGGTTGCCCATCTGGTATGTCCGATACCGGAGGTACCCTTCATGGACTGGCCTTCATTTGTCTTCTCTTTTAAGATATTCAGACGACCCTTGGCCTTCACGACCTCGATATCCTTCTCGCCGTCACGAACAGCAAGACCCGCGGAGTCATATCCACGATATTCAAGTTTGGACAAACCGTCCAACAGGATCGGTGCAGCCTGCTTTGTTCCACAATATCCAACTATTCCGCACATAATTCCCTCTTAACCTTCTATGTATTCTTATTCCCAAAAACTACTCTCTGCTATTGATTCAGCATGAGGATCATCTGAGCGGATTCGGTCATACTTCGACCGGTATCCATACTGCTCTTCTGAATATATCGAAAGGCCTCGGGCTCGCTGAGACCGTTTCGTTCCATCAACAATGCCTTTGCATCATCAATCACGCGCTGTTCTGCCGCACTTCGCTTAATCGGTATCGTCTTTTTCTTACGGATTCTCCGTACAAAAAAGGACATCATCATCTCGATTGTTGAGACAAGCTCCCGTGTTTTAAACGGCATCAGGACCTTAACCATCTTCTCCGAAAAGGTATCCAGCGTCATATCCTTGGTTAGCAGAATCATCCCGAAGAATTCCGGAAGGTAATCTGCCAATTCCACATAGGACATATCCCGCAGAGTCTTCGTGCAGATGACTACGCCATATTCACGCGCATTCGATATTCGCAAGATCTCTGCACCCGTCTGACAGACCTCAATGTCCATCATTAGTCCCTGACTGTTAAGCATCTCTACCAGATGGGTGGCATCTTCGCTTTTGGGCATGGCTATCAATATGCTGGCCATGCGGTGCCCTCCTACATCTTAATCAGGTAATGTTCAATCTCCCAATCCGAGACTTCCGTCATGTAACGATCCCATTCATTCTTCTTGATGGTCTCATAATGCTTATAGAGTTCCTCGCCCAGAACCTCCTGTACGAGGCTGTCCTTACGCATTGCACGAACCGCATCCTTTAAGTTGCCGGGAAGTTTCTTCGAGCCGGAACCGGACTCGTTCTCCTCCTTGGGAACAATCTGATTGCGAATACCGTCCAACCCGGCTGCGATACAAACCGCAATCGCAAGATAAGGATTCGAAGAGCTGTCCGGGAAACGAAGTTCTACCTTCGTCTCACCCAAGGATCTGTAGTACTTAATCGCACTGCTCTCCCCCTTCGTGGACCAGTTAATCTTATTCGGAGCGTCATATCCGGCAGACAGAAGACGCTTGTAGGAATTCACGGTAGGATTCGTGATGGCGCACATTCCTTCTGCATGAGCCATAATACCGCCAATGAAGTATTTCGCCGTATCGGACATCTCGCCGTCCACCATCTCGAAGAGATTCTTACCGTCCTTGTAAGCGGCAATATTCAGATGCATACCGGAGCCGGCCGCATCCGTTGTGGGCTTCGGCATAAAGGTTGCATAGAGTCCGAAACGCTTTGCGATGGAACGAACCGCAAACTTAAAGTTCATAATCGCATCCGCGGTCTCTAACATCTCTCCTGCGGTGAAGTCAATCTCATGCTGTCCGGGTGCCTTCTCATGATGAGAGGATTCCACGCGGAAACCCATCTCCTCCAGATTTAAGACCATATCACGTCTTGCATTCTCACCAAAATCAATCGGTCCTACGCCCAGGTAACCGGCCTTCTCATGGGTAATCGTAGTAGGGTTACCGTTATCGTCGGTATGGAAAAGGAAAAACTCACACTCCGGGTTGATTACGAAATCTATTCCCTCCTTCTGCGCATCCTCGCGAACCTTTTTAAGAATCGTACGAGGGCTCATATCACAGGTAGAACCGTCTTCATAACAGATATCGCAGATGAGTTTTCCTACCTTGCCCTGCTGAGGACGCCAAGGTAAGATTACGAAAGAATCCAGATCCGGAACGAGATACAAATTCTCGTCGAAGTTATAGAAACCGTCAAAAAGAGAATAACCGGCAATGGAATACTTACGCTCCAGAACCAGATTCATCTGGCTCGGGGTAACAGCAATATTCTTAAGAATTCCCAACACATCCGTGAACTGAAGTCGGATAAACTCAATATCCTCTTCCTCGATTAACTGCATAATATCTGCGGGGGTCGTCATGTATTTTTCTCCTTCCTTACGAAAGCACATAATATCAGACTAAATTATAATATATTTAGCCTATTCTTGCAATAAAAAAGGCGCTTATGCACCTTGCAAAAACAAGAAACATAAACGCCTAAATTTATTGCTTTTTTACAAAGGAATTAGCAAACGCCCTGAGCAAGCATAGCGTTAACAACCTTCTCGAAGCCGGCGATGTTAGCACCTGCTACGTAGTTGCCTTCCATACCATATCTCTTAGCAGCATCATCTGCAGCATGGAAAATGGATACCATGATGTCATGAAGCTTAGCATCAAACTCTTCGAAGCCCCAGGAAAGTCTCTCGGAGTCCTGGCTCATCTCAAGATCGGAGGTAGCAACACCGCCTGCATTGGAAGCCTTACCGGGTGCGAAGAGAACCTTGTTCTCCTGGAAGTACTTGGTAGCCTCAAGGTTGGTAGGCATGTTAGCACCCTCTGCTACTGCGATAACGCCGTTAGCAACCAGGTTCTTAGCATCGCTTAAGTCGATGGTATTCTCACGTCCGCAAGGAAGAGCGATGTCAGCCTTAACCGTCCATACGCCGTGATCCATGTTATCACCAGCTTCCTTAGCGGTGTACTTCGCATTGGGTCTGTAGTTTAAGTAATCCTCAAGGCTGGTTCTCTTAACTTCCTTAATCTCCTGAAGAATCTTGTAATCAATACCTTCCTCATCAAGGATCCAACCGTTACGATCGGAGCAAGCGATAACCTTAGCACCCATCTGGGTTGCCTTCTGGATTGCGTAGATTGCTACGTTACCGGAACCGGAAACGGTAACCGTCTTGCCTGCGATGTCGATACCGTTGCAAGCAAGCATTTCCTTCGTGAAGTAAAGCAGACCGTAACCGGTAGCTTCGGTTCTTGCAAGGGAACCGCCGAAGGTTAATCCCTTACCGGTAAGAACGCCTTCAAATACGTTCTTAATTCTCTTGTACTGACCAAACATATAACCAATCTCACGTCCGCCGGTACCAAGGTCACCTGCAGGAACGTCGGTATCAGCACCGATGTGCTTGCAAAGCTCGGTCATGAAGCTCTGGCAGAATGCCATAATCTCTCTATCAGACTTGCCCTTAGGGTTGAAGTCGGAACCACCTTTACCACCGCCCATAGGAAGGGTCGTTAAGGAGTTCTTAAATACCTGCTCGAAACCAAGGAACTTTAACATACCAAGGGTAACGGACTTATCTAATCTTAAGCCTCCCTTGTAAGGTCCGATTGCGGAGTTGAACTGTACACGGTAACCTCTGTTTACCTGTACCTGACCCTTGTCATCTACCCAAGGAACCTTGAACATGATTACACGCTCAGGTTCGGTAATTCTCTCAAGGATTGCTTCCTTTCTGTAGAGCTCCTCATTTGCCTCGATAACGGGCTTTAAGGTCTCAAATACCTCGGTAACTGCCTGGATAAACAGGGGCTCGCTTGCATTCTTCTCTTTTACAAGCTCAAGTACTTCATCAACGTAAGACATCTTTCTTTTTCCTCCTAAAAAGTATGTTATTCTGAAAAAACAAAAAAGACTCCCAAGGGTATGTGAATCTCACATATCCTCAGACGCCTTTGTCCAAAAAGCATTATAGTATATGTGTATACAATTTGCAACAGCAAATTTATAAAAGCTGAGTCAAAAAACGCTTTTGTATTTTCTCGGCACTTTGGCTCCAGCACCTCATACAGATGCTCGTACGAAAAAAGGCGCCGCGGGTATGAGGAATTCCGAAGCCTTTGTATGAGCCATGGTGGGACCGGGCCCACTTGGCTCATACAACCAGCGAGGAATTTCTTATACCTGCGACGCCGATTTATACACGCGCTTTCAACTTATACATTAATGGTTGCGGTTGCACCTAACAGTTCACTGTTTGCTGCCAACATCGGCTTTACAAAATCCGACAGATACTTGTCGACCTGTTCTACCGCTCTTCCGACATAGTTGGCGGGAATCATGTAGCTCTGAAGTTCCTCTAACGTTAAGTCAAAGGTATCACAGTCGGCAATCAGCTCTAAGAGGTTATTGTCCAGGCCCTTCTGCTTAATGTTCACACCGGCCTCCATGCTGAGCTTACGAATCTCCTCATGAAGTTCCTGACGGTTACCGCCGTTCTTTACGGCATCCATCATAATATTCTCGGTCGCCATAAAAGGAAGCTCGCTTAAGAGTCTCTTCTCAATGACCTTCGTATTCACTACCAATCCGTCTGCCACATTCAGACACAGATCCAATACACCATCCGTTGCAAGGAAGCCCTCGGATACGGATACTCTCTTATTGGCAGAGTCATCCAGAGTTCTCTCAAACCACTGGGTTGCCGATACAATCGCAGGGTTCAATGCGTCTACCATGATATAGTTCGACAGGGAAGCAATACGTTCGGAGCGCATGGGATTTCTCTTATATGCCATAGCCGAGGAACCGATCTGATTCTTTTCAAAGGGCTCTTCCACTTCCTTCAGATGCTGAAGAAGGCGAATATCATTGGACATCTTGTGTGCGGAGGCTGCAATTCCCGCAAGAATGTTCAGCACGCGGGTGTCCACCTTACGAGAATAGGTCTGACCGGAAACGGGATAGCAGTTCTCAAAGCCCATCTTCTTGGCAATCATGGGATCGATGGCATCCAGTTTCTCCTGGTCATTGTTAAACAGTTCCTTGAAGGACGCCTGGGTTCCGGTGGTACCCTTGCAGCCAAGCAATTTAAGGCTGCCAAGAACGTACTCCAGATCCTCAAGATCCATCATAAACTCCTGAATCCACAGGGTTGCTCTTTTTCCTACCGTGGTAGGCTGTGCCGGCTGGAAATGTGTAAATGCAAGCGTCGGCTGATCTTTGTATTTTGCGGCGAAATCGGACAGCTTCGCGATGACGTTGATCAACTTCTTACGAACCAACGTCAATGCATCACGCATAATGATGATATCGGTATTGTCACCGACATAGCAGCTGGTCGCACCCAGATGGATGATACCGGCAGCCTTGGGGCAGAGCTTACCGTAAGCATATACATGGCTCATAACGTCATGACGCACTTCCTTCTCTCTTGCCTTCGCAACATCATAATTGATGTCCGTGATGTGCTCCTTCATCTCGTCGATCATCTCCTGGGTGACAACCAGTTTGCCATCCTGAGACAAGCCTAACTCCATCTCGGTCTCTGCGAGTGCAATCCATAATCTTCTCCAGGTAGAGAACTTCTTGTCCTGGCTAAAAATGTACTGCATCTCCGGTGATGCATATCTTTCTGAAAAAGGGCTGATGTATCTGTCTGTTCCGCTCATACTCTACTCCAATTGTTTTTTTATAATAGAATTACTGAATCTTCTTACCGGTTAAAGTCTCATAGCCTTCCATGTAGATGGCGATGGTCTTGTCCACCACGTCCTGAGGAAGAGTCCAGTCGTCATGGGGATTGGCCTTCAGCCAGTCACGGGCAAACTGCTTGTCAAAGGAAGGCTGACCATGGCCGGGCTCATACTGATCGGCAGGCCAGAAGCGGGAAGAATCGGGAGTTAACATCTCATCACCGATTACGATCTCTCCGTTCTCGTCCAGACCGAACTCAAACTTGGTATCTGCAATAATGATGCCCTTGGTCAGTGCATAATCTGCACACTTCTTGTAGAGCGCAAGGGTGCATTCCTTAATCTTGGTTGCATATTCCAGACCGTGTCCGGGGAATGCCTTCTCTAAGTAGTCGATGGACTGCTCAAAGGAAATATTCTCATCATGATCACCGATCTCTGCCTTGGTGGAAGGGGTGTAAATCGGCTCAGGCAACTTATCGGATTCCTTAAGACCTTCGGGAAGCTTAATACCGCAAACGGTGCCGTCCTCTAAGTAGCTCTTCCAGCCGGAACCGGTAATATATCCACGAACGATACACTCAACGGGAACCATCGTAAGCTTCTTAACCAGCATACTGTTACCGTTGTATTTCTCCTGACGGAAAAACTCAGGCATATCGGCAGGGTCTACGGAAATCATATGGTTCTTAACGATATCCTTCGTGTAGTCAAACCAGAACTTCGACATCTGGGTCAGTACGGTACCCTTCTTGGTAACGGTGTTGTTCAGAATCACATCGAAGCAACTGATACGGTCGGTTGCAACCAGAATCAGGTTCTCGCCGATGTCATAGATTTCTCTTACTTTGCCTTCCTTAATCGGGGTGTATTCTTGCATAATCTGTCTCCTTATCTCATTGCTTTCCGCACAGAATTCCGACTCCCGCAAGCGATCGCGCTCCCCATGCAAAAAAGCATAATTTACCAATATTTATACTACACGGAACGCTGATAATTCGCAAGCAAAACTTGTGCAGAAAATTACCACCTTCCCACGAACAAAGCGGCCGCACCGTGCAAGACGGGCGACCGCTCTGTTCAGAGTAACAATATAAAGAAAGATGTTGGGCAATATTACAGATTCGTATATCCCATCAGGCTCTCATCCACTGCCTTCGCAACATTGCGACCTTCGGCAATGGCCCATACCACAAGGGACTGTCCCCTGTGCATATCGCCTGCGGTAAATACACGATCCTTACTGGTAGCATAGGCTCCGGCCTCAGTGGCAACATTGGTTCTTGCATTGCGTTCCACACCGAAATCCTCCGTAACATATGCTTCACTTCCTAAGAAACCTGCAGCAATCAATACCAGATCCGCCTTCAGTTCTGCCTCGGTTCCGGGAATCGGATCCATGGATACACGTCCCGTTGCCTTGTCCAGATGTCTTTCCAGCTTGACGGTCTTAACGCCGGTAAGATTTCCCTTCGCGTCCTTCAGATATTCCGTAACGGTTGTTGTGAAGATTCTCACATCACTTCCGTATACTGCAATCGCTTCCTCCTGGCCGTAATCGGTCTTGAAGGTCTTCGGCCATTCGGGCCAAGGATTGCTCTCCGCTCTGCACATAGGAGCGGGAGGCATCATCTCGATTTGAACCACATTGCCGGCCCCCAGTCTTACGCTGGTTCCGACACAGTCATTTCCGGTATCACCGCCACCGATTACGATGACGTTCTTGCCCTTTAAAGAGCCGAAAGAATAATCTTTTGCACCGATTACCTTTGAGGAATCGTACTGATTATCCATTAACTTCTTGCTGACTTCCTTCAGGAAATCCACTGCAAAGTAGATGCCCTTTGCATCACGACCGGGAGCCGCGATATCTCTGGGATTCGAAGCGCCACAGCATAACACAACGCGATCGTACTGCTTCATAATCTCGGAAGCCTTAATATCCTTCCCGACATTCACGCCACACTTGAACTCGATGCCTGCCTCTTCCATCAGCTTTACGCGACGGTCAATGGAGCGCTTGTCCAACTTCATGTTCGGAATACCGTAACGAAGGAGTCCGCCGACACGGTCATTTCGCTCAAAAACCGTTACCTTATGGCCTCTTCGATTCAAAAGCTGTGCCGCAGCAAGACCGGAAGGACCGCTACCGATGACTGCTACCGTCTTACCGGTACGAACCTTGGGTGCTTCCTCTTTTACCAGGTCGTTCTCAAAAGCGAGGTCAATGATGACACGCTCATTATCCTTGGTAGCCACAGGCGCATCGTTGAAGCCGCAGGTACATGCCGCCTCACAGAGTGCGGGACATACGCGGGATGTAAACTCCGGGAAGGAGTGTGTCTTGCTCAAACGATTGTAAGCCTGCTCCCAGTTCCCTTTATGAACCAGCTCGTTGGTCTCGGGAACCAGATTGTGCAGAGGACAGCCGCTGGCCATTCCTGCAATCATGGTACCTGCCTGGCAGAAAGGAACACCGCAGTCCATACATCTGGCACCCTGCTTCTTCTGCTCCTCTGCCGGAAGGCTTTCATGAAATTCATCAAAATTCTTAATACGTTCCAAGGGTTCCACACAATAGGAATCCTGTCTCTTATAATCAATAAAACCGGTTGCTTTTCCCATTTTCGTGTCCTCCTCTACGCTTTCTCACCAAGACTTGCATAGAAGCTCTCAATCTGAGCTTCCTCGATGCTCATTCCGCGTTCAATGAAATCTTCCGTCAGACGCATCATTTCCTTGTAGTCCGTAGGAATAATCTTCTTGAACTTAGGAAGGTAATCTTCATAATTGTCAAGGATCATTTTAGCCTTTTCAGAACCGGTGTACTTCACATGCTTCTTTAACATGTTCTTCAGTTCTTCCTTGTCGGCCTTATACTCAACACGCTCCATGAGAACCATTTCCTTGTTGAGGTTACGGTAGAGAGAGTTCTCTTCGTCCAATACATAAGCAATACCGCCGCTCATACCGGCTGCAAAGTTCTTGCCCGTCGTACCTAAGATAACAGCAAGACCACCGGTCATGTATTCACAGCCATGCTCACCGACACCCTCTACAACGCAACGCGCACCGGAGTTACGTACGCAGAAACGCTCGCCTGCCATACCGGCAATAAAAGCTTCACCGGAGGTTGCACCGTAGAGTGCCACATTACCGATGATGATGTTGTTCTCTGCATCGTAGGCTGCCTCTTCCGGAGCCTTAACGATTAACTTACCACCGGATAAGCCCTTACCGAAGTAGTCATTGCTGTCTCCGGTTAAATCGAGTGTCAGACCTGCGGGAATGAAGGCACCGAAGCTCTGTCCGCCTGCACCGTTACACTGCAGGGTAATGGTATCTTCTTTTAAGCCTTCATGATGGTTCTTGGTAATCTCAGCACCAAGAAGGGTACCGAAGGCACGGTCGATATTGGTTACTTCTACGGATAAGGTAACCGGAGTACCGTCCTTAATTGCGGCCTTTAAGTTCTTATCCTTTTTCATAAGCTTCTCGTCCTTGCGGCTCTCTAACTCAAAATCGAAGTCGAAGTCCGGATCGCAGGTGCAATTCTCAAAAGTAGGTTCGCCTAAGATTCTCTCTAAGCTGATCTGACTCTTCACACCGGTTAAGTCCTCTTTCTTCTTCAAAAGATCGGTACGACCTACCAGTTCGTCAATACTGCGAACACCAAGCTTTGCCATATATTCACGGAGTTCCTCTGCAATGAAACGCATGAAGTTCTCCACATACTCGGGCTTACCGATGAAACGCTTCCGAAGCTCGGGATTCTGTGTTGCAACACCCATGGGGCAGGTATCCAGATTACATACACGCATCATGGCGCAGCCTAAGGTTACCAGGGGAGCGGTAGCAAAACCAAATTCCTCTGCACCGAGGATTGCGGCAATTGCCACATCACGACCGCTCATTAATTTACCGTCGGTTTCGATCACCACCTTGTTACGAAGGCCGTTCTGCATTAAGGTCTGATGGGTCTCGGCAAGACCAAGCTCCCAAGGAAGACCTGCATTGTGAATGGAACTGATGGGTGCCGCACCGGTACCTCCGTCATAACCGGAAATAAGGATGACTCTCGCACCGGCCTTGGCAACACCGGCCGCAATCGTACCAACGCCGGCCTCGGATACCAGTTTTACAGAGATTCGTGCCTGACGATTGGCATTCTTCAGGTCATAGATTAACTGTGCAAGGTCCTCAATCGAATAAATATCATGATGAGGCGGAGGCGAAATCAAGCTTACGCCGGGAGTGGAATGTCTGGTCTTGGCAATCCAGGGATATACTTTTTTGCCGGGAAGATGTCCACCCTCACCGGGCTTAGCACCCTGTGCCATCTTAATCTGAATCTCCTTCGCGGAGACTAAGTAGCGGCTGGTAACACCGAAACGTCCGGAAGCCACCTGCTTAATGGCAGAGCTTCTGTCATGCTTCGTTCCTGCACTTTCAAGACGCTCATCGCTCTCACCACCTTCACCGGAGTTCGACTTACCGTGAAGACGATTCATGGCGATTGCCAGTGCCTCATGTGCCTCCTCGGAGATGGAACCGTAACTCATTGCACCGGTCTTGAAACGGCGAACGATGGAATCTACGGATTCTACCTCGCTAAGGTCTACCTGGGTCTCGGGATAATTGAAGTCCATCAGGCTACGGATATAACCGGTTTCCTCGCGGTCCACCATTGCGGTGTACTGCTTGAACTTGCCATAGTCTCCCTCTCTGGTAGACATCTGTAACATATGAATGGTCTGAGGATTGTATCTATGATCCTCGCCCTGGGAACGCATCTTATGACGTCCTATGGAATCAATCGTCATATCGGTAGCCAGTCCCAGAGGATCAAATGCACGGGAGTGCTGTGCATCGGTATTGTTGCCGATGTCCTCTAAGGTGATACCTCCGATACGGGATACGGTTCCGGTGAAATACTTATCAATCACACTCTTGTCGATACCGAGTGCTTCAAAGATTCGGCTGCCCTGATAGGACTGAATCGTGGAGACACCCATCTTGGAAGCGATCTTAACGATACCGCTGATTACTGCATCATCGTAATCCTTGGCAGCTGCGTAGTAATCCTTGTTTAACGTACCGTCCTCAATCAATTCCTGAATGGAGGCATGCGCCAGATAAGGGTTCACCGCACAGGCACCGAAGCCTAATAAGGTTGCAAACTGATGCACGGTTCTGGGTTCGCCGGTCTCCATAATCAGAGACATCGCCATACATTTCTTCGTGCGTACGAGGTGATTATGAACCGCAGCCACACACAAAAGAGAAGGAATGGCAACATGGTTCTCATCCACTCCGCGGTCGGACAGAACGAGAATATTCGCACCGTCCTTATAAGCGCGGTCTACCTCTACGAAAAGGTGCTCTAATGCTCTCTCAAGAGGAGTGCTCTTGTAGTAGAGCGTGGATACCTTCTCCACCTTCAGACCGCAGGACTTCAGGTGGCAGATTTTAAGTAAATCAAGATCCGACAGAATCGGGTTCTTAATCTTAAGCACGCGGCAGTTCTCGGGGCGCTCGGCAAGAAGGTCGCCGGATCGACCGAGATATACGGTGGTCGCGGTTACAATCTTCTCACGAATCGAGTCGATGGGCGGATTGGTAACCTGCGCAAATAACTGCTTAAAGTAGTAGAACAGCGGCTGATACTCCTTACTCATTACCGCAAGAGGAGTATCAATACCCATGGCACCGATATGCTCGGAACCGTTCAGAGCCATGGAACCGATCTGGTCCTTATAATCTTCATACGTATAGCCAAAAGCCTTCTGCAGGCGGGTTAATTCTTCTTTTTTGTAGGAAGGAACCTTCTCATTCGGAATCTTGATATCGCCCAGGTTCACCAGGTTCGAATCCAGCCACTCACCGTAAGGCTCGCGGCTTGCGTAGTATTCCTTTAACTCCTGATCGGAGATTACTTTGCCCTTTACGGTATCAACCAGAAGCATTTTACCGGGATGTAATCTTTCCTTTTTCAGGATATGCTTCTCATCCAGTGCAAGGACACCGACCTCGGAGGACAGTACCAGTCTTCCGTCATCCATAAGGTAATAACGGGAAGGACGAAGTCCGTTACGGTCCAGGATGGCACCCATCACATCACCATCGGAAAAGAGAATGCTGGCCGGGCCGTCCCACGGCTCCATCATGGTCGCATAAAACTGATAGAAGTCTCTCTCCTTCTGAGAAATCGTATCGTTATGCTCCCAGGGCTCGGGAATCAGAACCATAGCAGCAAGTGCGGGATCCATACCGCCCATGACCATAAATTCCAACGCATTGTCCAACATTGCGGAGACGGAACCCTCTGCGGAAATAATCGGAAGCACCTTGGTAAGTTCCTCTTCCGTAAAACAGGTGGTCTCGATGGTCTCCTCTCTCGCAAGCATTCGGTCCACATTACCCTTAATGGTATTAATCTCACCGTTATGAACCAAGAAACGGTTCGGATGCGCACGAAGCCAACTGGGATTCGTGTTGGTGGAGAAACGGGAATGTACAAGTGCAACCGCAGACTCATACTCCTTATCCTGAAGATCAGCAAAGAAGGTACGAAGCTGGCTTACTAAGAACATGCCCTTATATACGATGGTTCTGCAGGACAGAGAAGGCACATAGGTATTCTCGTTACTCTGCTCAAATACTCGTCTTACAATGTAGAGCTTGCGGTCAAAAGCCAGATCATTGGCAAGTCCCATCGGTCTCTTAATGAAGGCCTGCATAATCACGGGACAACTGTCCAGTGCTTTCTGGCCAAGGACATCCGGATAATTGGGAACCTGTCTCCAACCCAGAAATTTTAAACCTTCCTTCGCTACGATGACCTCAAACATCTTCATCGCGCGGCTCTTCTTTAACTCATTCTGCGGAAAGAAGAATACACCGACGCCGTACTCTCTCTCCTTACCGATTTCAAAACCAAGCTCTGCACATGCCTTCACAAAAAATTTGTGCGGAATCTGGGTCAGAATACCGACACCGTCACCGGTCTTCCCTTCGCCGTCTTTACCGGCACGATGCTCCAGATTCTCAACAATCTTAAGCGCATCGTCTACGATTTTATGGCTCTTCTTGCCATAGATATTTACAATTGCACCGATACCGCAGTTATCGTGCTCAAAGGAAGTCTCATACAGGGTCTTACGCTGTTCTGCTTCCGTTAATGCATCTGCTTCCTGTCTATTGTTACTCATTTATCTGTTCTCCTTTCTAACCAATGCTGCCTTCACAAGACCTCGGAAAAGAGGATGTGCCTCATCCGGTCTGGATTTGAATTCCGGATGTGCCTGTGTTGCAACAAAATAGGGATGATCGGGAATCTCAATCATCTCCACGATATAATCATCCGGAGAAGTTCCGGAAAGGACCATACCGTTCTTGGTGAGAAGTTCTCTGTATTCATTGTTTACTTCATAACGATGTCTGTGACGCTCCGAGATATTCTCTTCCCCGTAGAGTGCTCTCGCAAGAGTACCCTCCTTCAGCTTACAGGGATATGCGCCGAGTCGTAAGGTTCCGCCCACATCCGTGATCTTTTCCTGCCCCGGCAGTAAACAGATGACCGGATTGGTTGTCTCGGGATTCAGTTCAATACTGTTGGCATCCGCCAGTCCGCATACATTGCGAACGAATTCGATAATCGCAATCTGCATACCGAGGCACAAACCAAGGTAAGGAATCTTATGGGTTCTTGCATACTTTGCCGCCAAGATTTTGCCCTCCGTGCCACGGGTGCCGAAACCTCCCGGAACCAGAATGCCGTCCAGATCCCCAAGCATTTCATCGGCGTTTTTCTCCGTCAGTTCTTCGGAATCAATCCAGCGAATCTTCACATCGGTCTTATTCTCGATACCGCCATGCTTCAGAGCCTCTACTACACTCAAATAAGCATCGTGAAGCGCAACATATTTTCCTACCAGACCGATGGTGACCTGATGCTCGGGATGCAGGGAATCGTATACCATCTGCTTCCACTTTGTAAGGTCCGGTTCTGGGCAGGGAATGTGCAAACACTCACATACCGCGTCGGCCAGATGCTCCTCCTCCATCATCAAAGGAACCTCATAGAGGGATTTGGCATCCAGATTCTGAAGGACGTGTTCTTTTTTAACATTACAGAAGAGCGCAATCTTCGCTCTCATGTCATCATCCACGGGATAATCGGATCGACATACCAGGATATCCGGCCAGATTCCCATAGACTGCAGACTCTTGACACTCATCTGCGTCGGTTTGGTTTTCATCTCACCGGAAGCTTTGATGTAAGGAATCAGGGTGACCTGAATGAGAATTACATTCTCACGTCCGACCTCCGTCTGGAACTGACGAAGAGCTTCCAAAAACGGCTGGCTCTCGATATCACCGACCGTACCGCCGATCTCAATAATAGAGATGGTCTGCTCCTCCTCGGACTCAGGCTTATGAATCTTACTCTTAATCTCATTGGTTATATGGGGAATGACCTGAACGGTGCCTCCACCGTAGTCCCCATGACGTTCTTTATTCAGAACAGACCAATAGATCTTACCGGTCGTCACATTCGAATCGTGATTCATACTCTCGTTAATGAATCGCTCATAATGACCGAGATCCAAGTCTGTCTCAGTACCATCATCGGTAACAAATACTTCACCATGCTGAATTGGATTCATAGTTCCGGGATCCATATTCAGGTACGGATCGAATTTCTGCATGGTCACATGATAGCCTCTGGCCTTAAGCAAACGGCCAAGAGATGCAGCGGTGATTCCTTTTCCCAATCCGGATACGACACCACCGGTCACGAATACATACTTAATCATGTTCTCTCCTATCTTTCTTTATCATCTTTGAGGCCTCTGAAACCCCTGACGATTGTTACTCGAACAGCATTTTGCTATTTCGATACGGTATTCGTACTAACTCTGAAATAGTCCCGAATACTTCAATAGGACTTCATGCAGGATATTGCTATCCTACATGAAATCCTGCAATTACTTATTGATTCTGATAATTATTCAACATCCTGAAGAGCTGCGTAGTCTTCCTCACCGGTACGAATCTTAACAACCTTTTCAACCGGGTAAACGAAGATCTTACCATCACCGATATGGCCGGTGTAAAGAGCTCTCTTCGCAGCCTCGATGACTGACTCAACAGGAATCTTGCTGACAACAACATCAACCTGAACCTTAGGAAGTAAGGTAACGTCCATCTCGACACCACGGTATCTCTCGCCGGCGCCCTTCTGAACACCACATCCCATTACCTGAGTTACGGTCATACCGGTTACACCGAGATCGTTTAATGCTTTCTTCAGAGCATCATACTTCGACAGTTTCGCGATAATGGTAATCTTGTTAATACCGGTGTTGATTACGGTACTAGCATTGACAACCGGTACTGCAACATCCTTCTTGATCTGACTTGCTTCATCATAAGCATCGGTACCAAGAGAGGTATTCTCGTTGATATCCATGGTCATGGTATTGGAGATATCCATGATGGAGAAGCCTGCGTAAGCACTGGGAAGACCATGCTCAGTAGCATCCAGACCGATAATCTCCTCTTCCTCGGTAACACGTAATCCGAAGATTGCCTTAATTACTAAGAAGGTAATGGTGATTGCTACTGCGGTCCATGCAGCTACTGCAAGAATACCTACCAGCTGAACACCCAAGAGCTTGAAGCCGCCTCCGTAGAAGAGACCCTCGCCACAAATCTGGTTTGCACCGTACTCCCAAACACCGTCCGCGTTGAGACCGCCGAAGCCTCTCTCATATGCAGGAGCCGAAGAAGTAGCGAAAAGACCAACTGCGATGGTACCCCAAATACCGTTTAAGCAGTGAACTGCAACAGCACCAACAGGGTCATCAATGTGAAGCTTGTTATCCAAGAGCCATACGCCGAAGATTACCAGTAATCCGGCAACAGCACCGATAATGGTTGCACCTAAAGCATCCGTTACATCACAGGGAGCGGTAATTGCTACCAGACCTGCAAGGGAAGCATTGAGACACATGGAAACATCGGGCTTACCATATTTAATCCAGGTAAATACCATACATACAACCGTTGCGATTGCAGGAGCAATGGTGGTGGTTAAGAAAATGGAACCCATCTCTTCAACCGTTACTGCTGCTGCACCGTTGAAGCCGTACCAGCCTAACCACAGGATGAATACACCAAGTGCACCCATAGGAAGGTTGTGTCCGGGGAAAGCATTGACCTTGGTAACCTTGCCATCTTTATCCTTAACGAACTTACCGATACGAGGTCCAAGAATTGCTGCACCGATTAATGCGGAGATACCACCAACCATATGAATTGCGGTGGAACCTGCGAAATCGTGGAAGCCCATCTGAGCTAAGAAGCCGCCGCCCCAGATCCAATGCGCTTCAATGGGATAAATCAGAGCGGAAATGATTGCGGAGTATACACAGTAGGATAAGAACTTGGATCTCTCTGCCATGGCACCGGATACGATGGTAGCGGTGGTAGCACAGAAT
>JAZQQG010000035.1:0-4450 GCA_045628945.1 Lachnospiraceae bacterium
TTTCATCATAACGCCTTCCAACACGGCCTGACCGCCGATGCCGGAATAGCACTTTTTCTTCTTAGCCATACTGTCTCCCATACACTTATATAAAAACAAAAAAGAATCTCACTTACAAGTTGATGCACCGAAAAACGCATGCAAAACTCTTCTTTTGGGATTCTTCAAAAAAAAGCGAAAAAAGGTTGAGATAGTAACTACCTCAACCTTGCTTTTTCAATGTTATTTGTTCATACCGTACTTCTTGTTGAACTTATCAACACGTCCGTCGGTTCTGGTAGCCTTAACCTGACCGGTGTAGAATGAATGACACTTGGAACAAACTTCCACGTGAATCTCCGGCTTGGTAGAACCGGTTACAAAAGTGTTACCGCAGTTACAGGTTACGGTTGCCTGATAGTACTCAGGATGGATTCCTTCTCTCATCTCATTTCACCTCTCTCTATTGAATAGAATCATCTGCTTTTGAGACGATTCCGTGTAAAATACATGCTCTTTCTCATAAACAGCTTTTTTATAGTATCACAAGTATTTTGCTTTGGCAAGTGGGAAAAGCAAAATTTTTGGAAACCGTTTGGAAGCTTCTTTTGCAAACAACTCCCCGGTGTTCGGGGAATTGTTGCAGTTTTCCGGACTAATCCTCCTGAATCAGGAAGGTAATCTCGGTAATACAGGTATCCTCGTATCGTTCTCCCGGAATTGCTTCCACAATGGTAAAGGAAATCTCCGACACCTGATAGATCCGGTCAAACAGTACCAGATCGCTATATTCCATAATCGTTACATCAATGCCATCTGAGATCAGATCAATTCGCTCCGTCTCGCCGGAACCAAACTCCACAAAAATCGTAACGATTCTTCCGTTTTTATCATAATGGTTCTGGCTCTTGAAATAACCGTTGGCCATCTCGAATCCAACCAGCTTCACGTCCTCTGCGAATTTGAATGAAATGGTCTCTCCTTCGCCGCAGCCCGCTACGCCCTCAACCCAGGCAGTCGTCCAATCTCCGTCAATCAGATACTCCGCCTTATGGGTCACTGAGCCTTCCTTCAGTTCACTGGTTGCATATACGCCTCCGATGAATGAGGAATCAAGAACTTCAATTCGATCAATATCAATCAGTTCCTCTTCCCTGCCGGGATCCTCCTCAAAGATTGGATCACTGCCAACCCCGGGCGTATCCTCGAACCCCGGCTCATCTCCGGCCCCCGGATCCTCCTCAAGGCCGGGACCTTCCCCCGCACCCGGGTCATCCTCAAGAATCGGATCGTCTCCGGAGCCCGGATCCTCTATACCGGGGAGATCTTCCTCTTCTCCCTCCGGAACGGTTTCCTGATCCGTATCGTCCGGCCAATCATTATGCAGCGTGTAATGCTTTTCGCCGTTGCGCTTTACAAGCTCCGTGCGATAAGCCTTCTGTATCGGCAGTCGACCGATCTCGCCCGGAATCCGTTCAACTCTCGGTCTGTATACAATCACCGGAATCCATTTGCAAACCGGCTCCTTGGAGCCAAAAGAAACATAATCCACCGCACTTGCCGTAAAGGCATAGGTTAACACTTCCGTGCCTTCCCCATACGCCACAAGCTTTCCGATTGCCCCGATGGTACCGTCATTGTTCCAGTACATATGAATCTCTGCGTCAAGACGATAGGCAATTCCTCCGGTATAATGCATTTCGGGATAGACCGTGTTTCGATAGACGATTTCATCTTTTTCCTGATCAATGAATACAATTTCGTCAGGATACGCCGTTCCTCGCTCATTCCATTCAATACTGTCAAAAAAGTAACCGATTACAGAGCTTCCCCAACTTAAATTGACCGTGCTCTCAATCGTCACATCCCTCTCCAGAAACAGTTCCGTGTAACTGGTGTTGGACGCTGCATTGTTATCATAGGCAAAAGAAAAACGACCGGCCCGCTCTCCTTCCTGAGATAAAAACTGTTCTTTTCTGGTGGCGATTACAATCTCTTTATCCTCGTCGGTATCGCAGATTTCACTGTCCTTCCAAGGTTTTCTTCGGTTAATATGATAGTCTGCGTATTCCTCTTCCGACTCAATGACCGCGGATTCCACCCACGCATAACCCTCAAATCGCACATAGGAGCCTTGCAGAATCTCCAGAAGCGAACACTGCCAATAGCCCTCATCGAAAGGCTCCCAGGTTACTCTTTTTTGATCCGGGAATCGAACCGTTCGGTACCCCACGGTTCGATAGTCAAGGTCTCCTCGTTTATTCGGATCCATTGTCGCCGGATCTACTTCCGCAATACGTTGTTCCCACCATTCCGCATCAACAAGGTGAACATCAACATAGGGATCATACACATACCCTCCCTCAATGACACCATACTGTTCTCCGGTCTCATCCCGCACATACAGTTCGGTTCCGTCCGGAGACAGATAGAGGCAGATTCTTCCGAATTCCGTGGTACCCACCAGTCTTTCCTCAATGCATTTTTCAATTGCATCGTCCTGGAAATCGTCCTCCAGTGTTTCATAACCGAAACGCATCTCAAACAGAATCTGATTCTCTCCCGGCTGGCTGTTCATTCTCTGCGAAGACTCCAGATCCCAATCGTAAAGAATCACGGTAGCACCCTTTCTCGTAACATCCTTAATTCGAATGTATTTGCTTCCGTCAAACTTACGAAAACGATTGTCTTCAAAGCATGCCTCCTTCGGTTCGGCAGCCCGCACCGGTAGCTTATGGGAGGAAGGCATCCACAGGGCAAGAATCATTGCCATCGCAAAAGCAATCCACTTGAATATTCTTTTCTTCATACCCATCGCTGTCCCCTCCTTATTCCACATAATCTTTTACCTGAACACGACCGGCGTCATCCACCGTGATCAGTAAAGCAAACTTCTTAACCTCGGACTTGTCTCCCATCTCGCGGGTAATGATGGAATGCCCGCGATCCATGTACATAATGAAATATTCTTCAAAGCTTCTGGTCACAAATTCCTCGTCCAGATTCCCGTCATCATCCTTTTCAACCGTGCCGTTATAGTTGCTGTAGTAGGTATCTTTATACTGCAGTGAATACGCATTCAGATCACTCATATCCAGCTGAATTTCGGATTGCGTATCGAGATTCATACGTTTTGTCACGCAGCCACTGTAATCAAAATAAGCGGTTTCCGTATACTGTCCGACATTCAGTTTCTGTTCCGGAGCCGTTCTGTAATATAAGTACCCCGCATCAACCTTCCACACGTAGTACCCGCCATCCTCAACCAAAACCGTGGTCGTATCGGACGCAGGTTCATAGCACACGATTCCCAAATCGGTGTTGGTGACAATTCTCGTGCCGCTCTGCTGAATCATTGCATACGGCCGTTTCAGATCACCTCGCCCGGAAAGAGTCCCCAGATTGGTCATTGTTTCCCAATGTCCCTCCAGGTCACAACGAACAATCTGCATATTCCATACGCCGTCACTATCCTTCGCATTCGGACAACTGCTGAAGTACATGCGTCCTTCCGAATCTGCTACGAACCCCGAATAGAGTTCGATATTTCGATCACTTGCGTCAATGGTCACTTCCGAACAAACGGTTCCGGTCTTCACATCATAAGTGACCACACCGAAGTTCTTCGTGTCCATCGCTTCCCCATAAGCCAAAATGATTGTCGTTTCGCTTCGACCGATTCGCAGAGCGTGGGTCTTATAATTGCCGGTTGCACTAAATGAGATTGAGGCAACCTTTTCCGCTTCCTGCTTCTGCTCATCCCAGCGATAGATTCCGTTCCGATTGGCGCAATAATATTCTCCCTCGACCACAACCCAGGTTGTATAGAAACGACGTTCCGAGGTTCTGGAATAGAGGGAATCCCGATAAAAGCCTTCGTCGTTATTGCCATAGGGACGGGAAACCGACTGCGTACTGCCATCCTTCTTCCAAAGATAGCCATACTGTAATTCCAACAAATCGCCTTCCGTCCAGAAGGTATGTTCCTTGTCTCCGATCAAAAGAATCTGCTTATACGGGTTTTGGATATCCGAGGAATCCAGCTGCTGACGAGTGCGCATATATTGAGGGAGATTGGTCAATGTCTGATCTACCAACGGCATCGCCTCTTTCTCTTTTCGATTCATCGGCAGAATTGCAATGGCCATATCCAGTTCGGAGTCCGCGTCCTGCGTTTTGATGGTTTGCGGAGCGTTCACGGGTTCCTTACTCTTTGATCCCTTGCTCTTTCCGGGTCCAAACAGAAACAATGCGGTTACTATGCCGGCAACCACTCCAAGGATTGCCAAGCCGATTCCCAGTTTGGCGCCGATTCCCAAGGACTTCTTGGCACCGATTCCCGGCGCTACTCCCGGCATTACCTGGCCTGCCGTTCCCGGCGCTACTCCCGGCATCACCTGGCCCGCCATTCCCGGTGCTACTCCCGGCATCACCTGGCCTGCCATTCCCGGCGCTACTCCCGGCATCGCTT
>JAZQQG010000036.1:0-15283 GCA_045628945.1 Lachnospiraceae bacterium
CAAGGAAGTCATCAAAGCCCTCCTTTAGGCGCTCCTCTCTGGCTCCGTCGATGACATTCGCCGTCAATGCAATCATCTTCGACAAGCCGCCCGGCGCATAAGCGCCTCCCAACTCGCGTATTTTACGCATCGCCGTTACTCCATCCATCACCGGCATCATCTGATCCATGAATACGATATCATAGGTATTCTTCTTGCACAGTTCAATGGATTCCTCACCGCTTGCCGCGGTAGTGATTGTCCCTCCGTACCGGCTGATAATGGACTTAATCAGTTTTAGATTCATCGCAGTATCATCGACCACAAGAAGGTTCACATTCTTCAGGCGGAACTTCCGATCGTCTGAACGGATCTGACCGTTTTCATCTTTTTTCTCCTCGGCGACGGTCTGCTCAAGCTTAACCGTAAAGGTTGTGCCCTTTCCGTACTCACTGGAAACCTCCACGCTACCGCCCATCAGCTCGATAAAGCCCTTGGTAATCGACAGCCCCAATCCGGTTCCTTCCGTGGATGCATTGACCGACAGATCGACCCGTTGGAAAATATCAAAGATGGAAGAAAGATCTTCTTCCTTAATTCCCACACCGGTATCCCGAATGATGAATTGCAGGAAGCCTTTATTGCCTTCCGTCGGTACGAAGCTCGCCTCTAAGCTTACTTCACCGCGTTCGGTATACTTAATGCCGTTATTCAGAATATTAATCAGGACCGCGCGAATCTTCGTCTTGTCACCAATCAGGTGTGCGGGAATTCCGGGTTTTTCCTCATAGCGGTATTCCAAGCCCTTTCGATGGGCCTGCAGTCCGATAATGGTCGAAGCCTCCGATACCACCTCCTTGAAAGCATACTCGGCGTTCATAAGCTCCATCTTACCGGATTCGATTTTGGAAATATCCAGAATGTCGTTGATAATTGCCAACAGTGTCTCCGCAGAATCATGGATATCCTTCAGATATTCCATGGTCTCCTCGCTCGTCTTCGATGCGTCCTTCATGGCAAGCTCAGAGAAACCCAGAATCGAGTTCATGGGCGTACGAATCTCATGGGACATATTGGCTAAGAACTGGCTCTTGGCACGATTGGCACGAAGCGCCTCATCCTTGCTCTCCTCCAGTTTATGCATGTACTGATGCAATGCGGTACGGTCCGATATCATGACAATGTAACCGATGTAATCCTGAAAGTCATCATAAATCGGTTCGATGAAAAAATGACAATACATCCTGTTCCTCAGATACATTGCCTCCGATTCCATCGTTCTTTTCTCATCCCCGGGCTGATACGGTACCTCCAGGCCAAAAAGCTTCTTCCAGACATCTTTTCTGCCGAAGTCACAATCCCACAGATTAAACCGCATACGGGCCTCACTGTTCATGACAATCAGTTCGTCCTCGTAGTTGAATACGAGAATCGGTGTCTTCAGGGCATTGTAGGTATAATCTGCCAGGTTCTGCAGACCAATTCGGTTACGTTCCACTCGATGAACCGCATGATACACAATATTGAGACCCACGAACTGAAGCATGGTACTGGCCGGAATATTCCAGTTGATTCCCACCGCAGGCAGAATGGTGTCAATGACAATACCGCCTGCCAAAAGGCCCTCCACGATTAACGACCGCTGTGCGAAAACACGGATGTTTTTCATGTAATTTTTGCCGCGCATATGTACGGAGGAACCTACGAAGGCCCCTGCTACCAACAGAATATAGAAGGTATAGGCAAGAGAGGTGACCGGCGACACAAAGGCCGTCACAATTCCCCGATCCGTATGAATCAGCTCCACGCTGGCCGGAATCACCGAAAGAATGGCAATCGGCAGGCCGAGAATTCCTTCCACCAGAATCCATGTATAGGCCTTTCGCCCATATCCGGCAATCAATCCCAACAGGACCTGTGCCACAATCAGAAACAGGAACAGCCCGACAATACCAATCGCCCTTCCGATCAGGAACAGCTTATCCTCATCAAAAAGCTGCATCATGGAATACCCCAGGCTCCAGAGTGAGCTTGCAAGCGCCATAAACGCGAAGCCTACATAGATTTTCTTTTTTCGGTTGTTATTGTAGAAAACTCTTGTTGCGTAATAGAACGCAAGCACCGCAAACGCAAACAAGATCATTCCATATACGTATCGCATGGATTATCCTTTCTCTAAGCCTACAAGGCCGCATCCACAATGGACAGTTGCACCAGATAGCAGATCACATCGTTCTGTGTGAAAAAAACATTATAGAGTCCCGTCAAGTGTCCTGTACCGCTCACACTGAGGCTGCACAAAAAACCATACTGACTCTCATCCGGCGTAACGGACCAGGCAATGGCTCCGTTCTCCTCAAAACACATCCGTTCCAGGTCCTTTGCCGTCAACGCCTCATAGTTCACCTTATCGTCGTTTCGGACAACATAGACATTCAGAGAATTCTCCATTTCCGCCTGCATATAGACAGAGAACCATTCGTTGAGTTCATACTCCGCATTCAGCTCGGAGGTATGGTATTCTACCGTCTCCAACGTCTCCACCTGATCGTATTCACTCTGTCCGCTTCCGGTCGTTAGGAACAACCCCCGGAGGGAGAAGGTCGGATGCTCGGCTACCAACTGCACCACGCCGACACGGGTCCCGTCGGTAATCAGATGGGACGGAGCATAGGCCTGCAGTTCTTTCTTTGTATTCTTTTTTCCGCAGGCGAGAAGGGATATTGCCAACACGCCCACCAAAATCATTGCAATCATCTTCTTCATGGCATAGATTGCCTCCATATTTCGAATATTATACTGTATCTGCCGTTTGGCTAGCAAGCAATTCGGCAGACTTATGGCGAAAACGGCTACTGAACCTCGTTCCAGTCCGGGATTCTCTCTCCCTTGCGCACGGCCTCATCCACAAGCGTATAGTAACGCACCTTCCGCTGAACATGGGCCAGGCCCACCTCCATATCATGAATGGCCTGCTTTGTCTTTTCCTCCTGATTCTTCATCATGGCAACAATAGCACCGGAATTTGCTACCACATCACGCTCGTATTCGAAGAACTGATTGATTTCCTCCAAGGGCAACAGTGCTTTTTTGAAGCACTCCACGGCATGCAGACGATACACATGCTCCTGCGTATAGAGTCTGTGATAACCGTTTTTATGCTCCACATTCTCCAAAAGACCGATTTTCTCGTAATAACGAATGGTCGAGGCCGGCAAATTGAACATTTTCGATATCTCAGAAATTGTATACATTTTTCCTCCAAAAAACTTGAGTTCAAGTTAACTTTAAGTTGTATGATGATATTACAATACAAAAATATGGTGGAGGTATCAATGGAAAATTTTAATTTTTATTCACCTACTTTTTTCGCTTTTGGCAAAAACCGCGAGAGCGATTGCGGCGAGCTGGTTCGCAGATTCGGCGGTTCTCGCGTACTGATTCATTACGGCGGCGGTTCTGTAATACGCTCCGGTCTTTTAGATCGCGTAAAGGCCTCCTTACAGGCGGCCTCCCTCTACTTCACCGAGCTGGGCGGTGTTATGCCGAACCCGCGAAGCGGACTGGTATACGAAGGCATCGAGTTGTGTCGAAAAGAGAAGATTGACTTCATCCTTGCAGTCGGAGGCGGCAGTACCATCGACTCCTCGAAGGCAATCGCAGCCGGAACCTTATACGACGGCGATTTCTGGGATTTCTATCAGGGCAAGTACATTGAGCGTGCGCTTCCCGTCGGTACCGTGCTGACCATCGCAGCAGCCGGCTCCGAAGGCTCTCCCGACTCCGTAATCACCCATGAGGACGGTATGATTAAGCGTGGCGCAGGCAGTGATGCACTCCGTCCGAAGTTCTCGATTCTGAATCCGGAGCTTACCGAGACGCTTCCCGCTTACCAGACCGCTTGTGGTATTACCGATATCATTGCGCATCTCTACGAGCGTTACTTAACGAATTCCAAGGATGTCGAGGTAACCGACCGTCTGATTGAAGGCTTAATTCTTACCATGAAGAACGAAGCCCCCAAGGTCCTTCAGAATCTGAACGATTATGAGGCCCGCGCCAACATTATGTGGGCCGGAATGGTTGCTCACAATAACATCGTCGGCGTCGGCCGTTCTCAGGACTGGTCCAGCCACCAGATCGAGCATGAGCTCTCCGCTCTCTTCGACTGTGCACACGGTGCCGGTCTTGCGGTAACCATGCCTGCCGTATTCACGTATAACCTGTCCCACGATGTCATGCGATTTGCACAGATTGCCGTTCGTGTCTGGGGTTGCCAGATGGATTTTGCCAATCCGGAGCGCACCGCTAAGGAAGGCATCGAAGCCCTTCGCAGCTTCTTAATCTCCATCGGCATGCCGAAGAACTTCGAAGAACTCGGTGCAAAAGAAGAAGATATCGAAAAGCTTGCATACACCTGCTGTTACGGAAAAGGAAATGAAGGCGGCACCATCGGCGGTTTCGTTCCGTTAAAGCAGGCGGATGTGGAAGCCATTTATCGCCTGATGCTGTAAGTCGAAAGAGAGAATTGTTAAAAAAACCATACAAAAAGAAGAGGTACATTATGACGAACTTAAAAGGAAAATGGGTACTGATTACCGGAGCAAGCCGTGGAATCGGCAAGCTCACCGCATTATTTATGGCAGAGCAGGGTTGCAACCTGATTCTTCACAGCCGCACGCTTGAGGGCACCAAGGAGGTATTGGCAGAGGTTCTTGCAAAGGGCGTGGAAGCCTACAGTGTAGCCGCTGAGCTGTCGGATGTGGCTGCCGTAGCCAAGATGCTTGAAGAGATCGATGCAAAGGGTACACAGGTAGATGTCGTTCTGAACAATGCCGGCCTTCAGATCGGTTATCGTACCGAATATTTAAAGACTCCTCTGGAGGATTTCCCCATTAGCTTCGCAATCAATACGATTGCCCCGATGCAGATCTGCTATCATTTCCTTCCCGGAATGATTGAGAGAGGTTTCGGTCGTCTCGTGAACACCACCAGCGGTATTGCCCTTGAAGCAGAGCAGGCAGGCTACTCCGCTGCCAAAGCCGCCCTGAATAAGGTGACCATCGACTTAGGATACAAGCTGGACGGAACCGATGTTATGATGTCCTTATCCGATCCCGGCTGGTGTCGCACGGACCTGGGTGGCCCCCATGCTCCGAATTCCCCCGAGTCCGCAATTCCCGGTATTGTAGTCGGTGCCTTCATCGATGACAAGAAGTCCGGTCGTTACTTCGGCGCACAGGAATTCACCGGCATGACCCTTGAAGAAGCTGTTGCTGCGGCAGAGAAGAAGCCCAGCCCCTACAATCGCTAATTCATTCTATTGCCTCATACACAGAAAAGGCGTGTGAAACGTAATTCTTTCGTTCACACGCCTTTTCTTATTTATGGGTCAATTGGTCAAAACAGGCTTTGTATCGCGCATACTCTTCATTCAACCGATCGTGTTCAAGGTATTCGGTGTAGAGGGCCCGCGTCATCTGCCTGGTCGTATAAGTATCTCGGACATATAATTCCATCAACGGAACATAGAAGGGAGTCTTCTTCGCATACTGCCACCAGATCAAGGACTCCTCCGTGTGCAGCGTATCTAACCAGGGCTCACCGTAATCGTATCGATGAATGCCTTCTGCCGTCTGTGACATCTCCAATTCATGCCAAAGGACAATCGGCTCTGTCCACGCAATCGCATCATAGAAGGGCGCAATCTCTGTGCAGACCAGGGTCAAATCATCCAGAAACAGCGCATGGTCGACCCCTTCCGGCAAGGCCTCCACCAGTTTCTCATAACTCACTTCTTCCAAATCGATGTAGGTAACGTTCTCGTTCGGAACAGGCTGATTCTTAGCAAGCCAAAGTGCATCTTCCTCCTGCAGGGCACACCTTGCAATCAGAATATGCAGATTCGGATTCGACTCAACAAGCGCCGTCAGTTGAACACACAACTGTACCAACATGCCGGGGACGGCACACATCACAACATTTCTCATCTCCAGCCTCCTATTTTCGCATCGCATTCTGCAGATTACAGAAGGTCTTCAAAGGTTCAATCGCCTTCTTCAATCGATCATTCTCCTCGACATAGCGAAGATACTTCGAACTCATACTGTCTGCCCCGCACGATGCCAGAACATACTCCTCCAGCATCTCTTCATAGAACGGAGTCTTAGCCGCATATTGCCACCAGATTTCATTGGCCGAATTCTGGAGGCTTGCTTTCCAGGGTTTGTCTCCCGCATAGTGGATAATGGCGGCCTCCTTCGGTCTGCGACCGTTCTCCTCCTCGTCGTTTTCCTCCGTAGTAAGGATGGTAAAACAATCATAAATATGCGGGTCCACATATTTAATCTGGCCCCAGTGAACCAGGTTCAGCAAATCCTGATCCAGCACCGGAATCTGATAATTGTGCGCTGCCGCCACCGCCATATAGTCGGACAAATGGTAATGACCCCGAAGGGCCTCAAGATTCCACAGCATCATTCCGGCATTGATATAGTAATCCGAGCTGAAATCCGCGTCCTTAAAAAGAAAATAACTGGGATCCTCCGGCGGAATCGGCTGTACGGTGGGAATATCCCTGGTAGCCACAAAGTTTTTTCCCTCAAAATCACTCTCATACAGTTCCGTGATATCTTGATTGACAATCATATCGATGTCCAGATACAGAATCCGCTTCACATCCTCCGGAATCACATCCACCAGTGCCAGGCGATATAGGGTTTCCTTACTCCAGGACTCGGTAAGGGGCAACCCCTTTAGGAAATCGGCAGGATTCACCTTTTTATCATGGAATTCTCCCCCATGACAACGGCAGAGTTCTCCCAAAAGCGCTACATCCTCCTCCGTCAACTCATCATTCAACGCATACACATGAATCTCCCGGTTCGGATTCGTGTCAAAAAGGGAGGTCAATAACACGTAGGCATAACGGACATATTTACGATTCAATGCAATACATATATTCATTCTCTGTTTCCTCCCCGCACTTCTTTACAAGCACAGCAACCTATCTCCATTGGAAGGTCACCAGGCCAACCACATAGATAATCACAATACAGATGGGGACAACAATGGAGAATAGCGGCTTCATCCAACGCTTCACCCGAAATCCCGCGCCGGTGTTCGCTTCCTCGGTAAACTTATCCCATCCCCAACCGAATCGCTTGTTCGTGCAAAACAACGTGATAATCAGTGCGCCCAAAGGAAGCAGGTTATTCGACAGAATAAAGTCCCAGAAATCCAGCCAAACGGTTCCCTCCGCAAAGGGTTGGAACTTCCAGACACTGAAGCCAAGAGCGGTCGTCAGCGCCAGCGCAAAAACGGTAATTCCGCAAATCAAACATCCTTTTTTACGACTCCAGCCCGTAAGTTCCCGAACACAGGCCAGGATATTCTCGCACACGGCAAGCTCCGTCGACATGGCCGCAAAGAGCATAAAAAGGAAGAACAGCGTGCCCCAAATACGTCCGCCCTGCATATCGCAGAAAACGGTCGACATCGTGTCAAATAACAATGCGGGACCACCCGTCACTTCTACATCATAGGCAAAGCACGACGGGAAAATAATCAGTCCGGCCACAATTGCCACAAAAGTATCCAGCACAATCACATTGACCGATTCTCCCAGGAGTCTTCTCTCCTTACCGATATAGCTTCCGAAGATTGCCATGGAACCGATTCCGACGGAAAGCGTGAAAAACGCCTGATTCATTGCCGCCACGACCACATTGATATTGATTTTGGAGAAATCCGGCACCAGGTAGAATTCGAAGCCCTTGGACGCATTTTGCAAGGTTCCGCACTTGACGGTCAGAATGACCATCAAAACCACCAGCAGAATCATCATATATTTCGTGATACGCTCCAATCCGTTCTGAAGTTTGAAGGTCAGAATAAAGAAGCCCACTGCTACTGCAATTGCCAGATAACCGACATTCAATCCCGGATTCGAAACCATCTGACCAAACCCCAAATGAGCGGTCCGTCCGGTTAAGAAGCTCACAAAATAGTAGATGAACCATCCCGTAACCACCGTATAGAAGGCCATCAGACAAAGATTTCCGAACAGGGCCAAATAACCATGCAGGTGCCAATGTTGTCCTTTTCGTTCCAGTTTCTGATACATTTTAACAGGACTTGCCTGCGCCGCGCGCCCTAACGTAAACTCCATCGTGATTGCCGGAAGCCCCAGTACGATCAGACACAGCAGATAAATAATGACAAAGGCGCCACCGCCGTTTTCCCCAACCATCCAGGGAAATTTCCATACATTTCCACAACCAATCGCACAGCCTGCGCTTAACAGAATGAAGCCCAATCGGCTTCCCAAACGTTCTCTTTCCATTTCAAATCTCCCCTTTTTATAACACCATAATCAGAGTTCCGGCACCGATTAACACGCAGCCTGCAAACGACTTCATCGTGAACTCCTCATGACAGCAACCGACAGTTTCGCTGCAAGAACGGCATTCTCGAGTATCATATTCTTTTGAGCCTCCATACTGTCGGCCCCCATTTTCTCCTTGACCCGTTTCATCAGATATTCGGTAATGGCTTTACCGCTAACCTTATCCTGTCTGCTGCTTGCGATTGCCTCCTCGATTGCCTGATTCATGCAGGCGGCATCCACGGCATATTCCGCAGAAATCGGATTCATAAGAATCATTCCGGTATCGATTCCCAGTCCGTTTTTAATCCGATATGCCTTGGCCACCTCTTCTACCGAATCCATGCGGCAAGGGAGCTTGATTCCGCTCTCAATGGCCATATAGGCCGGCATCTCATCCGTCCGATATCCGACCACCGGCACCGATTTCGTCTCGAGATACTCCATGGTCAGATTGAGGTCCAGAATCGACTTCGCACCGGAACAAACAACCACGACATTGCGCACCGCAATCTCTTCTAAGTCGGAGGAAATATCCATCGTTACCTCGGCGCCTCGATGAACGCCGCCCATTCCGCCGCCCGAAACCACCGGAATATGCACCAGGTCTGCAACCACCATGGTCGCGGCAAGTGTCATTACACCATACTCCCCTTTTGCTACGAGCAGGGGAATCTCTCTGCGGGAAGCCTTCGCCATGGAACCGCGTCTTTTCCCATAGTCCTCCAGTTCTTCCTCTGACATTCCGACCTTAATCTTCCCTGCCATAACGGAAATATAGGCCGGGACCGCGCCCGCCCCTCGTATCGCTTCCATGACATGCTTAGCGGTGGCAACATTCTCCGGGTACGGGATTCCCGCAAAGGTACCGCCGGTCTCAATGGCTACCATCGGCTTATGCTGCCGGATTGCCTCAAGTACTTCTGCGGAATATTCAATATATTGCTCCATTTGTCTATCCTCCACGAATCAGCTTCCAACGCCTTTAGATGTCCCTCAATGCCATCCTCGCTTCTCATATCTTTGTTTCCAGAAATCCTCGTAACGCAGTGAATTTACATACTGATAGAAGCTTTCAAAAACATCATCAATATTTTCCGGGGTCAAGCGGTTCTCCTCGCCTCCGAGGCGGTCAAAAATATATCGATTATATTTCTGGGAATGGTGCCCTTCATCACGATACTCATCCAGGTCCGTAATCCAATCCACCTCGTCCATGAAGAAATAAACACGAACATTATCATATCCCATTAGCAGTTCTGCCGCCGCTCGGTAGATATCCAATACCGAAATCCGCCCGCTTAGCTGAATTCTCTGCCAATAGACTACACTGACCGGCGGAAAATAGAATACAAACTGCGTCTCCGGATTGGCCTCCACATACTTGGTCAGGTTTGCGATGTTCGCCTGACAGTTTCGCAGTCTTTGCGCATCCGCTTCTGATTGTTCGACCTCCCACTCTTCCAATTCATCCGCCGAATAGGAGAGACGCGCTTCGTACTCTTTTGCACAGGTCTCCAAAGATGTACGGAAATGCGCATCCATCCGCTCTACGCCAAACAAATCCTCTTCCAACCACGTATACGCATAGTCATTGTCGGGTTGCGTGTGGCTAATTGCTTCCATCGTACGCAAAACGGCCGCAGTAAAAACATCCGAATTGAAAATATAATTCACATCATCCAAAAGTATATCGTTGTACAGATACTTGGGCAACTCGGTAAAACGAGAATCCGGAGGGCTGGTTAACTGAAACTCATTGAGGTCCGTGATAATCTCGCGAATCTCGTTACCGCTGTTAAAAACCAACTCATAGATAGACGCAAGATCTTTGGTACCGGCTCCGGAGTAAGACAACTTCACCAGTCGCTGTCCGCGCTCTTCAAACCATGAAGCCTGGAAATTCTCCGTCATGCTGCTTCCGACAATCGCACTGTCATATCGGAAATTCTTTGCAATGCCGGGCGTTTGATATACTTGACTATACTGATATTCTGTTGTACCGGCGATGGCATCATGGTAATGGTAGAACGGATCTACGATTACGATGAAAGCGGTTATCAAAGAGAATAGCCCCAGAAATGTCACTGCAAATTGTAATAGAAAACGTCTCATTCAGCGCCTCATTAGAATCACTAAAATTGAAAATATAAAAACTCCGATACACTTGAAAACGTCATAATGCAAAGTATTAGTAGCACAGCCAAACAGATTCCTTCCCATTTCCCCGGTTCTTTTCTGGCCGATAGGGCATGTGTTGAGGGGGCCTTGAAAACAAGTAAGAGCATCCCAAGGGTTGCCAGAAGTGCAAACCCGATCAACAACACGGTCTGAACGTTTCCAACCGCTCCGCAATGTTCCAGAAACGCAATCAGATTGTTCCCGCAAAAGACACGAATCATAGGAATGGATGTCTCAACGGCATTGTATCCGACCATGCCGCCCCGAAGTAAATGGGCGAAAACAAGTTTTACGGTATGCAGATTCTCCGCCCGGAAAAATACCCAGGCACAGTTCACAAAACCAAAGGTAACCAACGTCGTAAGCCATCGGGGTAAGCGATCTATTCCTTTGTGACATATCCGATGGAAGACAGAAGCAAGTCCATGCAGGCAGCCCCAGATTACAAAGGTCCATCCGGCACCATGCCACAGTCCGCTTAACGCAAACACAAGCATTACATTCACATAGGTCCGCGCAGTTCCCTTACGACTTCCCCCAAGAGGGAAATAGAGATATTGTGTAAAGAAACGGGTCATAGTAATATGCCAACGTTTCCAGAATTCCAGAATGTTGTGAGCTTTGTAAGGCTCATTGAAGTTCACGGGCAAATCGAACCCCAGGAGTTTTCCGATTCCGATTGCCATATCGGAATACCCGCTGAAATCAAAGTAAATCTGCAATGTATAGGCAAGAATCAGCCAGATTGCTTCCGGCGAACTAAGTCCTGCAATATTTTCATACCCCCAGGTCACGATGAGCGAAAGTCGGTCCGCCAGAAGTACTTTTTTCGCCAGACCAATCACAAAGTACCGAATTCCATCCACGATGTAATCGGCCCGAATTCCATATCTTTTCTCATCCGAAAGTTGGGGAATCAGTTCCCCATGCACCACAATCGGTCCCGCAACCAACTGTGGAAAAAAGGAGACGAACACCGAATAATCCAGCCAGAAATATCGTTTCGCCTTGCCATAGTAGGAATCCACAACAAAAGAAATCTGCTGGAAAGTAAAGAAACTGATTCCTAACGGTAGGGCAATGGAAAGAAGTGGAAGTGACTGTTTCGTAATAGCATTAATATTCTCGATAAAAAAGTTGAAATACTTAAAGTAAGCAATCGATCCCAGATTCATGACCACCGCGACAATCATAATCGCTCGTCTTCCGGCACTCAAGTGAGCTTCCTCATCCCGCGTAAGCAAAACATGGGCAAGATAATTTATAATAATGCTCGCTACCAGCACCAACAGATAGGTCCACTGAAAATAGCCGTAAAACACCAACGATGCTCCCAACAGGAACAGTTTCGCCATACAATGGCACTTCAAGCGGCGGAGTCCATAATACCCCAGAAATACAATTGGTAAAAAAGCCAGCACAA
The DNA here is from genome assembly GCA_045628945.1 of Lachnospiraceae bacterium. GTDB lineage: Bacteria > Bacillota > Clostridia > Lachnospirales > Lachnospiraceae > RGIG4034. The sequence continues at coordinate 11,970 of JAZQQG010000036.1, forward strand.
AAATTGCCGAATTAAATAGCATACATCCTCCAAAGTGTTTCTGCATCCCAGAAACGAGATGCGACTACCACTCCAATATAATATGTAAAACAAAATGATCCGGATCATCCACGGGAATCACATTCGGATGAGGCTTAAAAAGTGTTGCCTTTGGGAGTTCATACTTAATCGCGGGAGATGCTTCAAGATGAACCTTTCGAAAATTGTCCTGCTTAAGCTTTGCGGTTAAGTTTTTCCCAATGAAATTCACCTTCTCACGTTCAAAACTATCGACGGTAATCGACTTGTAATAAGTGTCCCAACTGTGCGGGTAGGTATAGCCCTTCTTGTCCGGATGCAGGACAAACTCATATTTTCTCATGTATCCGGCCTCATCTCCGGTGAACAAAGTAGCAAAATAACCGCTTATGCTATGCGCACCTTCTTTTGCTTGTTCCATCGCATATTTTTTGAGATTCTCATAAAATTCTTCCACGCCCGCCTGATAATCCGCAAGTCGCCTATCGCTTTTGGCATTCTCGCGCTGTCTCTCTTCTTCGGCAAGTCGATTCTTATGTTCTCTCACCGTCTCGGAACTGCTTGTTTTACGTAATTCATCTGCAAAGCTCATGCTATGTAATCTCCTTCACCAGGTAGTCTTCCTCTGTTGCTATGTCTATATCTGCTATTATAACCGACAATGGTTTTATCAGTAAAACGGTTCTGCAACACCCATAAATACCCTATTTCTTCACCAAAAGAACAACCGTCTCCACATGGCACGAGAAAACGCCACGGGTTCTTATATATATGCGTTTTCCCCATCCACTTTTTGGTTTCAACAAATTGCTCATCTTGAAACATCTTTCAAAAACCAAAAACTACGATAAAACGGCTATTTTAATCTAACATAGAATGTAGATTTGCCAATGCCTTCCCTACGAAGTTCTCCTTCTGCTACAAGCTTACGCAGCGAACCTTCAATTGAACTTACACTGTGAGCCGGGCATAATTCACGGATGTCCTGCTTGCTAAATTTGCCGATTTTTTGCTGCGTAGCTTTACGCACCATATCGATTGCCGGAAGTTTCTCTTCCACAATTTCAAATCGGTCTTCAAAATCCTTGTAAGCTGCCAGAATGGTTCCAAGCAGATATTTGATGTATGGAACTGCATCCTCTTTGCCATCATGCCAGCCATCCTGGGAGTGACCTAAAGCCTCGTAGTACAAATCTTTGTTCTTCGCAATTTTAGCTTCAAGCGAGATGTACTTTCCTACATAAAAGCCACTGCGATAAAGTAGCAGGGTTGTAAGCAATCTGCTCATTCTGCCGTTACCGTCATTGAAAGGATGGATGCACAAAAAGTCATGAATAAAAATCGGAATTGCCAACAATGGCTCCACCTCATAATTTCCAATCACCCTGTTGTACTCTTCACAAATTCTATCGAGTGCCTCTGGCGTCTCAAACGGTGCCAGGGGTGTGAACAGAACTTCTGTATGTCCATCTGGGTATGTGACACTAATATAATTCTGTACTGTTTTGGTTCTTCCTGCAACTGGATTATTCATATGACTGCATAAAATTTTATGCAACTGCAAGATATAATTCTGCGTAATCGGAATCGCATCAAAACTCTCATGAATAATATTTAATACATCACGATACCCTGCGATTTCCTCTTCGTCTCTATTTCGAGGTGTGGTCTTCTCCTCCACCAACTGTTTAATTCTTGTATTGGTAGTTACAATTCCCTCAATCGCATTTGATGCCTCGGTACTCTGAATCTTCGCAATCTCCACAAGTTTCTCTAATTCGTCTGGTCTTTGCTTAAGATATAATTCCTGCTTACCTGCAAACTTGTATATTGCTGCAATGAGACCAAGAATTTCTGAATCCCATTTTTCTTCTTTTATTTTCGTATAATTAAAAGTTCTCATTCCTTTAATCACCTACTTTCACATAGCCATGCTCTTATTCTTTTCTGATTAATTTTTTTATCCGCATGACTTTCCCTTAACTTCCATCTTTTCCCTTAAATTATATCCAACAATAAGGGGAAGTCAATGCATTAAGCGTATTTCCCTTAAATTCGCATCACTTTTACGGTATAGGCATTATTTTGTGCATATTTGTGCTTCGTATTTGTGCTTATTCTTCGTATCTCCATTTTATATTTTTGCCGTAAACGGCATTTTTATGAACTGAGTTTCATTGAAAAGCAATGGCACATGTGCCCTAAAATTTCAATCAGTAACACTTTTTAAATTACATTTATAAAAATGCACATCTACAAACGTGCTTATTTTATAGTTTATACACGCACGTTTGTAATTGTATTGAAATAGAAAAGAGGAACAAGCACTGCCTGTTCCCCTGGTAATATGATTTTGATTGGCTTCGAAGCATCTATTCTACCAATTTTATAAAAAAATAGTATTACTATCACTGCAACTTATATCAGCATTCTTGCAAGCAGAGTTATATTTCTTTAGTATGTGAAACTCCTGTTTCCCAACGGGAAATGGAACCGTTGGATACGGAAAATTCTTCGGCAAGTTGCTCCTGTGTTAATCCGTTTTCGTTTCGTAACTGTTTGAGAAACAATCCTGTTTTCTCCGTCTCATCGATTATTTAAAATAAAGCGATTCATCCATTTTAGGGTCATCCCATTCTATGGCATATAATTCACTAAAAAAAATATCTCTGCGTGCCATCTGCAAGTCTTCTTTGTCTGAACTCGTTAATAGATATAACATCGTGTACATTTTATTACATATGTCCATGTTAAGTTCCTTCATACAAGAATCAGGTATTCCTTTAAAATCACATGGACCATCATAATCTCCTGCATGAATATCTTCAATTTTCCCATTTCTATATATTGCAATGCTTAATGCTTTTGCCAATCGTTTAAGAATAATATCGTGAATCTCTCTTTTCTCGAGCATCTCCGCTATTTCGTCTTCGCTCTTATTATTCTTAAGTTCTTCCATGATTCTCTTTTTATACTCTGAATAAATGCGGTCGAATACCATCTATTACCTCCTCGATTCTCTTCGGTCATTCATCTCTTATCATCCTTAATAATGTGGGTTTTGCCCAATTACCTCAATGCTTTCAACATGATGTACCGGTCTGCTGTGCCTTCTTCATAATATCCTTTACATCATCAGCACCCTCTATTTTATTAATACCAAAACATTTTTTACCAGCATCCTTTAAGGAAGCACCTATATGATATCCTTCCACACCATCTATAATCAAAAATCGATCATGAAATGCTGTGGTTCTTTTGACAGTTAATGTAGGATACTGTGCATTGAAATTATT
>JAZQQG010000037.1:0-15076 GCA_045628945.1 Lachnospiraceae bacterium
CTCTACGAAAAAAGGACATCCATTCGGATGTCCTTTTTTCGTAGAGCGCGAGACGGGGATCGAACCCGCGGCCTTCTCCTTGGCAAGGAGACGCTCCACCGCTGAGCCACTCGCGCGTATGTCCGTATTTCTCACGGACAAGTGTTATTATATTACAGGGTTTCAGATATGTCAAATACTTTTTTAAATATTTTTTGATCTTTTTTCAAATAATTATTCTGCCACCAAATCGTCCAAACCGGAGTTCACACGATCCGCAAAATGAACACGGTAGATTCGGCGAAGAGACTCATTGATACGCTCCTCCGACAGGGTTCCGTCTGCAATGGCATCCAACACACCCTGATAAGCCTCTTGGAAATTCTCAGGCATCAGAATGATGTCACAGCCGGCCTCCAGTGCCATCACGGCAGCTTCTCCGGGCAGATAGTACTCCGTGATTGCTCCCATGTTCATGGCATCGGTAATGACAATACCGTCAAAGCCTAACTCCTCACGTAAAATCTCCGTCACAATCTGATAGGACATCGTCGCGGGAAGATTCGTTCCGGTTACTTCGGGGGTAGAAATGTGGCCCACCATCACGAATCTCGCTCCGGCCTCAATACCGGCGCTGAAAGGAATAAACTCAGCCCCGCGCATCTCCTCCAACGTACGATGGGTTACCGCCAATCCGGTCTCGGAATTGCCTTCGGTATAGCCATGTCCGGGGAAGTGTTTCAGACAAGCATCCACCTTCTGCTCATGCAGGGCCACAACGGATACACGGATAAATTCCGCAACATTCGTAGGCTCCGTACCAAAAGCACGCGTCACGAACATATCATTCTTGTCCGAACGAAGATCACACACAGGCGCGAAATTTATGTTGATTCCAAGATCCTGCAGATAGGTACCGATAATCGTATACGCCTCCGTTGCCTTGGCATAATCGCCGGTCGCACCGATGGTACTCATGTCCGATACTGTTTTCACATTCTTACAGGTTTTGGCTACGCGGGCAACCGATCCCCCCTCTTCATCAATACCGAGGAAAAGAGGATACTTCGACATCCCGGAAGTCTTGGTTACCATTTCTTTGAATTTATCATAATTCGTGATGTTCTGTGCAAAGTAGATAAAGCCCGCAATCGGATACTTCTCCAAGGCTGCCTGCGTGGTTTTACCTGCAACCGTAACCTTCGCAACTCCGGTCAAAGACTCGGGTGTTACGATAAATAAGCCTGCCACCTTCTCCTGCAACGTCATGGCCGCCAACTGCTCGTCCACCATCTCATTCAGGGCCAGGTCATAGGCAGACACTTCCGGTTCCGGCTCCGGCTCGGGTTCGGGTTCCGGAATAATCACCGGTTCCTCCTTAATCTCGTCTTCGGGAATCGGCGGTTTATCCACTGCGGCTACCGGCGTCTTATGCGTTCTCTGAATCTCCATTACCTTCTGAACGCCAAAGTAGACTCCGACGACCACCAGGCACATGAATAACAGCAGAAATACATAGGCAAGCACCTGATTTCTGACTCTTCTTTTTTTGCGAATCTCTCTTCTCTTCTGAGCTTCATCCTGATCCATAGTATTCTCCCTTACGCAATCCTTCATTCTAATTCACACAAAACCGGGTTGCCGACTAGTTAAACTTAAATATCTTCTGGCAGATTTTGTAACCGAACACGCATAATCTGCGGCCGACTCTTCCGGGCATGTGAAGCAAAAAGCCCATCAACGCCCAACGAAGTTTACGATACTCCTTGCGGTTCGTCTTCTTCATATACGCCCACAATTCCTTATTCTTGGCAAGGCTCTCCTTGGTATTGGCCTTCAAAAGAAGAATCGTGGATACGGAGCAGATAATCTCCAGATATTTGTGCATATAGATGTACAGTGGCTTCGTTACCGTCGTGCGATCGAGCCCGCTGTAGAAGTCAAACATCATCTTATTCACGCGAATCTGTTGATCGATTCGCTTAATCATTACGGACTCATGGACGGACTGGTCCTCACGTCCGATGAAATACCGATAGAAATTGACATCCAGATAATACAGGTTCTTAACCAAAGGAAGCGGTGTGAACACATAAAGATTATCCACATAGAAGGTATGCTCGGGAAGCACCAGGCCGGAGTCTCGAAGCAACTGCGTACGAAAAATCGTCGAGTGCATCAGAATATACTGGCCAATCTTGAAGTGCTTTGCACGCTCCCAGCTAAATACCACATCCGTCGGAAGCGCCGGGGTATACTGAATAACCTTTTTGTTCTTTTCCCCCACCTTCTCATAGACGTAGTTGCTGATTAACAGGTCCACCTGATTGTCGTCGGTAAGCTTCACAAACTCACGAAGCTTCGCAAGAATCGTCTTATAAGCTTCCTCGTCCACCCAGTCGTCGGAATCGACAATCTTCAGATAGGCTCCCTGCGCCTCACGAATACCGTAATTCACCGCAGAACCATGTCCACCGTTCTCCTTGTTGATTAAACGAACGATATTCGGATACTTCTCGGCATACTCGGCGCCGATCTTCGCCGTATCGTCCTTGGAACCGTCATTCACAATCAGGATCTCCACTTCATCCCCTCCGGGTAAAAGTGAATCCAGACACTTTCTCATGTACTCCTGTGAATTATAACAAGGTACGGTAATGGTTAATAATTTCATAGTTCCCCCTTCACTCCCTCCGATACCAAAAACGGTGTATAGGCGCGATAAGCGGCCGCTATCGGATAGAGACTTCCCGTTCGGGAAGGTTCGGTAAAAATATAATCTGAACGGTTCTCATATTCGTTTGGTGCAGACAATTCATCCACTCGAATGAGATACCCAATCATATGCCATTCCACATGGCTGAAGATGTGCTTGGAGGCGGTTAACGGCGTCACCTGAATCGGTTCAAAACCGACCTTACGGATCTGCTCAATCACCTCGCGCTCATCGACATGTCCGTCAAGCATCGGAAATTCATACATACCGGCCAAAAGTCCGTGGTTTGGACGCTTGTGAAGCGCTACCCGGCTTCCGTCCCGAATGACCAAAATGGTCTTTTCCTCGATTCGTCTCGGCGGTTTGGCCGCCTTTACCGGATAATGAATCGCGTTTTCTCCGCAGGCCTTACAAAGATCAGACACGGGACAATGCCCACAGTCCGGTACTCCGTTCGGCACGCAGACCGTTGCTCCCAGGTCCATCAGCGCCTGATTGAAGGCACCCGGTCGATCCGTTGGAAGGACCTTCTCCACGATGTCACGCACTTTCCGGACGGTTGCCGGAAGTGTAATATCCTCTGAAAGCTTACAGACGCGCGAAAAGACACGCAATACGTTACCGTCAATTGCGGGTCTTGGAATTCCGTATGCAATTGAGAGAATCGCTCCTGCCGTGTAGGGGCCGATGCCCGGTAACGATAAGAGTTCCTTCTCCTCTTTCGGAAGTTCGCCACCGTAACGTGTCATCACTTCCACTGCCGCTCGGTTCAGGTTTCGAACCCGGCTGTAATATCCCAGGCCTTCCCAGACCTTAAGCAGTTCGTCCTCGCCCTCATCCGTGGCATGCGCCAGCGCCTCAATGGTCGGATAGCGTTGCAAAAAACGCTCATAATAGGGAATCACCGCGGACACTCTGGTCTGCTGCAACATGATCTCTGAGATCCATACATGATAGGGTGTCGGTTCTTCTCTCCACGGAAGCACTCGTCTGTGATTATCATACCACAACAGGAGCTGTTTCGCAAATTGCTGATCGTGTTTCTTGTTCATTTTTTACATCGGCTCCTCGCCGCTTACATAAGGCACTCGGGCAGACGGAACCACCTCGGAAGCCGGTGCGGTATGGACTACCTGGTCATCAAAAAAGATATGGGCTCCGAAGGCTTCCAAAACATCACGCTTGGACACGCCTCCCAGGAAGAAGGCTTCATCAATACGCACCTGCCAGGCACGAAGCGTACGAATAACCCGTTCGTGTGCGGGCGCGGAACGAGAGGTCACCAACGCAGTGCGAATCAGACTCTCCTCCGGCGGGAACTCCTTCTGAAGATCCGAAATGGTCTTCAAAAACTTGGCAAAAGGGCCCTTGGCTAACGGATTCTTTGCATTTTCCCGTTCATTGCGTTCGAAGGCCTCCAGACCTTCCGTCTGGTAGATTTTCTCAGAGTCGGCGCTGAAAAGAACCGCATCTCCGTCAAAAGCAATCCGAATGCAATTCAATTCCTCATCCTGCGGATACTCATGCACACCGTCAGCGCAAATGATACCGGCTGCTATTCCGGAATTGATGGCACTCTGCACATCATCTTCATAGGCGGACAGGAATAAGTCCGTCTTAAACGCATTCAGGTAAGGAGCAAGAGACGCACCGCTTGCCAACACCGCCCTGGAGATGTTTAATCCGTAATGTTCAATGGAATTAAAGACACGTAAGGAGGTATCCGCACTGTTACGCGACATAACAATGACCTCGACTCTGCCTTCCTCTCCGGGAAGCTTGTTGATATTCAGGAGTGCCTTGATAATGGCAAAACCCGGTCCGGGCTTCAGAATCTCATTCTCATGGGCCACCTGGTATTCGCAGTAGGCTTCCACCCCGTCCTTTTCAAAAATAGCATTCTCCACCGTCAGGTCGAACAGTGCTCTTGAAGACACACCGATTACTAATTTTTTATCCAGATTATATGCCATCGTTCTCCTCCCGTTCCGATTCGACCCTAAGCTCGTCTCGGAATCCGATGCCGACCTTACTGTCGCAATCTGTTCACTTCATATTTACCACGCATCTGGAGGCATCCACGCAAATCCTCCATCTGCTGTTCGATACTGCCTGCTTTCAACTGAATATCCATGGAGTAAGCCATCATGCGAAGCATCTGCTCCGTCGCCACCGCCTCGGACTTATTCAGAATCTCCAACTTCTCCTCACAGGAATCCGCTTCAAGGAACGCGTCCAAAAAACTGTTCGCATCCTCACGCACCAGTTCAAAACGATACTCCTGTTCCACCTGCGGATACTTTACCCGATCCACCGGAGAGACAAACATATCATACGGCCTTACATAGCATTCAAACGGCGCTACCGTCTGTCGATAAACCACCATCGGACTTAAGTCCTCCGAGTTCTTGGCAATACAGACAATCTGATACCGATTCCCTTTAAAATGCTGATAAATCTCACCTGCTTCCGGTTGTCCCTGCATAGGCTTGCCTCCTTCATTAGACTACCCCATATTATAACGGAATCACAGGTTGATTTCAACGAATACCTCGCAGTCAAAGTCGCCAAAACGAACCTCTCTTACAGCCTCAATCACCGCCTCTTCCGTCAGGTGCGTATCGTATACATTCACATAATAAGTTCTCGTCCAGCCATTCTCTCCCAGACAATCCACATGGGTCATCATAAGTCCCGCTCTGGTGTGTCCTGCCGCATCCAGAATCTCACGAATCTCCTGCTCATATTCCTCCTCCAGACGGTCATATACCTTCTGATTGAAGCCCCGTTCCTTCTTATCGAAGGCCCTTACCGTAAGACTGATGCAAAAAAACAAAACTAACATCATCGTGATTCCTACTGCAACTCTCTTCATTCCCATTCTTCTTGTCATGGCTTCTCTCCTCTTCACATTCACTATGTGTTCCTTACAGTAGGAAGAATACGCCTTGTTCAGTCCGTTTTATCGGTCTTTATATGAATCATATAAAAAAACGTGCGAAAATATTTCTTCGCACGTTCTTTTTTACATTGTTCTGTTATCAAACGAATCGCACCCTACTCCGCAGGTCTTGTCGCAAGGAGTCCGGCAATCGCATCCATGGTGTCCGCATAGTCCGCGCGCATTACTCCCACTGCTTCGGTAATGTCTTCCGTCGGCTCGCCGCCACGAAGCATTTCACAGAGATTCGAACTGCTTGCGCCAAGCTTACCGATGCCCAGATTTAAGCACACACCCTTCAGAGAATGCGTAGCGCGAAATGCGGCTTCCCAGTTCTTCGCTTCCAGTGCCGTATCCACCTCGGCAATCGAATTCGACTGGGCAAAACGATCCAGATACTTGTAGATTCGTTCTTCTTTTCCCAGACGGCCGATCACCTCGTTATAATCAGAGCCTACGGCCGTATAAAATTCCTGTACTGTCATGATTCGTTCCCCCTTTTATTGTCCAATTCCGTAAACGGAAAGCATTTCCGAAAACATTCCAGAATTTTCGGTGAAAACGTACCGCATTCACCGTTGACAATCATCTCACAGGCTTTATCCTTCGGAATTGGTTTCTTATAACAACGCTCCTCAATCAGCGCATCATAAACATCTGCCACCGACACAAGCTGTGCCTCGATGGGAATCTCATCCCCCGCAAGGCCCTCGGGATAGCCTTTGCCGTCATAACGCTCATGATGATACTTTGCAATGTTATAACATACCTCAAAGTAATCCTCTTCCCAGATGTTACGAACGCTCTTCAGGTACTCCGCCCCCAGCGTGGTATGCGTCTTCATAATTTCAAATTCTTCCGGGGTAAACCGTCCGGGTTTCAACAGAATCGTATCCGATACGGCAATCTTACCGACATCGTGCAGAACGGCCGCGTCCGTAATAATCTCGATACGTTCCTTCGTAAATCCATACTCCGGATTGTCCTGCATCAGTTGTTCGGCTAACGCTCGGGTATACGAGGAGACTCGCTGAACATGCTCCCCACTCTCCAGGTTACGACTCTCCACCAGGTTACCAAGCAAAATCGCCATATTACGATTACGTCTGCGAAGCTTGGCCGTCTGCTCCTCCACCTTGTCCTCCAGGTGGTTCTTATAGGTATACAGGCTGACTGCATTGCGTACGCGCTGCTCTACTAACATGGCATTGTACGGCTTCTTAATAAAATCCATCGCTCCAAGTTCGAGGCATTCTCTCTCAATCTTGGGATCATAGTCTGCGGTAATCAGCAAGACGGGAATCTTATTAAGATCCTGATGTGCCTGCATGGTCCGCAGAACAGACAAACCGTCAACATTCGGCATGTAGAGATCCAGCAAAACAGCACTCAGGTCAGCCCCATGCTCGTGAATTGCCTGCATTGCCTCTGCTCCATCGCGGGCCTCGACAATCTCGTACTGGTCCTCGAAGATATCCATGAGCAGCTCGCGATTCATATCCACGTCATCCGCTATTAATATCTTATGCATGATTTTTTCCAATTCCTCTTATTTTTTTAAAAACTCCAGGTTCTTATCAATGAGTTCAATTCGCTGTGCAACACACTCGACACTTCTTAACGGATCGCTCGGCGTATTGAAGGTGTAGTCCATTAACTTATCGATGGTGGTGGTGGCAACATGCATTCTGGTATCGGAGGAAGCATAATAGATATATACATCTCCGTTCTCTCTTGCAATCAGACCGTTGGTAAATACAACGTTGGATACGTCACCGACACGCTCATGTCCGAGGGGTGCCAGGAAGAATCCGCCGGGCTCTGCGATGACCTTGGTAGGGTCGTTAAGATCCGTTGCAAATACATACAGAACATAGCGAAGACCCGCTGCGGTATTACGCACACCGTGTGCCACATGAATCCATCCCTTTTCGGTCTTAATCGGAACCGCACCGGCACCGTTCTTGACCTCTGTAATGGTGTGATATTTTCTTTTACTGGTAATAATCTCCTCGTCAATTACTGCATGCTCAATGTCATCACACAGACCGAAGCCGACACCACCGCCGCTACCGGTATCGATGAAATCATCCATGGGACGGGTATAGAAAGCATACTTGCCGTTGACAAATTCAGGATGCAGCACAACATTTCTCTGCTGAGGAGAGTTCAAAGTCTTCAGATTGTCCAGTCTCTCCCAGGTCTTCAGATCCTTGGTACGGACAATTCCGGCTGCTGCCACGGCCGCACTGAGATCGGGATTGGTCGGATCCTTACTCTCGGAGCAGAATACCCCATAGATGTAGCCATCCTCATGCTTCGTCAGACGCATATCATAGACATTGGTCTCTTCCGGGCAAGTATCGGGAAGGAGAATCGGCTTATCCCAGAACCGGAAACCATCGATACCGTTGTCCGACTCGGCTACGCCAAAAAAGGACTTGCGGTCATTGCCTTCGATTCTGGCAACCAGATAATACTTTCCGTTTAAGTAGATTGCGCCGGAGTTCATTACGGCATTCACACCCAAACGCTCCATGAAATAAGGATTCGTCTCGGGATTCAGATCATACTTCCAGTGGAGAGGAATCATCTCTCTGGTTAATACAGGATATTTGTAACGGTCAAAGATACCGTTGTAGTATCTGGACTTCTCATTTTTTCTGGCAAGGAGCTTATCAATCTTCGCCTGCTCAACATAGTAGTTAGGATGTAACATATAAACCTCCTGATAATAATCCCCTTTGGGGTAATATTTCTTTATTTCACATTCCGCTCGCGTACGGAATCACGAATTACAATCTCACCGCAGATTACCTTGCGACCGCCGATATAATCTTTTTCTTCCAGCTTACCGGCCATCATCTCTACAACCGACTTCCCCATCTGCTCCATATTAACGCGGAAGGTTGTAAGTTTTGGATCACACACCGTTGCCCAGATGAAATCATCAAATCCAACGACGGACACATCCTCCGGAACACGAATTCCTTCATGCTTCAGATACTCCGTCAGTCGATATGCCGTCTCATCACAGTTACATACATAGGCATCCGGCATTTCCTTCGGAATCGGATACGAGGTGAAAATCATACCGTTGTTCACGCGGTCATTGATTACGTACTCACTCTGCAGTTGCATGCCGTTCTGAATCAGTGACTTATAGTAACCAAGGTAACGATCCATAATGGAATAGGTCGCATCAATGCTTCCGACGAAGGCGATCTTCTTATGACCCTTTGCAATCAGATAGTTCGTAAGCATTGCGGAACCGTACACATTATCACTGACTACGGCATCCACATTCATATCCGCATCGTAGTTGTCCAAGAAGACACAGGGAACTCCGGAACACATAATGGCATTGGTGCAAGCCTGTGCAAGAGGACCCATGATAATAACACCATCCACCTTGCGTGCCGAAAGAAGGTTCGGTAACACCCCGGCCTTCTCATCCTCTTCCGAGATAATCTCCATCATACAAGAATAGTTCAGAGCACCGAATTCCAAAACAAGAGTCTGATAGAGCTTGTAATAGAAGGCACTGTCTGAAATATAATTCTGGGAAACAACTACACCGACATTGTGTCCCACCGCAGGAGAGTTGGCGCCGGAGTTGTATGTATAACCCATTTCATCTGCTTTTTTGCGAATCTTGGAACGTACGGCATCCGATACGCCTTCCTTACCGGATAAGGCTTTGGATACCGACACAACGGACAGATTCATTTCTCTTGCGATGTCTCGCATTGTTACTGCTTTGCTCATTTACTATCCCCTTACAGAACTTTTCAGACAAACTATGCCACGGTGGTACAGTTTGCATTATTCTTCCAAAGAAGCGGTGATTACCGACACCAGATAGAAGGAATGGGTACCGGAAGAGGTCAAACGAATCTCAACCGTATGCTCACCTTCATCCCCCTTATAGATCTGATTAAAATATAACCAATCGCCCCAACCGTTTTCGAAGTTTCCGCTGATATGAACCGCGAACTCCTCATTGCCGTCAATGATGGCAATGGCTTCCGGACAATCACAGGATTTGCTGCGACGATACTGCAATGCAATAATGGATCCGGTTACCGTGAAGGTCATGGAATCGCCCTCATTGTATGCCTCGTATCCAAGTTTAAATACATCGGTAATACCGTTCTGTGCACTCTCATCCGGAACGAAGCCGTTCAACGTCGCAATCGCATTTAATTCCGGATTTCGCATTCTCTTCGCATTCACATAATAAAGCTTGGCATTGTGCGTCGCAGTAGGAACCGAATACGCGCTGTAGTTTGCTTCGGGATAAGCCTTGGCATAGACCTTCTCCAAGAAATAGGTCACAATTCTTGCGGCATATTCATGGCCTAAATTATTCGGATGTGTCATATCGGAGGAAACATCCTTCGCAGCGATAACACCGTTTAGAATATCCTCATAGATACTGCTCTTCATACTGACAACCGGAAGGCTGTACTTGAAGGCCAGTGCATTGTGAATCTCCGCTGCATTGTATCCGGTATCATAGGTTACCATATTCAGAATCAGCAACGCAGGATTCGTCTCGTAGGTCAGAATCTTACGAAGCAGACTCTCATAGCTTTCGGAAAAAGAGGTATCCTTGTTGTCATTTACCGAGAACTCAAGCACAACAAAATCAGGGTGATACTGAAGCAAATCATCATAAGCTCTGGCACAGCCAAACTTACTGTCCGTTGCACCGATGCCGGCATTCACATAAGTAAAATTGGCCTTCGGAAAGGTCGTCTCCCACCAGTCAAATACGCGGGCCGCATAGCAGCTGCTTGCATTGGAGGCACCGCTCCCCATGGTAATGGATCCGCCAAGGAATCCGATTACGATATCCTCGCCTGCCTCTGCACGCTGCATCACCTCATAGATACGGGACAGATTCGAGTCTCGAAGAATTGCGCGCTCCTCATAGGAATCCTCCGGCATAAGGCCTTCCCAGTCCGTGTTTCCGCTTTCGGAACTGTTGGATGGATTTTCCTCCGTTGCGGGATTGCTACCGGAAGCATCCGTATTCTTTTTTGACGAATCCTTCTTCGTACAGCCGGCCATTAACGATACCGTCAGTACGAACATACATAATAAAGCAATTTTACGTTTCATAAACTCTCCTACCTGGGCGTGGAACCAATCAGGGTCATATCACCCTTTAATTCGCACTTGCCGAAACCGTGGGGAAGAATGAAATGATCCCCCTTCTTTACCTTACGATCATTGACACTACCCTCTCCCGCAATCACACTCATCATCATGAAGGAAAGCTCATCTTCCACATCCACCGTAAGTTCATCCTCAACAACAAACTTCCATACCGTATAGTAGGCACTGGTCACCAGTTCCTGCACCGCATCCGTATCGGAGGTGGAAACCACCGCATTCTCACTTGCGGGAACCGTAATCACGGCCTTACTCTGCTCACAGTGAAGCTGTCTGGGCTTCCCGTCCATCAGACGGTCATAGTCATACACACGATAGGTAATATCGGAATTCTGCTGAGTCTCTAAGATCATAATATCACCGGTAATCGCATGCACGGTTCCGGGATCAATCTGTACAAAATCGCCGGCCTTGACAGGAACGTAGCGAATCAGATCGTCCCAACGCTTATTGTCAATCATCTCAACAAGTTCGTCTCTGGTTTTCGCATTGTGTCCGACTACGAGCTTCGCATTCTCACCGCACCCCAGAATATACCAACACTCCGTCTTACCTAAGGAGCCGTTTTCATGTACTCCCGCATATTCATCATCCGGATGCACCTGGATGCTTAAATTCTCTTTTGCATCGATGACTTTAAGGAGCAGAGGGAAACGATCCGACTTCGGATTCCCAAAGAGCTCCGGATTCTTAGCATAGAGATCCGATAAGGTGCGCCCGTCATAGGAACCTCCGTCTACCGTACAATCTCCGTTTGGATGCGCACTGATTGCCCAGCACTCGCCGGTATTCTCCCCGGGAATCTCGTAACCGAAGGTCTCACGCATCTTATTGCCACCCCAGATCATCTGCTTGAACACGGGTTTAAAAAACAATATTTCTTTCGCAGGGGCCGAGCTGATTACCGACAGTAAATAGAAAGGAACCTGATCGTCGGGATGGTCCTCCGTAATCGTAATGGTCACGGTTCTGGTCTTACACTCTGCATGCTCAAGAATCGTCTCGATATAGAGACAATCGCCCCAATCCTCATCAAAGTTACCGTCCAATACCACTGCATGGGCAGTATCTCCGTCAATCACTACCTCCGCAATGGGCGTAGGCTTCTTCGGCGTTTTACGATACTGAATGCCGATTCCGGTACCGGTCACCTCAAAGGTAATGGAATCGCCCTTGTGTGCGGCGGTCCAACCATAGAAGAAATGATTCCATACATTCTCACGGCCCTTCAGATCCGGTACAAAACCGTTTAATACCGGTGCACTGTTGTTGGAACGATATCTTCTGGAATCCTCATATTCATTGGCCGTAATTGCCACGGGAAGTGATACGGTAATCGCACCGGGCTTCTCTCCGGCTTTCATGCGGTCGTAGATTTTGTCCAAATAATTATTTACAAGGTTCGCAAGGAGTCTGTGACCTGCATCATTGGGATGAAGATCGTCCGGCGTAATCTCACGATTCGGGATTTCTCCGCTCTGTACATGGGGAAGTACCGTATTCTTCATGCTGACGCTGGGAAGATTGTAGTGCTTACCCACCGCAAGATGCACTTCCTCTGCGCTTTCATAATTATCGTAACGAACATTGTGAATCAGAAGAAGTCCGGTCTCCGACTTGTCCTTCAGGATTCGACGAACAAGGCCCTCGTAGGTCTCTTTGTAATGCTCGTCATTGCTGTCATTGACGGAGAATTCCACCGTCATGAAGTCCGGATTGTATCCCAATACTTCCTCTTCCACACGTGCCACACCAAACTGGGAAGGCGTACCACCGATTCCGGCATTTACATAGGTCACCTCACTCTTGGGGAAGTGCTCCTTCCACCAGCTGTATACCAAATAGGCATAGCAAGTCTCAGGTGTGGAGGATACGGATCCCTGTGTAATGGAACCGCCCAAAAAAGCAACCGTAACCGGCTCTCCCTTCTCTGCCTTCTGCATCGCACGAAGGATACGGGATGCGTCTCCTTCATTCAGAATTCCCGGATTATAATCAATCATGTCGTACATTCTCTATTCCTCCCAGATGCCTGCTCCCAGGCTCTCAATAAATGCCGATAATTCCTCGGCCATCTTCTCAGCTTCCGGAATGCGGATGTGTCCGTCCGTTCCGTCTCCGTTCTTCGAATACAGGAAATGATGAACCTTTTTGCCTTCCGCCTGAAGACTCTTCGCAACGGAATCAATCGCCTCATCCCAGGAAGGATGGTGACGAAGAATTGTCGTTCCGAGAATCACGGTAGCCTTCGGATACTTCTCCAGAATTGTCTCGATAAATCTGCGATACTCCGCTTTCCAGTGAAGGGACTTCTCCGAATTCGGATCTTCCTTCATATAGTCCTCCGGATTCGCATCGTTCTGCCCCAGTCCGATCACAACCACATGCGGAGTGTATCGCTTAAAGTCCCAGGGAGTATCCTCACAGATGTCGCGATTATAGGTCTGCTTATCATAGAAGCTCTCCATACCACGATAATTCGGTCCCAAAAACCATCCGGTCTTATCAAGCAATGCAGCACCACCCTGCGCAATGTCATGAAGCTGTGCCCCAAGAGCTCTTGCGGTCAACCAGGAATAGGAATACCAGCTGTTGGAATACTCACCGTCATGCTCCGGATCCGACATTCCCACACGATGAACCGCCTCGGAAACCTCTCCTGCGGATACGCTGTCTCCATAGACCTCCATTCTACGTGTCGGAAGCGGGGTGGCAGGAAGCAGGGTAGCCTCTTCATCCATCAGTAATCCGTGGAGAATCATATTATGACAAGCATCCTGACGCTTAAAGAGTAAGAGATCATGCTCTCCCTCTTCTCCCTCAAAAAGAGTATATTCATGTGCCTTACGATCGGATGCCAATGCAAGCTTTGACTGCTCTCCGTCAACAATGACACCCAAATAGTTCGTCCAGTAATCACGAATGTTCGTAACAATCGCACGCAGACGCTTTCCGGTGAAATGAACACGTACGCAGGTACAGGGGAATACCCATAAAAGACCATCCTCTTGCTTGGCAATACGTCCCATATAGACAAGCTTTTCGTCGTCCAATTCTATTTTTTTCTCATCGGAACGAATCCATTTTTCCAAATTCATTGTTTTACCTCATTTTATCGCAATTTCGTTATATTCTTTTCCAAAAACCCGACACTTCCTACATTTACGGAACATTTTCTCTGATTTTTTTCAGATTCTTGGAAAAAAACAGGCTTGCCGCATTGCACTGCAAGCAAGCCTGAATTGCTCTATTGAACCGGTACTTATCTTCCGATGGAAGTATCGGAATCTCTTACTACACTGTGAGACTTGATATAGTCAACAATCTCATCCAGCTCGCAGAAAGCAAGCGATACATAGCTGTCTGCGCATCCGTAGTACAGTGCAATCTTACCGCTCTCGGAATCATGAATGGTTGCGCAAGGGAAGCATACATTCGGAACAAAGCCTCTCTCCTCATACCACTCCTCGGGAGTAAGTAAGAAGTTCTCGCATCTGTACTTCACGATGGAAGGATTGTCGATGTCAAGAATTGCACCACCGATCGAATATACAAAACCGTTGCAGGTTCCGCTTACACCATGGTAGAACAATAACCAACCTTCGCTGGTCTCAATCGGAGCTGCACCGCCACCGATCTTAACGGACTCCCACCACTCGCTGGAACGACCCATAACATGTCTGTGCTTGCCCCAGTAGATCATATCGGGAGACTCGCTTAAGAAGATGTCACCGAAGGGAGTATGTCCGCTATCGGAAGGACGGGACAGAAGCATGTACTTATCGTTAATCTTACGAGGGAAGAGAACTGCGTTTCTGTTGAAAGGAATAAACGGATTCTCAATACGTACGAAGGTCTTGAAGTCTGTCGTCTTTGCCACACCGATTGCAGCGCCGTAGAAATCGCCGCACCAGATGATGTAATAGGTATCCTCTACCTTAACCAAACGAGGATCGTATGCATAAACGGGAGGATAAGGATTCCCGTCCTCGTCTACGAAATTAATCTTTTCCTTGTCAAAGGTCCAATGAATGGCATCATCGGAATGTCCAAGATAGATATAAGGAATACCGTTTGTCTGCTCGCCTCTGAATACGCCGATAAACTCACCTTCATAAGGCATTACAGCGCTATTGAAAATTCTTGCAACATTCTCAACCGGATTACGGTCAATAATCGGATTTTCCGAATATCTCCAAATGGGTGCTCCTACAATTTTCTCCGGTTTCTCCTGCCAAGGAATATTAGGTACCTCAGGG
>JAZQQG010000038.1:0-36790 GCA_045628945.1 Lachnospiraceae bacterium
ACGGATAGAAAAAAGTCTCTCGTTATGGGGTGATGCAATCGTATGGAGTGACCTTCACAAATACGATAAATCATTCAACGATTGGGACTAGCCATCAACACGTTTTGTCCTATAACCCTAATCTTCGGGAATAGAACAAGCAGGGACGGAAAGCCCTGCTTGTTTCTTATTCTTCTCTATTTCACGTAATAATGTCGTGCAATCCACTTCGAGAGACCGTCCAAACCGGGATAAATGATGCGCTCGGACATATTGAGCTGATCTAACATATCCCGAACACGCCAGCGAAGCTTGCGATCGATGATATATTTCACGGTGTTCTTCGTGCAACGATCGAGGAATTCCTCAATGTTGGTGATGCCCATGGGCACGAGAGAGAAAAACGAGTACTGATTCACAATTCGCTGATTCATAGAAGGCGGCTCGATGATGACCATAGCCTGATCGCCCATATCACGGTCGTACTGGTCCAGACTCTTGGACAACTGATCCATCATATCCACAGAAAAAATCGTGGACTGGGTTCGATTGACGGCTGCCTGATATTCCGCAGGAAGAAGGCTTACCATCTCGGACATGTCAATGCGCCAGACCATGCAATCATGCTCCTCCATGCGCTCCAGATGCTCCTCCGCAGTGGCAAAATGCAATCCAACCAATGCAGAATGGGACCAGTCAAGCAGACGCGTCGGAAGGCCATTGTGCTGCCCCAGAATCATCTGCTTCCATACAGAGCCTTCAATGGTCGGATCGCCGATCACAGCGTACTTGGCAAAATTCTCTAAGATTGCAGGCTCCAGATCCTTTTGCAACTGCTTACAGTTCCGGCTTAAACTGGTATACATTTTATAAGAGCTGTTGGCCATGCCACGATATAAGTAGCTGCTTCGGTTGCGGTTTAAGTCCGGTCGAAAGTCCTGTTCGGTTAAAAGAGGAAGAAGCTCCTCGAGAGTCTCGATACGTATTTCTTTGATCATTTTCCCGTCTCCTTATTCATAGAATTCCCTATCGTTATTTTAGCATAATTCTGTGATTTTGCGGGAGTTTTTGGGAAGATTAACAATAGAAATGCGTTACGCCAAAGTGATCATGCCATTTTTCAAGAATTTCGTCGATGTTGGCTTCTATGAATCGAATTAGTAATTTTAGCTGTGAGGAAGGAATGTTAGAATTGTTATTGGCGAGAAGACATTTGTGTGAATGTGTAATCCAGATTTTGGTAGAGTGTGGTGAGGGCTGACCTTCAGAAATGTGAACATGAATTGGTTCAAGAGGGTTACTTTCGTTGCTCCAAAAGTAAACCCAATATGGACCAATTTTAAAGATTTGAGGCATTCATAAAACCTCCTTTTGTCGAGAGTTCCATAATCAATTGTGCATTGTTATGAACGAGTTGCTTGTAGTAAATCATCTCGTCCTCACTGTAACCGAAGATGTCATCCCAACGTAATTCGGGTAACCAGCAGATTGCGTGGTGGAAACCATCTTTAGCATCGGGCGTCTCGATATAGACCTTGACGGCTCCGTTGGCTTTCTGCTCGGAGTGGGTGATCTCGGTGTGGTTGGCGAGAGTCATAAAAGGGTACATCATAATACTGACCTCCTTACATAGTAATCTTACTGAAACGAAGGATGTTTTGCAAGAGAATCTGTGCTATGATAAAAAAGAAAACAGGCAATAGGAGGTTGCGGCTATGAAGGGACCGATCATCCGGGAGAATCAGGTAGAAACCCTGCTTGATAAGAGATTTATTCGTGTATTTGACTTGCAATATGCGGAGGGTAAACACTATTTTGACGCTACCAGACGTACGGCAGAGGATCTTGTGGCAATCAAAACAGAAGAGGAATTCAAGAACATGGCACCGGATGCGGTTACCTGTATTGTGATTCTTGACGGCGAGGAGCCGAAGCTTTTGTTGTCTTATGAGTATCGTTATCCCGCAGGACGCTTTTTGCTAAGCCCTCCTGCAGGCCTCATTGATGCCGGAGAGGACTTACATAGGACTGGTGCCCGCGAACTCCACGAGGAGGCGGGAATCCATGTAAAAGAGAACGATCGCGTATTCACGATTAGTCCTTTTCTCTTTTCGACGCCCGGAATGACCGATGAAAGCAATGCACTTGTGGGGATTGTGATCGCCCCCGAGAATACGGATGCAGCCTGCCGGGAGCTGAGTCAGGCGGGAGCGGAAGGAACGGAACTTTTCGACGGCTTCCGTATGGTGAACCGGGAGGAAGCAGAAAAGCTTTTCGCAGACGGTCGGGATGAGAACGGCCATTACTATTCGGTATACACCTGGTGTGCGTTGATGTATTTTGTGAGTGGAATGTGGAAGAATTGATGACATAGTTTTTATTTATGGGATGTTAAGGCAAAAAAGGTTGATATACTACGTTTATCAATGGTAGAAAGAACTTGACAGTTCTTTCTACCATAAATAAACCTATTAACAAGGAGCGTAGTTATGGCAACTCAAAAAACAAAAGAACCTTTTTTCTCACAGATGGTATTTGACGATGTACGTTATGCATCAGAAGTTCTTACAAAAGAGGAAGCACGATTAAAAAGAAACAAAATAGGATTACTGATTGCTCTTGTAGCGCAAGTAAGTTGGTTAGTATTGAACTTTGTTAGTACAACGGATTTATATGTTTTAGAATACATTATGTTGGGCGTATCATTAATTATAACGGTTGCGGCTTATATTGTTGGCGGCGGTCTTGCAATTGCTTTGAAAGGAACATTTAAGGTTGCAAAAACGTTATTTTGGGTCGGATGGTTTTTTGTTCCGTTTCCCTATGATATTCTGACGGGAATTGCATTGAGCGTGGTTGCAATTGTGGTGATTCCGGTATTGTTTTTACTGTTCCCCATTGTGTTGGTATTACTTTCCTTCATTCAGACGAAGAAGAATATTGCCAATGCAAGAAACTATTTGAGCTATTGCGCAATGGCACAGGCAGCGCCAAACACGATAGATTATAATAATCAGTAAACGATAAAAAACAGATAGAAGATTAACAAGTATGAATGAGCGTGACAGGATGCAAAAATACAGATTTTGCATCCTGTTTTTTAGATGAGGAATTGACCTAAACCCAACTTCAAGTTGTACGATAGAACTAACGAAACTGCAACAAGGTAGGGATTTCTATGCGTAAGTTAATCAACCGCGCAGCCACGCCGGAGGCTGTGAAATTATACGAATTCTTATATAAGATGTACGGAACCAAATGCATTACCGGGCAGATGGAATCCGTAGGAAGATATCCGGATTATGAGATGGACTATCTGATGGAGAAGACCGGGAAGCTTCCGGCCATTCGTGGCTTGGATTTTATGGCCAATGATTTCGACGGTGTAGCCAAACGAGCCATTGAATGGCATAACAAGGGCGGAATCGTGACCATCTGCTGGCACACGGGACCGGATTTCGCCTCCGAGTACCTCCATTGCAAGGAGGATGACTTGGACTGGACCGATGTATTCGTGCCGGGCTCGGAGAATTACAATAAGCTGATTGAAAATATGGACAGAGCAGTTCCGGCGATAAAAAAGATTCAAGAGGCTCACGTTCCGGTGCTTTGGAGACCCTTCCATGAATTTGACGGCGGTTGGTTTTGGTGGACCAGAGGCGGAAATGAGAATTTCTTAAAACTGTGGCGTCTGATGTATGACCGCTATACCAATGTGCATCATTTGAATAATCTCATCTGGGTCTATGGATTCTCAGAACGCAATCAAGACCGAACCGACTGGTATCCCGGTGATGAATACGTGGATATTGCGGGACCGGATAGTTATAAGAACTCCAATAACGATAAACTCTACGATGAAGTGAAGGCGGTTTGTCCGAAGGATATGATTCTGACGCTCCATGAGTGCGGCACGATTCCGTCAAAGGAGGAACTGAACCACGAAGGCAGAGTCTGGTCCTTTTTCATGACCTGGCATACGAATTTTCTAATGACGGATGAGTACAATACCGTGGCTCATGTGCAGGAGATTTATGAGGATGATTATTATCTGAAATTGGAAGACGTGGCGGGGAAGATTTATTACAGGTAACTTGATAAATAGCATCTTTATCGATGGGAAAGAGTTCCTCCCACTCTTTCCCATCATCAAGACACCATTTATAAGCACCGTCAAGCCATCGCAGACTCCTATAATAAATTGGTTGACGATAAAAACAGTACGATTCGCAACAGCATCGAAAAAACGACCGAAATGCATTTTGGCGAAATATACTCAAAAAAGCGAACAAAAATCGCCCTCCGGGCGCTGATACACTACATCTATCAGTAGGTAGAGTATCTTGACGGATACTCTACCTACTAAATATAATTAGAATAGAAATTCCACAAAATCAGAAAGGAGAGAAGATACTCTTAAATAACGAGTATTCTTAACGGAGCGATATGAAGAAGAGAATTGTTGCACTTATTTTATCGGTAACATTCATTTTATCATTGGCGGGTTGTTCATCTAAAAAATCGGAACCTACCACACCAACGGCTTCCCCGGCGGATACTGTTGAAAATGATACCCCTACGACACCGGTATCGGTTGATACGCCGTCAACGGAAGATGCAGGTGATGATGCGGGTGTTGACACCCCGGTTGAAACCCAGGAACCTGAAAAGAAACCTGTTTCGAAATACGATACTTCTATTTATGTAACGATTCCCGAAAGAAAGAGTGACATTTCCGGTACTTTGGAAGAAAAGTATAATGAACATTTTGTTAACCATGTAGGATCTTACGATAATGTGGACTTTTTAAATACAAATTTATTATCAGAAGAATGTATCTTTTGTCATGTTTTTGAACTTTTCCAACAGAATAATATACTTTTGGGGTATGACGCGAACACAACTGTTAAACCATACTTTGATGGTACGTTAACCATTGTGGATAATACTCTTGTTTATGAGCAATCTTTTTTTGAAAATGGTGAAAGTTTTCTTTCTATTTATGAGGGTGGGGATGCGAATCCTTTTTGGTTAGATTTCTTTGATAACAATGACAATTTTGAAGCGTCCAAAGAGACGTTTGCGCTTTCCCTGATATATTTATCTGCTCAAACAAATATTATCCCGGACAATTATACGATCTTGCTTCGAGTGCATCCAACTGATGCACCATCAATGATTTTTTCAACGGATAAATCTATTACCGAAAATTATAAAGAATATACGAATGCTGCCATTGATTTCTGCACTTGGTGGGAAAATAATAGGGATGGTCATATAAATGTAACAGCTACAATTGAAGCTGGGGATAATCTTTATGAGTATTATTCAGCTTTGAATAATAACTAATAAAACACGAGATTGCTTGAATGTAAATATAATATACGAAAAGAGTGTAAAAGATGAGAGCCATCTCTTACACTCTTTTTGTTTTTGTTCGTTTGCCCGAAGGGTGTATATTTTCAAACGATTATTCTTTTTGATTCGGATTAAACCTTGAATTTACCCACTTCTTTTTCAAGCGCTGTTGCAATCTGCTTGATTCGGTCCGTATCATCATTTACTCCGCTGGCATCATTCGAAAGCTCTGCAGTGCTGGAAGCCACCATGGTAACACCCTCTGCCGATTCGTCCACCGCAGTATGGATAGCGGAAATGTTCTGACGGATATTATCCATGCTGCGAAGTAATGCCTGGCACAATTCTGCGAAGCGCTCCATCTTCTCGCCGGAAGCTTCGATATCCTTGCGGTAATTCTCGCTGGTTTCCAGCAGGCTGTCATAGCCGCCGACGGTAATCTCATCCATAAATTTGAGCAGATTGTTTGCTTCCGTTGCCAACTCCGTTACAACCGAAATGACGTCTCCGGAAACTGTCTGGATCTCACCGGCCGTCTTCGCACAATCATCCGCAAGCTTGCTGATTTCGGTTGCTACTACGGCAAAGCCCTTGCCTGCTTCGCCTGCTCTTGCAGCCTCGATAGACGCATTCAAGGCCAGAAGATTGGTTTGTCCGCTGATCTGCAGAATCTTATCCGTTAGTTCATTGATTCGTTCTACCTGTCTGGAGCCTTCGATTTTTTCCTCGATTACATCCGACATCTCCACAATCTTTTCTTTTGCCTGTTCTCTGGTTTGTTCAGCGTCGGTATAAATTGCTCTTGCCCGCTTAATGGCGTCTGTTGCTTCCTGCTTACCGCTTTCCGCAACCTCTGCCACCTCGTTTACCTGAGTATCGGTGCTTTCCACATCGTTGGTAATCAGCTGCAAGGATGAGGCAGTTTCCTGCATGCCTGCACTGATCTCTTCCATTGTTGCGCTGATGGATGCGACATTATCGTTTACACGTACAATACTGTCTAAAGTCTTGTCGGACTGTTCATTCAGGCTCTCCGTATTTTTTGCAATTTGAATAATAATATCACGGATGAACTGTACTAGTGTGTTGACATTCTCTGCAATCAGCTCCAGTTCGTCGCCGCTTTTCACGTCCAAAAGCTTCGTCAGGTCACCGTCCGTATTGGCCAGATCATATACCTTGCTGTTTACGCGGTAGAGATTCCGCATAATCGTATTGATTAGAAGAACGACCAATACAATACCGATTACAAAAAGAACCACACCGGTCAGAATCAGTTTTACTGCAGCATCATTGATCTGTGCGGTAATTCCGCTTGCGTCATAATCGCAACCGATGGCGGCAATTACCTTGCCTTCGGAATTCTTTACCGGAACCAGAGCGGTAATCAGATATTCTCCATCCACCTCGGAAATATAGTCATCCGCTACTTCCACACCGGAAAATACCTTAAGACTTCTGCCGTTATCATCCGCTTCATAAGAATCTCCGAGCTCCGAGTGAAACTCCCCTTCCGTGGGATCTACGCCGTAATAGATTCCGCCGTTTTCCGTATACAGAGTATAAAGGTAACTGATATTACAGGTATCCTTGATCTCGCCCAGTATCGCCGCGATTTGCAAGTAGGTCTCGCATTCTTCGGAATCGATTGTGTCATAATCAAATTCCTCGACCTGTATTGCAGCTGCTCTTGCCACTTCCAGGGCCGTTTCCCCGCCCAATGTGCAAATCTGTTTTCGGAGAGTGGTTCTGCTGTAGAAACTGAGTACAACCACCATCAGTGCTACCAACGCTACCACGGGAATAATCAGCTTTAGTCGTAGACTTATTGTTCTGCTTTTTTGTTTTTTCATAGGACACCTCCCTATTCTTCTAAATAATTGTACCCCTTTGAATAAGAAGTTTCAAACAGATTTGAAATTAAAAACGGGGGATTTTTTAAAATTGGTTAGCTTCGAAAATTGCAATTAAATTAAGCATACAAATGCAGTATAGGGTGTATGATAAAGGAACCACAGAGTGCCAGCGATAGGTTTTTTTATTGCCTTTCCCGGATTCAAATCGCCCTTCGGGCGCTGATACACTACGTTTATCAGAAGTTAGAGTATCTTGACAGATACTCTAACTTTTGATAAATATGAACTTAATCATTTAATGCAGCAGGAGAATACACATGAAAAGAAGTAACATAATTCGCATAATGATTTTAGCTATTATGTTGGGAACTGTCGGATGTGGGGGAAATACTTCGGAACAAGATAGGGAAACTAACTTCCTTACACAAAGTGAGATTATCCAACCTTTGCGTCAAGGGGGAGATTTTGTTAGAATTACTTACGAAGTGGAAGGAGAGAGAAGTCCGTCTCAGACGGATATGAATGATACCATCTTCAAACTTCAGCAGAGAATTGAGAACGTTACTATCGAGGCTTCCGTATATCAGGAAGGCAGCAACCGTATCATTGTCGAGATTCCCAATGCATATGATGCAGAGGAAATCTTAGCAGAGTTAGGTCGTCCCGGTTTTCTGTATTTCATTTCCTACAAGGATCCTACCGGTAAGATCAATTACTCTCTGGACAATGAGACCGGCGAGTATGTACTGGCCGAGGGCGTTACGATTGAAGACCTTGTAGCAAACGGTTCCGTAGTGGTAACCGGTACGGAAGTGGCCTCAGCCAAGGCAAGCACCACGACCGGTGATCTCGGTAAAGTGGATTATGTCGTACTGTTAACCCTGAATAACTCCGGTGCAGAGGGCTTCGCCAATGCAACCAGAACTGCAGCAGCAAACGGTTGGACCATCGCAATCTACTACGATGGAAGAATTATCAGTGCTCCTCGTGTAAATGCAGCAATTACCGACGGTAGTGCACGTATTACCGGTATGGGAAGTATGGAGACCGCGAAGAAGCTTGCCAGCAACATTCGTATCGGTAGTCTGAAACTTACTTTGAATGAGGTTGAACGATGCTCCATTTTGGACGGGTCGATTAGGGGGAAGTGGAAAAGATGAGTTTAAGCTTAGCGAAGAGTGCTTTTTGCAAACACTATAGCGGTAAAAATCCGTAAAACAGGCAGAAATACGGAGGTACAGACCGTGATATTGCAAATGGTAGTTTAGCGAGCAGAGGTTTTATCTTTACTTGAGCAGAACAGCGGCTATAGAAATTAGAGCAAGCTTGCACCACCCGCCCCTTGAAAACATTCGTCGGGAACCGAAGAGCAAGACAGACTTGTTAGTGAATACTAAAGCGGCAGGATAAGAGACTGTAATTTATGGTCGAATATCCTGCCGCTTTAGTATTCACTTGCAAGGCGGCTTGCCGGAGTGGAGACGGTTTTCAAAGGGTGGGTGGTGCAACTCTGTGGAGACGGTTTTCAAGGGGCGGGTGGTGCAAACTTGCGGAGATAATTTATATACAGCGCAATCCTGCTTTCATGAATTCTTTCACACAATCCCTTAAGAAATCTCCTTTTTTATCCGAAATAATAACCGTAAGAGAGGTACGCCAATGGTAATTAATTTCGATTCGTTGAATCAGAATAGTGGCGTGAATCCCAGAACAACTTCACAGCAAGTCAATCGCCCTTCTGAGTCGAAGGGGATTGGCGCATATGCATTGGACATTTCGGATAAAGTTAAGGATAACTTGTTACTGCGTGGTCAAGGATCGACCCTCGAAGGAAGCATGCCGGATGCGAGCGATGAATTTTTGGGCGCTCAGCAGGACTTTATGACGATAATGTCTAATTTTTTATCTCCGGGAGATTATGAGAAGCTTCGTGAGAACGGCTTCGATCCTGCAGATGTGGACGCTGAGACGGTTGTGACGGTGGTTGACGAGATCAAGGCAAAGTTAGCGGAAGCCGGAATTACGATTCAGGGCTACAACGATGACTTGTCGATTGACGATTTAGAGCGCATTACGGGCTCGAAGACTCGCTCCATCGGCATTGCCGAGACGTTAAAAGAGAATGATATCCCCGTGAATCGACAGAATGTCACCGATGTGCTGAATGCCATGGCAAAGTGTGACGAGATTACGGATCTGTCGGAGGGGGCGCAGAAATATTTGGTTGAGAATCAGCGGGAGCTGACGATTGATAATGTCTATCGTGCCCGTTTCTCGGCCGCCAGTGCTCCGCGTCAGGGCTACGGCTATTACGCCGAAGAGATGCCCGGATACTACTCGAAAAAAGCAGAGGAATTCCACTGGGACAAGATTGACAGTCGCATCAGCGAGGTCATTACGAAGAGCGGACTCGAGGTAACGGACGAAACGATGCGGCAGGGTCGCTGGCTTGTGGAGCAGGGAATTCCCTTAAACAGCGCGAACCTGTTAAAAAAGAATGCTGTGGATGCCCTGGAGCTTCCGATTCCTGCCGACAAAGCATTGAACGCAATCACGAATGCCCTGATGTCCGGCAAGCGTGCGGAGGAAGCCAATATCGCGGATACGGAGAGCTTTCATGAACATGCGGCCAGGTTACTGGATGAAACCGCTTCGATTACCGACGATGCCGTATACAATGTGGTGAAAAAGAGCATTCCTTTAACGCTTCAGAATCTGGTTCGTGAGCAGAATTCGGCTACTCCGGTGCAGGAGAAGCGTGAAGAGGTCGTTGGAAATTCTCTTTTCCGAGAATATAATCATGCGAAGCTTCAGCTGGAAGAGATTCGATTGAAGATGACCTTTGAAGCGAACCTGCGCATGTTAAAGAGCGGTTATTCCATCGATACGACGCAACTTAGCCGGCTCGTGGAAGATATGAAAGAAGCAGAGAACTCCAATCGCGAGGTACTCTATAATACGGTGGATCCCGAGGAGCTGGAAGCAAGAGACAATCTCTACACCGAGAGCTTACAGAAAACGGCAGAGATTCGTGAGATGCCGCTTCATGTAATCGGTAAGGTGGCAGGCAATTCGGCACTGTTTACGCTGAATTACATTCACACCCAGGGCTCGGTACTGCGTAGTCAATATGATCGCGTAGGAGCCGCATATGAAACCTTGATGACGACTCCCAACGCAGAGCTTGGTGACAATATTAAGAAGGCATTTCGCAATGTGGATGATATCCTTCGAGATCTTGGCTTTGAGGTGAATGAGATCAACGAGCGTGCGGTTCGTATTCTCGGCTACAACAATATGTTTATCAATGACGAGAATCTCCTTCGGGTTCGTGAGGCGGACAGTACCGTTCGCAGAGTGGTTCAAAAAATGACACCGGCCGCGACGCTTGCGATGATTCGCGACGGAATCAATCCGCTCAGTATGAATCTGGATGAACTGGACAATTACTTAAATAAGAATCAATCCGGGAAGGACGGCGCTGAGAATTACGCCCATTTCCTCTATCGTTTGGATAGAAAGAAGGGAATTACCGCCTCGGAGCGCGAAGCGTTCATCGGAATCTATCGTCTGATGCGTCAGGTTGAGAAATCCGACGGAGCGGTCATCGGAAACCTGGTAAACCAGGGAGCGGAGATGAGCTTTCGTAATCTTTTGTCTGCGGTGCGGTCCGCAAAACACCGGAATCGGGACTATCGCGTGGATGATTCCTTCGGCGGAGTACAAGGCGGAATCAAGAATGCGGACATTTTGAACCAGATTACGCAGTATTACGAATCCATGGCGAAGGAGATCGCAGATCATGTGACTCCTGAGCTGATTGAGAAGGAACTTCCTTCCTATCAGCAGCTTGAAAAGGAGGATACGACCCTCGATACCTTCTATGGCAAAATGCAACAGTATCTTGAACAGAATACATTGCAGGAGCAGATTGCCGGGGATGAGATTGATCGGGAATACATCAGCCAGAATCTGGAAGAAGCAAGAGCGGTACAGTATGTATCGGAAGATGCACTGCATAATCTTTTGAACAATCATCAGGAGATTACCGTGAATCAGTTGATTGCTTCCGACTATTTGCTCTCCTATCGTGGAGCAACCTACCGGAAACTGTTCGACTATGCAAAGGAGAACGGCGAGGAGCGAAAGGCGAGTCTCATGAACGCCATGCAGAAGCTCCAGCGGAATCTGACGGATGAAGAAAACGCAGGTTTGGCTTACGATAATCTGGCCGATGAGGCACAGAAACTGTTGGAGGAAACCCGAGATTCGAAGAGCACCTACGGTGATGTAAGAAGCATTCTCAATTATGGGAAACAGATCGAACTTGCAAGAAAACTTGCAAAAAATGAGAATTATGAAGTCCCGATTGACATTAACGGCGAGATAAATTCAGTAAACTTGCAAATCGACCACCAAAATGGTGCGGCCGGCCAGGTACGAATTACGATGGAAACCGAGTGGACCGGCAAGGTAATGGCCCTCTTCACGGCGGTTACTTCGGTCGGGGAACAAGGTGAGCCGGTGGTTCGGATGGAGGGTACCATTGCCTCGAACCTGGCATCGGGAATGGCCAATCTTCAGAGCCTCGATCAGAGACTTCGAGAGGAACTGACAGAATATAATCGAGAGATTACAGGAATTACTTATACCCAGAGCCGAGACCTGGCACTGAACACCTCCCGAAAGCTTACGGCATCGGAAGGAAATGAGGATACGGAGATCGGCAAGGTATCCAACAAGGCACTGTATGATATTGCAAGATCCTTTATTATTGCAATTCAGACCGCAAGAGGAGAATAAATCATGAAGATTAATTACAACGCAACGGCAATGATTGCCAGACAATCACTGGAAAGAAACAACGCAGCACAGGCCAAGTCGACGACGAAGCTTTCGACCGGGCTTAAGATTACCGCGGCCAAGGACGATGCGGCAGGATATGCCGTATCCCGTAAGATGAAGGCACAGATTCGTGGCTTGGACGGAGCAAAGGACTCTGCAGATAACGGAATCTCCGTTGCCGAGATTGCAGACGGCGCATTGAACGAGATTCACGAGATGCTGCAGAGAATGAACGAACTTGCGGTGAAAGGCGCCAATGCAACGATGACAACGGCCGACAGAACCGCAATCTCTGCGGAGATTCGTCAGTTATCCGATGAGATTAACCGAATCGGCTCCACGACCGAGTTCAACGGCGAACCGATTCTGGACGGCAATTATGATGTTCGTGCCTATTCCGATACCTATGGAGTTCGTGTGGATGACTACACCGATGCGGTTCCTGCAGGTAAATACTCTTTTACCCTGACCAATCTTGGAGATCCGACCTTCGCGGCAACCTTTGATTCGGTGGATGCTGCTGCAGGCGGAGCCGAATTCCTGGCCAATTCGAATGTTACAACGGACGGTGATACCGTAACCGTTACCGATAATATGGGCAAAACCATTAATTTTACCCTTGATCTTGACCGAATTGCAGCGGACAACGGAGGATCCCTTCCTGCAAGTCTTGCCATTGAACTTGATGTGACCGGTATCGGAGAAATGAACATTCAGGTGGGCGCAAATGAAGGCCAGCTTCTGGAAATGCGACTTCCCGAGGTGTCCTTAAAGAGCTTAAAGCTGACGGACCTGGATTATTCTACGATGGAAGGCTGTCGCAAGGCCATTGATCAGGTGGCAGATGCAACCGCAAAGCTTTCCGAAATTCGCAGCCGAATCGGTGCTTACCAGAATCGTCTGGAGCATACGGTAGCCAATCTGGAAGTAAGCTCGGACAACATGACCGCGGCATATTCCCGTATTATGGACGTAGACATGGCCTCCGAAATGACGGAATACTACACCTCTCAGGTGCTGGTACAGGCCGGTACGAGCGTGCTTGCCCAGGCAAACTCGCAGCCTGAGCAGGTTCTTCAGCTCTTACAGTAGGAGGATAGACGATGACAGATTCTAAGAAGCAGGAATATACCTTACGCATTGCCAATGCAAACCGCTCCGGCCTTACCCTGATTGTCTATGAAATGCTCTTTGATTATCTTGCTGAGGTAAAAGAGAACCATGCGGCCGGGAATCTTAACGAATACAGAAGTTCAATTCGCAAGGTCAACGGCTGCCTGAAGGAATTATTGAACTCTTTGGATTATGCCTATGAACTTTCGCAGGGATTGGGTCGTATCTATCTCTATGCGGTTAAGGAGATGACTCTTATGGATGTGAAGAGTCGTCCGGAACATTTGGAGGAAATCGAAAAGATGCTGCGGGGACTTTATGAGTCCTTCTGCAAGGTGAGCGAGACCGATCAAAGCGCACCGCTCATGAAGAATACCCAGGAGGTCTATGCAGGCCTTACCTATGGAAGAAACACCTTAACCAACAGCACGCTGGATATGAACAATCGCGGAATGAGCGTGTAAGGAAAAACGCCGAAACCACCGAAACTGCGCCGTTTTCGGCACTTTCGCAATAGAAGAAAATGACGTGCGTGTCAAAAATAACGTGCTCGGAGACTTGATTCGTCAAGCCTTCGGGCACTTTTTATAGCATTCGCATGGGGCGCTTGTGCAACTTATACGAATCGCGTTCGGAAGGGCAAAAAGGACTTTACAATTCCGGCCGTCCCGACTACAATCCGAGTTACATTCATCGATCGGAGATTCCTCCGGTCACGATTCTTACCGGGAGTACCGTGTACTCCTTTGTTCAAAGTTCAATTTTCATCTGAACAATTATCCAATGTTTATGCAAAGTGCTTTTTTGACTTCCCGGGGAGGGGAGGATTGTTAAGCGTATCACAAGGTGGGAGGTGCCTATGAAGGGGTGCGATCGCAAGATCATGGTCATCTGCGATTACAACGAGGCGTATGTGTCGCGGCTTGCGGATTACCTCAGCGGAAAAGAAGAATTTCCGTATGCGGTATGGTTTTTTACAAGGGAGCAGGACCTGTTGGAATTCCTGAAGGAAAAAGAAGTGAAGCTTCTTCTGATTGGGGAAGCCTTCTACAGAGGAATTGAGGATCGTGTTCAAGTAGACGATCTGTTTCTGCTTACGGACAGGGAAAGTTCAAAAGGGGATACCAGGCGAATCTATCGTTATCAGTCCGCCCAGAAGATTCTTTTTCAACTGCTTAAGAACGGTGAGACGGAGGTGAAGATTCCGATTCGGTCAGGCCAAGGCGGTGTTGCCAGGGTATACGGATTTCAATCCTATCTGCAACCGGAATTGCGGGGCGTCATGGCACTGTGCATGGCCCAGAGACTGGCGAGGAAGCAGAGTACTCTTTTTGTGAATCTGGAGGGAATGAATAGTATCCTGCCGGGGGATTGCTTTCGGGATTGGAATCTGACGGATCTTTTCTACATCTATCGGAACGACCGGGGGCGTTTCCTCAACAAGCTGGTTGCGACAACACAGAAGCTGTCGGAACTTCAGTACCTTCCGCCGGTGCGGAGCCCGCGGGATTTGGAAGGTATTGTGGATGGCGAATGGTGGGAATTTCTGGCGGCGATTCGCGATAGCGGTGTCTTTGAGGTAATTGTCCTAAATCTTGCGGAGAACATTCCGGATAGGACGAAGGTATCGGACCTGTGTGATCGTCTTTTTGAGGTAAAACTTCAAGGAAGTGAGAATCCGTATTATGCCTATTGGGAGCAAAAACTGGAGGATTATCTGGGCCGCGAGGAGCCGCCGAGGGAGAGCATTCTGGTCGAGGAAGCCCTATGGAAAGAAGCACGGGAAGGGTTCTACCGACAGGCAATCGGCTTGGATTACGGGCCGCTTGGGCGTATCTGCACGCAGTTTCTGAAAGGATAGGAGAAGGCGATGACGGGGTTTAATTATGATGAAATGCGGGCTTATGTGAAGAACAGTACGTTGGAGAGAATCGATGTTAGCCGTGATGTTTCCGACGAAGAGGTTCGGGAGATTATTGATGAGATTCTGATGGGGCTGGGGCGCAATCACTATGTCGGACTCTATGAACGGGAGCAGCTGGCAATGGAGACCTATAACGCAATCCGTCGGCTGGACGTGATTCAGGAGCTCATTGACGATGAAGAGGTTACAGAGATCATGGTCAATGGAATGAATGGTATTTTCTATGAGAAAAAGGGCGTGTTAAGCCGTTGGAAGAAAAATTTCGTGAATGCAGAGCGATTGGAGGATGTTGTCAGACAGATTGCCGGTAAAAGCAACCGTATGGTCAACGAGAGTACTCCGATTGTCGATACGCGACTGGAAAACGGGGCGCGAGTGAACATTGTACTTCCGCCGATCGCACTGAACGGACCGATTCTGACGATACGACGTTTCCCGAAGGAGCCGATTACCATGGAACGATTACTGTCCTGGGGAGCGATTACAAACGAAGCACTGGAGCTTCTGCGCTGCCTGGTACAATCCGGGTACAACATCTTCATAAGCGGAGGAACCGGATCCGGCAAAACGACCTTCTTAAATGCTTTATCGGAATATATCGGAGAAGACGAGCGCGTCATTACGATTGAGGACAGTGCGGAATTGCAGCTGATTCGGGTAAAAAATCTGGTACGCCTTGAGACCAGGAATGCAAATGTGGAGGGCTGTATTCCCATTGGAATTCGTGAACTTCTGCGAAGCGCGTTGCGTATGAGACCGGACCGTATTATTGTCGGCGAGGTCCGTGGCGGGGAGGCGATTGATATGCTGCAGGCCTGCAATACGGGACACGACGGCAGTATGTCCACCGGACATGCGAACAGTGCGGCCGATATGTTAAGTCGCCTGGAAACCATGATGCTGATGGGAATGGATCTTCCGCTGTCGGCGATTCGAAGACAGATTGCCTCCGGAATCGATATCATCGTGCATCTGGGGCGCCTGCGTGACCGCAGTCGCCGGGTGTTGGAGATTAGCGAGGTGCTTGGAATGAAGGAAGGTAACATTGAGCTGCAGCCACTGTACTCTTTTGAAGAAAGCGGAGAGGAGGCCGGACGCATTGTCGGACAACTGGTTAAAAAGAATGAACCGGTGCATACGGAGAAATTATGTGCGGCGGGAATCAAGTGCGGAGTCGTTGCTTGATTACAGTACCTATACGTTTTCGAAGCGTGAATGGGCGTTGTTTAGTCTGGAGTATTGCGTGATGGCCGGGCTTACGGCGAGGTTGCTTTTTGACTCTGTGATTGCGTTTGGAATCCTGCTTGCGGGATTGCATCGTTACCTGAAATGGCGAAAAAGTACATGTATGCGAAAGCGTCGGGAACGTTTGCGCAATGAATATCGAGAGTTTCTGGGCAAGCTTGGGATGAATCTTCAATGTGGTTATTCCGTAGAAAACGGAATTCGGGAATCGATGCAGGATATGCAGATTATCTATGGAGAGCATTCGCTTATGGTGACGGAATTGAGGCGGTTCTTGCGAGAGATTCGCAATCAGGTTCCTACAGAAAATCTTTTGGAGGATCTGGGAAGAAGAAGCGGCGTTCCGGAGATGGAGGAATTTGCGGCAGTCTACAAGGTCGCAAGAGTCAGTGGCGGAAATCTTACGGCAATCATCGGTCGAACCGGAACCATGATCGGAGAGCGGATGGACGTGCGACGGGATATTCTGACCGGTCTGGCGGCAAAGCGGCTGGAAGCCCGACTGATGTTGGCGGTGCCGTATTTTATCATTCTCTATGTGGGGGTGACCTCCCCCGGGTATTTTGAAACAATCTATCACAATCTACCGGGCATCTGTGTTTCGGTGTTGTGTCTGATAATATACGCAATTGCGTCTATATCTATTCTTAAAATTGTCAATATCGAGGTCTGAATCATGTTGGTGATCTGGACAATCTTAGTAATATTTCAATGTTTTCTTATCCTGTATTCTCTCCGGGAGAGGCACGGGTACGGACACGGGGCACGGGACACGGGCCAAACACCCCGAGGAGGTTCTGTTCAAGCCCTTACAGAACTCTTCGTGAACGAAGCTCAAGTCGTGCGCAGATTCCTTGCAAAAACCCCGAACAAGTCCATACGCAGCGCGGTGGCTGGGTGCGGCAACCGGGTGAGACAGGATATGAAATACCTGCATCCGACAGGAGATCCCAAACAGCAAATGAATCAATATCTGAATGAGCGATGGGCTTATTCCTGCGGGGCGTTCCTAGCGGGCACCCTGCTTGGTCTGGCGGCATCGGTTGGCAGTAGTAGCCTAAGGGCCGGGGATAAGACCGGATCGTTTCCTATGGCTGTCAAATGGATAGGATCGCCTGTTGGGTTGTTGGGATGCATTCTCATTGCGGTGCTTGCGGGGTTCTATCGGGATTCGAGATTGCGCGAAGCCTGCAAAAAGAAAAAACGGATTTTGGTGGAAAGCTATCCGGAGTTCGTAAGCAAGTGTGCTCTTTTTCTGGGAGCGGGAGAGAACCTATCGAATATGTTTCGGCGCGTTAGCATGGATGGACATCTGCCGGTTTTCTTGCGAGAGGAATTGCAATTGTCCGTGCGACAACTCGGAGACGGGATTTCGGAGCTTGCGGTCTATGCGGATTTTGGCAAGCGCTGTCGGGAATCCTGCTACCTGCGGTTGGCGTCGCTTCTTACCCAGAATCTGCGGCGCGGCGGGAGTCATATTGCGCAACTTTTGGAGCTTGAGAGCCATGGCGTGTTCGAGGAATATAAAGCAACCGTGCGGCGAAGAGGCGAGGAGGCATCTACCAAAATGGTACTTCCGATGACCTTATTGTTGGTGGTGGTATTGATTCTGATTATGACGCCCGCATTTATGGGAATGTAGTGAATCGTTTAGAGGAGGAGAGAGTATGAGAAAAAATCAAATGAGCATTTTTGACAACCGGGAGGGACGCGGCAAAAGATTGCCGGAACGTCTGGGAGAATTATGGGAGCGACTTCGATACAAGGTGAGTCTGCGACTCGTAAGTCTTCGCGGAGAATATGACGAGTGGGCCCTTGCGGATAATCGAGGGATCTCTACCGTAGAGGTTATTTTAATTATTGTGGTACTGGTGGGGCTGGTAATCGTTTTCCGCGATCAGATTACGAAGATTGTGAATTCCCTTTTCTCAAAGATTACGACCAATGTGGACAAAATCTGATATGCGAAAGCGACGGAAAACCTATCGGGCGGAAGGAGTCATTACCGTCTATCTGACGTTGGTGTTCGGTATCCTGGCGGGGTTGATTCTTACAGGGCTTAGGGAGGTGCGTTACAGCGCACTGAAGCTACACGGAGATTGTCTTTTGGACCTGTCGCTGTTCTCCGCGTTCGGGGAGTATCGGCGGGATCTGTTCGAGAAATATGCCATCTTTGGAATCGATACCTCGTACGGTACGGAAAAGGCAAGCTTTCACTATACGGAAGAGCATATGTTAAATTACGCCAGAAAAAATGTGGAGATGCCGGGGGGAAGTAAATTGTATGCGAAGGATCTCTACGGAATTCAGATTCCGATGGTGGAGCTTCAGCAGGTGGAATTACTGACGGACTATGGCGGTGCTCCTTTTCGACAACAGGCGACGTACTATATGGAATCGCAATTCGGATTGGCGTTCGTGGATACGATTCTCGGGCAGATGGAGAGCTTTGAGGCGGCCGGTTTGAGCGAATCGGAGCGGAAAGAATTCTACGAGGCGACGGAAGGGAGACTTCGCGCTGCCGAAGCAAGCGGAAAGTGGCTGTCGGACGAGGATTGGCAGGAGGTTTCCTATGTGAATCCGGCCAAGGAAATTCGGGTCAACCGTGAGCGGGGGATTCTGAACGTCGTATCGGCAAACCCGGCGGCTTTGTCGCAGAAAGCGATAGACTTGAGTACACTATGCAGTCATCGCAAGTTGAATCAGGGGAATCTTGCAAAAGAGTATGATTTCAACAATCTGATTGAACATGCGATTTTTGATGAGTATCTGATGAAAAGCTTCGGGAATTACGCAAAGCCGAGGGACAACGCCTCATTATCCTACGAACTGGAGTATCTTCTGATTGGGGCGAACAGCGATATCGAAAACCTAAAAATCGTATGCAATACGCTGTGTGATATTCGAACACTCGCCGACTTCATCAGTTTGGGACAGGATGGAGTGCGTATGGGGGAGATTCAGACCTTCGCCGAGACGATTACCGCGGTCTTCGGACTGTCGGAGCTTGCCCCGGTGATAACGATTGCAATTATGGCCGGATGGTCTTATGCGGAGAGCCTGGAGGATGTGAAGGACCTCTTACGAGGGAAGAAGGTTGCATTAATCAAGGACAGTACGCAATGGAAAACCTCCCTGTCCGGATTTATGCAATACGGATTGAAGGATTCCGGAAACAAGGAAAAAGACAATACGGATTCCGTACCGGAACAGGGCTGGGGATATGAAGAATATCTTCGGATTCTTCTTTTACTTCAGGAGGAAAAACAACTGACGTATCGGGCGATGGATCTCATGGAGGATGATTTGCGCAAAAGTGACGGAAATCAATTCTTTCGGATGGATGCATGCATCAGCTCGGTGCTTGCCAAAATGACCTGCATGAATCGGGACAGGTATACCTATAACACCTATCAGGCGTATTCCTACGGACGGAAACTACAGATATTTCAATAAA
This sequence comes from Lachnospiraceae bacterium, assembly GCA_045628945.1. Classification (GTDB taxonomy): domain Bacteria; phylum Bacillota; class Clostridia; order Lachnospirales; family Lachnospiraceae; genus RGIG4034. Next base: position 19,778 of record JAZQQG010000038.1, read on the forward strand.
ACAAGAATGAAATAAGGAGACACGCAATGAAGTCCTTCGGGGAACCGGTTACTTATAACAAAATCACAAAATCAGGTTTCTCTCGTACTTCATCTTGGATGCACCACACACCCACACAACATTTCTTGCATCCACTCCCGCATAGCTTATGGGTTGCCCGGAGGGCTTCCTTGCGTGCCTCCTTAACGGTTGAAGCAACCCTGGTCCTACCGGTTTTTCTGCTGGCCGTATTCGAGTTAATCGGAATGTTTCAGGTATATCGTAAGTATGACCGCGATATGACAGCGCTCTATGAAAACGCCAAGTCGGCTGCGGTCTGGGAATATGCTTCCGAGGAGATTCTGGACCTGTCTACGGACGTGGTGGACCTCGTGATTATGAAGCCGATTCCGATGAAGCTCTCGCTCACCGGGCGGTCACCTATTATCTGTGAGCGTGCCAGAGTGAAAACCTGGAACGGTTATTCCGGAAGTGAGACGCAGGAGAAATATGTCTATGTCACAGAGAATCGGGAGGCGTATCATCTCACTCCGCATTGTTCCTATCTGGAGATTGAAGTGATTGAGATTCGTCGGTCGGAGGCAGAGCTTGGAGAACTTGCAGACGGAAAAAAGGTCTATCCCTGCGCTTTCTGCGTAAACCCCGGCGCTTCGAGTGGGAAATACTATACGACTGCGACCGAGGAACGATACCACTGTGATATCGGTTGCAGTAGCTTGAAGCGGGTGATCTATATGGTTTCACCGGATTCGGTGTCCGACCTTCATCCCTGCGTTCGCTGCGGTCAAAAAGAAAAGGGGGAAAGAGAATGAGCTACCTGTGGAAGGGGATACAAACCGGATTGGATGGGCATAAGGTGGTTGTAATCGATGGAATGATAATAATACTGCTGGGGATGATGTCGGTGATGGATATTCGCAAGCGAAGGATACCGATCTGGAGTCTGGTTACGTTTGGATTGCTTTCCGTGGTCGGCACCGCTTTGTTCCCGTTGAATCTGTGGACCAGAATTGCGGGAATCAGCATCGGATTATGCATGGTCGGAATGGCGTACGTCACGCGTGGCGCAGTCGGATATGCCGATGGAATCCTGTTGTTGGCCATCGGGAATCTTTTCGGGGGAGAGGCGACCCTTCAGATTCTTTTCTATGCTCTTTTGCCGGCGATGGGAGTCGGGATGCTTCTGATGGTTCTTCATAAAGCGGATCGCAAGACGACGTTGCCGTTTATTCCGTTTCTGCTATTCGGAGAAGTGCTTCAGGTGATCTGGGGAGGATAAAAAATGAAAGGGTGCGATACCAGGGAACGTTTGCAAACAGAAGTCGCGAATCTGCGGTGTTTCCTTAAGAAACGGGTACGCGGAGAATTCACGGTCGAAGCGGCGGTGATTGTGCCGATATCGCTCTATGTGATGGTGTTTTTGCTTTTCTATACCTTTGCGGAATACAATGCAACGGTGTCGTATCAGCAGGCCTATCGTGCCGGTTTATGGGGAGCGACGATGTTTGAGATGGATGAGACAATACGCTCCAAGGGGGTATTAAGTCAATATCAAACCGAGGTGAGCGGAACACGAATTGCCATCGAAAGGGAAGGAAAATCCGTCGCGGTCGCGGGCCAGGAAGTGACGGTCAATTACGAATTTGATTCGGCGAATCCTTTTCCGGAACTCATGGAGGAATGGCTGGGAATACGCTTCTTTCACACGGCGGATCGGGCAATTGTCAAGGATGTGAATGCGGTAGCGACGATTCTGAATCTTCGGGCGGCGGAAGGCATCCCGACGAAACTACAATCTATAGAGCAAGAAGGAGAGAAAAAATGATAATATCAGAATATCGTGAAGAAGTTGACGGAATTAAGTTGGTGTTGCACGATCGCAATCCGACAGAGGCGGATCATCAATATGAGATGTTATGCCGCAATCCATCGGTGGAATTTTTGGAAATCCAGCGACAGTTTAAGAATGGCATCGGCTCTTACGTCTATCCGATTGGGAAGTATAAAGCCTTAAAAAGCCTCTATGAGAATCGGGAGATTTCCTACGAGGTTCTGCGAAGGTTAATGGTTGCCATTAAAGCGGCCATAGAGAAGGCAAGTGAATTGCTTTTGGATGAAAACGGAGTGCTTCTGGATGAGGATTTTATTTTTTCCGATGAGGAAGGAGAGCACTTTCGATTCGTTTACTATTCTCCGATGATTGGGGTGGAAGATTACCGTGAGGGGTTCCGCAGACTGTCGGATTTTATCGTAGAGCATACGGATTCGGCAGATGAGGCGGGGATGGACCTTGCCTATTCGATTTTTAAGGAAGCAAGAAGCGTTCGGTTTACCATTCACAATGTATTGGCGAAGATAGAGAGCCGGGACGAGCAGGAGATTCGGGATGCAAAGGCGCGGAGAATACTGTGCGCGGAGTTGGATTCGGAAGAGGATATAAAAGAGGAGTTTTCGACGAAAACGATGAATGCAAAAGGATACCTGGCCGTTGTGGCATTTTCGATTTTGGCGTTTGTTTTATTGGTGGGGAACCTGTACGTTAACAAAAATGGAATTCCCACCTGGAGCGACTATCTGCTGGGCCTTCTGTTTCTGGGGGTACCGGTTTCGATTCTGATTCGCCAAAGCAGCGTAAATTCAGACCCGACGACCCGAGAGGGGTAGAACATCTCCCTGCTTTTCGATTGAAACAAAACTTTGAAACCATGCACGAAATATGCTATAATCACACTACTTATGAATCGATTACAATCTTTTATGAGACGTGAGGGATTTCCCTCGTTGCGTGGTAATTTCATAACCTATTTCCTGCTGATCGGTAATATCGTGCTCTTTTTCGTGTGTACAGTGAAGGGTGAGGCGTTGTATAATGTAGGAGGCTTATATGCACCGGCGGTGCTGGAAAAACACGAGTATTATCGCCTGTTAACAAGCATTTTTCTACATTATGGAATCGGCCATATTACGAGCAATATGCTGACGCTTGGTGCTGTTGGATTCCTGTTGGAAGAGAAAATCGGCCATGTTCGTTATGCAATCTGTTATTTTGGCGCCGGCATCGGGGGCGGGTGTTTTTCGATATTCTATGCAACCGGGATGAGTAAGAATTCGATGTCCGTAGGAGCCAGCGGAGCTATTTTCGGATTGCTCGGCGTGCTGTTGTATCTGGTGGTTGCGAATCACGGAATGTATGAAGACATTACCATTCAGCGTGTAATTTTTGCGATTATCCTGTCGGTATATATCGGCGTCAGTTCAACGGGAGTGGATAATGCGGCTCACATCGGCGGACTGTTTGCCGGATTTGTGTTAATGACGGTATTGGGGATGTTTCAGACGAAAGGGAGAGGAAGACGATGAAGGTTAATATTTATTATGGCGGAAGAGGAATGATGGATGACCCTACGTTGTTCGTCATCAACAAGATGCAGGCTGTATTGGAAGAACTGAATGTCACGGTTGAGAGATACAATCTGTACGAGCTAAAGAATAATATTCCGACCTTGCCTCAGACTTTCAAGGATGCGGATGGAATTATTCTTGCATCGACGGTAGAGTGGTACGGAATCGGTGGTTTCATGAGTCAGTTCCTGGATGCCTGTTGGCTCTATGGGGATAAAGAGAAGATTGCGAAGCTCTATATGTGCCCGGTTGTCATGTCGACGACCTATGGGGAGCGCGAAGGCAAATTGAATCTTCAGGTGGCCTGGGAGATTCTGGGAGGACTTCCCTGCAGCGGTATCTGTGGATACATCTCCGACCCCGCGTCTTTGGAAATGAATGAGAATTATATCTCCATCATTGATAAAAAAGCAGAGAATCTGTATCGTACCATCAATCAGAAAATGTCGAGTTTTCCTGCAAGTAATCAGGCGGTTAAGCAGAAGATTTCGATTCCGAATACGGTAAACTTTACCCCGCAGGAGACGGAGCAGCTGTCTCAGTATGTATCGGATGATAACTATATGCAGACGCAGAAGGATGATATCAAGGAACTGGCCAATCTGTTCCGCGGCAAGATGGAGAAGGCGGAGAATGAGGATACGACCGCTTTTGTGGGAGATTTCGAAAAAGCATTTACTCCGGTGGCCGGTTTCAAATCTGTGATTAAGATGACCATCGACGGTCGGAAGAATACATTGATTCTTCAGATTGCGCCGAATGAATTCAAGGCATACTACGGAACGGTTGCGAAGTCGGACGTGGATATTGAGGTGTCGATGGCGACGATGAATGAGATTGTGAACGGAAGAATGACCTTCCAGAGAGCCTTTATGGGTGGCAATATGAAGACGCGCGGAGATTTCGTAGCACTTCGTACTTTGGATCAGGTATTCCCGTTTATGGATAGAGTATAGGAGGCATCAGCAATGAAGGACGATTGTATTTTTTGTAAGCTTGCAAACGGGGTATTTCCTACCCGTGTGGTATATGAGGATGATACCTTTACCGTAATCATGGATAATGCACCGGTAACCAAGGGTCATTCCCTGATTCTGCCCAAGGAGCACTGTGACAATCTCTATGAACTTCCCGAGGAGACGGCCTCCAAGGCCTTGGTGCTTGCGAAGAAGTTAGCGGTTAAGATGAAGAGCGTTCTGAAGGCAGACGGTTTTAATGTTGTTCAGAATAATGAGCCTGTTGCAGGACAGACGGTTTTTCATTTCCATATGCACCTGATTCCTCGTTATGAGAATGACGGTCAGGACCTGAATATGCCTTCCACCCATCCGACGGATGCGGAACTGGATGAGGTTCTTGCTTTAATCCGAGAATAATGTCAGGCAGGAGAATGGAATATGTATCAGGTAATGACTGCCGATGAGGCGGTGGAATTGATTCAGGATGGAGACGTTGTCTGCGTCAATTCTTTTTTGGGAATAGAGAACTGTGTCGCACTTCACGAGGCGATTCATAAAAGATACCGTGCCTGTGGTAAGCCGAAGCATCTGACAATGATTTCCAGTGCCGGCTTCGGCGTATGGGACGAGAATCGTTGTGCGGAAGGCTATATTCGTGAAGGCGCGGTAGATAAGTTAATCTGTGGGCATTTCGGTGCGATGTACAGCACGAAGATGTTGGTGTTGGAAAATCGATTTGAGGCGTACAATCTGCCTCTGGGTTGTATTTCCCATGCAATTCGTGCGCAGGCGGGTGGAATCCCCGGGGCACTGTCGAAGGTGGGTCTGGATATTTTCGTGGATCCGCGAATTGACGGACCGGCGATCAATGCAATTTCGAAGGATACTTCTCTTGTGAAAACGGTTACAGTGGACGGAGAAGAGTTCCTCTACTATAAGCTTCCGAAGATTACGGTAGCGTTAATTAAAGGAACGACCGCGGATAAGAAGGGCAATATCTCCTTTGACGATATGTATATCTCAGGAGATGCACTGTCGATCTGCCAGGCGGTAAAGGCTAACGGCGGTAAGGTAATTGTACAGGTGGACCGAATTACCAGCACGCACTCACGCCCTCGAAATACGATTATTCCGGGATGTTTTGTTGATGCGATTGTGTTGGACAAGCCGGCGCCTCGACATGCGGCCTTTGAATCCTTGACCGGTAGCTTTGACATTCCCTATGATCAGTGGCAGGACTGGAACGAGATGCTTGAGGTGAGAACTTCGACGAAGAAGTCCGGCAGTCAGATTCCGGCGGAGATTATCGGCAGACGTGCGGCGATGGAGCTGAATCCGGAGGATATTGTAAATATCGGAGTCGGTATTCCGGAGAAGGTCTCGAAGTATGCCCGTATCAGTGGGATGTTGGACAAGGTTACCTTAACGGTTGAGTCCGGCGGTATCGGTGGCTTCCCGGCCTCCGGTAAGGTATTTGGTGCCGTAATCGGAACGGATGCGATGATTGATATGTCGAACCAGTTCGACTTGTATGATAACGGCGGACTGGATATCTGCTTTATGGGCGGAATTGAGGTGGATCGTGAAGGGAATGTGAATGCACACCGCGGTCCAGGAGCTTTTGCGGGAATCGGCGGATTCGCCAACATCACGGCCAAGACCCATACGGTAGTATTCTGTCTGACCTTCAATGCGAAGGGCCTTGTGGTTGACGAGGATGAGAATGGTAAGGTAACCGTTCGACAAAACGGTGAAGTTGCGAAGTTTGTCGACAAGGTAAGCAGTATCAGTTTCTCGGCAAAGCGCGCCCGGGTGAATGGACAGCGGGTTCTCTACGTTACGGAGCGATGCGTCTTTGAACTGGTGGAATCTGGGCTGAAACTGGTGGAAGCTTATCCCGGAATTGACGTGAAACGCGATATTCTGGCGCTTCTTCCTTTCCCGGTAGAAGTGGATTCCAGTTTAATGTATTAGCACATACAGACATCAAAAAAGCAACCTGTCACTGTCGGATCGGTTGCTTTTCTGATTCTATTCTGTCAATTCTTCAATTAGTCCCATCACGGTCTCGATGGCATTGGTCTGGGTACTGCCCGCCATGGCGGTAATGTACCGATCGCGGTTCTCGAAGAGACGGTCCACTTCTTCAATCAATTGCGCCACGGTCATCTTTTCTTCGTCAAGAACAACACTGTAGCCCTGTTCCTTGAAGGATTCTGCATTCAGAATCTGGTCGCCGCGGCTGCAGGACAGCGGCAGCGGGATGAGGAGGTTCGGCTTCTTTAAGGCCAACAATTCGCAGATTGCATTGGCACCGGCCCGCGAGATTACGACATCGGCGATTGCAAAAAGGTCCTTTAACTCTTCTTTGATGTATTCATATTGGCAATAGCCTTCGGTTTCATTCAGACTCTCGTCGAGATTTCCTTTTCCACACAGATGGACAACCGAAAAACGATTTAGCAAGGTCGGAAGTGCTTCACGAACCGCCACATTGATGGCGCGGGCACCGGTGGATCCTCCAATCACCAGTAATACAGGTTTGCCTTCCTGGAATCCGGTAAAAGAGAATCCGGCTTCGCGGACTCCTTCCAAGAGTTCTGCACGAATCGGAGAGCCGGTTAGGACTGCTTTTTTGGCAGGAAGGTGCTTGAGTGTCTCGGGGAAATTGCAGCAAACCTTCTTGGCTACCGGAATACACAGCTTATTCGCAAGTCCCGGGGTCATGTCGGATTCGTGAATGATGCAAGGGATCTTCAACGCGGCCGCTGCACGCACAACGGGAACGCTGACGAAACCTCCCTTTGAGAAAACCACATCCGGGCGAATAGCCTTGAGGATTCTTTTGGCATCCGAGTACCCCTTCAGAACCCGAAAGGGATCCGTCAGGTTCTTAAGCGAGAAGTAACGTCTGAGCTTCCCTGTGGATACGGAGTAGTAGGGGATATCGTAGTCTGCAATCAGCTTGCTTTCGATGCCGTTTTCCGATCCGATATAATGAACTTCATAGTCTTTTGCATAAAGGGAGGGAAGGAGCGCAAGGTTCGGAGTAACATGTCCTGCGGTTCCGCCTCCTGTAAGGATTATTTTCTTCATGAGCCCATTATAACATTGAAAACAGGCGGTTTCAATGCTACACTTGAGAGGGCGATTTGCTTGCCGGTATTGTCGGATGTTTCCCGATGACAAAGCGGTGAACCGTAGCGAAATAAGAGGTTGAGAATATGAAATTAGTACTGTTGGAGAAGAACAGCGTGGGCCTGGATGTGACCTTTGACAGTTTTAAGGGACTGGGCGAACTGGTGGCGTATGAGAATACGAAGCCGGAGGAGATTGCGGAACGTGTCGGTGATGCCGACATTGTGATTATGAATAAGTGTCCGATGAACGAGTCGACACTTGGCGGGGACAAGAATCTGAAGTTTGTTGCTACCCTGGCAACCGGCTTTGATGTCATCGATACCGAGTATTTGAAGTCCAGAGGTGTGGCAGCGGCCAATGTGAAAGGATATTCTACGGATTCCGTGGCACAGCATACCATTGCTCTGGCACTCAATCTGGTTGAAAAACTTCCGTACTACACGAATTACGTGCAAAGCGGTGCTTATACGAGGTCTTCTTCTTTTAGTCACATCGATAACCACTTCTGGGATCTTTCCGGGAAGACCTGGGGAATTGTCGGTATGGGCAATATCGGAAGAAGAGTGGCTGAACTTGCCAAGGCCTTTGGCTGTAAGGTCCTCTATTATTCCACGACTGGAGTGCGTCGTGCGGAAGAATATGATAACGTTACGTTAGAGGAGCTCTGTGCACAGTCGGATGTCATTTCGGTACATTGTCCGCTGACGGAGAAGACTCGCCATCTGGTAAACCGGGATTTCCTTGGCAGAATGAAGAAGAGCGCTTTTCTCATTAATGTTGCCAGAGGACCTGTTGTAGACGAAGAGGCGATGCGCTGGGCCCTTGAAAACGGTGAGATTGCCGGTGCGGGTCTGGATGTTTTGTCCAAGGAGCCCATGCGGGAGGACAATCCGCTCTACGAGCTTCGCAACTTGCCAAACCTCATCATTACCCCCCATATGGGTTGGGGCAGTCACGAAGCCAGACAACGTCTGGTGGAAGAAGTTGCATTGAATATTCGGGCGTTTCTTGCAGGCGAGGAACGCAATCTGATTACGAAATAAAAAAACAAGGAGACGAGAATTATGGCAATTGAGAGAATTACGAGTTTTACGGTGGACCATACGCTGTTATATCCGGGAATCTACGTATCCCGCATTGATGACGATATCACAACGTATGATATGAGAATGCGCAAACCGAACACCGGTGAATTGGTGGATAACGCGACGATGCATTCGCTGGAGCATATGTTTGCGACCTTTATTCGAAACAGTGAGATTAAGCAGGATGTCATCTACTTCGGACCGATGGGATGCCAGACCGGCTTCTATCTGTTGGTTCGCAACGCCGAGAATAAAAAAGTACTTGCTGTGGTAGAGGACGTGCTGTCCCAGATTATTGCGTACGAGGGACCGGTTTTTGGCGCGAGCGAAATTGAGTGTGGAAATTATCGCAATCTCGATCTTAATCTTGCAAAAGAAGAAGCGAAGAACTATCTTGCAATCCTGCAGAAGAAAGATTCCGAAGGCACCAATACCTTCGAATATGCAAAATAAGGAGACAATATGATTGGTATTATTTGTGCAATGCAGTCCGAAATGGAGAAGATTCATGCGTTGATTCCCGTAACCGGAGAAGAAGAAATCAGCGGAATTCGTTTTTACAAGGGAGATTATCAGGGTCAGGAGATTGTCACTGCAATCTGCGGCATCGGCAAGGTGTTCGCGGCGATGTGTGCACAGACCATGATTCTTACCTATCACCCGGAGATGGTGTTGAATGTCGGCGTGGCAGGATCTCTGTCCACCAAGCTTTCGATTGCGGATATTGCGATTGCTTCCGATCTTGTGGAGCATGATATGGATACCTCTGCCATCGGAGATCCGAAGGGCTTGATTTCCGGAATCAATATCATCAATCTGCCTTGCGATGCGAAGATTGTAAAGGAGATGGAGGAAGCCGTTGCCGCTTCTGGTATTGACGGCATCAAGACCGTAACCGGTACGATTGCTTCCGGCGATCAGTTTATTGCCAATCCGGCAAGAAAAGAAGAAATCATCAAGGATTTCGGGGCCATTGCCTGTGAAATGGAAGGGGCCGCAATTGGCCAGGTATGCTACGTGAACAAGGTTCCCTGCTGTGTCATTCGTGCAATTTCCGATTCGGCAGACAACAGTTCGCATATGGACTATCCGGAGTTTGTTAAGATTGCGTCGGCGAACTCTGCGAAGGTGATTGTATCGTTCCTGGACCGTCGGCTTTCGGCACGATAACAAAATGTTATAAATCATTTTTTCGACCGGGTACAGGCATTAGAATAATTCTATCCGAGAACTCCCGACAGAGGAGAACGAACGGTGTTTGACAAAACGAGGACTACGGAGGGTTGTTATGACGAAATTGTACTTGGTAAGACATGCGCAACCGCAGTATGCCTGGAAGGATGACCGTACCAGACCCCTAACCGAGGAAGGGTGGCAGGACAGCCGCAGTGTCAGCCGGAGGCTAATCGATGTACCGCTGGATTACATTGTGTCGAGCCCGTATCTTCGCTCAATTCAGACGATTGAGGGGTGTGCGGAGGGGCATAATCTGGTGATTCACACAGAGGAACGCTTTCGCGAACGGGAGTGTGGCCCCGGCGGGAACAGCAAGCAGCTGATGCGATGCCGATGGGAGAATTTTGACTTCTGTGAAGAAGGCGGCGAGAGTCTCCGAGAGGTACAGGCACGCAACATGGAAGCTTTGCAAGAGATTTTGGCGACGCATCCGGAGGAAAACATCCTGCTGGGAACCCACGGCACGGCCATGAGTACCATCCTGCAGTATTATATGCCGGAGTATAACGGCGATTCTTTTTTTCGTATGATCGATTTCATGCCTTACATTGTGTGCCTGGAATTTGAGGGAGAGCGATTCGTTCGAATGGAGGAGCTCTTTATCTGCGAGAAACAATATCATGAATAGTCAATCACGAAGAAGAACTGGAAAACGAGAAGGAGGATTCGATGATATCTGAGGTAAAAAAGGAATTCTACGCCAAGCAGGCGCAGAGCATTATCAATAAATTGCAGCTTCGCAAGATGGAAGGCTACTACTGCGAAGATGTTGCAGCGGCAAGAAAGAAAGTGGTCGAGCTTCTCGGAGATGCCGGGAAGGCCGTGGCTTACGGCGGATCCATGACCATCGATGAGAATGGTTTTAAAGACGAGATTACGGCAGCGGGACATGAACTTATTATTCGCGAGAGTGCGAAGACTCCGGAGGAGCTTCGTGAAATCAAGGCGCGCACGATTAATGCGGATGCTTTTCTGATGAGTACCAATGCGATTACACTGGATGGCGAACTGATTAATATCGACGGCCGTGGCAATCGCGTGAGCTATCTGATCTATGGACCGGATTCGGTTATTGTGGTTGCCGGAATGAATAAGGTGGTAGCGAATGTAGAGGACGGTGTTCGTCGTGTACGCAATATCGCAACCCCGGCCAACACAATTCGTTTGCACTGCGATACCCCTTGTGCGAAAACCGGACAGTGCGCGAACTGTCTGACGAATTCTATCTGCAGTCAGATTGTGGTAACCCGAACCAGCATGATTCCGGGACGAATTAAGGTGGTTCTGGTGGGAGAGGTCTTAGGATACTAATATGCAAAGTCGAGAACGTAATTACGGAATTGAATTATTGCGAATCCTTGCGATGTATATGATTGTGATCAATCATGTTATTGGAATGGGGGCGGTTTACGCCAGCTCGGCTTTTTTGTCGCCGCAGTATGAAGCACAGTTTTTCCTTCACTATCTGGTGTTCAGCGATGTAAACATCTTTGCGTTAATTTCAGGATATGTTGGCTATGACAGTCGCTTTAAGGTTTCTTCTTTAGCGAATGTTTGGGCCAGAACCCTTTTCTATTCGATTGGAATGACGGTTGTTTTTGCTCTGATTTATCCGGGAACCGTCGGAGGAAAACAGTGGCTGGATGCCTGTTTCCCGGTGATGACCGGACAGTATTGGTATGTGACGGCATATGTGGTTCTCTTTTTCTTCATTCCGATTCTACAGGCGGCGGTGCGAAATCTACCGCGAAAGACGCTTCGCTTGGCAATTCTTGCAATTTTGATTCTTTTGTCCTTGGGTAGCTTTCTGATGCGGGGTGAGGATCTTTTCCGCCTGCATAATGGGTATAGCGCTTGGTGGCTGCTTGTGATGTATCTTGTTGGAGCATATATCAAGAAATACAATCCCTTCAGTAAGATCCGTCCGATTTGGGGGCTGGTTACGTTTTTTGCCATGGTGCTTTGCTGCTTTGGAGGCAAACTGCTCATTGAGGTTTTGGGCTATCGAATAAACGGAAGTATGCGTTGCATTTATCTGTTCGACTGCTACACGAATCCGTTCTTTGTAGCTGCGGGAGTGGGAATTTTACACTTCTTTAGTTCAATTCATCCGGGCAAAAAAGCATGCAGAATCATCGGGACCATTGCCCCGCTTGCGTTTAGTGTCTATCTGATTCATATGCATACTGGTTTCAAGGAACAGATTCTGTTAGGGCGTCTTGCATGGTTATGCGAGAAACCACTCTGGATGTCTGTTCCGATTGTGTTCGGTGCGGCACTGGCAATTTTTGTGTTTGCGCTTGCGGTTGATTGGTGCCGAAGTCAGTTGTTCCGGCTTATTCGAATACCGGCGCTGATGAAGAAACTGGACCATAAGCTTGCCTTAGAGGAAAAGGAGTAACACGATGGCATTTACTTCCCAGAATGAACTTCATCATTTTGATTATGAGGATGCGGTGGTGACCGACATCCGGGTAAAAGAGAATACGGTCTGCTTTACGGTGGAGGCACTTATCGTCGCTGCCCGCAATACGCAGAATACCAACTATACCAACAGCTATGCCTCGACGGCGACGATGACCTTTACCGGGGCGAGCATTACACGGGTAACGAAGGAGGGGTATCGCTATTACGATGCCAACGATGTGCTGCTTCGTGAAATTCCCAGTGAAGACGTTGCCAAAACCGAATGGGGTGCTCTTTTTAAGGAATTCGAAGGCAGTTACCTGCCGAATGTCGAGAAGTCCGGGAAGAGCGATGCGGACGGCGAGGAGTATCTTGCGGAGATTGAGATGATTGAGGAAGACGGCTTAGCCGGAGCGACCTATGAGCTGGCGATTCGTGCCAAGGATGTTACCGTCAGCTGGGAACGCTACATGAACCGCGTGCAGAAATAGAAAAATGAGATTGCGTGAAAAGCCCCAGGCGTGAGGTGTACCCTCAATGCGTTCGGGGCTTTTTTATTATGCGGGAAGCTCGGCGTTTCCTTTTGAAAGGAATCTATGCTTTTTTAGGGATTTTTAAGAAAATTGTAAGGTTGATTTTATGGAATCTGATGCAAAAGGTGGTAAAATAACAATATGAAACTTAGAACCCGATTATTGGTAACCTTTTGTACAATTGTATTATTGCCGATTATTCTTTCCGTGCTGGCCCTCGGCAGTGCCGGCGTCTATATGCAGATGCATGCGAAGGACGCCTACGGACTGGAACGAATGGACATGTCGCTCATTTTGGATCCGGCGCATGGCTATACGAGATTGACGGACAGTGAATATCTTCTTTTGCGCGAGGCGATTCGGGAGAATCCCGACAACGCGGTTTCGGAGGCTTATCTGGAGGAGATGAATGTGCGCCTTCGGGCCAAGTCGTCCTTCCTGATTGTTCGAAAAGAGAGTGAGATTGTCTATTCCGGTAACGAAGAGAAGGGTGCGGAAATCTATGAACATCTGACTCCTTACGGTGTTCCGCATCAGAGTGCAGAGCTGGGATATTATATCAGTGACCTGCATGTGGTTTTTCGACAGATGGACTTCAACTATGAGAGCGGGGCCATCGGAAGTATTTTCATTGTGACGAAGACGACGACCTTCATTAACCGGTCTGCAGTTCGTATGATGTTTATTTCCATTCTGATTATTCTTCTTTTCACCAGCTTTACCTTGACGAGGTGGATTCAGAAGGGGGTATTCCGACCGATTACGGACCTGAATACGGCCATGAAGAATATTTCGGAGGGAAATCTGGATTACCGTCTGGCGATACCGCCGGAGACGAAGCGTGAGAAGTCGGAGATTGCCAACCTTTATGTGAATTACGAGCAGATGCGGCTTCAGTTGAAGGAGACTGCGGATGAGAAGGTTGAGAATGACAATCGAAACCGCGAGTTGGTCAGCAATATTTCCCATGACCTGAAGACCCCGATTACGTCCATTAAGGGCTATGTCGAGGGAATCATGGACGGGGTTGCGGATACTCCGGAGAAGATGGACCGATACATTAAGACCATCTACAACAAGGCCAACGATATGGACCGGCTGATCAATGAGCTGACGACGTATTCGAACATTGACGCCAATAAGATTCCGTATAACTTCATTCGCATTCATGTAACGGATTATTTCAATGACTGCGTGGAAGAGGTGGGAATCGATCTGGAATCCAAGGGGATTCGGTTGGATTACACGAATCTGGTACATCCGGATACGGAGATTATTGCCGATCCGGAGCAGATTAAACGTGTCATTAACAACATCATCAGCAACAGTGTGAAATATATGGATAAGCCGGAGGGCCACATCGCAATTCGTCTTCTTGACGAAGTGGATTCCATCCGCGTTGAGATTGAGGATAACGGTCGCGGTATTGCGGCAAAGGAGTTGGCTCGCATCTTCGAACGCTTCTACCGTACCGATTCGTCTCGCAATTCCCTGCAGGGTGGCAGCGGCATCGGCTTGTCAATTGTGAAGAAGATTGTGGAAGACCATGGCGGATACATCTGGTGTACCAGCAAGGAGGGCGAGGGCACCTGCATGCATTTTGTAATGCGCAAGTATATTCCTAAGGAGGCAGAATATGAGCAGAATTCTGATTATTGAGGATGAACAGGAGATCGCAGAACTTGAAAAAGATTATCTCGAGATCAACGAGTTCACCGTAGACATAGAAAATGCCGGAGACACCGGACTGGCAAGAGCGATGAAGGATGATTATGATCTGGTCATTTTGGATCTGATGCTTCCGGGGATGGATGGCTTTGAGGTATGCCGCAAGATTCGTGAGGGGAAGAACATCCCGATTCTGATGGTTTCCGCCAAAAAGGATGACATCGATAAGGTGCGTGGTCTGGGACTTGGCGCAGATGATTATATGACGAAGCCCTTTAGCCCCAGTGAGCTGGTGGCCCGTGTAAAAGCACATCTTGCCAGATATAAGCGTCTGGTGGGAAGCCAGAGCAAGGAGAACGATGTCATCGAGATTCGCGGGATTAAGATCGATAAGACCGCACGTCGCGTTTATGTGGATGGCGAGGAGCGTGCTTTTACAACGAAGGAGTTTGAACTGCTGACGTTTTTGGCAGAGAATCCGAACCATGTATACTCGAAGGAGGAACTGTTCCGGGAGATCTGGGATATGGATTCCATCGGGGATATTGCAACCGTTACGGTGCACATCAAAAAAATTCGGGAGAAAATAGAGCGAGATACTGCGAAACCGCAGTACATTGAGACTATCTGGGGTGTTGGTTATCGTTTCAAAATATGATATGCTTATAATGGTATGAAAAGACAATACACCACAGTTAGGAGGACTTGAACGACGATGGGCGCATTGGACAAGTTTACTTTTTTAAATACAGCACACGGAATGGAATTCTGCGGCGAGATGGAGGATATCTATCTGGACGCTCTTCAGGAGTACGTTGACGGAGACAACTCCGCACTTCTGAATCAGTATAAGGATGCCGAGGATTGGAAGAATTACCGTATCCAGGCACATTCTCTGAAGAGCACTTCCCGCATGATCGGTGCCGACGAGTTGGCAGATAAGGCGTTGGAGTTAGAGATGGCCGGCAAGGATGAGAACGGCGATTACATTAAGGCACACAATGATGAGGTTGTGGCAGAGTACCTGGATATGATGAATAAGATTCGCGAGGCACTTGCATAGGATGGGACTTCGTATCCTGCAGGAAAAGAGCGAATACCTTTTGTGTTATAAGCCGGCAGGAATGCCGACGCAGACCAAGGATATCCGAAAAAAAGATCTGATGGACGAACTTCGGGCACGTTTTCCCAAAGAGGAACTGTCGGTCATTAACCGACTGGACCAGCCGGTAGAGGGAATTGTTCTTGTGGCCCGGGGAAAGAAGCATGCGGCGACGCTGTCAGCGGCATTACAGTCCTCGCGATGCACGAAGGAATATCTCTGTGTGGTGGAGGGGAGTCCCGAGAAGACGGAGGCTACGCTTACCGATTATATCGAAAGCGATCCGCGTACGAACCTCTCACACATTGTTTCCGAGGCTTGTGCGAAGAACAATCCGAATGCAAAAAAAGCAAGCCTGACCTACCGGGTTTTAGCCCGCGGGAAGGATACCGCACTGGTGCAGGTGTTGTTGCTTACCGGACGTCATCATCAGATTCGTGTGCAGATGGCACATGCAGGTTTCCCCCTTGCGGGAGACCGGAAATACGGACCGAATGCGACGGGGGTTTCGAAGGTTGCTCTGTGCGCGTTTCGATTATCTTTTACGGGAGAACTTGCACTGAGGGAGGAGATTCGCCCGGAGGGCGAAGCCTTTCAAGAATATGCAGGGGTACTGGTTGACAAAATCCCGCAATTCTCCTAAAATCGTGGTATGGAATCGGCAGTCGGTTCGGACGGCCGAGGATATAGAATATGACTGTGACGAGGGTTAGTAGAGGAACAGACCTGCTACAGAGAAGGGGAGATGCTGAGAACCCCGAAGAGAACTTCTTTGAACCTGCCTCCGAGTCCTGTATGAAAATACAGCGTAACATCGGCGTTAACGATGCAAGAGAGAATACGTATGTATTAACAAGGGTGGTACCGCCGGAATTCCGGTCCCTTAAGGGGGACTACGAAGGCGCGTGGCCGTCCTTTTTTGATGCCGTCGGAATGCGGCATTCGCCAATCAATAATACGGAAGCGAAGAAGCTATCCGTCAGAAGGAGAGTATTATGGCAGACAAGAAAATGGTAGAAGCAATTACATCCATGGATGTAGATTTCGCACAGTGGTATACCGATGTGGTAAAAAAAGCAGACTTAATCGACTATACCAGCGTTAAGGGCTGTATGGTATTTAAGCCCGCAGGTTATGCAATCTGGGAGTTGATTCAGAAGCAGATGGATGCCCGTTTTAAGGAGACCGGTGTTGAGAACGTATATCTTCCCATGTTTATTCCCGAGAGCCTTCTTGAGAAGGAAAAGGATCATGTGGAAGGCTTCGCGCCAGAGGTAGCCTGGGTGACCCATGGCGGACTTCAGCCTCTTCAGGAGCGTATGTGCGTACGTCCTACCTCCGAGACGCTGTTCTGCGATTACTATAAGAACGAAGTACATTCCTATCGTGATCTTCCGAAGATCAGCAATCAGTGGTGTTCGGTAGTCCGTTGGGAGAAGGGGACCAGACAAGTCGGATCGTAGCCATGTCGTTCTGTGAGC
>JAZQQG010000039.1:0-113959 GCA_045628945.1 Lachnospiraceae bacterium
AATTTTCATCTTTGATACCTTCCGGTGTCTCTGGCCATTTACCTTCATGATACAGATCAATACATTCTAAAATAAATTCTTTACTGTAACGCATAAAAATACCCCTTTCTCTGGTTGTCCAGAAAAAGGGGTACATATCAATTTAGCAGATAAGATGGCTTTATTCATATTTCCGGGATGGTCCATATTCTCCTTGCACTAAAAGGTGTAAACGAGATGTAGACTAATCATCAAATGTTCTCAAAGCGTTAATTTTACTGCATTTTCAACCTATCGTATGCAAAGTGCCTCAGCAGACAAACAGTACTTTTATCATTATCACATACTCTCTTTTCTATGTTCTAAAATCATGCTCTGTAAAAGGTGTAAGCAAGGTGTAAAACAAGCCTTCCATACACAGGAAACCGCGTATTTAAGCCATTCTTGGCTCTATTCACAAATCCTGCCGTGGCAAACGAAAAGCACACGAATACTCATATTTTTCCTTTGCTTGCCGTAATATACCGTGAAATGCCGCATTTTCGGCGTTCATCTTTGGTATGAGTAATGTTAAAATGATATCCTGACATCTTCAACTATTACATTTTTCGGCAACTCAATCTAGAGACTCTAAAATTGCTTTGCAATTTTATCGTTAAAATGATGCTACTTCGTAACATCATTTTATATTGTGGCATATTCACGCATCGAAAAGTAGTAAAATCGTAGTTAATTTCAGAGTGTGTTACTACTCAGCTGTTTCTTACTAATCCTACCAATGACAAATAAAGTGATTTCGAACGAGAAAAACTCAAATTCTATTAATTCGTCATTTTCGATTAACGAGCATCGCGCCCACGTTTTTCATTTCGGCGTTTTCATTAATTTCATTAATTGTTTTCTCTAATTCCCTACGTCCTTCAGCTGTTATTTTTCTTTGTATTGTTAATACGCCATCACTATTTACACCTTCAAATTCTCCATAGCATTCTTCTGCAACCCACAAGTAATCTTGTTTTGTTTCATCTACAATATTTGATAATCTCATCTTTCCAAGCAATTCTTTTTCAGCTCTTTGATTATTTACAAAAACCAAAATATGTTCCTTTTCTAAAATCTTATCCATTAACAAATCTGTATCCATACACATTGAAAAAATAACAAACGCATCAACATTATGATTCTCCATCGGATTTTTATATAAATAACCATGATGTTTATTAACCATATATGAAATGTATTCTTCTCTCGATGTACCGTAGTTTATCATTATAAAGCCTATATTAACGTCATCATCTTTATCATCACATTTTTCATATATCTTCTTTATGTTTTTTGAAACTTGTCTATAATTTGATTTTAGTGCGATTGATTTCTTCCGAATATCTTCAGGAACAATTTCAGACTCATCACATGCTGGAAAATAATTCTTATAAAACAACTGTCCATCTTTCATCTTGAATAAATTAATTTTATCAGCATATTCTGGTTCACACTCTAGTGCCTTAACTTCAATATTTATTTTTTTCCCATCTTTCATCAGAAAAGCATATTCAAATCGCTTATTGTTGCTTCCATTCGGTTCATACTCTAAATTATCAAAATTAGTATATTCATTCGAATAACAAAACAATCCAAATATAATATATAGAAAAATCTCTAGTTCACTAAAACCTTCATTAAATAGTTTCAATGAAAATGAATTGTTTACTTGAGAGATAAGTTTTTTCTCAACCATGTCAATCATCATTTCGGTATTATGCAAATACTTTGGAACAATATACAAACAATAAGCTAACGAAAATGCAATTCCATCAAACATAAATTCAGGTTGCCTAAAAGGATGATTAATCGGGTACTTCTTGCTTATTACACCAAACAGATAATTATACTGTCCAATCATTCCATTAATGAATTCATCATAATTATTTGAAAAAGCCGTAACAAGTCTCTCATTTTGAATTAACTGTGCTTTTATAAAACTCTCGATAAAAAGGTCCTTAAATTCACTATTACATATACCTTTGTATTTTTCTGACCATCTGGTTACAGTAGCATTAACCATATTCAATAATTCACTATCAGCAACATTATAAAATCCTACTTTCGAAATAAAATCGCATTCATTCAATTGGCTCCATATTTTAAACGATATCGAACTTTTGAATTCATCAATGTGAAACTTGCGATAATAGTCTTTTCGCACTATTTCTAAAAAATTGCCTAACAGCAGAAATTGTGCATTCTTTTTGTATACCATAATATCGCTAATTTCTTCCCTTGCTGTTTCTTCAATTCCATATTCTGTTTGCAAAATTTTATTTTCCAATAATCCGCTCTTTTCAGAGTAAAGTATTTTAGGAAGTGAGTTAATAGAGTAATTATCATCAGAATCTGCTGAATGGTAAAACACAATCGCGTTAAAGTCTTTTTTCTGAGCCACCTGCAAATGTGTGGACATATTAATACTTTCTACTATCCTATCTAATTCTAAATCAATGCAAGACATTCCGAATATATCCAATACTTCATTTAAGCCCGACACATCAGTTCTAGTCATTGCTGTTTCCAACTCGACAAACTTTTTACCAGACTGTAGCAGCCTAACTTTTTTTCTCATATCTAAATATACAAATGAAATTCGTCCTTCTATTCCATTCGAAAATGAAACCAAAAATTCATGATAAAAGTCATTTATAATATTCCAACGCACACTTTGTGTCTTTTCTCCGAAAAAAATGCAAGAAAATAATAATGCTAAAATGTTACTATATCTAAACAGGAACTCTTCATTATTCTTTGTATTGAAATATGAATCAATCAGTGTTGTTCTCGCCTTTTCACCAAACCAATATTCATAGGTCGCAATATTTTTCAAACAGTTCGCTGAAAAAGTCAAATACTGATTTTCGCAATATTTGACAAACCCATTCTCATTATCAATTTTAGCCCACTCACTCTTAGCCAATGACCCACGCCGCAACAAATGATTTCTATCATATTTATCAAAATAATGTGTGTCCCACAAATTCACCCTTCCACTTCTCCTCTAGATTGCTAATTAACTAAGTATCTCCAAAACTTTATCATTCTCTCTGTAAACTGTGCTGAATTATTCCTCGATTTTTGAACATTAATCTGCATTTCTGGATGCCCCGCAACTGTAAGTTCCTCCACTTCAGTAACAGTTCCTTTATATGTAGAATAATCTTCAGCTTGTAAAATCATCAGTCATCAAACAACCATAAATGAACTGCAAACTAAAGCTGTCTACCATCCATAACAACTTCTGACATCTTATTCCTGTGTGGATCTTATATTCTTTTAGCCTTTCCGTTAGCAGACCTTGCCCCTATTTGCCCATTCGACGATATTGGAAATATCCTTTATTGCAAGTACAATCTTGGATTGATCGTTCTGAGAATAACAGAAGTTGAATCGATAGCAGGCGATACTTCCGTCGTCTCGAAGAACATGATGGAAATAGGATAACAGTTCCTGATCTTTCAGCTTTTCAATGATATTTTCCAGACGGGCATTCTGGGCAAAAGCCTCTCGCTCTTCCGGGACAATGACATGCTGAAGCATGAGCTTATTGCCTTCCTCATAGGATATATCCTCAATTTCCTTGAAAATTTTAAGTTCGTGTGAAAATACATCCTTCATATGAACTCGCTGTGTCTCCAGATCCAGCAATCCGATCATACTGTACTCTTCGCGAAGACCTGCGATCATTTGGAATTCGTCGGTCATTTCCTGTCTTTGCTCCATACGCTTCGACATTCCGGCATCCAGATCCTGAGAGTAATAGATAACCTTGGATACTTCGCCGGCGGAGATTTCCATTCTCCAGAAAACGGCCTCTCTCCAATCTCCGTTTGTCAGCTGGTACGCACAGGATATGTGATCCTCTTCCAGCAATCGTTTCTTTAAGGTTTCGATGGATCCGATTTCTTCCCGCAGCTTTTGAAATTCACTTGCAACATAGGTTCTTGTAAAATACATATTTCTGAGAGAATATACGCCTCGTTCCGCCTCATTTTCCGCAATGCTGGTTTCGCTTTTTTTCATGATGCGGTATTCATCCAATTCAAGATCGATAAGTAAAAGTGCCTCATAGGAGTCCGTCAGAACCTTTACCAGTGCATCCATCTCTTTCTTGAAGTTTACCTCGGCAATCGCTCTCTTAAATTGCGGGAATTTTTTATAGAAATCCTGCTTGTCCGCATACATGTTCTGCTCGGCAACGGTGGTAACCGTTTCAAGCTCATTCGTAATGCCATAGAAATAGCCAATGGAAGCAGTCGGAACAGAATCTGCCTTAATCAGTTCCTCAAAGGCCTTGGTCCTCTGATAGAAATCCTCTTCCGTACCGCCATTGCACACAACGATGAATTCGTCACCGCTGACACGATAACAGTTCCAGTCATAGAATGCTTTTTTTAACTTCTCGGCAAAGGTGCGAATATAATGATTTCCCGCCTCATGCCCTTCCGTATCATTTACATATTTAAGGCGGTTCAGATCGCCAAACATTACACCAATCGGCTTTTCACACAGACTTGCTGCAAAGGAATTACAAAACGAGCGGTAAGAATAGAAATTTGCAAGTCCCGTCATGGTATCATAATTACAATAGAATTCCAGCTCTTTATTATGCTCGAGTTCTTTTACATAGGCATCATGCACGTCCTGAATATATAAAATGACAATCTGATTATCCTTTCGATACTCGGAGGACTTCATGATTTCCATGACAACCCATCTGAATTCGCCATTCGTCATTCTGCGGTAACGAAAGCGCATTCGGTCATCACTCTGCGCGAAATGAGATTTGATATTATCGATATCCGTGAACTTAAGATAGGTATCACGGTCTTTGGGGTCCACCTGACCAGTCAGAGCAAACTGCTTGAGCCATTCCGATATTTTGTGGGAGTATCCCTTCTGTGCATTCCTTTCCGTTGCATACATTTTCAATTCCGTATGCGAATCTTCGGTCAGATTAATTCTTAAAATCTTGTGATAGTTATTCGCCAATAACTGGAGAGAATCTTCCAGCGTAAATTTGCCGTCCATACGTCCGCCGCCTTTTCATGAAGGATATAATTGTTTGTAAAAATGAATTATTTTTACGGTTGTTATATCGGCAAAAAAATAATATTTTATAACGGTGTATCTTTTAACGGATTTACTATTTTGTGTGCAACTGATAATATTTTTTGGGGAAGATATGCAGAATTCGCCGAAAGGAGATCCCTCATGAGAAAAAAGTATAGTGTGGCAATCGGTTTGATAATCTTGCTTTTGGCGTCTGTTGCCTGCGGCAGGTCAAAAAATACAAACATCCCAAAGGACGAACCTGTGCCGGGTACGGTATCTTCTCATGCAGATTATTTTAAGGTGCCCTATGTATCCACCTATTATTTTAACCCAAAACCCTCCATTCATGACGATATTCGGATTCCCTTATATATTACGGACAGTGAGCAATCGGAATACCTGAGTAACGATACGGATGCAAGGCTTGATTTAATCTACACCATAGATGGATGTTCTGCTACCGTAAAGGATATTCCCCTGGGGGACTATACCTTAACCATCGGGAAGCTGGAGGAGGGAATCCATACGATTTCCGTGCAGACCCTGGATCGAGGGACGGGATTAAAATCCCATGAGCTTTTTAATGAATTGTGGGTGATTGACCCGGAAAAAGAGGAGATTACTTCCGAGCAGACCTATTACATGACGGAGGCCGATCTTACCGAATACAATATTAACAACCAAAACAGTACGGACCCTGCGGACTGCATTTCTACCCGGGATGGACTGAATCGATTGTTTGCAGAGGTACAGGAAAGCGGATACCGGAAGATTCTTCTTTTGCCGGGTACGTATCGGATTAACGGGGAGAAAACGGATCCGGCTTATGACAGCACGCAGGTTTTCTATATCTCCATTCCGACGCATTTCACGGTTGATATGAACGGAAGCACCTTTAAGCTGGATACCATAGTAAGCGACAACCAGGGCTGTATTGTTCAGATAAACAATGCCGTGGATTCCCATCTGATGAACGGCACTTTAGAGGGGGACCGTTTCGAACGGAAAGCCCTTGGCTTAGAGTCCGAGGAAGCGAATCGGGATTGTAAGGGAGAGCCGATCAATACCCTTCTGATGCAGGGTTGTAAATATTCCTCCGTCTGTAATCTTACTGTAAAAAATACAACCGGACATGCGGTAGGTTCCGGGGGAATTTTCGGACCGGAATACACGATGATTTCGCAGGTTACCGATACGGCAATTTTTGACGGAACGGAGGTGGATAGCGATGTGTGCACCACAAGTTCCATGATTGATTTGGCGCCGATTATGGCATGGGAGGAATTTGACGGTTATATTTTTGTCGCACACCTGTTAGGGTACAAGGGAATACAGGGGAAATCACCGATAGAATATGTTTCTTTCTACGATGAGAACCAAAACTATCTGGATACCGTTGTAGGGTATCAGTACAGAAAACTTCGGGTTCCGACCGGGGCAAGATACTTAAGAGCCACCTTCCTTGGTAAGATTGAAACCACCGGTTATGAGCATACGGTGACCGTATATACACAGCATCTCGGAGATTATATTTCCTATCAAAACATTGATTTCTACGATACGAGAACCACCGCTTTGGTCGCCTCCTGCGGAAGCAACATTCTGATCGAGGGATGTACCTATACCCGGTGCGGCTGCAGCATTACGCCGGTTGCCGTCGATTTTGAAGAGGGCGGCGAGGAATGTCAGGATTTGTATTATCGGAACAATGTTGTACGGGAGAATGTAGATACCAACACGGGAACCGTTGTGGATTGTGCGGGGTATAATCATGTCTATGAGGGGAATCGTGGACATGCCATTGAAATAAGAAATCGTGTGATGGGAGGGGTCTTTCGAGACACCGAGGATGAAGCCTCGAATGTAATATGGTTTCTGGGAACAGAAAAGACGGGAAAATATGGACGTGTGTATCGCAACGATTGCGGATACATACAGTTTAGTGATGCGAGCCTGTCCGAAGAATGCAGAGCACAGGCCGTAACGCTTAAGGTCAAGAATTGTACCATTCATTGCGGAGGGTATTCCGAAGGGGTAGTGGCGGTGGCCGATAAAGTCCTGTATGAGGATTGTACGTTTCCGAATTTCTTTGGAGAAAAGGCGACCTTTTATTCCTGCACCTTGCAGCCTGCGGGCGAGCTGGGAGTCGATCTGCGATTCCATGACTGCACCTTTCAGGTGATCGAGGGGGATGCAGATGAACTATCCCTGGATTTGCCTTATATCAGCGATCGTCTTTTTGAGCGTTGTCGTTTCGAGGGAAAAACGATTCTGGGGAGTCGTGCCTATCGGTTGGGCTTTAGCCTCGGTACCTTCACTCAACGCGAATTCGATAATCTGACCATCTACCTAAGAGCGGAAGAGGTGATGGCTCCGACAATCTTTGAGGACTGTACCATTCATTCCGATGCGGAGAATTTCATCTATGTCGGAGCGTTTTCCGGGGATTGCAACCCCGTGGATCTGCAATTTAGGAATTGCAGAATCTCACAATCCGGAGAGGGAAGTCTCATATTCTTCTATGCCAAGCCTTCCGAAGGAAGTAGACTTCTGTTTGACCACTGTACCGTGAACAAAGACCGGGGGGCGCTTCTTCGATTCGACGAGTCGGACCTTGCCGGCGTAAAAGAACAGGTACGCCTGGATCTTCGTTTCGTGAAATCCACAATAAATCCCGACCTTATCATTGATACGGCCGGGATCGAAGAGGAGCAAATTCAGATTTGTTATGAGTAGCGGGATTAGGAGTTGATGCTTTTGTTATAATAGTCTTCCAATTCCGGTCGGCAGGAGATGAATACCTTCGCAAGGTTTTCATCAAAATGGGTTCCCGAATCCTTCTCGATGATGGCAAAAGCATCCTCGTAGGAGAAGGCTTCCTTGTAGCAGCGCTTGGATACCAGAGCATCGAAAACATCTGCAAGGGCCATGATTCTTGCTTCGATCGGAATCTCTTCTCCCTTTAAGCCGTGCGGGTATCCGGTCCCGTTTACCTTTTCGTGATGGTAATGTGCTACATTTTCGGCAATGCGAACGAAATCCTCTTCTTCCACGCCGGACAGGATCTCCTTGACCATATGATAGCCGATTTCGGAATGGTTCTTCATAATGGCATATTCTTCATCCGTGAATCGACCCTGCTTACGCAGCACCGCATCGTCTACGCCGATTTTACCAAGGTCATGCATGGGGGCACTTCGGATTACCAGGCGGAGGAAATGTCTGTCGAGCCCAAGGTTTGACTGAAGAAGCTTCTTGGCAAAGATTCCCACTACGTCACTGGTTCTCTTAATATGGCCGCCGGTACTTAAGTCTCTTGATTCCACCATCTGCGCCATGCCCAGAATGGTCTTTTGCTGAATCTCCCGAATTCGTTTGGTCTTTTCCTCGACTTCCTTGGATAATTCATCGTTATACTGTTCCTTTAACTCGATGATCATCCGGTTTGCGGTGTTATCGCTTAATTCGATGGTATATCCCTTCAGTACGCCAAAGGCATTTGTTACCGTATGAATCTGTCCTTCGTAATACTTCCCGTTTAGCCAGAAAGCCGTCAGCGGATTATGGGAATGACTATGCTCATGTGAGTGCTTTTTATGGGAAGCTTCCTCGTCGGAGTGTTCCTGTTTCGTATGATCGAATTGGTCGATCTGATCAACCAGATTCTGAAGTTCCTTACTGCAGCCTTCTATTTTCTGTCCGATGCGATAGTTTGCAAGCTCCGGGAACACGTCGGCCATAAAGGTATTGCAGTTCTGATAGATTCTCTTCTGGTCAAAGGTCAGGAATCCCTTCTGGCCAAGCTGTTCGTTGATAATATCCCGCTTCTCATATACCGTATAGAGATTCGATTTATAGACCGGAATCAGTGCACCGATCATGAGGATGTCATTGGCAATGGGTGAAAAATCATACGTAATATGCAGTAAGCGTTCCAGAATATAAGTAGAGATTGCAAAAACGCAGAGGATGACCATCGTGACGACACCGCGTCGGTTGATGGTTTTTTTTCTGGCTAAGGCATAGACGGTAACCAGGATTGCCGCACCCAAGTAGAAGTACATGGTAATCGGATAGAAGACATGCAACGGTCCGTATTCTCTTACCAATATGCCGTTTCCGTTCTGCACGGACAAGCTTACCGATTTGTAGAAAAGGTCATTTTTGCCGATGTTGCAGACCATTCCGTATACGACGCACTGAATCAGCAAAAGGATGACATCCAATACACGGGGAATCGTAATGTGACAGATCTCAAGCACCAGAAGGAAATAGAACACAGGCAAAAAACAACCTGCAAAATAGGTCATCTTTTGGGCAACGACTGCTTCTTCCACTGTGGTTGATATGCATACGAAGAAAAAACCAAGATTCGATACAACCAGCGTAAGAATGGTGATATACTGCGAAATACTGTTTTTTACATCGAATATTTTAAGCCAGAACAGCATGCCCAATGCAAGAATTAAGCTTGCCAAATATACATATTCCATAACCAAGCGCCCTCCTATTATTGGTTATATCAGTTGACATCTTTCAAAAGATTGGTAATTCCGTTTAGTGCAATATCTAAGATGACCGCCTCAATCAGCTCGGGGGTCAAGCCCGCAGGCATGGACGGATAATCACGGTAAAGACGAATCAGCCCGGCCACGAAAAAATCACAGTAGGTTTTCATTTCGTCCCTGGATACCTTCACGCGACCCGCGTAGCTGGCTAACAGACTCTGTACCATGATATTGTGTGTATGCTCCCAGAAAGGATGATCGTTGCTATAGGAGAGAAGACGGAAATATTCTCTGTTCTCCTCCAGAACGTCATTCAGGGTACGGAACATTTCCTTGATATGCAGCGGGTTTTCGACGAAGCCAACCTGACGCAGACGGTCCAAAAGATCCTGAACCTTCTCGTTGCAGAAATCATCTACGATATCCTCGATGCAGTTGTAGTGAAGATAAAAGGTCTTGCGATCGATGTTCGCAAGGCGTGTCAGTTCGGCAATCGAGATGCGATTGTCTTTTTTCTGCTGCAAGAGCTGAAAATATGTGGTTCGAATTGCATCTCTGGTTTTCTGCTTACGACGGTCCATAGATAATCCCCATTCCTCTTCATATTGTTGAATAATCATCGTTTCCCTTATTCTGGGAATTGAAGTATTGCGATGGGATTATTATAATACCCACGTGGTAATAATTCAACATATGTGGAGGAATTATGGATTACGAAATAGTAATGGATGTAGCCGGAGATATTGATCGTAAAATCGCGGAGGAGAACGGTATTCGTTTCATCCCTATGGAGTATACGTTAGGAAATGCGATGCGTACCTGTAACGGTCCCGAGCCGGATGACATTCTGACAGAGTTCTATAACGGACAGAGACAGGGGGACTTAACGAAAACCAGCCAGATCTCGCCGTATCAGTACGAGACGTATTTAAAAGAGTATTTTGAAGCAGGCAAGTCGGTTCTGTACCTGTGTCTTTCCAGTGGTTTGTCGTCGACCTTCCAGTCATCCTGCATGGCGAAGCAGACGTTAACCGAGGATTATCCGAACTGTGGCTTCTATCCTGTGGATTCCCTGGCAGCTACCGGCGGTATGGGCGTACTCGCAGAGCGTGCGGTTCGCAACCGTAAGAACGGAATGAGTGTTCAGGAGAACTATGAGGATTTGCTGAAGGCCACGACGAAGATTCGTCACTGGTTTGTAGTGGAGGACCTGATGTACTTAAAGCGTGGCGGAAGAATCAGCGCATCCACCGCAATCATCGGTACTGCATTGAATATTAAGCCGATTCTTATCATCAACAAGGAAGGCAAGTTGGACACCGTTGCCAAAAAGCGTGGTGACAAGGCATCCTTAAAAGAACTGATTACCCAGTTTGAAGCAGAATATGATACGGAATCCGGAGATGTAATCTACGTAGCCAATGCGGATTGCCCCGGTAAGGCAGAGCAGTTGGTGGAGCAGATTAAGGAGTTGTATCCGAATTGTGAGGTTCGTTCCACGGGACTTACCCCCATTATCGGTGCCCACACCGGCCCCGGCATGGCAGCGGTATGCTTTATGGGGAAGTAATCAGAACCATTTCTTCTTTTTACCAATCAGAATTAAGAGAATTACTACAAAAAGAGAAAGCGCGGAGACATAGAGGTAACCGTATTTCCAGGTAAGCTCCGGCATATGGGTGAAGTTCATTCCGTACCAGCCGACGATAATCGTGAGAGGGAAGAAGATGGTGGTGATGATGGTGAAAACCTTCATCGTGCTGTTCATGCGCTGATCCAAAAGGGTTGCATAGGCGTCCTGAATATGATCGGCGGTGTTACTTAACACGTTCATGTCGTCCGTAAGCTTCGTAATCTTATTGGACAGGTTGGAGATGTAGATCAGATTGTCTTCGGACAAGATCTCGTTGTCATTCTCTTCCAGGGTATCGATGATATCCGCAATCTGCCCGTAGTAGTTCGTATATTTCAGAATCATTTTCTTAAGTTCCAGCAATTCAATGTTGAATTTCGAGCTCGCATTCCCCTGAACAATGGATTCCTCCATTTCGGTCAGGCGATTGCGAAGCTCCTCCGAGACCATATTGGAATCGGAGAGGAGGGATTCAATAAAACAATAGAGGATGCGCTCCTCATTGATGCGGTTGATGGGATATTTCTTAATGGCCTTCATAAAGGACTGTACTGTGGAGGCATCTTCATCAATAATATCCACGATTAATACGAAATTCTTCTTAATATAGAGGGACACGAAATCCTCGTGGCCGTCGCGATTTACGATTCGAAGCTCCGCGAAGGTGTAATTCTCGTGCACATCTACGCCCGTGCGGAAAAGAGGATTCGCCTTTTGGCTTGCCTGAATCGTCTCCTCATCAAAAGAAAAGCTTTTCCCTAAGCGAAGCAGATCCTCACTGGAAATGCAGCCAACGGTCAAACGATTGGCATCTACTTCTGTTTCGTCTATCTCATATAATTGATCCCGAACTTCGTAAAACATGCTCTTTTTCTCCTATCTTCGCGGATGCGAATCTCTTTTATTATCTTATCACTTTCCTCCCCTTTTCGCATAGTAAAAAAGTTTTCAAAAATGCTGTTGACAAAATCGAATTGGTTGTGTACAATTCAATTGTATCAGATAGGACGCAATTAAATTGTTTTCAATTAAACGGAGGTTAAAAAATGAATATTTATGATTTTAAGGTAATGGCACAGGACGGAACGGAAGTAGATTTATCGACATTCAAAGGCAAGACCTTACTGGTTGTGAATACGGCGACCGGTTGTGGTTTTACTCCCCAGTACGAGGAACTGCAGGCAATGTATGAGGAGTTAAAGGAGTCCGGCTTCGAGATTCTGGATTTCCCTTGCAATCAGTTCGCAAATCAGGCACCCGGTGAGGATGCAGAGATTCATGATTTCTGTACCGGACGTTACGGAATCACCTTCCCGCAGTACAGCAAGATCGATGTATTGGGTGAGAACGCGCATCCTCTTTTCAAGTGGTTATCCGAGAATACGACCTTCGAAGGCTTTGACGGTGCGATGAAGGTGCTGCTTGCTCCCATTGTGAAGAAGATGGATCCGGATTATAAGAAAAACGGGAATGTGAAGTGGAACTTCACGAAGTTCGTAATCGATAAGAACGGTGAGATTGCGGGAAGATTTGAGCCTACTGCTAAGATTGACCGTGTAAGAAGCAGAGTTCTGGAGGTGTTATAATGTTTCATTTTGACTATATTACGGAGAATACCTGCTCCCAGTTAATCAGCTTAGATCTGGACGGAGATGTGGTTCACAATATTACCTTTACCGGTGGCTGCAACGGGAATCTGAAGACAACCTCTCTTCTTTTGGAGGGATGGACGGTTAATCAGATTCATGAGAAATTGTCCGGAATTCTCTGCGGAAGAAGACCGACCTCCTGCTCCGACCAGTTGGCCAAAGCCGTGGTTGCGGCATATGCGGCTTCCCAGGACCCGAATTATGTTTCTCCTCTGGAGGAAGATTAGGCTTTGCCATATTCAATAGATTGTGATAAATTAAATGGTGAAGAATAGAATCGGAGGAAATTATGGCACAGGATCAGTATGATTGTTTAAGATTGGAGAATCAATTGTGCTTCCCGCTCTATGCGTGTGCGAAGGAAATTGTCAGACAGTACAAGCCTTTCCTGGACGAGCTTGACTTAACTTATACGCAGTACATCGCGATGATGGTTATGTGGGAGCATACGCAGGTGACGGTTAAGGAATTGGGAGAATTGCTGTATCTGGATTCCGGTACCCTGACTCCGGTTCTCAAGACTCTGGAAAAAAAGAAATACGTTAGCCGAGCACGTTCGACTGAGGATGAGAGAAGTCTGATCGTAACCTTAACCGAAGAGGGACGTCTCTTACGGGATCGGGCACTCTCCGTTCCGACGAGTGTTGCAAGATGTGTAAAGCTGGATCCACAGGATGCGTCAGAATTGTATCGAATTCTGCACACCCTGATGGACTCCTGGAAATAAATAGAATGCTTTTTTAGAAGGACCCCCGGATTCCGGTGAGGTCCTTCACGATTTCTCCGGCGATAATCAGGCCTGCCACCGACGGAACGAAGGCCAGGCTTCCGGGAATCTCCCGTTTCATAGAGGTTTCTTCGCTTTTCTTAAGCGGGCGAAGGGGCTTTTCTTCGGAATAGACTACTTTAAGCTTCTTAACGCCGTGCTTCTTCAGCTCATATCGCATCACCTTCGCCAAAGGACACATGGAGGTTTTATAGATATCTGCCACGCGAAATGCAGAGGCTTCAATCTTATTGCCGGCTCCCATGGAACTGATGATGGGGGTACCGGTTTCCTGACACTTCATAACGAGTGCAATCTTGGCCGCTACCGTATCCACCGCATCCACTACGTAATCATATTGGTCAAAAGAAAAGGTGTCCGCATTCTCCGGCAGAAAGAAGCAGGAATGAATCTGAATCTTGGCTTCCGGATTAATCTCCAACATACGATCGCGCATGACTTCGACTTTACTGAGACCGATGGTTTTGGTGGTAGCGAGAATCTGTCGGTTGATATTCGTAACGCTGACGGTATCGTTATCAATGAGATCGAAGGAGCCTATGCCGCTTCGAACCAGCGCTTCACAGACATATCCTCCGACTCCACCGACACCAAAGACGGCCACATGGGCCGCCTTCATTTTTTGCATTGCTTCTTCTCCTAAGAGAAGTTCTGTTCTGGAAAATTGATCTATCATATTCGTCCTACTTAGTAGTTGGCTTCACTGATCTCAAAATAAGCCTGGGGATGGAAGCATACGGGACATACCTCCGGTGCCTTGGTTCCTACCACGATATGACCGCAGTTGCGACACTCCCATACCTTTACTTCACTCTTCTCGAATACGGAAGCAGTCTCGATATTATTCAACAGTGCACGATAACGCTCCTCATGATGCTTCTCGATTGCAGCTACCGCACGGAACTTGGCAGCTAACTGAGGGAAACCCTCCTCTTCTGCTGTCTTAGCGAAGCCCTCGTACATATCGGTCCACTCATGGTTCTCGCCTGCAGCAGCTGCCGCAAGATTCTCCTTGGTATCGCCGATGCCCTGTAATTCCTTGAGCCACAGCTTCGCATGTTCTTTCTCATTCTCAGCGGTTTTTAAGAAAAGAGCAGATATCTGCTCATAGCCTTCCTTTTTTGCAACGGAAGCGAAATAGGTGTATTTGTTGCGTGCCTGAGATTCTCCTGCAAAAGCCTCCTGCAGATTCTTCTCGGTCTGAGTTCCGGTGTACTTGTTTGCCATAATTGAATTACTCCTTTCGTTTGACCTGTTCCGGCAGTTCGGGGTCATTCTTACTAAAAATTATAATCTTCTATTTCGTATCCGACAAGGGAAACTGTCGGTTATTTTATATCTCGTCGATCAGAATTGCACGACAGGGGGCGCCGTCGGAACCGCCTAAGTTTAGCGGCATGGCATTCAGAAGGTAGACGCCCTCGGGTACGGCAGCCAGTCGGATGCCTTCCAAGAGAACCACCTCGGTCTGCAGCAATTCGTAGTGAACCTTTGCCGGAGCGCTTAAAGGACCGACGGTCTGGGACTCATTGCCGATTAAGAGAATCCCGTAGCGGTTAAAGACCTTGGCAGCTTCTAAGGTTACGTAGGTGTCTCCGCCAATCAGAATTCGCTTAGCGGCTTCCGGATCGGTGGCGGTGGCTTTCTGCATGATTTTTTCCGCAAGGTCTTCCGTAAGGGGGCCTTCGGCAAAGGTTACGTAGCAGCGGCCGACCAGGCGGTAGGGATCCAGCTCGTCAATGTGTTTGCCGTCCTTGTAGAAATGGTAGGGCGCATCTACATGGGTACCGTTATGGGCACACATGGTAAGACCGGTCAGGTTACAGATGCTGCCGCCCTCAATGGTTTCCAATACGTTTCGCGTCGGAGGAACGTCTCCGGGGAAAACGGTACAATGGAATACTTCCTGTGAGATATCATAGATTTTCATAAGGATGTCCTCCTTGTTTTGAAAAAAGAATGGTTGTCCGGAATCCGGACCTTTTTACTCATAAATCGATCGAAGCTCGGAGATGCGAAGACTCGCAATCCTCGTATTCTGTGAACGAATCTGCAACTCGGACAAAAGAGCATCCTGCAGGTAGGTCATGCCCATATAGACGCTTCCCTCATCAGCATAAATCTCGGTGTAGATGGTATCGAAGATGATGCGGAGTGTAAGCATTGCGTCACAACCGATTACCGGTGCTTCCCGGTCATTGCACAGAAGCAGGCTTTGTTTGGCATCGTAGTGAATCGTAAGTCCGTAGAGTGTGAGGTCGAAGTCGTGGTCTTTTTCGATGGACAAGGTAATGTCTACGGCCGGAGAAGCAATCTGTGCCTGGAAAGGTGCATCGTTTTCGACGGTGAGGTCCGTATATTCGGTGGTACCGGTAACCAAGGCGGATAGCTCCGAAATGGGATTGGCGCAGAGTCTGGGGGAGCCGCCAATGGTACGAAGGGTCATCTCCTGTGGAAGATCCAAAAGACTTCCGTAGGGCTCTCCGGGAATAATCTGTGAGGCGAAAGCGGTTCGAATACGGCGACCCTTTGGCTCATCGGACCAGGACTGTGCCGCATAGGAGCCGTTGCCGTAATGAAGCCGTTGAAGCCCGGTCATGGGTGTAAATAGTTTCCCGTCGAAGGTGCCGACATAGTAGCGGTCCGAAGCTGCGGAGAGAATCCAATATAGGTTTTCGGGATCCCCGTCGAGAGGGAGCGGATAGAAGTCGGGACATTCCGCATCCTCCGGCATTTCGATTCGCTGCAGCATCGTCCAGTCCAAGAGATTGTCGGAGGTGAACAGGGCGAATTCGTGTTCGTCCAGGAAAAGTGCCAGAATGAAGGAGTCCGTCGGTGCATGATAAATGACCTTTGGATCCCGGTTCTCGTGTACGATGAAATCAAGAATCGGCTTTGGATACTTGATGAGAGTCTTACCACCGTCAAGGCTGTAGGCCAGACGCTGTGTGAACCTGGACCCCTCCGAGGTCTTCGAGAAGTTGCCGGCACTTGTATAGAAGTAGAGGATGGGATCCTCCGGGCCGGATTTTAAGCCACTTCGGTTCTTCGAATCGACGATGGCAGAGCCGGAGAAAATCGTTCCGTGCTCATCCGGAATAAGAACATCGTCGCCCTGCGTCCAGTGAAGGAGATCCGTGCTGACCGCACTTCCCCAATGCATATTTTCCCAGGTGATGGCAGCGGGATTATGTTGAAAATACATCAGATACTTACCATGATAATAGGTCAATCCGTTTGGATCGTTTATCCAGCCCCGCTTCGCAGTGAAATGAATCCGGGGGCGATATTTGCCACTGTAATCGGTAATCTCCTCGTCCGTGGTTTCCAAGTGCAATTCCGTCTCCGGATCGCATTCGAGACGAAGCGTCTGACCGTGGAAACGACTGATATCCACCGGGAAAATAGTATCCGGCGTCTCGTAATCTAAGGAAACCACCAAATCGTAGACTAACCGATCCTCGATATAAAAAAGCAGTCGCTTCGGCGCAGCCTTCAGACTTGCCGGCAGCAGGAGATACTTATGGGACACGGAAAAAATCATGCGGATTCCTCCTATTTCATCAAACGAAGCTTTCGGCGCACCTTATTGAGATGGCGCTCAAAATCACCGCTTCGCAATAATTCGTATAATACATATTGCTCAAAGACCGGGACCGTACAGGAATAGAAGCCGAGCCGCTCACGGAAAAGTGCAGCAAGCTGCCCGGGAAGCACCATATAGCCGATTCGGACGGCGGGAGCGATGGTCTTGGAAAAGGTATTTAGGAAGATTACATTCTCCTGCTTGGAGAGGGAGTAGAGTGTATTCTCCATCTTCTTTGATACGGTAAGCTCACTGTCGTAGTTGTCCTCTACGAGAATGCGGTTCTCTTTGGAAGCCCAATCCAGATACTCATTCTTTTTGGAGATATCGGCGGTTACGTTGCTTGGATAGCTGTGGAAAGGAGTAACATGGAGGATGCCGGCCTTCGTAGCACTCAGCTCTGAGCTTAGAATTCCTGTTTTGCCAAGGGGGAGTGCTTCTACCGTAAGTCCGGAATGCTCATACACCTGTCGGATCTTGGTATAAGAGGGATTTTCGATGGCTACGCTCTTGCGGTCGGCCAGGAGTTGCGCCACCAGACTATAGAGATATTCCGCCCCGGCACCGATGATAATCTGCTCCGGAGAAGCCTGAATCCCGATATTGCGGGCAAGATAGCGACTAATCTCCGTTCGCAAGGGTTCGATGCCTTGATTTGGGGAACGCTCCAGGATTCGCTCACCGTAATCGGCAATGGTTTTTCGCATGGTTTTGGCAAAAATCCCATAGGACAATCGGGCAGCACCATGAGGATAAGGCGACGGGTCTGCACCGGTCCTCCCGGATTCTTCGGCGGTTTCACGGTCGGGCTCTGTTTCGTAGAATTCCTTTTCCCGGTAAGTAACGAAGTAACCGCTTTTTTCACGGGATTGCAGGTAGCCTTCTTCCACGAGAAGCTCGTAGGCATGGGAAGCGGTGATTACGCTTACACCGGTCTCCTCTGCCAGAATGCGTTTCGAGGGAAGCTTCGTTCCATAGGCATAAAGTCCACGGATAATGTCTTCCCGCAGTGCCTCGTAGAGCTGCAGATATGCGGTTGTTTTACTGTTGCGGTCTACCTGATATCTCATAATTTTTTCACACCGAACATCTCGGTTAGGAAGGTTTTATATCCGAGCTTCTCGTACCATCTTGCGACCCCCGTGTAAAAAATGAAGGACACATCCATGGACTGCTCCTTGAGATACTGCGTTACAAGTGCAATCATTTCCAAAGCAATTCCCTTGTTACGATATTCGGGAACGGTTCCGACACAACCGGGCATACCGACGCGGCCCAGGGCTTCGGAGAGATAGTTGTCGGAATCGGTATCAACGATACAGAAGGAAGCAATCTTACCGTCAACGGTTCCGACGTAAACGGATTTCGGATCTGTGAAATACTGTACCCATTCGGGATCGACGGCGGAAACGGCTTCGTGAAGCGTCTCGATCGGACCGTCATACCAGCCGTACTTTGCAAGGGTGTGGCCATGGAATCGTGCCATGTCATAGGTATAATCCCGTAAGGGTAGCGTCATTTCCTCACATTGGCCGACAGCGTCAAATCCTTTTTTCGAGAAGAAATTCCAGGTTCGCGAATCGGCACCGATTAAGAATCGGGAAGAACTACCGCCGGTCAGAACCTTCTCGGCTCCGTGGTCACGAAGGTACTCCTCGATGTCAGCAAGCAACTTAGAACCGATCCCCTGATTTCGATAGTCGGGATGCACAAGCAGTAAGCGGATTGCAGTGGCTTCTAAAAGTGCGAAGCCTGCCAGGCGACCGGTGCGGAAGACTTCGAAACGTACCGTATTCTCATGCATCAGTAATCTGCGAAACTGCCCGGGACTCATAGAGAATTCCGGATAGCAGAGATTAAACAGCTTGCTGTATTCGTGATGTGCGAAAGCAGGATCCACAAGACTTGCTTTTCCCACATCCACCAGATCGATTCCTGTGGATAACGCAGCGATTACATCCTCGCGACTGTTGATATGATCTACGCCGAAGACCGGAATCTCGGGGTGTGCTTTTTTGATGAGGGAGGCACCATAGACGGCAGGGGAGCAAGGGAAGCCCTCCGGTGCGGAGACGGACCAGTTATTCCCGTAGGATACGTCAAAGAAATCCGTGAGCGCGGCAAGGGCGTTGGCATGTGTCAGACCGTCTTCAAATTCCGGCTCACTTGCACCGAGGCGAATGCCGACAATGAAGTCCGGGCCAACCGCTTCGCGAACGGCCGCTAATGCTTTTTTGGCAAAAAGAGTACGGTCTGTGCCGTAGGCATCGATTCGATGATTGTTGTGGCGGTTGAGCAGCTGAGAGATGAGATAGCCGTGGCAGCCGTGCAGTTCAACGCCGTCGAAGCCGGCTTTTTTCGCACGGAGCGCGCTGTCCGCAAAATGACGAATTGCAGTTGCAAGTTCTTCTTCGGTTAAGGAATCCACGCCGTGATTGCCGGCATGCACCAATTGGATGAAGGCTTTGGCACCGCCTGCATGAATGGCTTCGGTAATCCGGCAAAAGCCCTCAATCTGACCGTCCTCCCAGAGACCGAGCTCCGTTTCATGAAGCTTGGCGGCCGGGTCGATGGCAGTCGCTTCCACGATTACAAGACCGGCACCGCCCAGAGCAAGTTCCCGGTAATGCTCGATATTCTTTTCCGTTACGTAGCCCTGCGCATCCGTCCAATGGAAGCAGACCATGGGGGGGATGGCAATGCGGTTACGAAGGGTGATGTTCTTAATCGTCAGTGTGCGATACATAGGTTTCCCTCCCTTCAGGTGGTTCTATGGGGTAGGTCGTCGGAGTGTTTTTAAGTATTCTTTTTGTTCCGGAGTAATGCGGAAGCTCTCGCGAGCTTTTTGGATGGACTTATTGTGTGTCCAAACCGGAAGTCGATGTTCGGTTAGATACGGGATGGTTGCGTCCCATTGTTTGGCAAGGGCGGTGGCGTAATACCAGGCGACCATCATGCGGATGTAGTAATCCTCTCCCTGCACGGCAGCGGGAATCTCAAGGAATTCCGGTTGAAACCGGGCATCCAGATAGAAACTCATCAACTGATTCAGTCCTGCCCGGCAGGTGTAGACATGGTCTGAAGCCGCCCATTCCCGCAGCTTGGGAAGCAGGATGGCGTCATCGGCCTTTGCAAAGCATTTCGGTCGAAGCGTGTCGCATACGGCCCAGTTATCGATATAGGGAAGGAATCGCTCCATCTGCCCGATGCAGAGAGGAACGTCCTTGATTCGTGACAAAAGAATCGAATGGAGAATGTCTTCGTCATAATAGGAATGCGGCAGGGTGGAGAGAAATGCAGGGTAGTCCTCTCGTTTTTCCACCGCTTTGGCCAATGTACGAAGGGCCGGAAGTCTGGCGCCGAGGAAACGGCTTCTGTCAATTCCCGGAGTGAGCTTTGCGCAGAAATCCGCGTTCCCGGGGTCGGCTAAGGCGAGTACTTCGTCCGAAATCGACAGAGCTCTCTCCATGCACAGATAGTCGTGCTCGTAGAGGTGGCAGGTGCCTACCGTCCGAAAACCCATAGAGGAATAGGCCTTCTTGGCGACCTCGTGAGTATGGACAACGAGAAGTCTGCAACCGCGATATCCACGGCTTCGCAGGACGTCGAAGGCATAGAGAATTAATTTTTTGGCAAGACCCTGTCCCTGGTAATCTTTGGAAACAGCGAGACGGGCAAGCTCTCCGCTTGGTTCTAATTGCGGGCTCCAGCAGTCCAGTCCGATTACGTTTTCGTCTTCATCGATGGAGAGGGAGGCAATGACCTCGTTTTGGTCATTTTTTATGAGAAAAAGAGCATCTCGTTTCAGGTCAAATTCGATGGTATTTTCATCCGGATATTGCTCTGTCCAAAGTGCTGCACCGCCTAACAGGGAGCGGTAGAGCTTTAAGACAGCACCTGCATCCTCCGGGGTTGCGTGTACAATTTGCATAGCGTGATCGTCCTTTTGGTCCTTCCTAAGAAGGGTGGTGTTTATTTCCCTTTGCGTAAAAGCTTGCGGGCAATTTTAATACCGACGCGGTAGGGCCAGGGGCGAAGTGCCTTGTCGGCCTCCTTGAGCTTTTCACGAATCGGAAGGTGCTGAGGACAGTGCATCTCGCATTTTCCGCAGGCGATACACTGACTTGCAAAGCAGGTTTCTTTACGAAGGCCCACATTCTGTGCAAATTCAAAGCGGGCGGCTCCCTTCTTTTCCTCCATATACATCAGGTTGTAGTAGTAGAAGTTTGCGGGGATATCGACACCCTTCGGGCAAGGCATACAGTAGCGGCAACCGGTACAGCCGACCTTCTCGCGTTCGCGGATGATGGCCTTGATCTTTTCCACAAGGGCGAAGTCCTGTTCGTCGAAGGAATGCGGAGTGGCATCGGAAGCGATGCGAATGTTTTCTTCGACCATCTCGGTGGAGTTCATGCCGGAGAGAACACAGGTAACCTCGGGCTGATCCCATAACCAGCGAAGGCCCAACTCAGCGGGGGTATATCCCTTGCCGGATTCTTTTAACAGTTCCTTGGCTTTGGAGGGAAGGTTTACCAGTTTCCCCCCGCGAAGAGGCTCCATGATTACGACGGGAATTCCTTTGGCGGCAGCGGCATTGAGACCGTCACGACCAGCCTGAGTGTGCTCGTCCAGATAATTGTACTGAATCTGACAGAAATCCCAATCATAAGCATTGAGAATCTTCACAAACATCTCGGTATTGCCATGATAGGAAAAACCAATCTGACGAACCGAACCCTCTTCCTTGCGGGCGCGAATCCAGTTCTCGATGTCCAGTTTCTGAAGATTTTCCCATTCTGCATAGTCGGTAAACATATGCATCAGATAGTAATCGACATGGTCGGTACGAAGGCGGGATAACTCCTCCTTGAAGGTTTTGTCGATGGCAGCGGGAGTGCGCATGATATACTGCGGGAGCTTGGTTGCGATATAGACCTTGTCACGCAGATTATTTTTTTCGAGAATCTTACCGAGACACTCTTCGGCACCGGGATAGATGTATGCCGCATCGAAGTAGTTGACACCCTGTTCGATGGCCAATAAAACTTCGCGTTCAGCCTTCTCAAAGTCGATGGAGGCACCTTTCTTGGTGAAGCGCATGCATCCGTAACCAAGCTGGGAGATCGGATTACCGTATCGGTCTGAGCGATATTTCATAGTGGAGTCCTCCTAGAATTCTTCTAATAAAGCTTTAAGTCCGCCGCGCTTGTAGACTGCGCGATAGTATTTTACTTCTTCTTTGATCAGTTCATCGACCACTTGAATTCCCAAGAGCTCCACCGGAGCCTTGTCGTCGGTCATCAGGTAGGAGCCGGGTTCATAGGTTACCATCGTTTCTCCGATGTAGTCCATCATTCGGCGAAGGGTAGGGTCATTTTCTGCGTTTACATTGTCCGCAAAGACGGACAGGACCTCCGGATTGTTGGAGGCAAAAAGCTCCCGGTTCGTGCTTCCGGTCACATCGATGGTATAGATCTCCGAGAAGACATGAGCAATGGTGTCCGACAGATACTGATTGATGCTTCCCTCTCCGCTACCCCGCATGTTCATATTCACAACCATGACGCCGTCCTCGTTCAGATGCTCCCGTACCAGAGTGAAAAACTCAACGGAGGACATTTGGAAGGGAATCGTGATGTCCTGATAAGCGTCCACCATGATGACATCATAGGTATCGTGGATGGCATTTAAGTAGGCTCGCCCGTCGTAGGTAATGACGTCCACCTCTTTGGGAAGTTCGAAATACTTGACGGCGAGGTCGGTGATTTTTTGATCAATCTCGACGCCCTTTAGGGTTACATTATCAAAATAGCGAAGGCACTGTGTTGCGTAGGTGCCGGTTCCGTTTCCGAGAATCAGGATATTCAGGGTATCCTTTTCCTTGATGCCTGCCATATAGGGGGCGGCCATTGCGTAATCGTAGTACATGTCGGTGAGTCCTTTGTCCTTAAGATATACGGACTGGACACCGAACAGTACATTGGTGGAAAGAACCACCTCGTCCTCATCCTCGTAGACCTGAAGATAATTGTAGATGGATTCTCCTTCGTATGTGAGGTCGTTTTGCCAAAAGGCAAAGCTGTTATTGTGGCCAAAAAGAATACATACGAAGAAAAGAATCATACTAATGGGAAGCTTTTTGGCCTTGGAAAAAGGGACCTTGCAGCTGATGAAATAGACAACTGCCAGAGCTAAGAGGATCCCGGCGAAGATTAAAAAGGTAATGGAGGTACCGACTGCAGGAATACTGATGAAGGTAGGGACGAAGGTTCCGATAATACTTCCGATGGTATTCGATGCATTCAGGTTTCCGACGAGTTTTCCGTTGTCCTCCAGGTTATCTACCGTGTATTTTACAAGGGAAGGGGTAACGGTTCCCAAGAGAAACAGCGGAAATACGAAGATAATCATGCAGGCAGCGAAGCCGGCGATGATAAGGAAGTTGCTGTTTACGGTAAAAATCAATAGCGCGGAAATGCCTAAAATGATATACTTACCAACGACGGGAATCAGTGCGATCCAGATTGCCGCAATGATAATGCGGGCGTACAGCTTATCCGGCTTCGGATTCTTATCGGCGCTTCGCCCGCCATAGATATTACCGAGTGCCATTGCAATCATGATGGTGCCGATGATAATGGTCCAGACAATCTGGGAGGAGCTGAAATACGGAGCGAGCAATCTGCTGGCACCCAGCTCAACCGCCATAACGGACATACCCGAGAAAAACTCGGTCAGATAGAGGAAGATTTTGTTCCTCAGGATGGGTTTCTTTTCAGACATAGAAGGGAACCTTTCTGTTAAATTGATGGGGATTGTGATACAATCCTCCAATATATTATTATTGCATATTTTGTACAGATTTGCACTTGAATTCGAAGGAAAAAACCATGAGATTACGGGCTTTACGAGCAGCATTTCCCACAACGATTCCAATACTGACCGGCTTTGGTTTTTTGGGCCTGGCCTATGGAATCTATATGAATACATCCGGGTTCTCTTTTGTCTATCCGATGCTTATGAGTATTGTGATCTTCGGAGGGTCCTTACAATTTGTTGCCGTGGAGATGTTACTAAGTCCTTACGCGCCTGTGCAGGTGCTCATCATGGCACTCTTAATTCAGGCACGCCATCTCTTCTATGGGGTCTCCATGCTGGAGAAATATAAGCATATGGGCTGGAAGAAGATCTACTTAATCTATGCTCTTTGCGATGAAAGCTTCTCTGTGAATTATTCCGCTAAGATTCCCGAGGATGTGGATCGGGGCTGGTTCTATTTCTGGGTAACGCTGTTAAATCAGATCTATTGGGTGGTAGCTGCAACTCTTGGCGGAATCTTAGGATCCTTTCTTACGATTAACACGGACGGCATCAGCTTTGTCATGACCGCGATGTTTGTGGTGATCTACGTGGACAATTGGTTAAAAGACAAAAAGAATCCGGCCATCTACTTAGGCCTTGGAATTGCAACGTTGTGCCTTGTACTCTTCGGCGCGGATTCCTTTATGATTCCCACAATGCTTCTTATCATCGCAGTGCTGGCGATTCTTCGTAAACCCCTGGAGGGAAGAAAGGAGGAATTGTCATGACCGTAACACAACAGTTGATTACTCTCGGATTATGCGCTCTGGCTACGCTTGCGGTGCGGTTTCTTCCTTTTCTTGTTTTCTCGGAAAAAAGAAAAACGCCGGATTTCATACGCTTCATCGGCCGCTATCTGCCGTCGGCCGTGTTCGGGATGCTCGTGGTCTATTGTCTGAAGGATGTTAAGCTTCTCAGTGGCTCTCATGGAATTCCGGAAGCGATTGCCATTGTCGTGACAGCTACGCTTCACCTGTGGAAACGTCAGTTCCTTATTTCCATTGCGGGGGGAACGATTACTTATATGTTGTTGCTGCAATTTGTGTTCTAGGGAAGTGTCTTTCGGGAAGGTGGCTGTTTGCTCGGGAACTGGGCGCGTCTGTCGGTGGCTTGGTTGCTTGCTCGGGAACTGAATGCTCTTGCTGTTGGCCTGGTTGGACCCAGATATGGTGCGAATTTCACCAAAATGCTTGATTCGCACCACTCATAGAAGCTTTTCTTGCGACTTTCGGAAACTTTTGGTGCGAAAAATCGGAAAAGATCAAAGTCGCACCATGAAAACACTAATTCCCTGGTGCGATTTGGCAAGAAATCTGCCATTCCCACCAAAAGTTGGCGAAATCGACAACCGAGAAGTGTAATAATGGTGCGACTTCACAAATAATCGCGGATTCGCACCATTTGTTGTAAATTTGTTTGTTGTATTTTTCTTACAATTGTTGATCGTAAGGGAGATTCGATTAGAGAGTTTTAATCAGGAGGAGTATTATGACGAGAGAAATGATTATTGAAGGAATTGGCTATTTCGGTTCGGCACTGGTAGTAGTCTCCATGCTTATGACCAGTGTAAAGTGGCTGCGGATTGTCAACAGCATCGGCAGTGCAATTTTTGCCGGCTATGCGATTATGATTCATTCCTATCCTACGGCCATTATGAACATCGTGCTGCTTGTCATTAACATCTATAATCTTGTGAAGCTTCACAAGGAATCGAAGAACTACAATGTGATTGAGTGCATGAAGTCGGAATCTATTGTGCAGTTGTACTTAAAGAGCAATCTGGAGGATATCCGGAAGTTCTTCCCGGGATATGATGTGGATACATGTGAGGCTTCTTCTGCGGATTCATATGAAAAGACTATCCGCGGCTATCTCGTATGTGCAGGTTCTATGCCTGTTGGTATCATGACCGGAATTCGGGAAAATGAGACAACTTTCGCAATTGAGCTGGACTACTCCATCCCCTCCTATCGTGACTGTTCGGTTGGTACCTACCTTCTTGGATATCTGAAGGCTCAGCAAGGCATTTGTGAAGTCGTTTTCCGGAATCCTTCCGAAGGACATGTGGGATACCTTGACCGCGTGGGCTATGTAAAGAGTGAGGACGGATATCGAAAGACGTTGTAGAGAAGCTTCTCCTGTGAGTTTCGGAAGCTTTTGGTGCGAAAAAATAGAAAATTTTGTGGTCACACCATAGAAAAGCTAATTTGATGGTGTGAATTAGCAAGAAATCCGCTATTCCCACCAAAAGTTGGCGAAATCGACAACCAAGAAGCGTGATAGTGGTGCGACTCTGTCAAAAAATGAGAATCCGCACCAATTATGGAAGCGACCAGCAACCGGGGCCAGAAGTAACCGGGGCCAGGAGCAACCGACATACACGAACACTATTACTTACAAAAGAGATTTTATGAATCTGGCACATAAGAACCCCCCGATTCCATTTGGAACCGGGGGGTTTTAAGTTCTGTAGATTCTAATTAAAACTCAAGTCTCACAGATTAATGCTTTGAATCGGCACTGTTTAAAATCAACCCTTCTCAAGAGCAAGCGTTCTGGTGGTCAGATCGCATACCTCAACAGGTCCGTAGTACTGGATAGCACCGGGATAGAGGAAGCAGGTCTCAACAGCCCACTGATCTCTGTGTGCTTCGAAGAACTTGAAGGGCTTGCCATCGAGCTCTACGAGAGCCTTCTTG
This sequence comes from Lachnospiraceae bacterium, assembly GCA_045628945.1. Classification (GTDB taxonomy): domain Bacteria; phylum Bacillota; class Clostridia; order Lachnospirales; family Lachnospiraceae; genus RGIG4034. Next base: position 26,806 of record JAZQQG010000039.1, read on the forward strand.
ATAACAGGCTTATCAGCACCGTTACGTCTCTCGATGTTCATCATCTTGGTGATAGGCATACCACCTGCAACCCACTCATCAGCAGGCTTGGAGATGTTGGACACCTTGGAGAGATATCCGGTGTAACCATACTGAATCAGCATGAATGCATTGTATCCAAGGGAGTAGCAGTAGTCTGCATCGAAGTTGGAAGGGAATGCACATCTTCCTTCGTAACCGAAGAAGTGATGCTGAGCGGAGAACTTACCCTTGTAGGTTCCTGCTGCCTTTCTCTTAGCGAGCTCGTTCTTAACCATCTCGGAGAATAACTTCTCGGACTCGATTAAGGATACCTGTACGTTACCGTGAGGATCTCTCTCTAAGAATAACTGCTGCTGGATACCCTGAGGAAGAACATCAAATACAGCCATAGCGCTGGGAGTAAGTCCCTTCTTAATGAAGTCATACTTCGCTGCCCAATCAGGAAGTGCGTTGAATTCCTCGGTCTTGCTACCTGCAAGAAGCTCATTGATCTCAGCGATCAGAGCGGAGAACTCGGGAACGAACTCAACAATACCCTCGGGAATGATAGCAACACCGAAGTTGTCGCCGTTAGCTGCTCTCTTAGCTACGGAGTCTGCGATGTAGTTGGTAATCTGTGCAAGGGACATCTTCTTAGCGGCAACTTCCTCACCGATTAAGCAGATGTTGGGCTGGGTCTCAAGAGCACACTCAAGAGCTACGTGAGAAGCGGAACGGCCCATAACCTTAACGAAATGCCAGTACTTCTTAGCGGAGTTTGCATCTCTTTCAATGTTACCGATTAACTCGGAATAGGTCTTGGTAGCGGTATCGAAACCAAAGGAAGCCTCGATATCCTCGTTCTTTAAGTCACCGTCGATGGTCTTAGGACATCCGATAACCTGAACGCCGGTCTTGTTAGCTGCCATGTACTCAGCAAGAACAGCTGCGTTGGTATTGGAATCATCACCACCGATGATAACGATAGCGGTAAGGCCATGCTTCTTAGCTACTTCGGTAACAATCTTGAACTGCTCTTCGGTCTCAAGCTTGGTTCTACCGGAACCGATGATATCGAAACCACCGGTATTTCTGTATGCGTTGATGAATTCATCAGTGAATTCAACGTAGTCATCTTCAATCAGACCGCTGGGGCCGCCCTTGGAACCAAGAAGAACGTTGTTCTTATCGGTAGCCTTAAGAGCGTCGTACAGACCGGAGATAACGTTGTGTCCTCCGGGAGCCTGACCACCGGAAAGGATAACACCGACAACCTGCTTCTTAGCAGCGGAGGTGTTAGCACCCTTCTGGAAAGTAATCTCTGCCTTACCGTAGGTGTTGGGGAACAGAGCCTGAATCTTGTCCTGATCGGCAACACTGCTGGTAGCAGCACCCTCAGCTACACAGATCTCAGAAATACCGTTTCTGAGCATTCCGGGAAGCTTGGGATTGTACTCGTATCTTGCTTTTTGAAGTGCGGAAAGTGCCATAGTAATACTCCTTTATCATAATTTTTTGCAAAAAAATAACTTCTCAATATGCGAAAATATTCTACCAAATATATTACATTTGCGCAAGAATATATTCGATTACGTCGGTAAGAGTGCTCTGCTGCCAGGCATTCTTCTCTGCCTCCCCTGCGAGGGGAAGAATCTCGAAGAAATCCAATGCTTCGCCGGGAACACGTCCGCTTCGCTTGGGATTGGCGAAATGCTCGGCCCATTTGGCCTCGTCGGCTTCCTTGAATTCGGTCGGATTCATGTAGATTTGCTGGCGTTTGGTGGCGGCGACGAACATCTTGGCCGCAAGAGGAACCAAAAGTTCATATTCCGAGGCCGGAACGTCGGTGAAAATCTTCGGCAATTCGTGGGCCTCGATATGCTCGTTTTCGCGATTGATTCGTAATCCGAAGGGGGTAAAAGAGTACGCCTCCTCGGTGAAATCCAGTCGTACGAGCAGACCGAACTCGGTATTGTACTGCGAACGCTGATAAGGCGTGTCGAAGATGAAATTGCCGAGGGAATAGAAGATGGTCTTATCGCCGATGGTTTCGTAGTTCATCGGTACATGGGGATGGTGAGCAACGATGATGTCAGCTCCCATTTCCAAGTACTGCAGGTAACGGTTTCGGGTATAGGGATTTGGAAGAGAGGTAAATTCCTCTCCCGCGTGTGCCACAATGACACACCACCGACAGGTTTTTTTGATCTCAGCGATGGTCTGTCGGATGAGCTCTAAGTCACTCCAGTTTAAGCACCCGGCTTTCTCGGGACCGGCGGGTTTGCAACCGCGCTGATAGCCGACGCTGAATATTCCAATGCCCCCTGCTTCGGCAAGAAAAAGAGGAGTTGCAGCTTCCTTGATATTACGGCCTGCACCGATGGTACGTACGCCATGATTACGGGCTTCCTGCAGCGTTGCTTCGATTCCTGCCTCCCCTGCATCCATAATATGATTGTTGCAGAGGTTCCAGATGTCGGCGTGCATTAACTTCAGAGTCTGAATCGCATCCGGATCCATGGTGTGAAGGAGCTGTGCGACGCCGGTCGTGATGTCTTCCTTGTTCTGACGAACGAGGGGACCTTCGACATTGGCGATGACATGATCTCCGCTATGTAAGAAGGCAAGTACTTCCGGAGCGATGAGATTCTCGTCCGCCCATTTGCCATCCATGTATTTGTCAAATCCGATATCTCCGGTAAAAACCAGTGAAGTTTTGCTCATTGATGGGGTTCTCCGTTATATAGGCCAGAATCTGTGCAGAGCCGACTGCCAATCCTCTTCGGGAATGTCGGGCCAAATACAGTCTCCGGTGCGTTCGCGACATTGTCGCATCGCTTCCTGCAGGACGGTTGCATGCATATGCTGTCCCTCGTAGATCAGATGCTTCGTAATCGCGCACCAGGCAGGAGCATGTTGATCCAATTGCTCTTTTTCCAGATCACGAACCGTTGCTTCACGGTCGTAGGGTAAGTCGATGGGCGAAACCCTCCAACCTCCTTCGTAGGTGAGAACCGCATATTGTGTGCGTCCGTCACTTCCGACCGGAACCCCGACGGCACCGATATCGTATACGGTGATGCCGGCATGAGAAAAGGTCTTACGCTCATGACTGTGCCCGCAGAGAAGAAGCTTCGTCGGGCATTGCTCGATGGCCTGCTCGCTCTCGGGGTCTTTCGGCAGGAGCTTACGATTGTTGCATACCGTTGATGCATGACACAGAGTAATCGGTTCACATCCGACCCGTTCGATGACGCGATAGATCGGCAGAGCTTCGAAAAAATCCATGTCCCGATCCGTGAGCCGTGCGTAGGTGTAACACAAGGAGCCGGTAGTGGAATCATAGTCCTTCCAGGGCGCCGGATTCTTCTTTTGACGGATCCAGTAATCCTCTTTGTTGCCGCGGATAAAGGTACAGGGATACTCCTCCTTTAACCGGTACAGAAGCTCCATGGTTTTCTGCGGATAGGCGAATTCGCCGACATAATCCCCCAGAAAAAAGAATTCCGTACAGCCTCGCGCCTTTGCATCCTGCAGACAGGCACAAAGAGCATGGTAATTTCCGTGGATATCCGTCAGTACCGCAATCTTAGGGCTTTCCTTCGGATTCGGCATCTTAGATGTTCATTTCCTTCTTTAATACATCGACATCGGAGGTTAACTGCTTCAGTAACTCAAGAATCTTAGCGGAAGCGGTCTTGGTATCGCCTGCAAGCTTGCTCATCTGATTGGCAACAACTGCGAAACCACGTCCTGCCTCACCGGATCTTGCAGCCTCGATGGATGCGTTTAAGGATAACATATTGGTCTTGCTGGAGATGCTCTGAATGCTGATTGCAAACTCCTGAATCTGGGAAACACTCTCCATAATGTCCTTGGTGACGTCATTTAATGCGTCTAAATTCTTCTCTTCCATATTGTTTTCTCCTTTTTGAAAATAATAATCTTATTCAACCCACTCCCGGATTCGGTAGGTCACGTTAATGTCCTTGCAAATCTGGGCACAGCGGGCTTCTTCGTCCTTGGTCAGTGTGGTATCCACAGTGGTAAGCACCACGTTGGGAACATAGTTTTTCACTCTTTTGGCAAAAGATAACATCGCGTCAAACGATTGCTCACCGAACTTGCAGCGAACCAGCTCCTGGTAGCGTACCGGATCCGGAGTGTTTAAGCTGATGGAAACCGTGTCAATCAGTCCCTCCAGATCGGGGGTAGTGTCGCGACCCCAGATGAGGTCGGCCATACCGTTGGTGTTGATACGTACTTTTTTGCCAAAGGTGTCCTTGATGTAGCGAGCGAGGGGAAGAATGAGATCCAGTCGCTCGGTGGGTTCTCCGTAGCCGCAGAATACGACTTCCTCGAACTCGTCCATATTAAATTTCGCAAATTCCGCTACGACCTCGTCGTAAGAGGGCTCATGTTCGAGCCAGAGCGGATCACGGTCAACCTCGGAAACGGTGTCCATATTCTGGCGCATGCAGAAGGTGCAGGCGCAGGGGCAGCGATTCGTGAGATTCACATAGAGTCCGTGGTGAACACGGTAGAGAATTGTCATTGCTCGATTCATTGTTATCTCCATTTCAATTGGCCTAAGAGTTCCTCAAAGGGAACGCCGTCCGTGAGAGGAATGTCCATCTCGATGGCCTTGAGAATACATTTTTTAATAAAATTTGATGCCTTGCGAACGGATGCATCGAAGGCAACGCCGTTTACCGCATCGGCAAGCACGATGGCGGAGAACACATCGCCGGTGCCGGATCGGGAAGTGCCGATCTTGTGGGTGCGAAGCATGCGGAACTTCGGTTCGGCTTCCGTAGTGTCATAGCAGAGGTTGCCGAGGAAGGTTTTGATCGGGATGCCCGTTATAACAACCTTTTTCACTCCGAGAGAAGCCAAGTCTTCGGCAAGCTTCTTCAGCTCGTGAAGCTTCCAATGCTCCTTGTAAGGAGTGCCGGTTAGAATGCAGGCTTCCGTTAAGTTCGGGGTGATGATATCGGCCAAAGCTACAAGCTTGCGCATTTTGCTGCACATTTCCTCAGTGTAGGTCGGATAGGTTTTGCCGTAATCTCCCATAACCGGATCGACTAAGACAATGGTCTCCTCCGTTTTGAAGGAATGAATGAAGTCTTCGACAATCTTAATCTGCTCCGAGGAGCCTAAGAATCCGGAGCAGATGCCGTTAAAATGGAGATCCAGCTTCTTCCACATCTCCATATAGCCGCGCATATGCTCGGTATAATCCTGATAATAAAAGTCCGGGTATCCGGTGTGGTTACTAAAGATCGAGGTCGGCAACGGACAGCATTGTATGTGCATCATAGAGATGACCGGAAGCTGAACGGTAACCGAGCAGCGGCCGAAACCGGAGTAATCGTTGATTAATGCGATTTTCTTCTGATGATTGTGATCTGTCATGTCCTTAAGCTCTGTTCCGTAATACTGCTACCAGGTTTTCTAATAGGATGGGCTTGCTCAGATAAGAGGAGAAGCCTTCCTTCTGATACATCTCTGCAGCGCCGGTCTGGGCATTTCCGGTAAAGGCAACCGCAGGTGTTGCCTGATTCGGTCCTTCCTCCTCACGGATGTGATGAAGAAGTTCGATACCGTCCATTCCGGGCATCTGATGATCCAGGAAAAGATAATCGTATTCTTTTGCCTTGGCCATCTTAAGTCCCTCAAAGGGATTGGCATTCGTGTCTATCGTTGCGCCCAGGCGCTCTAACATTTTACGGATAACCTTCAGGTTCAGTTCGGTATCGTCAATGTACAGAATGTGGATTCCGACAAGATCCAGTTCCGAAGGTCTGGGATTGGACGAATTCGTCTTTTCCAGGGGAGTGGACCAGGTAACGGAAGAATCGCGAACCTCCGTGGGGATGCGAACCGTGAAGGTGCTGCCTTTGCCGAATTCGCTGACAACAGAGGTCTCTCCCTTCATCTGATGTACGATTTTATCTACGATGTAGAGACCGAGACCGGTTCCCTGAATCTTCTTGTTTTCTGCTTCATTCAGACGCTTGAAGGGCGTGAAAAGGAAAGGCAGGGATTCTTTGGCGATGCCCTGGCCGGTATCCGATACGCGAATTACCAGGTCGGAATCAAGGAGTTCGACCATGAGAGTGACGGAACCTTCTTTGGTATATTTGATGGCATTACTTAAGAGGTTCGTGATGATCTGGCGGATACGCACGTCATCTCCAAAGAGAATACAGGGGGTGTCCTCCGGAATCCGGACATTCAGTTCCAGGCCCTTTTCTCGGGCACTATTGCCAAAGAGAGTAACCAGGTGGTGAATAATTTCCCGCAGATCAAAGGTATTGTCGATGATAACGAACTCGCCGGCATCCAGCTTGGCGAAATCCAACAGGTCATTTACGATACCGTTCATTGCACGGCCCGAGGCCATACACTGCGCTAGCAGATCCTGGTCTTCTGTGGAGCGGTTGGTATCCATAAGCAAGGTCTGTAAGGATCCCATAATACCGTTCAAAGGAGCGCGAAGCTCGTGATTCATCGCCGCGGAGAAGGATTTCTGAATCTTATTGGAACGACGCAGGGCCTGCGTGGTATCCTCAAGCTCTTCGTTCATCGCAAGCAGCTCCTGATTGTTGGCATTCAGGTCATCAATCAGGGAACGATTCTTCTCGGTAGCCTCGAAGCTGTGAAGAGCGCTTCGGTAACGGGAGATACCAAGGATAAACAAGGACGCTGTCAGCACAACACAATGGAAGGAAGTGGTGAAGTCGAACAAATTCATTCCGTTATATCTGTGAGAGGCAATTCCTACAGCAACATAGCCGGAAACAACCATAATCAGATATTCCGTAGGTGTATAGTAGAAAAAGGCGGTCAGAATCGCCAGTACGATGAACCAGGGAAGCACGGTAACGGGATGTTCCTGATAGGCATTCACATCCATGAGATACACGGACCAATGCAGGTAGACAATCCCTAACAGGAGTAAATGGACAGAGGAAACCCTGGCTTTTTTACTGTCTGAAAGCTTCATATGCAACAGAATCGGGCCCAAAATCAGACCTAAGCCGGACACTGCGGTTAATGCACCATATAAGGCGTAAAAGGAATGCAACCCGGTTGGCTGTTTCATAATATAGGTTACCAATAATGCCACTGCACCGAGCAGCAGGGTGATTCCGGATGCCAAGACGGATTTCTTTAACTGGCTCTTCCAATAGGAGTTACGAAAAGCGGAATAGCGCAATTTATTACCGGATAAATGAAATGTTTTTGACATTGCTTTTCTTGCTCCTTTCGGTCAGATTAGGGCACACTACGCCCTCATACTAGTATATCACAGAAATTGCAAGAAAAAAAGAACCCGACGGTCAAAAACCATCGGGTTCCCGGAAATTTTTAGGTTTGTGATTAGATGTGGAAGAAGGCCATCTTATCGGATAAGTTATCAGCCAGATCCTTCATGGCTGCGGACTCGTCCTTGGTAGAAGCAACTGCGGAAGCAATGTTCTCAACAGAAGCAGTAACCTCTTCGGAGGAAGCTGCGTTCTCTTCGGAGATAGCGGACAGATCGGAGATGGAGCTCATTACGGTCTCCTTTAACTTTAAGAGGTTCTCAGCCTCGTTGCTGATGGTGTTTGCATCATTAGCAACATCTCTGCTGGTTGCGCTCATATCGTTAATCTTATTCTCGGTCTGCTCAAGGAAGGTCATCTGCTCCTTGATTACCTCGGTCATCTCAGCGGTCTTGGTTACACACTCGCCAACCTTAGCGGTAATCTCGTTGGTGATATCCTGAATGTCCTTAGCAAACTTGCTGGACTGATCTGCAAGGGACTGAATCTCGGAAGCAACAACTGCGAAACCACGTCCTGCCTCACCGGCACGGGCAGCCTCGATGGAAGCATTCAGAGACAGTAAGTTGGTCTGGCTTGCAATCTCGGAGATTGCAACGGAAGCAACCTGAATCTTCTCAGCGGAAGCGCTACACTCGGTAACCTTCTCGTTAATCTCGTCAACGGTCTTAGCGGAACGATCGGAAGCGTTGCTTAACTTGCTCATGAACTCGATTGCGGTGTTGTTTGCTTCCATAGACTTATCGGAAGCAACATTCATCTGCTCAAGAGCTACGGTAATACGATCGATGGACTCGCCCATCTCAACAACGGTCGTGTTGGCATCCTGTACGGATTCAGCCATGGACTGTGCGGAGGTAGCAAGCTCGTTAACTGCCTGGGAGATCTGATTGGTACCCTCAGCAGAGTTGTTGGATAAATCGTCTACGTTGGTTACGGCATCGCCTAACTCGTTGGCAGTAGACTTCGCACCGCCGATAGCGATTAATAACTGATCCTGTAAATTCTTGCCGGCATAGATAATCTCGTTGAATTCCTTAACGAATGCGCTCATATCGAAGTCGGCATCCAAGTTACCCTGAGACAGATGCTCGATGCTCTTGGTCGTCTTGGAGAGGATCTTAGCAAGTGCTCTTGCAAGTAAAAGAACAAGAACTGCGAATACTACGATCAGTGCAACTGCGATTGCAACGGTAATGGTAACGATGCTGGATAAGGTCTTCGTTACGTAAGCCATAGGCTCTCCGGAGAAAGCCATGCCCCAGAATTGATGATTAGCATCGTAAATAGGAGTGTAGTATACGAAATACTTCTTGCCGTTGATTACTACGTTCTCAGCGGAGTAATCGGAACCTGCCTTCACCGCTGCGTAGATGCCAGGATCGGCTTCGGTGTTCTCATTGTAGGAACCGTCTGCCTTCTTAATGGAAGTAAGGAGACGCTTGTTGTCCTTAAATAAGGTAAGCTCAATCTCGTCTTTTACAAGAGAGGAGATGTACTCATGATCGGCGTACTCTTCATAGTCAACGTCACCGTTGTTCTGAATGTCGTAAGCGAAGTATTCCTTCACGCCTTCTGCGGCAACACGTAACTCGTTCTTAATACCGGTCGTAATCTCTTCCTCGAGCTTAACGGTTGCGAATACTGCGATAACTACTACTGCGATTAACATCGGAACGATACCGAGTAATAAGCAGCAAATCTGAGCTCCAAGGCCCTTTTTCTTCTTCTGATTCATTCTTCTTCATCCTTTCACAAATGAAATAAATCTTATTAATGTATATCCCGTCAAGGGTTACAAATACATACCATAATATAACATTGAACAGAATAATTTACTACAAGTAATATAAATTTTATGTGGAATTTACACAGAAAATTACGAAAATGAGAGAAATGTTTTGGCCCTTTTCGTTTCTGTTCTTCGGATTTGTCATAGAATGCGCGAAATTTCTGAAAAAACAGGATTGACAAGAGCAGGGGCGATGCTATAATAAAACCAACATATGAACACTTGCTCATATGAATAGCACGTAAAAATGTTCCCGGAGGAAAAAGATCATGAAGAAGACTTATAAGATTGAAGTAGATTGTGCAAATTGTGCCAACAAAATGGAGGATGCAGCCAAAAAGACTGCCGGAGTCACCAACTGTGTTGTGAACTTCATGGCATTGAAGATGGAAGTGGAATTTGCGGAGGGTGCCGATCCGAAGGCTGTAATGAAGGACGTTCTCAAGAACTGCAAAAAAGTTGAGGACGATTGCGAGATCTACTTATAATCAATGATTCCTTTGTAATCATAATTCACGAGGTAGCATATGACAAGGAAGCAGAAAAAAGCATTGACGAAGATTCTGGTTGCACTGGTACTCCTGGTAGCCATTAAGATTACGGAAATCTTCGTACCGTTGGAAGACTATTGTGTGAAGGATCTCCCGGTGGGAAGATGGATTCTTTTCGGAGTCTATCTGATTCCCTATCTGATTGTAGGATGGGATATTCTGAAAAAGGCAATCAAGGGAATCCGGAATCGTCAGGTGTTTGATGAGAATTTCTTGATGGCGGTAGCGACGGTGGGCGCAATTGTGATTGCCCTGCTCGGGGAGGGAGAATTCACCGAGGCGGTAGCCGTTATGCTCTTTTATCAGATCGGCGAGTTGTTCCAGAGCATTGCGGTCGGTAAAAGTCGTAAGAATATTTCGGAACTGATGGATATCCGTCCGGATTATGCCAACATTGAACAGGACGGTGTAATTACGCAGGTGGATCCCGATGAGGTGGCCATCGGCACCGTGATTCTGATTCAGCCCGGCGAGAAGGTGCCCATTGACGGAATCGTTGAGAGTGGAAGCTCTGCGCTGAACACCGCTGCACTGACCGGGGAAAGTCTTCCTCGTGACGTGAAGGAAGGGGATGAGATCATCTCCGGCTGCATTAACATGACGGGTGTGCTGAAGGTTCGTACCACGAAGGAATTCGGCGAGTCCACAGCGTCGAAGATTCTCGATATGGTGGAGAATGCCGCAAGCAAAAAATCACGTTCCGAGAATTTTATCTCCAAATTTGCGAAGATCTACACCCCTGCCGTATGTTATTCCGCACTGGCATTGGCGGTGCTTCCTCCGCTTATCTTAATGATTGTCGGACAGCCGGCTGCCTGGGGAACCTGGATCTATCGTGCACTGACCTTCCTGGTTATCAGTTGTCCCTGTGCGCTGGTCATCAGTATTCCGCTTAGCTTTTTTGCGGGAATCGGCGGAGCGAGCAATGCAGGTGTCCTGGTAAAGGGATCGAATTACCTGGAAGCGTTGGCTTCGACGAAGGTGGTGGTATTCGATAAGACCGGAACCATGACCCAGGGTGTTTTTGAAGTAAGTAATGTAATTCTTCCGGAGGGAAGCGCCTATAGCCGTGAACAGTTATTAAAATATGCGGCTTATGTGGAGAGCTTTTCCTCACATCCAATCAGTAAGAGCCTAAAGAAGGCCTACGGAGAGGAGCCGGATACCTCCCTGGTCACCGAGGTGGAAGAGATTGGCGGACATGGTGTTACCGCTTGTTTTGACGGACATCGAATTGCTGCGGGCAATGAGAAATTAATGCGTAAGTTCGGCGTAGAGTATCCGGTGGTTTCTGAGATCGGAACGCTTGTCTATGTCGCAGTGGACAATCAATTTGCCGGATGTATCGTAATCTCCGATTTACTGAAACCCACCTCCAAGGCAGCAATCGAAGCTCTGCATAAGGCCGGTATTCGTAAGACGGTCATGTTAACCGGCGATGCGAAGAAGGTGGCCGACAGTGTGGCTTCCGAGCTTCAGATTGATGAGGTACACAGCGAACTGCTTCCTGCGGACAAGGTTGCCCGTGTAGAGGAGCTGCTTGCGACGAAGAGCGATCGAGAGAAGCTTGCCTTTGTCGGTGACGGAATCAACGATGCACCGGTACTCTCCCGCGCGGACCTCGGTATTGCCATGGGTGCTCTCGGATCCGATGCCGCTATCGAGGCTGCGGACGTGGTCTTGATGGACGATGATCCCCTTAAAATTGCCAAGGCGATTCGCATAGCGAAAAAATGCATGCGTATCGTGTATGAGAATATCTATTTTGCCATTGGAATCAAGTTGGTTTGTCTCGTACTCGGTGCTCTGGGAATTGCCAATATGTGGCTTGCGATTTTTGCCGATGTTGGGGTAATGGTAATTGCCGTGATCAACGCAATCCGTGCCCTGATGGTGAAGAAACTGTAGAGGCCGCTTGGAAACCATATAAAAAGCCCGATACCATAGGATCCTATGTATCGGGCTGTCTTAGTAGGAAAGAGGAAAAATATGATGGAACACAACCATGACGAATTGGAATGCTGCGAAGTGAATGAATTACATCCGGAACTTCTTAAGATTGTAAATGAGAAGATGCCTCCGGAGGAAGATCTCTATGATCTGGCAGAACTTTACAAGATTTTCGGTGATTCCACGAGAATCCGCATTCTGTTTGTGTTGTCAGAGGCTGAGGTGTGCGTATGCGATCTTGCGCAGGCCCTGAATATGACACAGTCCGCAATCTCCCACCAGCTGAAGATTCTGAAGCAGAGCAAGCTTGTGAAGAACCGAAGAAACGGCAAATCCATTTTCTATTCCCTTGCCGATGAGCATGTGAGAATGATTCTGGAGCTGGGCCTTGAGCATATTGAAGAGATGTAGCATTAGAGTTTGAGGGACAGAATCGGAGTAAAGCCGTCCGTCAGCTGAAGCTGGTACCGGTTCAGTATCGCAATCAGTTCATGACAATGTTCTTCCGGCATTGCCAACATATGCAACTGCATACGCATATAGTATTCAATCACAGTATCCTTGGGGATACTGTGATTTTTTATCCAAGCCTCACGAACGAGGGTCGGCTTCATACTAAGGGTGCTTACAATATTCAGCTTGGCAATATCCATATCGGCATAGGAATCGGCATGAAGCTCCACAATCTGACTGATAGTCTCTCGGATATTTGCACGGAATTCCGCTTCACGAGATAAAGCCACATAGAAATCCGCATATGGTTCCGAGTCTAAAGCAATGCGCATCTCAATGGCAGAAGACAGTAAGAATACATCTTCTTTTGACAGCTGATTCTCAAATTGGAACATCATTTGGTCGAAACGATGACGGATATCGGAATATATCAGCATTGCAATCCGGGCTTTGCTCTTAAAATAGTAGTTAATCAAGCCTACATTGGTGCCGGCCACATCGGAAATCATACGCATGCTGGTCTCATGATATCCTTTCTCATAGAAAAGAGCACGGGCACAGGCGACTATTTTATTTTGCGTAGCATTTCCTTTGTTGGTGTTAGCCATGACGTTTCCTTTCCAATCGGAGAACGTCTATCCTAGGATTAACGAGCTCCATTAATGACGCTGGTCGGATGACCGTCCAGATAAGCCTTGAAGTTCTCTACGGAAAGAGAAGCCTGTCTGAGTCTTGAGGTCTTAGGTAACCAGGCAATATGACCGGTGATGGTAGTGTTATCGAGATTCATAAGCTCACAGGGACCTGTGGGGGGTTCCTCTACGATGGTATCCAGACCGGCTGCATATATTTTACCACTTTTCAGCGCTTCTACCAAGGCTTCTTCATCAACTAATTTGCCTCGGGCAGTATTTATGAAGATTACTCCGTCCTTCATTTTGGCAATAGACTCACGGTTAATGATGCCCTGCGTGGAAGAATTTAAGGGACAGTGCATGGTGATAACATCTGCGCGGGACAGAAGCTCGTCAAAGGACACCTGCTCAATGAAGTCGTATTCGGCACCTTCCTTTTTGTGACGGTTATAGGAAATCACTTTCATTCCAAAGCCACGGCCGATCATAGCTGCATGATAGCCAATCTTACCAAGGCCTACAATTCCGAGAGTCAAGTCTCTTAATTCAATCTGTTTCGTGACTGCATACATATATTTAGGAGGATTCTCGGCTAACCAGTTTGTTTTTTTGGTATAATTGCAGTTCGCACCGATGTTATGACAGATGTCCAAAAGCAATGCAAAAGCAAATTCGGCAATGGTGCTGTCACCATAGGCTGTGTTGGTAATGGTAACACCGTAGCTGCGGGTCATCTCCCAGTCCAATTCCTCATAACCATGGGCACCTCCGGCAATGTATTTGCATTTTGGGTGGGACTCAAAGAATTCCGGAGTTAAGAATTTCTTGACAATCCAGGTTCCCAAGACTGCATCGGCATCCGGATCAATCAGTGCGCTGAATTCCTCCGGAGTCGGCCAGCCGTTGGGTCGCTTATAGACATATTCAACACCGGGGATCTCTCCCAGGGCCGACCATTTCTCCTTCATATCTTCTTCTGTAATGTCCGCGCTGGTGGACTTTCCTAAGAGCACATTTACTTTCATTCGAATTTCCTCCTTAATAAATATTTATAAAGAATTATCAAGTACAAAAAATTAATCCGTCCATAGATAGATTCAGTCAATCAAGCATGACCGAAATAAGCTACGGTACTTTATAGATACAATAAATTACACGCGTATAAATGTCAATACACGAAAAATAAAAAGAAATTGTGAACATTGCACAAAACAGGTGCGCTGAAATAGGTAAAATAGTGCACGAATAGCAAAATCGATGAAAAATCAGAAAAGGTTATTGACCTCAAATAATTACACGCGTATAATAGCCTCAACATCAACGGACGACAAAATCGTTATTAAAAAGGAGGCAAGTGCATGACGGCTGAAGAACGTGTTAAGAGCATGGGAACAGACAAGCTACTTCCTCTTATTATGAAGATGTCCATTCCGGCAATATGCGGTAATGTAGTAAATGCTCTTTATAATATTGTCGACCGTATCTTTGTAGGACGGGTTGTAGGAAGTAATGCACTGGGTGCTGTCGGAGTAATGTTTCCTCTTAATAACATTACCGCAGCGTTAACGGTGTTAATGAGTATCGGCGGCGGGGCCATGGTTTCCCTGAATCTTGGTAGGGGAGAACGTGAGAAGGCCAATCGGATTTTTAGTAACATTGTAATGTTTGCCTGTTGTATCGCAATACTGATCTCCGTAAGCTTCTTCCTTTTTGCAGAACCGTTAATTAAAATCTGCGGAGCGGATGAATCCTCCGGATTGTACGTAATGGCAGTGAAGTACTTAAGAATTATCGCTATCGGACAGTTCTTCAGTATTATCAATCTTGGGTTGGCAGCCTGTATTCGAGCGGAAGGCAATACGAAATACGCTATGATCGTAACCATGACGGGAGCGGTAATTAACGTATGTATGGATGCGACCTTCATGTTAGGGTTTGGCTGGGGCGTTGAGGGAGCTGCAACAGCAACCGTAATCAGCCAGATTATCAGCTGCCTGTTAAGTCTTGAGTATCATGTAAGACACCGGGGAGTTCTTCGCTGGCAGGGTATAAATGTTTTGGATTTCCGGATTATCGGAAAGGTAATTTCGTTAGGAATGGCTCCTGCAGTATTTCAGGGATTAAGTTTCTGTAACAATACATTAATTAACCATTCTCTTATGAGCTACGCTCCCAGGGAACTTGGCGAAGGCGGTGGTGATCTTGCTATCTCAGCAGTATCCGTCATCCATACGGTGGAGAACTTCGCAACAATGTTAATTATGGGAATGAACAGCGCTGTATCAACCATTATCAGTTATAATTACGGACGCAAGTCTTATGAAAGAGCTCGTAGGACAACCTTAACCGGTCAGGCAATAGCTACGGTCGTATCAGTTATTCTTTGGTTACTTATGATGCTGATTCCGGATGTACTGTTTCAGATATTCAATGGTAAGGATGATGCATTGATTGATTACGGAGTCTACGCAATGCGTATTGGCAAGTTATTTATTTTCGGTATCGGCTTCCAGACGCTGGCTTCCATGTATTATTCGGCTATCGGCAAGCCCAAGAGAGCTATCGTAATCAGTATCAGTCGAAACGGATTATTCTTAATTCCGTCTCTTCTGATTCTTCCCAAGTTCTTCGGACTGGACGGAGTACTGGTAAGCAGTAGCGTGTCCGATGGATTATCTCTCATTCTGGTATCGATTTTATACTGGAAGGGAATACATGATTTGAAGAAATTAGAACAACAATCTGCATAAAGCAGTGAAACAGATTTTCGAAACGATTTAAATTCATATGGATTAATAAGGACAGCAAAGGCGCTGCAGCAACGGTGCCGACTGTCCTTTTTTAATATTACAAAAACGGAGGTGTCAAGATGATTAAGTACATAATTAAAAGATTAACGCTTGGAATCATTACATTGTTCTTCTTGGTTACAATTACTTTTTTCCTCACGAGACTGATGCCGGGTAGTCCTTTCGAGACGGACAACATCTCACCGACGATGTTGGCTTCTTTGGAAGAGCATTACGGATTGGACAGACCGGTGGGCGAACAATATGTGAAGTACCTTAAGGAGCTGCTTCACGGAAGTCTTGGTATCTCCTATAAAAAGAGCAATGTAAGTGTTAATAAAATGATTATTGAGCACTTTCCGATTACATTGAAACTTGGACTAATCTCCTTCGGAATTGCGCTGGTTATCGGAACTCTTATCGGTGTCTGGATGTCCGTTACCAAATCCAATGCGGTGCGAGGTTGGATATTAACGGCATCAACGGTATGTATCAGTGTTCCGGGTTTTGTATTGGCGATTGTGTTGATGCTGTTTTTCGGATCCAAGCTTAAATGGTTTCCGGTATTGTTTGACGGATCATTCAAGAGTTATGTAATGCCGGTGACGGCCCTGGCGGTATATCCCATTGCAGAGATTTCACGATTGGTTCATTCCAGCTATGACGAGGCGATGAATCAGGATTACGTGGTTATGGCAAGAGCCAAGGGTATTGGGAAGCAGAGAGTAATGTTCCTGCATGTTCTGAAAAATGCATTGCTTCCCCTGATTACCGTCAGTGGACCGATGTTAGCGTTCCAGATTACCGGTTCCTTTGTGGTTGAAAGTATTTTCACGATTCCCGGAATCGGCAGACAATTCGTTAACTCTGTGAACAGCCGCGATTATACCGTAATTATGGGATTAACCATTTTCGTAGGTGCGATTATTATTTTGGCCAATATCCTGTCGGATGTAGTGTGTGCATTAGTCGATCCGCGAATCAAGCTTGGTAAGAATTAAGGAGGGATGTTACATGATAGCAAAAGAAGATTACTTCAAACCCATTGATACATCCTTACAGAACAGTGAATTTATCGCCCTGGCGCCCAGAGGCTTCTGGGCAGATGTGTGGGACAGATTTCGAAGAAATCGTCGCGCATTGATCGGATTGATTATTCTTAC
Organism: Lachnospiraceae bacterium; assembly: GCA_045628945.1. GTDB lineage: Bacteria > Bacillota > Clostridia > Lachnospirales > Lachnospiraceae > RGIG4034. The sequence goes on from JAZQQG010000039.1 coordinate 43,470, forward strand.
GGTTATTGTGTTGGTCGCGTTGATTGGACCACTGCTCTCTCCCTATCCCTATGATGGGATGGGAACCGAGATTAATGCCAAAATGAGTTGGAAGCATCCTTTTGGAACAGACTCATTGGGACGAGATTTACTGACCCGTTCCATGTATGGTGTTCGAATCTCCCTGATGGTTGGTTTTGTGACAACACTTATTAATATGTTTGTAGGTATCATTTACGGTGGTATTGCCGGTTATGTCGGCGGCAAGGTAGATATGGTCATGATGAGAATCGTTGATATTATCTACGCAGTTCCTTCCTTACTGTATATTATCCTCCTTATGCTGATATTTGGGTCTAACGTGGGTAGCATCATGTTGGGAATGTGTGTATCCGGATGGATTGGCACTTCCAGAATGATGCGAACCCAGGTTATTGCCCTCAAAGAAAGAGAATTTGCCTTGGCAGCCTTTGTAGAAGGTGCAAGCGCCAGACGTATTCTTTTTCGCCACATGTTGACCAATGCATTGAGTCCGCTGTTGGTTGAGGCGACCATGGCGATTCCTCAGGCAATCTTCCAGGAAGCATTCTTAAGCTTCATTGGTATGGGAATCTCGGCACCACAGGCCAGTCTTGGTACTTTGGCACAGAATGCAAGAATGTATATGACGGTATATCCGAATCAGATGTTCTGTCCGGTAATCGTTATCTGTATTATTATCTTCGCCCTGAACTTCATTGGTGAAGGTTTAACCGAGGCACTGGATCCTACGAGAAGTCGATAGAGGAGGAACCCGATATGGCATTGTTGGAGATCAAAAACTTATCTGTAGATTTTAAAACACGAAACGGTATCGTACATGCCGTACGAGATGTGAGCTATTCCTTGGATACCGGAGAGATGATGGGTATCGTCGGAGAGTCCGGCTCCGGTAAGAGTGTCGGAATGTTAGCTCTTATGGGACTTTTAGCCAAAAACGGAACCGTAGTCTCCGGACAGATGCTGTTAGACGGAAGAGATATCAGTCCCTTGGCAGAGGAATTTCACGGAGATCGCAAGGCCTATGAAAAGGCCATGGAAGAGATTCGAGGCAATGAGATTGGTATGATTTTTCAGGATCCCATGACTTACCTGAATCCGGTCCTGAAGATTGGAACACAGATTACGGAAGGTATCCTGAAGCATGAGCATTGCAGTAAGGCAGAAGCGAAGCAGCGTGCAATCGAACTGATGAAGCAGGTAGGAATTCCCAGTCCCGAAGATCGATACAATCAGTATCCTTTTGAATTCTCCGGTGGTATGAGACAGAGAATTGTTATTGCAATTGCTTTGGCCTGCAAGCCCAAGTTAATTATAGCAGATGAGCCTACAACCGCATTGGATGTTACGGTGCAGGCACAGATCATTGATCTTTTGAAGGATCTGGCTAAGAAACAGAATACCGCGGTTATTATGATTACCCATGATCTCGGAGTTGTTTCCATGATGTGTGAACGGGTAAATATCATGTATGCCGGTAAGCTGGTGGAACGAGGTATGCTGGATGATATTTTTTATGACACGAAGCACCCATACACGCAGGGCTTGTTAAATAGCGTCGGAACTCATTCCGGAACCGGAAGACAGAGCTTATCCTCCATCCCCGGAACACCTCCGGATTTACTTAAGTTAAACGATGGATGTGCATTCATGCCAAGATGCAGTAAGGCAATGAACATTTGCAAGGATTATCAGCCGGCAGAGGTTGACTTCGGTAAGGACCATTGCACCAGCTGCTGGTATTATTGCAAGGAACAGGCAGACAGAATTGTTGCAATGAAGGAGGAATGAGTATGAGCGGATTACAGCCGATTGTTCAGGTAAAACATCTCAAGAAGTATTTCATGGCAAATAAGCATATTCTCACTCCCTCTGATTATGTGAAAGCAGTGGATGATGTAACCTTCGACATTATGCCCGGCGAAACGGTGGGCCTGGTAGGCGAGAGTGGTTGCGGAAAGAGTACTTTGGCAAGAAGCATTATTCGAATCTACGAGCCGACAGCCGGAGAGGTTCTCTATCGTGGTAAAAACATAACGCATTTGTCCAACGCAAAACTCAGACAATACCGCAACAAAATGCAGATGATTTTCCAGGATCCATACGCAAGCCTTGATCCAAGATATACCGTTGGTGAGATTATCGGTGAGCCTATGGAAATCTATCATATGTATGACAAGGCCGGAAGGGAAAGTAAGGTTCAGGAGCTTTTGGAGCTGGTTGGTCTGAAGCCGGATCATATCTCTCGTTATCCCCATGAATTCTCCGGTGGACAGAGACAGCGTATTGGTATTGCAAGAACTCTGGCACTGGATCCTGAATTCATTATTTGCGATGAGCCGATTTCTGCCTTGGATGTATCCATCCAGGCGCAGATTATCAACCTGTTGGAGAAGCTGCAGGATGAGAGACAGTTAACGTATCTCTTCATCGCCCATGACCTGACCATGGTAAAGCATATCAGCCATAAAATCGGTGTTATGTATCTGGGGCATTTGGTGGAATTCGGAGATGCCGATGAGGTTTATTCCAATCCACTTCACCCATATACCAAGGCTTTACTAAGTGCCGCTCCCATTGCGGATCCCAACAAAGCACGAAGTATCCAGCGAATTAAGCTGGAGGGAGAGGTTCCCAGTCCTATTCATGCACCGGAGGGCTGTCCCTTCTGTACCAGATGTCCGGAGTGTAAGGCAGAATGCCGGATTACTCCTCCGGTTATGGCAAACCAGAATGGTCATAAGGTAGCTTGCTATAAATACATCTAGTCATCAGTAATTGCTAAACATACGTTTCAAACCGCGTCAAAGGCGACGACGGGAGACGTTTGTTATAGAACCAAGAGCCTATATTAAAGGCAAAAAAGGAGGTAGTTTTATGAAAAAAACGAAATTGTTTAAGAGACTCCTTACCGTAGTTCTTGCCGTATCCATGGTGGCAGCTATGGTAGGATGTGGAGGTGACAAGAAGTCAAGCAGCACTTCCAAGAACGGTGAGAAGGTAATTGTTACCGCAGATGGTGATCTGGACGGAAGCTTAGATCCTGCCGGCTTTGCTCTTCAGAGCTGGAATGGCTTTGCTCGTTTCTGTTCTCTTCCCCTGATCTCTTATGATGAGACTGGTTCCATTGTATATGAAGCAGCAGAAAGTATGGATATAAGTCCCGATCAGCTGGTATATACCTTCCATCTTCGTAAAGATGCAAAATGGTCTGACGGTTCTGCCGTTGTAGCGGGTGACTTCTTAAATACCATCCACAGATCCCTTGATCCCGAGACATCCAGTTCCGTATATGCCGATCAGTTATTCTTTATCGTAGGTGCTGAGGCAGCCTATGAAGGAACCGGTTCCATGGAGGATGTAATGGCAGTAGCAGAGGATGAATATACTCTTGTTCTTACGCTGTCTGCACCCTGTGCATATTTCACCAAGCTGTTATCTCTTCCTGTATACTATCCTTCCAAGACCGGTGTGGCAGTAAGCGGCAGCGAATGGTACAAGAACCCTGAGACCTGTCTGTGCAACGGACCTTTCATGATGACCGAGTTTGTTCAGGATCAGTATTATGTACTCGAGAAGAACCCTTACTACTTCGATGCAGATAAGGTAAAGATTGATAAGGTTATTAACAAATCCATTATGGATACCCAGTCTACCATTGCCGCATATACTTCCCATGAGGTTGATGTTGCTTCCGGTCTTCCTGATTATATCGAGACCCAGTATGCCGGTACGAATGAGTTATTTATCTGGAGCATGTTAACTACTACTACCATTCTTCCTAACTTAAGTGTAGCACCTCTTGATAATCAGATGGTACGTGAGGCAATTGCTCTTGCGCTTGACCGTAAGGCAATCTGTGCATCCATTGGTGCCAATTACGAGCCCAGCTATACCTGGGTACCGAAGTACATGACCTCCAATAAGGGTGGCGGATACTTTGCAGACGAAGTAACTCATTTCTCTGAAGATGTTGAGAAGGCTAAGCAGTTACTGGCAGATGCAGGTTATCCCGGTGGAGAAGGTTTCCCTACCTTAACTTATACCTATCCTTCCAATGATAAGGATGCTATTCTGGCACAGGCAATTCAGGCACAGCTTAAGTCCACACTGGGCATCAATATTAAGCTGGAAGCACAGGAGACCGAGGTCTACAACACCACCAAGCGTGAAGGAACCTTTGAACTTCTTCGTTACAACTGGACCGCAGATTACAACGATCCCATCAACTACTTATCTCTCTATGTAACCGGATGTCCCTTGAACTTCAACGGTGTTGTCAATGCTGACTATGATGCAGCGATTGCAGCGTCCAACGCAGCAACGACTCAGGAAGAGAGAAATACTTATTTACATGCAGCAGAGAAGATTCTGGTAGATGAGATGTTCTACACGATTCCTGTTTCCACCATGCACTATGTAGGTCTTAGAAATCCTGCAATTATCGATGTAACCTATAACGATAAGGGTGAATCCTATTATCGTTTCTCAGATTTGAAATAATCAGACAAAAATGAATAAGGTGCTTGCCCGGGGAGAAGTACTCCTCGGGTAATGCATCCTTCAGAGTATCGATTCGGAGGTATCATTATGAGTAATATTAACGCATTAACAAAGCCGGAGATTCAGAATATCCCTCCTTACATTCCGGGAAGAACCTCAGAGAGCGTCAAAGAAAAATATCATTTGGATAAGGTTTTGAAGTTGGCTTCCAACGAGAACCAGTTCGGAGCTTCTCCCAAGGCAATTGCCGCTATGCAGGCCGCCGTTGCTGAAGCAAATATTTATCCCGACCCATTCTGTATGGGTATTCGTAAAAAATTAGGTAAGAAATTCGGATTTGATGAATCCGGTGATAATACAATTATTTCTGTTGGTCTGTGTGGCTTTTTTGACCTGGTTGCCGAAGTCTTCATCCAGAAGGGTGATGAATATGTAACCTGCGGACCGACCTTCTCTGCATTAAATGCCGCGGTTAAGCGTAACGGAGGTACCGTTATTGAGTGTCCTATTACAGATGACACTCAGGAATTTGATCTGGATGCTATGGCAGCAGCAGTAAATGATAAGACGAAGATGGTTTATATCTGCAACCCGAACAATCCTACCGGAACCGTTGTAGACAGCAAGAAATTGAAGGAATTCATTCATAAGATGCCTTCTCATGTCATTACGGTTATCGATGAGGCATATATCGAGTTTGCCGAGGATCCTACCGTAGAGTCTATGATTCCTGAGATTGCGGACGATCTGAATCTGATTGTATGCAGAACCTTCTCTAAGATTCATGGTCTTGCAGGCGAACGTATCGGTTATTCTTTTATGAATAAGGAACTTCATGGAATTCTGCAGAAGGCAACCTCAGTATTCGTTGTAACCCGAAGCTCCCTGGCAGGAGCAATGGCTTCCGTAGATGACGAGGAATTCTTAAGCAACACTGCCCGCGAAATTGCAAAGGGACGTGCATATGTAACCAAAGAGCTTGAGGCGCTGGGCTGGAAGGTATGGCCTTCCAAAACGAACTTCGTATATGCGGATTCTCATTTGGATACGAAGCTCTTGGCAGCTGAGTTAGAGAAAAAAGGACTGATTATTCGTGGTAATTTCAAGTATTCCAGAATCACCATCGGTCGCATGGATCAGAACGAAGAGATGATTGAAATAATCAAAGCCGTTGTTAATGAAGGAAATGTTCCGAAGGCGTAGAGTTAGGGAGGTATTGATATGGTAGGCTTTTCATGGGTATTCGGCAGCATGATGGTTATCCTGTGTATTGTAGGCCTTGCGATGATGGAATCCGGTTATTCCAGAGCAAAAAATGCCAGTAGTGTATTGATGAATGCAATGATAGGTGTCTGTGTTGCGATTCCTGCATTTATGTTATTGGGTGGAATGGTTGCCGGTATTGATGAAAGCGGAGCAATGATGTTAGAGTCAACCTTGGCAGCATTGGCATGCTGTATCCTGGCAGGTGGCTTAATGGGGCGTATCAAAGCGCCCGGGATGTTGATTGTCAGTTTGATGATGGCTTTGGTATCTTATCCTCTTAGTGTTCGTATCTGTAAGGTTTTGGCTGATAATGTTGCTTATCAGGATTTTGGCGGTTTTGGAACCGTGTTTGTCAGCGGAGCCTTTGCGGCATATATCGGATCGATGGTTTTAGGGTCCAGAACCGGTAAGCATACCCGTGGCGGAGCGACTTATGTCGTTCCCGGTCATAATATTCCTCTTGGAATGGTTGGCGTATTTATTCTGTGTGCCGGTATATTAGGTATAGCTGGAGCCAATGGAATGTTGGTTGAGGTGGAAGAAGATACGATGATTCAGCTGGCGCAGAATCTGGTTATTGGTGGTGCGACAGCCGGTCTTGTCGGATTATTCTTTACCTATATCCGTTATAAGAAACCCGATGTCACAATGACGGCCAGTGCAATGGTTGCGGGTTTTGTAGCTGCAATCCCGGGGTGCGACAGTGTAAGTCTTGGAGCTATGGCAGGAATCGGCGCGGTAACCGGATTCTTTACGGTATTAAGTATTGAGGGACTGGAGCGTGGCGGCAAAATTGATGATATTGCCGGTGTTATCAGTATCTTTGGTTTTGGCGGTGTAATCGGACTTCTGGGAGCAGGAATCTTCAATGATGAAGCGGGGCTTAAGGCACTTCCCGGCAATATTGCCGCGATTTTGCTGATTCTGGTGGTTCAGGTCGTTGTTATCGGATGCACTGAGGTAATTCTCAAGGCGCTGAAGCTTTTAAGAGTACCGATTGAGCAGGAAGTGGAAGGTACCGATTTGTGCCAGTATGGTCTGGTGGGATCCTATAATGATTTTGCTATGAATCTGGACACTACAGACTGGACGGATTTGTTTGTGGATGCGAAATCGGACGGTGAGAGTGTTGAGACGGAGGTACATGAGCCTTATGTCTATGATATGACCGGAGAGAATCGTGTTCCCCTTACCAAGATTGAGATTATCTGTCGAAAAGAAAAGCTTGAGACATTAAAGCTTGCCATGAATGATATCGGTATTATGGGTATGACGGTCTCTGCAGTAACCGGATGTGGTGTACAGAAGGGATACAATGAATTCTACCGAGGAGTTCCTTTAAGTGTTCAGCTTCGTGCGAAGGTTCGTGTTGAGATTGTAGTAGCTAAGGTACCTGTAGAAAATGTTGTTAATACAGCCCGCCGAGTTCTGTATACCGGACATGTAGGCGATGGTAAGATATTCATTTACTCCCTGAATGATGTTGTCAGAGTTCGTACCGGTGAAAGCGGTTATGCTGCAATGCAGGGTGTTCTCTCCGAATAAAAGAATGCTGATACATTAATGAAGCTATAAACAATTATCAGTAAAATGAAAAGGACGATTGTCTTACGTTGTCGGCGTAAAATAATCGTCCTTAATTTGTTTGGGAAATTCCGAGATTTGGTATTTCGGATATTTAACTCAGCAGACTTAAGATACCCGAGGTAGACTGATTCGCCTGGGCCATCATGGACTGACCGGCCTGAGCCAAAATGTTCGAGGTGGAGAAACGAACCATTTCCTCAGCCATATCCGTATCACGAATGCGGGATTCGGCGGCGGTGGTATTCTCGGCTTTATTCTCGTTATTGTTGAAGGAGTGCTCCAAGCGGTTCTGGAAGGCACCCAGCTCACTGCGATAGGAGCTTACCAGGGCTCCGGCATCCTCGATTACCGCAAGAGCTTCCTTGGCATTATCCTGTGTGCTGATATTCAGATGCTTGATGCCGAGAACATCGGAGTTCACGCGGTGGGTCTCGATTACCAGCGAATCGTCTCTGGAACTGCTGCATTGAATGGCAAAGGAGTTCACGAGGTCGTAGTTCTTAATGGAACTCATGGTAGTGCAGTCGACTGCACCGTATTTACTCTTATTGTTGGCCCATTTGGTCTTGGCAGTGGCTTCATCCGATGAAGTGGCATTCGATAAAATAACAAGCTTACTGCCGTCTTTTACAAGACTGTTGGAGTGACTGACGCCGAGAGCACCGGGGACGGAACCGGTATTGTTGACACCGGGAGTCTTCTGGGAAGGATGGGCGCCGACATAGCTCATTACTCGATTGATTACGTCCTCACCATTCTTACAACCCTTGATATCCACACTATAATTATGTGTAACGGAACCCTGCAGGTCACTGCTGGAATTCCCGAGACCGTAGTTGAAGGCAATCTTGAAGGCCTCATCGCAAGAAGCGCTGCAGGTAAAAGAGAAATAGGTTCCGTTTAGCGCATTGACCGTTCTGGAATCCAATCCCGACATATCGAGAACAGCGGCAGAATGCCACTTGCCGGAGGTATCCTGATAGGCATCGGTTAATTTACCGGATTCTGCAGCTCCACACTTTACTAATTCCGTAACCTTCACGGGCGTATCGCCTTTGGCATCGTCGAGAATCGGCATGGTATTGAATTCCGTCGACTTGCCGATTCGGTCGATTTCCTTGGTTAGAGCCTGAATTTCGTGCTGAATTGCGGTACGGTCGGCGGTTGTGTTGGTTCCGTTTGCCGACTTGACGGAGAGCTCCGTCATACGATGTAGCATATCATTAATCTCAGAGAGGGCACCGTCTGCAATCTGAATCAGACTGATGCCGTCCTGAATATTATCCGATCCCTGATTCAGACCGCGAATCTGGGATCTCATTTTTTCACTGATGGTAAGGCCTGCGGCATCGTCTGCGGCACGGTTAATACGGTAACCTGAAGAAAGCCTCTCAGAACTCTTCTTCTGGGAAGCGGATACCATACCGTATTGACGCTGCGTATTCATCGCAGCAAGATTGTGCGCGATTACCATGTGAATTCCCTTTCACAACAAACAAAGACATCATATCGACAACAATCGCAACGAATTCGCATAGCCTGAGTAGTGACTCAAACAAAAAAGAATCCACTTTCTTTATCGGAGAGTGGATTCAAACACTTTATAGGCATGTCTTTTTTTTATTTTGCCAGAGAGGCTCCCTTTTCGGGATCTACATACATCTGAATAAACGAACCTTCCTTCAGTCCGCGAGATTCATAGGTTGCTTTGTCGATTTTAAAATCCGCATGGCAGATGGTGTTGTAGGTGTTGTTCGTTATGGTTTTGTTCATGTAGAGAGTGCGAACCGCTACGGAATTGCCCTTGTCGACTGCTCTTCCGATGACCGCCTCCTGAATCCAGCAATTCGGCTTGCCTTCTACACTGAGAATCTCCGCTTCCCGGACGCGGGTCAAGGTCTCCTCGCTCATGGCAGACAGCATCTCAGATACGTTCTTCTGGTCCTTCTTGTACCAGATAAAGAAAAATGCAATGACTACTCCGGCGATTGCAACGCCGATGATGAAGGTTACGAAATCCATGTTTTTCTCCTTTGTGATTGAAAATTTATTTTGTTAAAAGCGATTGCTTTTTGCAGCTTTTCTTGCGTCTGCGGTATTGGCGAATCAGATGAATGCGGTCGCGAAGCATCACACCGAAGCTGTGGTGATGAAAACAGTCGGAAGCGGTACCCTCATGGCGTCGATACTGAATGAGTTTGTCCGAAAGGAAGACGGTCTTTCCGAAACGATCGCTTAGGATTCCGATCCACTGGTCGTGCATGTCGATGTCATTGGGAATCGGCAGAATGGCCGGAACGAGCTTAGCATCGAAGGCCATGGCACAACCCAGATAGGTACATTTGTAGATGTTTTTCCATACGCCGGGGCCGCAGTGACGGAAGGCAAAATAGGAATCCACAATGGTCTTACCGGTCTCGTCGTTGATGAGAGAGCAGTCATGCTGTACGCAGGTGCAATGCTCGGTTTCAAAGGCTGCAAGCACGCGCATCACCTTATCCGGAGCCCAGATATCGTCCTGGTCTGCCAGGAAAAGGTAACGACCGGTGCAACGCGAGATGGCATTGCCGAAGTTCTGTTTTACCCCGTTCTTCGGTCCGTCCACCAGCGTGATTCGCGAATCTTCAAAAGAAGCAATGAGTTCCCGGGTGCGGTCGGTGGAACCGTCGTCGCTGATGATCACTTCGTCCTGAGGCAGGAGATTGTCAAGAATCGTGCGAAGCTGCTCTTCTATGTATTTTTCACCGTTGTAGGTCGCCATTGCGACCGAAATCTTATACTCGCGCATGAAACGCCTCGTACTCCTTTAGGTAAGCTTGGTTCTCACGGGAATCGTTGGACCAGGGGCCGGACAGCATCGTGTCGTGAAAAAGAGCATATTCCGTTTTCACAACCGACTCGGATTTCGTAAAGCAGTTCAGCGCCGCCACGCGAAGCTCCGCCTCCGGGAAAAATTCTTCGATTGCCGTGCGGGAAGCGAGGACACTGTAACCGGTATCTACGGAGTCGTCTACCAGAAGAATCCTGCGGGCCGTCTGATGTTCCTTCCAGAGATTCGCATCAAAGGTGATCTTACGATCACTCTTCTGCTCGTGCACACCGGAGTTCACTTCCTTGCGACGAAGGAAGGAACGAAAGGATTTCGGCAGGATTCGGAGAATCGGGCGAAGTATTTTTTTGAATCCGCCGCCGCTTCTTGAAGCAAAAATCTCCAGAAGCGGGGTGTGATTGGCTTCGGCCAGATCCACACCGATTCCGTAGGAGCCCCGGGCAATGAAGATTACGAGGTCATAGTCGTAATCCCTAAGAACCAGGTCTGCAAGCTTTCTATCGGTCTCTATGAGTTTTTCTCTTGATAACTCCAATAATTCCACGAATATCTCCTCTGCGAATCATCTTGCGTAGACGATCCCATCTGGTCTTTTTATGGGCAGCGGAAAGACACTGCGCCGTAACGAATTGTGCCTGATCGATGGCCTCAAGCAATCCCTCCCTCGTAAAAGAGGATACAAGACAGTAATTGCGTCCGATTTCCATCGGGGTATGCGCATCACTTCCGACAATCCCTCGAAGGCCGTAATTTTTTGCAATCTCAGCCTGTCGAAGGCTGTAGGACGGGTCGATGTTGCGCCCGTTGTGACACTCAATGAGATCCACTTCGGAGGCAATGGCTTTCAGTGCTTCGGGGCGAAGTACCGTCTTATGGCGTTTCTCATCGTAAGGGTGGGGAACGTATACCAGTCCTCCTTGGCAACGGATGGCGCGAACCGTCTCAAGAGCCGTCTGTCCCGGGGCAATGCGCTCGGTTAGGAATAAGCCGATAATCTCCCCTTCGGAGGAGAAAATCTCTTCGCCGACAATGATCTCCACGCCGTGTTTGCGAAAGTAGTCCGCATTTTTCAAGGCAAACTTCACCTCGTTGTGGTCCGTGATCGCCACACAGTCGATGCCGTGCTTTTTACACTGACGAAGCAGTGTGCGACGGGACTGGAGACTATCTTGCGAGGCAGAGGTGTGAATATGAAATTCTGCTTTTTTACAAGGGTTTGTCATAGGATGATTATACCATGCTCTCGGGCATTTGTCGCTTAAGACTTCTTTGGAGGAGCAGATATGCTACGAAACAGATGCCGATGGACACTAAGGATCCAATGGGAGCAGCACAACCCATGGGAAACAGCGTGTCCTTAAAGTGTGTCGAAGCAAGATACGAAAGCGGAATTCGGAAGAAAACCGCGGAGATTGCATTGTGAAAAAAGGAGATTTCCGACCGGGAGTAGGCGCAGAAATATCCGCTGAAGATGAAATGGATTGCGGCAAAAATGCAGTCCACGACATAGGAACGCATATAGGTGGTCCCCATGGTAACAACGGTAGCATTATTCGTAAACAGGTCGATGACCGGGCCTGCAATGAACTGAAACAGCACGGAAAAAAACAGACCGAAGCCGGTCGTAATCGCCATCGCATAGAGCATGGTTTTGCGGGCACGATCGTGTTCGCCGGCACCGATATTCTGAGCGCAGAGAGCCGACACGGAGGATAATAGGGTCGACGGAATCAGGAACAGAATGCCGATGAGCTTTTCCACAATTCCCACTGCGGCCGCATCATCGACACCGCGAAGGTTTGCAAAAATCGTAATGACGAGGAAGGAAATCTGAATAAAACCGTCCTGCAACGCCACCGGGAGGCCGACGCGGACAATGCTTCCCGCGGTGCTTTTTTCCAAACGAAGATGTGCTCGGGATAAGCCTTCAATCATCTTTTTTCTGCGAATGGCGATGAGGCTTATGATTACGCTGACGGTTTGGGCGAGAGTGGTTCCGAGAGCGGCTCCGGCAGGGCCGAGTCCACAGGCCCCGATAAAAAGATAATCCAGCGCAATATTGCAGATGCAGGCGATGAGGATGAAATACATCGGACTTTTGGAGTCCCCCATGCCGCGGAAGATGGAGCTGATAATGTTGTAGGCGGTAATGAAAGGGATTCCCGCAAAGCAGATGAGTACATAGATGTAGGTGCCGTGTATCGCTTCCGCCGGGGTCTGCATAATATGAACAATCGGCATTGCGCACGCCAATAACACTCCGGTAAGGACAAGGGATACCAGAGCAAATAAGGAAACGGTATTTCCGATTGCTTTGTTGCGAAGTGTACTATCACCGGCACCGACTGCACGGCCGATGAGCACAAGGGATCCGGTGGCGAGACCGACAATCATGACCGTAACCATATGCATAATCTGGCTACCGGCAGAGACCGCGGTGGTACTCTCCACCTCACAGAACTGACCGATGATGAACAGATCGGCAAGACCGTATAGTGTTTGTAAGAAATAGGATAATAAGAAGGGCAGGCTGAATAGAACGATGTTCTTAAACACGCTGCCCTTGGTAAGATTGTGTTCCATGAGAATTCTCTCGATTCTGTAGGATAGTTTTATTTTGTAAGCAGAAGATGGGTAATCGGCTTGCCGGCCTCATCCACTACCGTATAGTCCTTGAAGCCTTCCGTATTTCCCTCGTAATTGCCGGGGGTCTCGGCACGGGTACCGTCTTCCAGCGAAAGGGGTGCCAGATAATAGAGGCCCTTCTCCAGAGAACTGTCACAAACAAGCAGGGCGGCCGTGGAACCATAGGCTTCGAACTTCTGAACCGTTGAATCAATCAGAAGTGCGGCCTTACTGCATTCACCTTCCAGCAGAATGCCGTATTCATGGCTTTGGGATGCATTAATCGTAACACTTCCGGGTCCGGTAAAGGTAATACAGCCACCGGTGTAGAAGCCCCAGACCTCCAGGTAATCAATCCGGTTCTCCCCGATTAAGTATACGGTCAGACCATTTCCCATCCAGTTGGCTACCAGAGTGGGAATTGTGGCATTTTCAAGGGTCAGTGTATTGGTTGCGGCATCATAAGAAACGCCGGGATAGGTTGTCGGAAGGTCGCCGTTATAGGCGGAACCGTGTGCCAGCATGGCAACGGAACTACGATTCTCGGAAATCACCAGGTAGTATTCACCCAGAGAACCATAGGGCGCTACGGGAGCATCCGGCATCCGGTTCTCCGAAATATCGGGGAAAGAAGCATCTGCGTGCTCGCCCTTTTCTTCCGTGGGCGGAAGATCCGGAATGACGATTACGGGCGGTTTCCCCGTAGAATCCTCCCCGGTGGAAGGCGCAGGGATACTGTCCGGAGCTTCGGTAATAATCGGGTCCTGAGACAGCTTAGTCTCTGACAAATCGATCGGGAAAAACTGCGTAACCGCGACGATACCGACCGCAGCTGCCGCAACCGCAGCCGAACGACCGGCTACCGAATGTTTCCGGCGGTTCTGTTTGCGAATGGTGACATGCAGGGGCTCTGTAGGGGTATCAATCTCCTTGCTTTCGTGGAATTCGATGGGAACGTAGGTCTCTTCCTTGGGAGAATTGTCTTCTGTGGGAAGGGAACCGAATTCCAGTTCACGATGGAAGGATATTTCGTTATTCTCTTTTTCGTTCGTGTTGAATTCGTCTCTCATAAGGGATACTCTCGCACCTTCGTCGTGCGTAAAAGAATATGTGGATTATTTGGTATGTACATCCAACTGCGGATAAGCGATGGTGATGCCTGCGCGGTCAAACGCACATTTTAACTCCTTGTTCAGTAAACGACGACCGTGGAAGATGTCCTTCTCATGTACATCGGCCTTGAATTTTAACATGACGTTGGAATCTGCCAGGTCCTCAACGCCTAAGTACTCCACAGCGCCGATGAATACGGTAGGATACTTGGCTTTAATCTGTGCAAGAATGTCGACGAGCTTGCTTTCGAGGATCTCGAGATCGGTCTCGTAGGATACACCGACCTGACATACGGCAACGGAACCACAGTTGGAACGGTTGATGATGTTCGTTAAGTCGGAGTTGTTGATAATCTTGATGTTACCGCCCATATCACGAAGGGAGGTGGTACGAACGCCGATGGTCTCTACAACACCGCGGAAGCCACCGACCTCGATGATGTCGCCGATGTTGAACTGATTCTCGAAAAGAATGAAGATACCGGTTACCAGGTCGGCAATCAGACTCTCCGCACCGAAACCGAGAATCAGAGCGATGATTCCCAAGCTTGCCACAATGGTGCTGACATTGACACCGATAATGGTCAGTACCCAACAGATACCGATGATGACGAGGGCATACTTAATCAAGCTTGCGAACACGGTAATGAGAGTGCCGGCACGTCCTTTTTTACCGGAGAAAAAGCTGAAGATTAACTGTACCAGATAATGTACGGTTAAAAGAATCAGAATGACAATCAGCGCTTTTAATACCGTGATTCCGTTCAGATGAATCGTTCCGGTCATATCGGAGAAGCCCTTGAAGATTCCGCTTAAGCCGCCGATGAGTCCGCAGGTTATTAACAGGACAAGCGCAATACCGAGTCCAATTAGATTTTTGATGGTCTTTTTCATGGAAATCAATCCTCCTTAGATAGGGTCAAGGTTCTTGATGTATAAGAATACGGTCTGATGCTCCTCCGTATATTCTGCGGTGGGAATCATCTCAAGCATTACTCGCTTGTATTCGCCGTTCATCTTACGTTTGTAGTAGAGGCAGTATACCGGATTCTTGGCGTTGAAATAGTTCTTGATGAAGTCCGGAGCGACGTATTCTAAGTACTGCTCCATGTTTTCTTCATGCACGTGACCGGTGGTTGCGAAATCGTGAATCCATTTGTAGAAGGAATCGCAGAAACCGTTCGCGCTGGTTTTCTCTGCTTCGTCCATCTGGATGATGGAGTAGGTGTCCTCGGTCAGATCCACGCGAAGAATCTTGATATAGGAACGACACAGTGCATCGAAGGCGGCCATCTGTCCACGTCGATCGATGCCCTTGCTCTGGTAGAAGAGCGCTTTGTCGTCGTACATGTGCTTGTCGGCAATCTTGATTAACTCCTTGATTGCTTTGTCCGGATAATCGCAGGCTCTTGCGGCACCGTAGGAGACGGCAAGAGAATCGACCTGCTCGCCCTTCCAACGGTCTACTTCCTCGCGAAAATCCTGTACCAGAAGCTCGTAGAATCGCGGATTTAAGTGAATCATGGCGACGAACTCGTCACCGCCGATACGATAGAGGCGACCGTAGGAACCGAAAACCTTCTGAATACAGAAGGCTGCACCCTTAAGCAACTCGTCTCCGGCGGTGTGTCCCAGGGAGTCGTTAATCTGCTTTAAGCAGTTTACGTCCAACGAGATAAAAGTGAAATCGTTCTGAACGCCACCCTTATCCAGAATGGCGATGTCGTCCTCATAGGCCTGGCGGTTATAGAAATGGGTCAGCTTATCGGTATTGGAACGAAGAAGAAGCTCCTCTTCTCTCTTTTTTTCTTCATTGATGCGAAGCGTCGTGAAGATGACGGAGGTCGGCATCTTCTCCTCGTCTGTGGTAACGGCAACGAAGGTACCGCGAAGCCATCCGGAATAGCGGGAAACGAATTCCTCGGAGATACGCTTCTTATTTCGCATACGCTCCCGAACGGTGGAGAGATCTACGAAATCCAATACGATATCGAGATACTCTTCCGTCGTGATATGGCTCATGGACTCACGCATCAGGCGGTTTGCTTTGGGACGCAGATTGGACCAGCAGGTATCCTGGCTTTCACCGGTGCGGTTGTAGTCCAGAAGCGTGTTGTGATCCAGATCGATGAAGTTTACGGACAGATACGAATCCGCCATCGCATGGAAGGCAAGGACAGTATCGGACAGATGCTCTTTTTCAGTCATAATGTTCCCTTTCCTGTGGGTACTCCTCCCTACATTATAGCACAGTTTGACGGCAAAGAGCAAAAAGGGAAGCCACCTTTCGGTGATTTCCCTTTTGTTTTCGATATGTTTGTAGGAGAGAGGAAAGAATTAGTCCACACGCTTCAGCGCTTCGACCATATCGATTTTCTTGTTTTTGGAGCTGATTAGGAAGCCCACCAGGAGAGAAACACCGAGCACCAGGCCTACGCTTAAGAGGTAGGACAGGACATTGACATGGATGTTTAGCTCGTATTCGGAGCCGAGAACATCCATCAGATAATGCAGCACTCCGACTCCGCAAGGGATTCCGACAAGCAGGCCCGCAATGGTAAGCCAGATGTTCTGAGAGATCAGCAATTGCCCGATTCGTTTATCCTGGAAACCGACAACCTTCAGGGTTGCCATCTCCCGGTAACGCTCGATGTAGCTTAAGGTACCGAGGTTGTAGAGCACGATGGCTGCGAGCAGGAGCGATGCGATGCTCAATACGATAATCATGGTGTTCATAATTCCCATGAAGGTATCAAAGGAATCGATGACCGCATTCACGTTCTGGACATTGGCAATGCGGGAGTCGCCGGTCACTTCCTTGCTTGTGTAGATGGAGGAGATACTGTACGGATAACCGATGGAGTCGGCGTAGGCATCCGTCATGGTCAGGCCTTCGGTCATGGCCAGGAGAATTCCCGCAACAGTGGCGGTATATTCCTCGTCACTTCCGTAAGGGGAAAAGACCATGGAATCCCCGACCTTTAACCGGTTTGCATCGGCAATACGACGGCTGATGTAGACACCGGAATTCTCAAGGGTGAGATACTTTTCCGATTCGTCCATGAATTTTACCATGTTCCTGTCGGAATGGTAGATGGTGAGGGATACACTTTTTCCGTTCTCTTCGATGTAGGAGGAGGCGGCCCAGTCACCGTCGTACTCTTTTGCCAGAGTAAGAGCATCCTCACGGGAGGTTCCCTCGGACAGGTTGATACAGTATTTGTAATCGAAAGCCTTCTTGTAGGACTTCTCCACATAGACATTTAACGTGTCATTCATACCGAAGACCGCCGTCAGAATGACGCTGCAGCCGAATACGCCAAATAAGGACATGAAGGAGCGGGACTTGTGGCGGAAGATATCGCGCAGATTCCAGCGGGTTCCGAAGGAGAACTTCTCCCAGAAGCGGAAACGTTCCAACGCAAGAGAACGCATCTTCTTGGGAACATAAGGCTTCAGGGAATCGGCAGCGGTGCCCCGAAGCATTTCCTTCACGGAGAGGAAGCCTACCAGAATTAAAGCCAGATCCACCAGGATTACGGCGATCCAGCAGAAGGCGGGAATCGGCAGATACCACTTCGGCATATCAAAATACGTTCCCATCATTCCGTCCGGATTCATAATGACCTTGCAGACGGTGATTCCGATTCCCAATGCCACCAGTGTTCCGAAGAATGCAACCATGATTGCGTAGGAGGTGTAATGCAGAAGAATCTTTCGATCCCGGAAACCGAGAGCTTTGAGGGAACCGATTTGGGTTTTTTCGTTGGCAGTGATGCGGTGCATGGTGGTAACCATGGTGAGGATTCCGATTAACAGAAAGACAACCGGAAGAATGGCCCCCATGGTCTTTCCTTCCTCAATCTCGCTCTGGGAGGCTGCATAGGAGGCATTCTCCTGTTTGGTTAACAGGACGGCGCTGTTGCCGAACAGGGACTGGACGTCGGCCTTCATCACAGCTGTGGATTCCTCCGAGAGGATGTGAATCTGCGTATAGTATTCGAAGCCCAAGGCTTTGCGGATTAAGGCCGGGGTAACATAGCCGTATCCGTATGTGGTGAAATCCGGCATTAATTGCGTCTCATCGGGCGTACATACCAGATACTCTCCTGCCATAACGGTACCGCGAATCGTAACGGGAAGCTCCATTCCGCTGTAGAGAAGCGTCATGGTATCGCCGATGGCGAGGTGGTTGGATTTGGCATAGTGATCCGAAATCCAGATACCGTCCTCGTCGGTGGCATCATAGGCCGCACCCTTCATTAATTGGAAAAAAGTAACCCGGGTATTTTCGGTAACCATCAAGGAGACGATATCGTCATCCGCCCGGCTGACGGTATTGAAGTTCAGAATTCGGGAGGCGTCCTGTACGGAGGGCAGGCTTTTTACTTGATTCAGATCTTCCTCCGAGAAGCCCTGCTCGCGAAGAATGCGATAATCGGCAAAGCCGGTATCGGTGAAGAAACGTTCTGTACTGGTCTGAATGGAAACCCATTCCATATTGAAGCCTATGAAGATTCCGAGGCCGATTCCGACCATGATCATCATGGAGAGGAATTGTGCTTTGTACTTCAGGGCGGTTCGAATTAATTTTTTGGTTAACATGGCATTGACCTCGCTTTCCGACGGATTACCAATCAATCTCGTCAATGGAAGCGGGATTTGGCTGATCCACAACTTCCTTGATTTTGCCGTTTTTCACGGTAACGACAACATCTGCCATCTTCGCCAGGTTCTGATTGTGGGTAACGACGATTACGGTTTTGCCGTATTCCCTGGACATCTCATGAAGGAGACGAAGTACCATAACACCGGTATCGGAGTCCAGGGCACCGGTCGGCTCGTCACAGAGAAGAACCTTGGGATTCTTGGCCAATGCACGGGCAATGGAGACACGCTGCTGCTCGCCGCCGGAGAGCTCAACGGGGAATTTCTTCAGATGCTTTGCAAGCCCCACGCGAGATAACATCTCGGTGCAGCTTAAGGGATCGGGAGCAATCTCCTTCACGAGTGCGACGTTTTCATATACGGTTAATGTCGGGATCAGGTTGTAGGACTGGAAAACGAAGCCTACGGTAGAAGCGCGATAGTCGGCTAACTGATTACGGTCGAAACCGGAGATATCGGTTCCGTTCATACGTACGGTTCCGGAGGTGGGACTGTCAAGTCCGCCAAGCATATTTAGCAGGGTACTTTTGCCTGCACCGGAGGGACCTAAAACGACGATGAATTTTCCTTCCTCAAGAGTCAGGGAAACATCATCCAGTGCCTTCTGCACATGGTCTCCTACGGTATAGATTCTGGATACGTGTTCGAATTCTACAATGTTCATGGGGCGTCCTTTCTATCAGTGCATTTAAGAAAAAACTAATCTTATGCTCCTATTATAGGCACGAACACACAAACATGTCAACATATGATTAAATGTTCATATGTAAAAAAGAATAACGTTATTGCTATGTTTTTTTGTGATTATTTACAAAGCAGTTCAAAAAAAGCTATTTCCTGCTGCTTTCCGTCAATCATCAGATACCGGTCTTCCTCGGGAAGCTCGTTGGAAGCAAGACGGCGATAGCCGCAAGCGGTATGCAGGCGAAGGCTTGCTTCATTTGTAGCTAAGACTCTTGCATAGAGGCGCTTAAGGCCCAGGGTATCAAAGGCTTCCCGGGTTAAGAGCTTCAGGGCTTTCGTTCCGATTCCCTGTCTTGCGGGTGCGTCGGGACTTAGGAAAATCCCGGATTCCGCCTCAGTCCTCTTTTCATCGAAATGCTGGAGATAGACACAGCCCACAGGTTGTTCGTCGGCCAGTACAATATACTGGTATACGGAGCCGGCAAAAACTTTGTTGTGCAGCCAGTCGAGGTGTTCCTCGTGGCGGATGGGAGTGCGATAGAAAAATTGCAGACGAACGTAGTCGCTGTTACGCCAACGCAGTACCTCGTCGGTATCCGCTTCCGTAATGGGGCGAAGGGTAATGTTCATGGGAATCTCCTTATTTCGGGGTGTCGCGTTTGCCGTCCATGAAGTCCAGGACGTGTTGTCGGTCGGTTTCATCGAGGATGACCGCCGGCTGGAAATTATTGCGACTTCCTGTGTATACGTAGCAGGGAACGATATTCGATACGGTATTCAGAATCGAAAGGGTCTCGGTGTCAACCGTAATCGTATATTGGTACAGAATCGTTCGATTCTCGGGTCGGGAAGCACCGCCGTAGCAGAAATTCCCAAGGGAGTAGAGAATCTCGGTATTCTTGTAGATCTCCCGGGGTTGCAGGACATGCGGATGATTGCCGATGACCAGATCCGCACCGCCGTCGACGAGCGCATGGGAAGAATTGATTTTCCATTCCTCCGGCTCGTGAATCTTCTCGGTTCCTCCATGGTAATAGACAATCTGAAAATCGGATTCCGCACTTGCCTGTTTTACGCGACGAATGAGGGCTTTCTCATAGCCTTCCTTCCACAGACCACCGCAGATGACGGCGATTCGGAAGCCGTTTTTCTCCAGATACAGGGTTTCGGACTTCGTTCCGTAGAGAATGTGATATTGCCGCAACGCTTCCTCGGTATCGCGGGCTCCTTTTTTGCCGTAATCGCCACTGTGATTGTTGGCGGTAGAGACCGCTTCCACCGAGCCGGCAGCCAGAATGGCGGCGTTTTTGGTAGAAGAGCGGTACCAGTAGGCAATCTCTTCCTCTTTTTCGCGTTCCGTAAGCTCCGGGTCGTCGGTAAAGACATTTTCCAGGTTCACAATCGTGAAATCATCGGTACCGAAGTATTCCTGTACTTCACTCAAAAAATAACCCGGCTCCTCACGATTGGCCGTTCCGATGAAATTATTCGCGCTTTCCTGTCCCATGAGGGAGGCCAACATGCAGTCGCCGGCAAAGGTCAGGACGATATCGAAGGTGGGCTCGGGAGGGATAGGCTCTTCGGGAATGGGCTCCTCGGTGGCCGGCTCCTCGAGAGTCGGAACTTCCGGGGTCGGCTCTTCGGATTCGGGAAGTTCCGCTTCCGATTCCTTTGGCGTGGTCTCGTCCACAGGCGTATCGACGGAAATCTTAGGCTCTTCCGATGCGGGATATTCGGTTTTCGTGTTTTTCTGTATTCCGGCACAGGAGGTCAAAAGCAGGGCAAAGACCAGTGTGACGGAGAGGACTTTTTTCTTCATAGTTCTTAAAATAACGCAAAAAGAGCATGAAATCAATGATTCCATGCTCTTTTATCTTTCGTTCACTCCGTGTGAGGTCCCAAACGGGACTCGGGGATTACTTCACTGCGGGCATCTCCAGTAAGAGACT
Organism: Lachnospiraceae bacterium; assembly: GCA_045628945.1. Classification (GTDB taxonomy): domain Bacteria; phylum Bacillota; class Clostridia; order Lachnospirales; family Lachnospiraceae; genus RGIG4034. The sequence continues at coordinate 64,712 of JAZQQG010000039.1, forward strand.
TGCATCCGATCCTAAGAAGGTCTCGGGAAGCTTACCGTCCCAACCCTGCGTGTAGTAGTACTGTAACAGGTTCGGATATCTGGTTAACATCTCACCTAAGTTGCTCATGATCGCAGCGTCCTTCTGACCCTGATATTCTGCAGCATCCGCACCGATCTTAGCAACCTCGGCATCTGCCTGTGCTGCGATAATCTGTGCATCTGCACGTGCCTGTGCATCAATCTTAATCTTTTCAGCCTCAGCCTCAGCCTCGATGATTCGCTGCTCCTGCTCAGTCTGAGCTCTTAACTTGTTCTGCTCTGCAACCTGCTTTGCCTCAACCGCATCCGTGAAGGTGTCGGTGAAGTCGATGTTTTCGATGGAGGTGCTGACAATCTCGATGTTGTACTTGGATACGGACTCGATCAGAACCTGCTCTACTTCTTTGCTTAACTTATCACGGGTAGCAATCAGATTCTCAGCATTATACTTTGCAAAGACACCCTTCAGGGCTTCCAGAACCTTAGGCTCTACTACCGTGTGGAAATAATCGGTACCGATGGTACGATAGATTTCCTGTGCATTGCTCTTATAGATCTGATAGTTAACGGTGTATACGATGTCTACAGCCTGAATATCGGAGCTGAATGCGCCGACAGCCAGAGTAGCCTTCTGGGTACGGTTGTCCATGTTGGTAACCTTGCTCCAGGGCTTGTCGAAATGAACACCTGCTTCGTAGGTGTAGTCTTCAACCTTACCGAAGGTGGTTACTACGCCGGTATGTCCGGTGGGAACAACCTTAACGCAGCTCGCAGCGATTGCCACGACACCGGCGATAATCGCAACCACGCGGATGAGGGCGATGGCCTCAGGCTTCGTAGAATTCTTTACGAAGAATGCGCCGACACCGACCAATAATAAGATAACGCCAATTCCTAATAAACCCATAATATAATCTCCTTACTGCAAAAACTTTTTTCGTCGAACTTACTTACGAATCATCTTCAGAACAAAGATTACGATGCAAGCACCAAGAACGCCGAAGATTAAGGAACCGATCCAGCCGCCGATGGAGAGGCCGATCATTCCGAGAATGCTGGCAATGACACCGCCGACAATACCGCCGATTACACCGATGATGATGTTACCAACCAGGCTGAAGCCGGTCTTCATGATCATACCTGCGATGATACCTACTAAAGCGCCGATCGCCAGAGCTATTAAAATGTTAATTACGAACTGCATGATTTTTTCCTCCTGTGAAAAAAAGATGATTTGTTTTTTGGTTCATAGGGGCATTCCTGCCACACTGCCAATCATTATACCATATCGACAGAAATTCTTCCACCTTAATAGTGAATGTTCGAAAAGATAGGTGATTCGGGCGAATAAATAACTGTAACGAACGGAAGGGTTTCATGTTATAATACGTAGTAATTATAATTTGTAATAATCGCAGTGTAAAAAAGGAGACGTGCCATGTTTCGTATTTTTGATTCCATCGCCAAGAACCAGGTCTATGTCATTGCAGAGATGAGTGCCAACCACGGCGGAGATTTGAACAATGCACTTCGCATTGTCCGTGAGGTGGCGAAGACCGGTGCGGATTGTTTGAAGATTCAGACCTATACGGCCGACAGCATTACCATCGATTGCGACAAGGAGGACTTTTTGATTCACGGAGGGCTCTGGGATGGCTATAAACTGCACGACCTGTATAAGGAAGCTTACACCCCCTATGAGTGGCAGGCACGAATCAAAGAAGAATGTGATGCCTGCGGAATCGATTTTCTGTCTACCCCCTTCGATCCTACCGCAGTGGATTTCCTGGAATCCATCGGAATCGAGGCGTATAAGATTGCAAGCTTTGAGCTGGTAGACATTCCGTTAATCGAATATACCGCCTCGAAGGGCAAGCCTATGATTATGTCCTGCGGTATGGCAAACGAGGAGGAAATCCGCGAAGCCTTGGAGGCCTGCTACCGTGTCGGGAACCGTCAGGTGGTTCTTCTGAAATGCTGCAGCGAATATCCGGCGGAATGGGAGCATATGCATCTTGCCAATATTCCGGATATGCGTGCCAAGTTCGGAGTTCCCGTAGGTTTATCCGACCACAGTGCCGGAAGCATCGCCTCCGTAGTGGGTGTGTCCCTTGGTGCCTGTGTAGTCGAGAAGCACATTATGTTAGAGGGTGTTGACAGTGCCGACAGTAAGTTCAGTATGCCGGTTTCGGAATTTGCCGCTATGGTGCAGGATGTCCGTGATGCCCGCCGCATCGTCGGTGAGACCTTCTACGGACCGACCCCGGGAGAAGAGGGCAGTCAGATCTTCCGCCGCAGTCTCTATGCGGTTCGGGATATTAAGGCCGGAGAGATCATTACCTCGGAGAATATCCGAAGCATTCGTCCTTCGAACGGATTAAAGCCGAAGTATTATCAATCGCTGCTTGGCAAAAAAGCCGTTTGCGACATTCCGTATGGAACCGCCCTTCGTATGGATCTGTTTGAGGAGGCATAGCATGATTCTTTTTTGCACGAACAACAGGAATACCGACTCTTTATATCAGTGGCTGGCTGCACATGAAAAAGAAGAGGTGCTTCACTATACGGAGAAGCTTACGTTAGAGCGGATTCAGGAGCTGAAGCCTTCCTATATGATCAGTTTCAATTATCGATACATTGTGAAGCAGGATGTACTGGATTATATGCAGGGGAAAGTCATCAACCTTCATTGTTCCTATCTTCCCTATAATCGCGGATCCTCACCGAATTTTTTCAGTTTTATCGAGAATACGCCGAAAGGGGTAACCATTCATAAGATGGAAGCCGGGCTGGATACGGGAGACATCTATGCGCAGAAGGAGTTGTTTTTTGATGAGGAGATTGAGACCTTTGCGACGACCTATGATGCGCTGATTCAAGCAATGACAGAGCTGTTTATCGAGCATTGGGAAGCGATTAAAGAGAATCGTTTGCAGCCGGTTCCCCAGTCTGAGGGAGGGACCTATCATACAATGGCAGATTTGAACGCGATACGTAACTATTGTGATTTTGAGTGGAGCGAGACCATTCATACCGTAAAGGAGAGACTGCATGAAGTACAATAACCCCATTATTCCCGGTTTCTATCCGGATCCCAGTATCTGTAAGCATAGCGGCAAATATTATATGGTCCATTCGACCTTCCAGTTCTGGCCCGGGGTAGTGCTCTGGGAGAGTGAGGATCTGGTGAATTGGAACCAGATCGGTCATGTTTTGACGCGTGAGAGCCAGTTAAACCTTCATGAGGCCGGTACCTCCCGCGGGGTGTTCGCCCCGACAATCCGCGTTCACGGGGATCGTTTCTATATGGTTACGACCAATGTGTCCACGGACGAGAATTTCTATGTGTGGACCGATGACATTCACGGAGAGTGGTCCGATCCGATTGTAATTCATCAGGACGGTATCGATCCTTCCCTGTTTTTTGATGGCGATAAGGCCTACTTTATGAGTAACGGGATCGACGATGACGGGGTCGGCGGTGTTACGCAGTGCGAGATTAACATTGAGACCGGTGAGATTCTCTCCCGCAAAAAATCAATCTGGCAGGGCACCGGCGGACGATTTTTAGAGGGACCGCATCTGTATAAATTCGGGGATACCTATTATCTTTTGGCGGCTGAGGGCGGTACGGAATACGGTCATATGATTGTATGCGCCACCGGACCGACTCCGTATGGTCCTTTTACCGGAGTCAGGAACAATCCGATTCTCACGAACCGCAATATTGCTCCTTACCCGATTCAGGGTGTGGGCCATGGCGATCTGGTAGAGGACAATGACGGCAATATGTGGATGGTGCATCTGGCGTTCCGTCAGACCGGCACCTGGGAAACGTTCCACATTACCGGCCGGGAGACCTATCTGGTGCCTGTGACATTAACCTGTGAAAACGGCGTTCCGGGAATCGTTGCCGGAGACAACGGCATGACTAAGACGGAGATGTGTGCCGGAGAATTTGCCCTGCTTCAGCATACGCGTAAGAGCTATACCTTTGCAGATACAACCCTTGGAAAAGAGTGGATTTTTGTGCGACACCCCCATCCGGAGAAGTATATTCTTCGTGATTGGATGGGCACGCCTCGTCCGACTCAGATTCCCGATACCATGGCCATCGGCCGTTCCATCGGTCTTCTCGGAGTAGGGGATTCGCCGGACGATGAGTTGGGAAGACCTACCATGATGGCGATTCGTCAGTGTGAGATGGAGGGAGATCTTTCTGTGAAGCTTTCCGTAGCGGAAGAAGAGGCGGGAGTTACTCTTTTCATGGATCCCGAGCACCACTACGATCTGGCCCTTCAGAAGACTGCCCTCGGACAGAGCATTGTGAAACGAATCTGTATCGGCGATCTGAAGGTTGTGCAGAGTCAGGTGGACGTGAATACCGATGAGGTGACTCTTAAAATACACTTTGAACCCTTAAGCTATCAGATGCGTGCGGTGACGGCGGACGGCACCGAGTACGATCTGGGAAGTGCCCGTACACGATACCTTTCCAGTGAGGTGTGTTCCGGTTTTACGGGTGTCCTAATCGGTCTCTATGCAAGATCCTTCCATGAGGCTTGCACGAAGGAAGCGGTATTCTCCGAGTTTACCCTGACCTATGAAAGGAAATCCCTATGAAAAAAACGTTTCTTATAAGATTCGGAGCGCTGGCACTGGGCCTTATGCTGTTAACCGGCTGTGGTCAGATGTTTCCGAAGGCCGAGATTCCGGAGGTGGAATTCGCAGAACGAATCTCGACGACAGACTATAAGAAAACCCTGACGATTGCCAAGGAGCCTGTGCCGGTAGCGGAGCCGGAGGAAGCGGATCCTTCTCTTTACGACCCTACCGCGTTTGCGAGTGTCAACGGCTTTTCACAGATGAAGGTCCTAATCTGCAATGATTATTTCCGTTATGAGCCCTTAGCCAAGGGAAATTTTGATAAGGTCGATACGATTACGGAGCCGACCAATGTCGACGTACGTTACTTTAACAAAGGTCTTCCGGACAGCAATTACGGAATGTTCTCCTGCTTCGTCTATCAGGTGGATGAGGACTATGTTTATCTCGGAACTGCCGGACATTGTATTGTGAACATGCAGAAGCTTTCGCGATTTGAGGTGCGTTTTTTCGATCGGGAAGTGATTACCGTGGACACAATGGACTATGTCATTAACGCAAGCTTCAAGAGTACTACGGGAGATTATGCGATGTATCGCCTTCCCGTGGATGCAATTCCGAAGGATACGTTACTGAAGCTGAAGCAGGTTTGCTTCGATAAGAAGATTGCGGGCGGCCTTAAGCCGGGAGATGAAATGTACACCGGCAATATCTACGCCCGAAATATTAAGAAGGATTTTGACCGTCAGTTTACCATTCTGGATACCGGCGAAGGTTTTATTGTGGATGTCATTAAGACCTGGCCCTGGATCGGAAGCAAAGCCTATTACATCGCGGATAAAGGAACCATGGGCGGACAGAGCGGTTCGGCGCTTTTTGATTCCCGGGGATATCTTGTGGCGATTGTCAGCGGCCACGGTACCTGGAATAAGCATCCCTACGGAATCTACACGAAAGCGGACAAGATTGACGAGATGTATCAGGAACTGAAGAAAAAATAATGAGGAGCGACGAGATGGAAGAGATGATGGAGACGAAAGTTGAGGAACAGCAGACCGAGCAGCTCGAAGAGCAGAAGGTCACTCAGAAGCGCCCTCTGGTTCATATTATTTATTGTATTGTTCTTGTATTGGTGATTGCCGGCGGCGTGACGGCGGTTCTGTTCATTCGTGCGGATTATGAAAAAAAATACAAGAAGGCGGTTGCCGAACAGCAGGCGGAATATGAGGCGGCGGAAGCAAAGTATGAGACTGCGCTTGCAAATCTCTTAACCGAGGAAGCACAGTGGAAGCAGGAAGTAGCCGATATGCAGGAGCAGGTGAATGATGCGTTTGCGCAGACGGAGGCTGTCTATGCGGAGCGCCAGGCCAAAATCGATGCGGAAACTGCCCGTTGGAATGCATTAACTCCTGAGGAACAGAAGGCGGAGCTCATTGCGAAGGCTTATAATGAGATGATCCTTGCATTACGCGCCGAGAACGAGGAATATCGTTCCCTCTATGTAACGTATTCCGAATATCTGACGGTGGATATCTTTTCCCTGGGAGCAGAGGAGGCCCTCGCCTACACCGAATTGCATGCCCGCAAAATCGAGATCGAGCAGGCATATCTGGCGGAGCATCCGATTGATTTCAGTGCGCTGACGACGGAGGAAGTCGCAGAAGACTTCCCGGAAGAGAATTCGGAAGCGGAAGATATTTCACAGTAAGTCCGATAAAAAGGACATAGAAGGAGTTATACTATATGAAAAGCAACAAAAAGCGGTTCCTCGGAATCCTAATGATTATGCTGGTTACAATGCTCTTTTGCTTCACAGGCTGCACGGAAGCAGAACTTGATAAGACGCTGGATTCGCTGGATCAGATTCTTACGGAGTCGGATTCGGCGGCGGACTCGAATCCGGATTCGGGTTCCGAGACGGACTCCGGGATTGTGCTTGGCGACGAAAGTTATACAACCGGTGAGTACGAGACTGACATTGACACCGTTGACGATGCGGACGCCTATGTCCAGTACACCTTCCGTTACGATTCCTACCTGACGGAGCATTTTGAGAAGCACGGAGAGGAATTCGGGGAAGAATTCGGTTATGTGACTGCGGAGGATTATCTGGAGGGTGCGAATGCCGTCATCGTCAATCCCAACGCGCTCCACAAGACGGAGAAGGAAGACGGGGATGACATCTATTATCTGGAAGAGACCAACGAATTCGTAATTGTTTCCACGGATGGATATCTGCGTACGTATTTCCGCCCGTCGGCAGGCAAGAAGTATTACGACCGCCAATAGGGAATAAAAGGTTTGCTTTTTTAGAAAGGTTTTTGTGTATGAAGGTAATTCATTGTGCGGATCTCCATCTGGATTCTGCTCTGAATGCGAATCTGGAGGGAGAAAAAAAGAAAATACGTAAGGCGGAGCTGACGGACAATTTCCGTCGCCTGGTGGACGATGCGGTGAGTGAAGGGGTTTCGGCAATTCTGATTGCGGGAGACCTGTTCGATACGAAGCATGTCGCCAAGGGAGTACAGACCGCTGTAATGCATGCGATCACAGGTCATCCCGAGATCGCATTTTATTATCTGCGGGGCAATCATGATGCGGACGGTTTTTTGGAAGGCTTAGACGAGGTGCCTGCGAATCTCCATACCTTTGGCGACAGTTGGAGCACCTATGCACTGGATCCCGATGGGGAAGTGCTCTTAACCTCCGCTGAGCCGAACGGCAATAACATGGCGACGCTTCCCCTGTCGTTAACGCTCGACATGAGCAAGTGTAACCTGGTTATGCTGCATGGACAGCAGGTGCAGACGAATGCCCGTGATAAGGCAGAGGTGGTTCCGATTCCGTCCTATGCCGGCAAGGGAATCGATTATCTTGCATTGGGGCATGTGCATGCCCGCCAGGAGGGGGAACTGGATCGAAGAGGTCACTGGTGTTATCCCGGTTGTCTGGAAGGCCGCGGCTTCGATGAATGCGGCGAGCACGGATATATGCTTTTGGAGATTGACGAAAAAGCTCATACGGTGAAGTCAAGCTTTGTTCCCTTTGCGAAGCGTATCCTGCATACCGTGGAGGTGGATGTCACCGGCTGTGAGAATTCCAGCGAGATGATTGATTGCGTGCAGAAGCAGTTGAAGGCACGGAAGATTGCGGAAACGTCTCTTGTGAAGGTGGTGCTTAAGGGAGAAGTGGAAGTAACTGCCGAGAAAAACGTGGATTATATTCGGAACGGCTTTGCGGACGGATTCTTTTTTGGCAAATGCTATGATGAGACGAAGTTGCATGTGGACTATATGAGTTATCTGCATGATGAATCCTTAAAAGGAGAATTTATCCGTACGGTAATGAATTCCGATCATTCCGAGGAGGAGAAGACGGAATTGATTCGTTGTGGTCTGATGGCCCTGGAAGGAGAGTGGGAAGAATGCGATTAATTCGATATGAGATTACGAATTTCGGCAGACTCTCCGACTTCAAGGGAGAGTTCGACGGGAAGCTTTCGGAGTTCATGCAGGACAATGCCTGGGGAAAGTCCACCATGGCGACCTTCTTGCGCGTGATGTTCTATGGCTTCAAAAATGAGAGCGGTAAGAGTATTGCGACGCGTGAGCGCGAAAAGCTCCGTCCCTGGAACGGCAAGACCTATGCCGGGAGCCTTGTTTTCGAGGTAAATAATAAAAAATACCTGCTCAGTGCGAAGTGGGGCAGGAAGGTGAGCGAGGATGAGTACACGCTTCTGAATGCGGATACTCTTCTGCCCACCGATGATTATTCCGCATATCCCCTGGGAGAAGAGCTGTTCGGTCTGGACATGGCTTCCTTCGAACGTACGATTTTTATTGCCCAGAACGATGTGGTGCTTGAGGGTGCCGCAACCGACGGAATCAATGCCAAAATCGGTAAGCTGACGGAGGACACCTCCGATGTGAACTCCTACCAGGAGGTAATCGAAGCGTTTAAGGCCCGTATCAACGAGCTGTCGCCGACGAAAGCGAACGGCAAGAAGTCCATTAAGGCACTGAAGATGGAGATTGATGCGCTGTGCTCCGAGGTAAAAAAGGAGACGATGCTGGATCAGAGTCTGGAGGCACAGCAAAAACAGTTGGCTTCCCAAAAGGAAGTGCTGGAGGCATTGCAGAAGAAGGCACAGGCCTTGGATACCGAATATGACGAGTCCTGCAAACGGGATGCGAACCGCATTACGATGCAGACCTATGAGGATAAAAAGCAGGGGGCAGCGGATGCCAAACAGCATGCGCAGGAGCTTCGGGCCGGATTTCCGATGGAGGTTCCCACCCTGGAGGATATGGATCGTGCGTTGGAACTGATTGCAGAGAAAAACGCGGCCAAGACGAGTGCCGATTCCCGTATGCTTACCGAGGAAAAGGAAGAGAAACGCAAGCAATTGGCGGCGCAGTTCGCAGATGGAATTCCCATGGAGGAAGACCTTGTAAGGATGAGTGCGCAGGTTGACGAGATGGCGGCTCTTCGCCGACAGGCCGAAAAGGGCAAGCTTTCGGGGGAGGAGCAGAAGCGTTGGAAGGAGCTTTCGGAGCGCTATCCGAAGGCGGTTCCGTCGACGGGGGAGCTTACGACAGCCGAGGATGCGGTGAAGACGATTCAGAAGCAGGAGGAGATCGTCCGGGATCGAACCTTCCTTCTTGAGACCCTTCGCCACAAGGTGGAGAGCGGACTTCTGATTGAACGGATGGAGTCTCGCCGCAAGCGTGAGGAAGAGGAACGTGCAGCTGAAGAGGCAAGGCGCTTTGCGATGGAAAATCTCCATCGTGAGAAGACTCGCAAAAAGAGTATCTTGTTTATGGCACTTCTTCTTTTGATTGCGGGTGTGGTACTGATTGCCGTAGCAAAGATGATTCCCGTGGGTGTCGTTGTAATCGGAATCGGCGTTCTGGCGGCAGGCTTCTCTTTTACCGTTGTGAAGACGAAGGTTCCGGAACCTGTGGAGGCACAGAAGGATGGAACGGAAGGTGCCACGGCGGAATCCGGGATTCTTCCCGATGAGATCGATGCAGATCCCGAGATTCAGAAAAATCTGGAAGGAATCGCTAAGGCAAAAGAAGAAATGGAGCTGGGGCGTGACCATGTGCTGACGCTCCTTGCACGATATGGATATACCAATCCGGAGACGATGAAGGAGGATCTTCGTACGCTTCGGGATGACAGTGAGAACTATGCGAATCTGAAACGACGTATCGAGGAACAGAATGCGGCCGGAGCGGAAGAGAATGCAGAGGCAATTCTTCGTTCTCTGACGGTGGACCTGAATCGGTTCTATCCGGGGCTTGTCATAACCGCCGACAACGTGAGTGCGCAGGTGGTTCGTTTACAGGGAGACGTTGCGGAGTATCAGGCGCTTAAGGACACGCATCATCGCGTGCGGGAGGATCGGGAACGCGAGGCAGAGAAGGACCGACTTCTTAAGGAGCTGCTTGCTCGTTTCGGCCTGCCAGGCGACGCGGATACGGAGCCGGAGATTCGTGCCCTTCGCGATCGAATCAAAGAGTATTTGGATGCGGCGACGGCTGCCGAAGAGAAGGCGGAGCTTTTAGCGAAGGTCGAGGCGGAACTGGATCTTGAGGCGTTGAGTAAGAGTCTGGCGACGGAATGCCGGGACAGCGAAACGGTTCGTTTGGAGCGGGTTGCCAATGCCGAAGCGATCCGGGAGCAGGAGAATCTCATTAAGCAGATTCATGCAGCCGCCACCGAACTTGCCGAGCAGTATGAGGAGCTTCAGGAGAAAAGCGCAGAGCTGGAGGCGGCACAAGAGAAGCTTGCGGGACGTGAAAAGACCTATCAGCTTCTTACGAATACGGCAGATCTCCTGCGACAGGCCAAGGAAAATCTTGTCAATAAGTACACCCGCCCCATTCAGGAGGGCTATGAGAAATATTATGGTCTTTTGACCGGAGAGAAAGCAGATCGGTTCTGCGTGGATGCGAATCTGCAGGTAAAACTGCAAGAGGAGGGCGCTCTGCGTGAGGTGAAGTCCTTGAGCTCGGGTCTTCAGGACCTGACCGGCTTGTGCCTGCGTCTTGCCATGGTGGATGCGATGTATGAAAATGAGAAGCCGTTTCTTATCATGGACGACCCCTTTGTGAACCTGGACGGTAAGAAGCTTGCGAACATGAAGGCTTTCTTACAGAAGGTAAGTGAGGAATACCAGATTGTCTACTTCACCTGTCATGAATCGAGAGCGTATAGGAGCAAATCATGAGTGAATACGAGCGTTTCTTAGAGATTGTTGCCAGACTTCGGGCAGAGGACGGATGCCCCTGGGACCGTGCACAGACCCATGGGAGTCTGAAGCAGAGCTGTATTGAAGAGGCCTGCGAGGTCGTAAGCGGCGTCAATATTTTGGAGAACACCGGCAATCCGGAGAACTTAAAGGAGGAGCTGGGGGACCTGCTTCTGAATATCTTCCTGCAGGCGGAGATTGCGAAGGAAGAAGGACATTTTACGATGGAGGATGTGTTCCACGACGTCTGTGAAAAGATGATTCGCCGCCATCCGCATGTCTTCTCGGGCCGGAAATTCGATTCGGATGAGGAGTTTCATCAGTACTGGGCAGAGATTAAGAAGTCCGAGAAAGTCGGCAAGGAATGGATGGCCGATTATCTTCCGGAGGCCTTCGAGGAATCGAAGGAGCTGATTAATGTCGCAATTGAACGCAAAAAGAAAAAGTGATATACTGTGTATGTTTTGATGAAGCGACCGCTTATAGGGAAGATAGGAATCCTGTAAGCAATGGGATCAGATAAAAGGAGAATTCTATGGCAGACGATCGTAAAGTGGTTATGGCCTATTGGGACTGCGAATATTGCGGAAACAAAGGAATCGAAGGAATGACAAGAGATTGCCCCGGGTGTGGTCATCCCCGTCCGGAGGGCGTGAAGTTCTATCTTCAGAAAGAGAAGCAGTATGTGGAAGGCACTGCCGAGCAGCATAAGGAAGCCGATTGGGTATGTCCTTATTGCAATACTCTGAATGCAGCCGCACAGAAGGACTGTGCTTCCTGTGGCGCTCCGAAGTCGGAGGCAAGCGGAGATTATTTCTCTGCACAGAAGAAGACCGAAGCACCGGCACCTGCTCCTAAGAAAAGAAGTATCTTGCCGTTAATCATTGCTGCGGTAATCTGTTTCCTGCTTGTCTTTTTCCTGGTGAAGAGCTGCCAGAATCCCCGTAAGGATGCGGTTGTGGAGAGCGGTGCCTGGAAGACGGAGCTGGTGGTAGAGGAATATCAGCTGGTGGAAGTGCAGGAACCTTATGAGGAACTGGTCGGCTACGATTTGCAGTATTCCGATAACGGTGACGGAACCTTTACCGAGACAGAGGTTCCTCAGTATGAGACGAAGTACCGTACCGTTCAGGAGAATCAGTGGGTTGAAGTGAAGATTTTAGAGAATCAGGGCACCGGCTTTGATCCCGAATGGCGGACTTACACCTGCGGAACGGATGAACGAACCGTTGAAAAGGGCGTCTACTGGGTATATGTGGACACCGAGGATGACGGAAAAATTATGGTTTACGTGGATAAATACGAGGATTTCATCAAGTTGGCACCCGGCGATGAAATTAAGTACTTTAAGAACGGAACCCGATACAAGTATGAATAGTTGAAGTTGGATAAGGGAACCAAGTTTTCTTGGTTCCCATTTTTGCAAAGGACAGGAAAGATGTCACTGATTAGCGGAATTCATCATGTAGCCATGAAATGTTGCAATGATGCGGAATATGAGAAGGTTGTTCTTTTTTACCGGGATGTGCTGGGATTACGAGTGGCAAGAACCTGGGAGAACGGCATTATGTTTGATACCGGTGCGGGCATTATGGAGGTCTTCCGAAACGGAGAGCAAGAGCTTCCGCAAGGGGTGCTTCGTCATTTTGCATTTGCGACGCAGGATGTGGATGCCTGTGCAAAGGCCGTGGAGGAAGCGGGATACGAGGTGTTCACGAAGCCGAAGGACATCGTGATTGCATCCAATCCACCGTTTCCGGCACGAATTGCCTTCTGTTACGGGCCCCTTGGTGAGGAGATTGAATTTTTTGAAGAACGATAGAGTGATTGAATCGGATACGGAGAAAGTAATCCTCGTTGGCGTGCAGTTGCCCGGCAACGGGGATTTTCGTGCAAATGGAGAGGATGCGGCCGCGCTGGAAGCGTCCTTAGACGAGCTGGAATCCTTAGCGAAAACGGCGGGAGCGGTGACGGTCGGACGTCTGTCTCAGGCCCGGGAATTCGTACATCCCGGGACCTATATCGGCAGTGGTAAGATCGAGGAGCTTCGTGAACTGATTGAGGAAACCGGCGCTACCGGAATTATCTGTGATGATGAGTTAAGTCCTGCCCAATATAAGAACCTTGAGGACGCGCTTCCCGTGAAGGTCTTGGACCGCACGATTCTGATTCTGGACATTTTCGCGACACGTGCGACGACCTCCGAAGGAAAACTTCAGGTAGAACTTGCACAGCTCAAATACCGCATGACCCGTCTTGCCGGCTTTGGCGTCGACATGTCAAGACTCGGCGGAGGTATCGGTACCCGTGGTCCCGGTGAAAAGAAGATTGAGACGGACCGCCGTCGTATTCGCGACCGCGTGGCCCAGTTAAATCGTGAACTTCGGGATGTGGTTCGTCATCGTGAGGTCACCCGTGAGAAACGTCGACGAAACGGGGAAACGGTTTTTGCCATTGTCGGCTATACCAATGCGGGAAAGTCGACGCTGTTAAACTCCTTAACGGGAGCCGGGGTACTGTCGGAGGACAAGTTGTTTGCGACCCTGGATCCGACGACGCGCGCATTGGAATTGCCCAGCGGACAGCGTGTTCTTTTAACCGATACGGTTGGATTTATTCACAAGCTTCCCCATCATCTGGTGGATGCGTTCCGAAGTACGTTAGAGGAAGCGAAGTACGCGGATGCGATTCTTCATGTGGTGGATGCGACCTCTCCGGATCGGGATCTGCAGATGCATGTGGTTTACGAGACTTTGAAGGATCTGGGCATTTTAGATAAGACCATCTATACTCTTTTTAATAAGTGTGATCTGGACCGGGTGGCCTTCATGCCCTGCGTGGATGAAAGAGCCGCGAAATGTTTCAAAATCTCGGCACGCACCGGAAAAGGTGTGGAGAGCTTTCTTGCGGGCATAGAAGCATACTGCCGGGAATCGCAGGTCTACATCGAGCGGGTATTCCCGTACTCGGAGGGAAGTCTTCTTCAGCAGATTCGTGAACACGGACAGATTGTAAACGAGGAATATACGGAGGAGGGAATTCGCGTCTGTGCCTATGTGCCGGAGAGATTTCGTTGTCTTTTTCGTGAGAAGCATGCTATAATATAGGCGAAGGAAAGGAGGTACATACTATGAAAAATACCTTCACTTGTGACCTCAATGAGGGCACCTTCCTTTAGCCCGCGCATTGCCATAAGTGTGTAATGCGCATCACATATATGGAATCCCCACCCACACGGCGGGGATTTTTGCTATTATTTCATCGGGGAGATCCCCCGGTGGTGTGGATAGAATGAGGGAATTGAGATGGGTCAGTCAAAAGAACAGAAGAAACTTTCCGAGGAACCGAAAAAGGAGATGAGCAATCGCTCCCAGAAGGTGATCGGTGTTTTTGCCATGGTAATCTTCGTGGCAGTTGTGGGTGTATTGTGCGCGCTGGCGATTCCCATCCTTAAGATGGCGTCCCACCCGGAGGAATTCCGGGAATGGATTGATTCTATGGGCATCTGGGGCTGGGGAGCTTATATCGGTCTGGTCATCCTGCAGATTCTGGTGGCCTTTATCCCCGGAGAGCCGTTGGAAACCGTAGCCGGTTACGCCTTTGGTACAGTGGAGGGAACCATTCTGTGCCTGGTGGCCGCTTCCCTCGGCAGTGTTATGGTTCTTTTGCTTGTCCGCAAGTTCGGTGTGAAGTTAATGGAGATCTTCTTTTCCAAGGAGAAGATTGAGTCCTTAAAATTTCTGCATGGGTCGCCGAAGCGGACGTTGGTCTTCACAATACTTTTTGTTCTGCCCGGTACCCCGAAGGATTTGTTGTGCTATTTTGCGGGACTTACGGATATTAAGCTGTGGATTCTGTTTATCATCTGCTCCGTGGGGCGTTTTCCGTCGATTATTACCTCGACGCTGTTGGGGGATGCGTTAGGTACCAAGAATTACTGGAGTGCAATTATTGTAGTGGCTGCCACGCTGGTTCTGAGCGGAATCGGCGTACTGATATACAAGTGTATCGGCAACAAAAAGGATGAGCAGGCCGGGAGTGAGGCGCTCGAGGTAAAAGAGGAGGTACAAGAATGAGTTTTGCGGGTGAGTATGTAGTTGACAAGGTTATGAGCATGGGGGAAGGCGGTTTTGTACTGCTTCCGATTGACGAGGCGAAGGCGAAGTTAGACGATCCTCATGATATCCAGGAAATGGAAAAAATGAAGAACATGGTGCTTACGGTTGAGGAAGACGGAAGTGCATATATGGGAATGCCGATTCCGGAGGGGACTCCCCAGGCCGAGATTGACAAGGCAGTATCCCGTGGCATGGAAGTGAAGGACGGTTGTCTGATTATCGAGAAGATGCAGACCAAAGCCGAAGGAAACGATCTGTTTATGTATGACAGACAGCAGATGTTAACCGGCGAGGAATGGGTGAAGATCACCACGGAGAATGAAGGGGAGTTGAACCTGATCATGTATACCTATAAGCGTAAGTAGTACGCCTATAGTCGCAAGAATATTGAATTTTTCAAGGAAATAACAGAGAAATACGGGGCCTGCAAAACCGGTTTGCAGGTCCTAATTTTTTGTTGCAAAAGAGAACGTATGTTTGTATAATGATATTAGAGGGCGAACAAATGTACGAAGAAACCGGATTAAAAAGTTATAGTTTGGAAGAAAAATTAGAGATTCTGTCGGATGCGGCGAAGTATGATGTAGCCTGCACTTCCAGCGGTGTGAGTCGCGCAGGGAAGCAGGGATATCTTGGGAACTCCGTGGCAGCGGGAGTCTGTCATTCTTTTGCCGCAGACGGTCGATGCATCTCCTTACTTAAGATTCTTATGACGAATCACTGCATCTATGACTGCAAGTATTGCAAGAATCGTAAGAGTAATGATATTCCGAGGGCAACCTTTACGCCGGAGGAGATCTGTACGCTTACGATGGAATTCTATCGACGCAATTACATCGAGGGACTGTTTTTAAGCTCCGGAGTCATTAAGAATCCGGACTATACCATGGAGCTGATGTGTGAGGCGGTAAGACTTCTTCGTACCGTCTATAAGTTCAACGGATATATCCATATGAAAGCAATTCCGGGGGCCAGCAATGAACTCATCTGCTCTGCCGGTTTGTTAGCGGATCGCGTGAGCCTGAATATGGAACTGCCCACAGAGGAGCTGCTTCGTACCCTGGCTCCGAACAAAAACTTTCAGACGATTTTCAAGCCGATGAATCAGATTACGAACCGCATTGCCGGTCACCGTCTGGCGATTGGTAAGGATGCCCGTATGGAGCGTGCCGGAATCAATCAATATCTGGAGAACAGTATTTTCAATGAGTCGGCGAAACGGATTGAGGGAGCCGAGAATGTGGTGGATGCAATCGGGTCTTCTTTTGACGGGAATGCCGAGAGTGCTTCCGAGCGAATGTGGCTTCCGGCAGAGCGGGGAGATGCCCAGCTTAAGCGTCCCTTTGCGCCTGCGGGTCAGAGTACACAGATGATTATCGGAGCCGGCAATGAGACGGATTATGAACTGATTCATACGTCCGAGGCGCTGTACCGCCGATTTGACTTAAAGAGAGTCTTCTATTCCGGATACATTCCCATCAACGAAGATCCGAGTCTTCCGGATCCGGACACGCAGGTACCGCTTCTTCGGGAGCATAGGCTCTATCAGGCGGACTGGTTACTTCGCTATTACGGTTTCCGTGCGGCAGAGCTGCTTTCGAAGGAGAGACCGAATTTCGATGAGCGAATGGACCCGAAATGCAATTGGGCTCTTCGCCACCTGGAGCAATTTCCGGTGGAGGTCAACACTGCCTCTTACGAGACACTTCTTCGCGTGCCCGGAATCGGGCCGACCTCTGTGAAGCGAATCGTGGCGGCACGCCGATACGGCAAGGTAGATTTCTATATGTTGAAGAAGATGGGTGTTGTGTTGAAAAGAGCACAGTACTTCTTAACCTGTGACGGCAAGATGCTCTATCGGATTCCTTTTGAGGAACGTTTTATTACGAACCAGCTGACAGCCTTAGAGCAAAAAGACAATTATCTGATTAGTGAGGGGAATCAGGTAATCACCCAGATGAGTTTGTTTACCGATATGGGACTTCAGACAGGTGAGGAAGGCCGGGGAATGCGTCGGAGTGTGGGAGGTGCGAGATGACGGTTTATTATTGTGATGCAAATTGGGAATCGATGCTTACCTGTATCTACGAGGCGTGGGCGAGTCGTAAGGGACATGCGAATGTTACGCTTCGAGTCGGTCCGGAGGAACAGTATGATCTTTTTCGGGAATATGTATATGTGACCGGTGATTCGAGAAAAGCGGAAAGTGTGAAGGATGCAATCATCCGGAAGATTTCCTATTCCTTCTATCGGGAGCTGACTTATGTGGGGATGTCCCATGAGGAGGATGCGTTGGATACGATCTATCGAATGGTGGTATTAGGTTTTGCATACGGACCCGGCGTCGGGGATATGTATCAGTCCGAGGCGGTACAGCGCTTTCGGAAGTTATACCGGGCGATTACCACCGAAGCGGATCGTTTTCGTGAATTTATGCGTTTTCATGAGGCATCGCGCGGTGTGTATGTGGCACATTTTGAGCCGCGAGGACGTATTTTGCCGGTTTTGGCAGAATGCTTCACGGACCGGATGCCTTCTGAGATGTTTATCATTGTTGATGATGTTCACAGGGAAGCACTCGTGCATCCGATGGATGAACCCTGCTATATACGAATGCTCACGGACGATGAGTTCGAGAGAATCCTTATGACCGAAGAGGAGAACGATGACTATACCGACCTATGGCGCGTATTCTTCGAAACGATTGCCATTCGGGAGCGTGCCAATGCGAAGTGCCAGCAGAGTCATATGCCCTACTGGGTTCGCAAGCATATGGTGGAGATGTCGGCGCACTGAATTTTTATATTCTACTTTAGTTTCTGTTGCGGCTGAAAAATTCTGAATTTGAGGTATGCGAACATAGAAGTTACTTCGTCGGATGGCGTGTGTAAGAAGGATTCTGAAGCAATCGCACAGGAACCGAAGAGCAAGACAAGGAATCATTAACAAAAAAAGTCTGAGGTAAGAGCCTCTCATATATGGGCGAATACCTCAGACTTTTATTTTGTTAATAGATTCGTGGCTTGCCGGAGTGGGTGCGGCTGAAGAATCCTTCTTACACACGTCATCTGCTAAAAAGTTAATTCTATGATTATTTACCGTACCGAAGTATTCCGGATTCCATCTTTTCCATTCACGACCTTGTCACCCCAATGGTTTAAGTCTTTTCCTTCCCAATCACGGGAGAGATCCAGGTACTCGACGCCGCCACTGTTGCCCTTCTAGCTCCAGGCGATTGTGCCGATTTCGTGCCTTCGGCAGTATTCCATCAGGTAATCTTCCAGTACATTGCCGTCCTCGTGGGTGTAGCCGAATTCGCCGACGCACACGCAGAGATTCTGGTCGGTAGCGCCTTCGAGATTATAGCGAATGAGCCATTTATAGCGGCCGGACATTCCATACATGTGCACAGAGAACATGGTGTTTGCGTCCGGGTCGGCCTGAAAGACCTTCAGGCCGTTCTTACGAATCGATCTGCCGTACTGACCCCAGCCGGCAGCATCGACCATGAATACATGCCGGATTCCTGCTTCGCGAAGCATCGGAATTACTTTCTTATATCCCTTAAGCCACAGGTTGGCGTTCCAACCGCCAACCCATTCGTTGGCAATATTAATAATGCAATAGTTCTCGGTTCCCATAAGCTCCGGTGCGACTTCTACCCAGAATTCTGCAATGTGATCCAGGTAGGACATCGAATCTTTGCCGGTTCCGTCATGCACTTCCAATACACTGATCATTCCAAGTTCCCAGGCACGATCAACGAGTCTTCGCAGGTCGACTCCGGAATCGCGAGTCCACTGATCCCCGTCTGCACAGACAATTCGAATACAGTTTGCCCCGGTGTCGGCGATGGCCTGAAGAGCAACTTCATCGTAGTCCTTATACCAGCAATGTGCATGGTTAATGCCGCGCAGAACAATCGGCGTTCCGTCTGCTGCTTTCAGCTTCGTGCCGTCCACATAGAGGCCGTTATGTACGCTTGCGGTATTGTTGGGTGCTTTTTTATGTGTTGTGCATCCGTAGAGGAAAATAAGCACCGCAATGAAGAGTACTGCAAGAATCGCAATGAGAATAATAAGAATTCGAAGAAGTTTTCTTTTCATAGGAACCGTGCCCCTTTCTTTCAGTATAAGTATAGCATAATAAACAGGAAAACAAGATGAATTCTGCCTCAAAATATGATAAAATCAATGAACTCCCCCTTACCACGAATTTAGGGAAATGATGCTGTGTAAAGGAGAAATCGTATATGAGAAAAGAGCAATTGGAAGAGCTTCTGAAGGACATGTCTTTTGAAGAAAAAGTGGGTCAGTTGACGCAGTTAACCGGATCCATGTATGGTGCCGATGCGATTGTCACAGGACTTCTGGATATGTTTCGCATCAATACAGAGGCGCTTGAAATGAGCGGTTCGGTATTAAGTGTCATCGGAGCCGATGCGGTGAAGAAGCTTCAGGACGAGAACATGGCCAAGCAGCCTCATCATATTCCCCAGTTATTTATGTACGACGTGATTAACGGTCATCAGACCATTTATCCGGTTCCTCTGGGACAGGGCGCAACCTTTGATCCCGAGCTTGTGGAAGCACTTGCCCACATGGCCGGAGAAGAGAGTGCGGTAGCGGGAGTTCATGTGACCTTTTCTCCGATGGTGGATCTGGTTCGCGATGCCCGTTGGGGTCGTGTCATGGAGTCCACAGGAGAGGATCCATACTTAAACGGTGTACTTGGTGCTGCGATGGTGCGCGGCTATCAGGGAGAGGATATTAAGAAGCCCGGCAATGTGGCGGCTTGCGTGAAGCATTTTGCGGCCTATGGCGGGGCCGAGGCCGGCCGTGATTACGATACGGTGGAACTGTCCGAGCGTACGCTTCGGGAGGATTATCTGAGCGCATATCAGGCATGTATCGAAGCCGGCGCTCGTTTGGTTATGACTTCCTTTAATACCATAAATCGTGTTCCTTCCACCGGTAATCGTTGGCTGATGCGTCGGGTTCTTCGTGAAGAGATGGGATTTGACGGCGTATTGATCTCGGATTACGGTGCGGTCAAAGAGATGATTAACCATGGCTTTTCCAAGGATGAGAAGCAGGCAGCTTATCAATCGATTCAGGCGGGGCTGGATATGGAGATGATGTCCACTGCCTACATCAGCCATCTGAAGGAACTGGTAGACGAAGGTCGCGTTTCGATGGAATGGATCGACGAAGCGGTAATGCGCCTTCTCGTGTTAAAAAATGATCTTGGTCTTTTTGAGAATCCCTATAAGGATGCGGATGCGAAGAAGGAAGCGCAGTTGCTTTTATGTGACGAGCACAGAGCGCTTGCAAGAAAGGCTGCCGCTGAGTCCTTTGTTCTTTTGAAGAATCAGGATTCCCTGCTTCCGCTTACGGATTGTGAGGAAACAAACATTGCCTTTATCGGTCCTTATGTGGAGGAGAAGCAGATTCACGGTTCCTGGTCCTTCCCGAACACGCTGGATTCCCTTGTTTCCGTGAAGGACGGAATCCTTGCGAATGTACAGAAAGCGAAGGTGACCTATGCAAAGGGCTGCTATCGTTTGGACCATGCGATGCGGCTGAAGGACGGGTCACGCTTCGAGGTTGACGAGAGTGCCAAGGAGGCAATGTTTGAGGATGCCATCAGGAAGGCACGTGAAGCGAAGACGGTTGTGCTGTGTCTAGGTGAGCACTTTATGCAGACCGGTGAGGCAACCAGCCGAACGGAGTTGCGAATCGGCGAGGACCAACTTAAGCTTTTACGACAGGTTCACGCGATCAATGAGAATATTGTTACGCTCATCTTTGCAGGACGCCCCATTGAGATGGAGGAGATTCAGCGTCTTTCCAAGGCGGTACTCTATGTATGGTTCCCCGGAACGGAGGGAGGAAATGCCATAGCAGATGTATTGTTTGGCGTGAAGAATCCGGGTGGACGACTTCCGATGAGCTTCTCATACCGAACCGGTCAGCTTCCGAATTATTACAGTCGTTTCCATTCCGGAAGACCGAATAACGGAACCCTGGAGCAGGGCTTTGTCATGGGTTACATCGATCAGGCAGACCGTTTTCTCTATCCGTTTGGCTATGGCCTGACCTATTCCTCTTTTGCCTATGGACCGGTGACCTTAAACCGCCAGACGATGACCGGGGAGGAGACGATTACCGCATCGGTATCCCTTCGAAATACGGGCAATCGTGAGGCGACTGAAACGGTACAGATGTATCTGCAGGATTTCTATGGAAGCGTTGTGCGGCCCCGAAGACTTTTGAAGGGCTTCCGTAAGGTGACACTTGGGCCCGGGGAAGAGACGACAGTGTCCTTTGAAATCTGCGAAGAGATGCTTCGATTTTGGAATATTGATATGGAATATGCTTCGGAGGAAGGCGAGTTTGCTGTCTATATCGGACCCGACAGTCAGACGGACAATAAGGCGGAATTCATACTGGAGTAGTAGATTTTTTGTTTCTGTGCTTGCATTTTCTGATAATTGTGGTATCCTAACATGCGTATCAGGCAATAGGATACCACAATCCAAAGTCTGTGGGAAAAAGGAAGCAGGTGTGAGTCCTGCACGAACCCGTCACCGTGTTCGGAAGCAATCATTCATGTAACGATCAAGATCGCGAAAGGGCTGCGAAAGAATCGCAGGACCGATGAAAACGATGGAGAGCGGTACAGTCACTGGGTAACCGGGAAGGCGAATGAGAGCGTTATTACCGTAAGCCGGGAGACTTCCCCACATTCTTGTAACGATAGGCCACGAGGTGAAGGCGGATGCGTAACGACATGAGCAGAGAAATTCTGCCCATGATTATTTGTTGTGCAACACTTCGACTTCGGGTCGGAGTGTATTTTTTTGCCTCAGAATATAGACGGGCAGTAAAATGCCGTAAGAAAGCGGTGGTGAACCCACCGGGAAAGAGGATTTGAATTATGAAAAAGAAACTGATGGCACTTCTGATGGTTGTATGCATGTTTGCAATGGTTACTGCATGCGGCGGTAAGAAGAATGACAAGAAGGCAGATGACCAGAAGACGGAAGTTACGCAGAACGACAAGCAGGATGAGCAGCCTGCCGTTCAGAACGAGAAGCAGGATACTCCGGATGACACGCAGAAGCAGGATGAGACCGTAGATCCTTCTCAGGCCGTAACTGTAATCGTACGTAGTGCAGACGGTACCGAGACCACCTACTACTGCACCGAAGAGGTTGCAACCGTTCGTGCGGCAATGGATGCGATTGAGGGGCTTACCTATGACGGCACCGAGAGCGAATGGGGCTTCTACCTTACTACCGTAAATGGCGAGGCAGCTGATTACGATGTAGATTCTTCCTATTGGTCTCTTAGTGTAAATGACAATTATGCTGTAGAGGGTATTGATACGCAGGCAGTTGCTTTTGGTGATGTAGTTCTTCTTGAGTATGAGAAGTGGGAGTATGTCGATGACGAAGGTTTGGATGTCGAGTTTCAGTACGATGGTGTAACCCTTCTTATCATGGACAATGAGGGCGGTTTCCGCATGATTTCCAGAAGCACCGAAGCTACCACGGTTCAGGCATTCATGGATGAGCTGGTTGCCGATGAGGATTGTGAATTCTCCTATGACGGCTATACCTTCGATTGGGGTTACTATTTAACCACCGTAAACGGTCTGGTTGCCGATTACGATGCAGACGGCGCTTACTGGTCCCTTCTGATCAATGACAATTATGCGGAGTACGGTATTGATGCACAGACGATTCAGTCCGGCGATACCATTACCCTTGCTTACACCGTATACACCGAATAATTTATTGAATTTGAGGTAAAAAAGAATGATACAGACAGCACACACACGAAGAAGAATAATTAATTTACCGGCGGTGATATGCTGTCTGTTCTTTTTTGTCCTTCTGATGAATCTCTGTCCGATTCCGACTCATGCCAAGGGGAATGTTCTTAAGGTTATCTATTCTGATGAGAGCACCACAGTTGAGGAGGTGTTCACCTACCAGTGCGAGGACGGAGGCTTTACCTACGGCGGGGAAACGGGGGATTCCGATACCACTGCGATGGTATTGCAATACCTGGCCGGAGAGGAACTAACGGAAGAGCAGCTTTCGGCCTATGAGCATGCCTGGGATTGCCTTATGACTTTTTACACCGAAGAAGGGGATTTCCTGAATTTCTATGATCAGCATAATTCCGAGACGAATTCCCAGGTGGTTTTAGCCATGGTTGCGGGGCTGAAGGCAGGGTATTATTCGGATGAAGAGTTACTTCATAAGACCGCAAAGCACCTCTATGATACCTATTCGGTGGAAGGAGGTTTCTGCCACCTGGTGGATGCCGGATGGAATCAGATGGCGACGAATCAGGGGAATCAGGCGATGGATGCCTATTCCGAGTATACCGGGGTTGATCTGCGTATGTCGGATATTCCCGGGGCGGAAGCCGAGACAGATGCAGAAGTCACACAGGATACCCCGGATCGAGAAGAGCTTCCCGACACAGAAGGCAGCCGGGAGGAAGCAGGCGGACAGGACACAGAAGCCGAACCGGCTGTATCCCATACGCTTCGCCACGACGCCGACCGCACCCGCACGGTATTGATTTTGGTAACCGGAGTGCTTGTTGTTGCACTACTTGGCTATTTTCTTTTCAGGGGCGATGAGAAGCCGGAACAGAAGGATATGGATTCCGAACAGAAGGATGCGGACTTGGACCAAAAGAATAAGGATTCCGAACAGGGAGAGGCATAAGCTTCTCCTTTTTTGATAGACGAATGGACAAAAGCGTTATACAATAGTACCGAAAGGAAGGACGACCATGGCGATTAAGATTGGCAGAAACGATCCTTGCTGGTGTGGAAGCGGTAAGAAGTACAAGGCTTGCCACGCTGCATTTGACGATAAGATTGAGAGTTATCGAAGACAGGGCTGTAAGGTTCCGCCTTATGAGCTTCTGAAGACACCTGCGCAGGTGCAGAAGATTCGTGAGAGCGCGAAGATTAATGTTGCGGTTTTAGACTATATCGAGAAGAATATCCACGAGGGCATGAATACCGCAGAGATTGACAAGATCGTCTACGATATGACCACGCAGATGGGCGGCATTCCGGCACCTTTGAATTACGAGGGGTATCCCTACAGTGTGTGCACCTCCGTGAATGACCAGGTGTGTCACGGGTTCCCGTCCGAGGATGTCGTGCTGAAATCCGGCGATATTGTGAATGTCGATTGCTCGACGATTTTGGACGGATATTTCTCGGATTCCTCCCGCATGTTCTGCATCGGAGAGGTCTCGGAGGAAAAGAAGAAGTTAGTGCAGATTACCAAGGAATGCGTGGAACTGGGACTGAAGGAAGTGAAGCCCTGGGGCTTCCTGGGAGACGTCGGTCAGGCGGTTCATGATCATGCTTATCAGAACGGTTACACGGTAGTTCGTGAGATCGGTGGTCACGGTGTCGGATGCGAATTCCATGAGGAGCCGTGGGTCGGTTATCACTCGAAACGTGGCACCGAGATGTTACTGGTTCCCGGCCTCATGTTTACGATTGAGCCCATGGTCAACATGGGTGGCGTTGAGATTTTCATTGATGAGACCAATGATTGGGAGGTCTATACCGCAGACGGGAAGCCCTCCGCCCAGTGGGAACTTCAGGTACTGGTAACGGACGATGGCGTAGAAGTCATCTCATGGTAGAGAAAAAGATTGGAGAAACAGACAAAATGGAGAGCAGAATTACAGGACATACCGGTTTACTTGCATTGATCGGATCCCCGGTGGGACATTCCGGATCCCCCGCAATGTACAATTACAGCTTTGACAAGTTAGGACTTGATTATGCCTATGTTGCTTTTGATGTGAAGGAAGACGGCGTAGGTCAGGCCATGGAAGCCATGAAGCTGTTCAACATGCGCGGCATGAATGTCACGATGCCCGACAAGGTTGAGGCTTCGAAGCATTGTGACGAGCTGTCCCCCGCAGCACAGATTATCGGTGCGGTGAATACCATTGTAAACGATAACGGCAAGCTCACCGGATACATTACGGACGGCGAAGGCTTTGTGAATAACCTTCGCGATCACGGAGTAGACGTCGAGGGTAAAAAAATAACCGTAGCCGGCGGTGGCGGTGCGGCAACTGCCATTCAGGTGCAGTGTGCACTGGACGGCGCCAGAGAGATTACGATTTTTAACAAGAAGGATGCTTTCTTCGAGAGAACTCTTGCGACCGCAGAGAAGATTCGTGGGGCTGTTCCCGGAATCGTAGTGAATGTATATGACATTGACGATACCGCGAAGATGACCGAAGAAATCTTAAGCTCCGACATTTTTGCAAACGGAACCATCGTAGGAATGAAGCCGATGGACGATTTGAGCGTTGTGAAGGATTTGTCCGCTTTCCACAAGGATCTCGTGGTATGTGATGCCGTTTACAATCCCGCAGAGACAAAGCTTCTTCGTGAAGCCAAGGAAGCCGGTTGTAAGGTAATCGGTGGTAAGGGAATGTTATTGTGGCAGGGTGTTGCGGCATTTAAGCTCTACACCGGTCAGGATATGCCTGTAGAGGAAGTGAAGGCGAAGTTCTTCGCAGAATAAAAAGGATAGAATGACACCGGGTCACGACCCGCGTGATGAGGTTACGATGAGCAAGTTAGAGAGTACAATCTATTTAATCGGATTCATGGGATCCGGCAAAAGCACGATTGCGGCATTGCTTCGTGAGAAGCTTGGTTGCAACCTGGTCGAGATGGACGCTCGCATTGTGGAAGAGCAGGGCATGAGCATCAACGAGATTTTCGCAAAGTTCGGTGAGCCCCATTTCCGCGATATTGAGAGCGAACTGGTGAAGCGAATCGGTGAAGAAGGTGGAACGGTCGTATCCTGCGGAGGCGGCGTTGTTGTTCGTCCCGAGAATACCGAAGTGATGAAAAAAGCAGGGAAGATTGTATTCTTACGTGCGACGCCCGAGACCATCTACAATCGTGTGAAGAACTCCACGGATCGTCCGATTCTGAACGGTCATATGAATGTGGAATATATCGCAGAGTTAATGGAGAAGCGCCGTGCACTCTATGAAGCGGCAGCCGATCTTACGATTGATACTGACGGAAAGAGTAAGGATGAGATCTGCAGAGAGGTACTGAGAAGTCTGGGACTTCAGTAGTGGATCCGAAGGTCGAAATGCAATCGGTATTTGGTTGCGGGTGCGTGGAAGATATGATAGAATATCTTTATCGCGTTGAAGTGTTGCATCAGAAAGGATTTCGCGATTGCGAGGTCCTTTTTCTTTTATCGGATGCGGTGCTTCGAGGGGGTATTACACTATAACCTATAGGGGGATAAGAAATGAACTCAGCACAGATTCTCAGTATCATTCTGTTGGTGTGCTTCTTCGCTGTTATGATCTATGTCGGCTACAGCACCAGAAAGCATGCAACAGACGTTAACGGTTTCGTACTTGGCGGACGTTCGGTAGGTCCTTGGCTTACGGCATTCGCATTCGGAACCTCCTACTTCTCGGCCGTTATTTTCGTAGGCTACGCCGGACAGTTCGGTTGGAACTTTGGTGTCGCTTCCACGTGGGCCGGTCTCGGTAATGCATTTATCGGTTCTCTTTTGGCATGGAATGTGTTAGGTAGAAGAACCCGTATCATGACCCAGCATCTGGATGCGAAGACCATGCCCGATTTCTTCGGCAAGCGTTTTAAGTCCATTCCGCTTAAGGTTGCAGCTTCCATTATTGTATTCATTTTCCTGATTCCTTATACCGCATCTCTGTACAACGGTTTGTCCAGTCTGTTCGGCCTTGTATTCGATATTCCTTACTGGGTAGTAATCGTTGTGATGGCGGTTCTGACCGGTATCTATGTAATCTTCGGTGGTTACATGGCAACCGCAATTAACGATTTCATTCAGGGTATTATCATGCTGTTCGGTATTGTTGCCGTGATTCTGGCTGTTCTGAATGCAAACGGCGGCCTGGTAAGTGCAATGCAGCAGCTGTCTGCCGTACCCGCTGAAGGCTGGACCGGTGGTGCGTATACGTCCTTCCTGGGACCGGATCCGCTGGCGCTTCTCTTCGTTGTTATTTTAACCTCCCTCGGTACCTGGGGACTTCCTCAGATGGTTGGTAAATTCTACTCCATCAAGAGTGAGAAGGATATCCACAAGGGAACCGTTATTTCCACTATTTTTGCAATCGTTGTTGCAGGTGGTTGCTACTTCTTAGGTGGTTTCGGTCGTCTCTATGCCGACCTGGTAAAATACGATCCGAAGACCGGTAAGCTTCTTGCCGATACCATCATTCCTTCGATGTTGGCAACGCTTCCCGCAATTATTATCGCTATCGTAATCGTGCTTGTATTGTCCGCTTCGATGTCGACCCTGTCCTCTCTGGTTCTGACCTCCAGCTCGACCTTTACGCTGGATGTTATCAAGCCCTTCTCCAAAAAGGAGATGACCGAGAAGAAGCAGGTTAGTACCATGAGAGTCTTCATTCTCTTCTTCATCGTTGTATCTGCGGCAATCGCAATCGTGAAGGATTCCTTCCCCAGCATTACCTTCATCGCACAGATGATGGGTGTGTCATGGGGTGCTCTTGCAGGTGCCTTCTTAGCACCTTACCTCTATTCGCTGTACTGGAAAAAGGTTACGAAGGCCGCTACCTGCGTATGCTTCGTATGGGGCTGCAGCATTGCACTTCTTCAGCTCTACATCACCGTATTCCAGGTAAATGTAAGCGGTTGGGGAACGGTATTAAGCTACATCTTCAAGTCCTCCATCAACTCCGGTGTAGTAGCGATGGTTGGCGGTCTGGTGATCGTTCCCATTGTAAGCCTCTTCACCAAGAAGCCGGATCCTGCGCTTGTTGAGGAAGCATTTGCTTGCTACAACAAGAAGAATGAAGTGGAAGCAAAGGATGCATTGGGCGAGTAAGTCATCTGCGTGCAGAACGCATTGAGGATGGATACAGCTTCCTATCCGATGATAAAAAAGAAAAGGGCTCGATTCGTAAGAATCGGGCCCTTGTTGTGTTCTGAATGTTATGTTGTAGGATCTTCTCGGATGATGCGAATGATGGATAGTTGTCGTTGCAGTTCCTGCGTTTCATCATAGAGAAAGTTTTTGGCTTCCAGAATGCGTTCGATAGCCTGAGAAGGATCCATTGTGTGGTATGCGAGAAATAGTTCTCTGAGTTCCTTGGGCTTGACCAAGCGATAAGTTTGTGAAGAGGATAGGTTGTAGGTATAGGAATAGTACCGATAAATGTAACCAATCCAATACAGTTCATCCCCAGTATATTTATTTGAACCATATTTGGACGGACCGTACTGTTCTTCGATTCTCTCGATGATGTCCGAAGCCTGAAGATTGTTCTGCAGGAAATCGTCACTGTCCATAAGCGAAGCAATTCTGCTATTCATGAATCTCCGTATGAAAATCTCCGAACTTGATTCTGTAGCATGTCGAGACGCTTCAAATACTTTGGCTTGTATCTCGCATAGAAGCAAACCGTCACTATCTATTTTTTTCATATTCTTCCCTTCGTATATGTGGCGTTACTTAAGAATCTCGTCAATGTAATGTCCTTGACCCCTATATTCGATTCTAGCCAATTTGACCTTATCTTCTCCTAACTTGGTATCTTCTGACCTTTGGTTTTTACAATGCTTTCGCTCACTGTTTGAGATATAAGAGCGCTCGAGAAGACGAATGTGGTTTACAGATTCATCGCTGATGAAAACATACTGATATCCGAGGTTGGTGGCAGCAAGGCAATGTTTACACTGTTCATCAGTAATCTCACCGGCGATAAAAGAATTAATAATCTGGAACATTCGATTATCGGCGATGGGAGCAATAATGTAATCGCAATCACGGGAGCGTGCAACCAGATTCGAGATGGTTGGATGATTCTTGTATTGCTCAAGAGCACCACGATAATACGCTATCGTCATCATCCAGTCCTGATCCACATAATATTGCTTGCCCCGAAGGCCGGTTGGATTAAAATCAAGGTAGTAGACACTCGATTTATCATATCCGGACACAAAAGACACTGCCTGAGCATAGCTTTCTCCGGTATAGAAGCCTTGACCGAAATCATTATTTTTACGACCGATCTGGACATCCGGATTGCCCTCCAATTTGCTTTTGGCACCGTGAAATAGTAGCTTATGGTTTGGTAGAAGCTTCTCTAACCAGAGCATTTCCTTAAGTGTTCCCATATGGATGTTTTGGTCAAAAGCATATCCATATACCTTTTCAAGTAAGTCCGCAGAGGGAGTCGTTTCGCCTAATTCACTACGAGAAATAGTAACCTGCTGTACATGAATCTGTGATGCCAATTCGGACTGCGTAATACCGAGAATCTCGCGTATGGCCAATAAATCCTTAGAAAAAAGAAAATCCATTATTTCACCTCAACTTATATATATCACATTACTTAAACAAGTTCAAGAGAGAATAAAAGGAGGGAAATTATGCGCCCTCCTTAATTGTCTTAGTTAAGCAGTGGTATAGCGGTTAATACGAATTACATCGCCAGATATGCTTCCGCAACCTTCTGGTACTGCTCGGGATCCTCAATCTTGCTTACGAGGAAATCCTCGGAATCCTCCTCAACCTTGAAGATGAATACGCCATCCTCGCTGATGGAGTCACCCTCCACCTTCGCAGCGGCAACGTAAGCCACATCCTCATAACTGAATTCATCCACAACCGCCATCTCAACTTCGTTGCCGTCCTTGTCCTCGATGACGAATACGGTATATTCTTCAAATTCTTCGTTCATATTCTGACTGTCCATGTGAAACCTCCTTGTGAAAATCCTATTTACTATAACATATCATAGCAGAAGTGAAGGCAATTGGGGAGAGTGGAAATTTTGTTAATGGTTCCAATCCGGAATCATCTGTCAAATCATATAAAAAAATCACTATTCTTTCAAAAAACAGTGATTTTTTCAAGAAAAAGAGGTATAATTTCACTATAAGCGATAAGGAGCGAGAATTTATGGAACCATACAATGCAAAAAAAATGCCAATGGAATATTCTATAGATAAAGAGATGCTTCGTCTGATTTCTGAAGCAAATGTCAAATACGGCGAATATAAATCTTTGCTGGATACTCTTGAATTTGATGCCGGCTTTTTCTTGGACTCCGTTATACTGAATGATAGTTATAAGTCAACTCAAATTGAGGGTACACAGATTTCTCAAGATGAAATGTATTATTTAAAATACATGGAAAACACGGATGATAACAGAGAAATTCAGAATCTTAAAAAAACCATTGAGTATGCTTCTGAAAAAATAAATCGTGGGCAGTCTATCAATTATTCCCTTGTAAACGAGATGCACAAGATTCTATTAGATAGTGTGAGAGGTTCCGGGAAAACGCCGGGACAGATACGTACTACGCAGAACTGGATCGGGCCTCGCGGGTGTACAATGGATAGAGCAACATTCATCCCACCGATTCCGGAAGAAGTATATGGATTGCTTATGAATTTATATGATTATATGAATGATGCTTTTGTCGATCCTCTTTTGGTTAACATTGCCCTGTCTCATATGCAATTTGAGACAATTCACGCTTACAAAGATGGAAATGGCCGATTGGGACGCGCTTTGATTCCTGTTCATATGGCCCTGCTTGACGGAAGCACCCCTATCTTATATATGTCTGAAATCCTGGAACTGTATAAACCTTCCTATCAAAGAAGTCTGATGGAATGCCGCAGGGGAAATGTTGCCGGATATATTAAGTTTTTTCTCCAGTGTATCATTGATCAATGCAGTAATTATATCTACAAAATCGATCAGATTAAGACCATATACAAGGAAGATATGAAAACGATCGAAAGTATAAAAGGCAATGCGGTCTATAGAATTATGCCTGTCATTATGAAACAAATCGTATTTACCAAAAAAGAAATCCAAAATCTATCCGGTGTTTCGGTGAATATTGTTTCCAACATCATCAACAAACTGGTTGATCTCGGGATTATCATTCCGGATTCTACGAAGGTGAAAAAAGGATACCGCTACCAGCGAATTTATGAAGTCTTTGTAGGAGTAGAAAACAATTAACATATTGTATTAACGAGGTGCATTTTCAATGAAAACAAGTAAAAAAAAATTCCTTTTATCCATGGCGATATTACTCCTCCTCTCCGCCTGCGGGTCCAATCCAAAGGGCAACCGGAAGGAGATTTCGGAGAAGCCCCTGGTTTTTGCCAATGCGGCGGAGAATATTAATTACGAACTGGAGGATGCCCGGACAGTGGAGCAGCCAATGGATACCATGACGGTGTCGGAGCAGATTTCCATGCTGATTATGGAGCAGGTTCAGGTTACGTTGGTGGAAGATAAGGGTAGTAGTGCAATGGTAAGTGTTACCTATCCCGATGCCGGAGCCAGACTGGTGGAACTTCTGTCGAAATACGGGGACGATGCGGCAGATCTGGCGATGGAAGCCCTTCGGGACGAGTTAAAAAATAAAAAAATCACCTTGCAGACTCTTCAGACAGAGGTTGCCTACGCGGATATGGACACGAAGACCATACTGTGGACAGAAGAGCTGGTTGATGCCATGAGCGGTGGCATGTACTCTCTCGCAAACGGACAGTAGGGAGGGAAGAATATGAGACACGTAAGGAATCGAGTAGTTCGTATTGTTAGTGGATGGTTGATTTTGGTAATCGGTATGGTGAGCCTGTGGACAGCGGGCAGTGCAGATGTAAAGGCAGCCGACCCGGGCAAAGTCTTCCAGTTGTATATCATTTCTGAGACCCAAAGTGATGCTTTTGTCGGGGATTTTCTGTTATACAATCAACAGGTCTATGTGGAATATTATACCCTTGAGGATATGGGGGAGATTGAAGGCTGTCTGATGGTTGGCAAGCCGGGCTATACCTATGAGTTTGAACGCGGAAGCTATCGGTATACGGTACCGGACAAGGAGACGATAGAGCTCGGAGATGACCTCTATTTTCTCATGGAGAATGTGGTGACGAATCTGGGGCTTTCGTTAAAATATGATGCGGATAACCGCCTGCTTATGGTGGAGCAGTGTTCTGATCTGAATGCACTGTATGATGATATGGAGGAGCTGTACTGTGATGATGCCATCAGCCTTGCCTATTGGAGAAACAGCTTTTCATATACCGGTGGATATGTGGCCGCAGTCGCCACGGATGTTATCTCGAATATGAAGTTCGTTTCTTTTTTGACAGCAACGGATACCCAGCAGTCATTAAAGGAAATGGTATGGAAGACGATTCTGCCTTCCTCCGAAGATGAACTGTTGAACTTCATGGTAGAGTCCAACAAGATGGTGAAGACCATTACCAAGTATAAGAAATATGCGGATAATTGGTCGATGATCCTGACAAAAGACAAGAATAGCGGATTCTTGGGTGAATGGGGTGAGTTTTTCGGCGGCATTGCCAAGGGTTTGGACTATATGCAGTTCAGCGAAGGGCTGAATGCGATTAATTATGCCCATGGTCTAAAAAATGTGGAAGACAGTTACATGAGCGGACTGAAAATTCTCCTGGATTCCCAGACAAAACCCGGAACAAAGCCGGTTACCATGGAGTCATTGTCTACCCATGTGAGTCCACAGTTGGTAAGCGGCGCCTACCAGTCTCTTCTGTATCATGCGGTGGAGGAAGTCTATAACACCTATAAGGATCAGGATTCTACCTGGGAGATTGTGGCCAAGGAGGTTGTGACCGGTATCCTGGAGGATGCATTGGACGAGTTAAATGATGCAATCCTTAAGAAGTTTGTCTGCAAGGAGATTGTAAGTGTGGCCGGTACCACATTGAATTCCGTGTTGGGAATGCAGGATTCGGTGGATGCAACGATTCTGGCTCATGACTGCCTGGAATTGCAGAAATGGTGTAAGCAGTATAAGTGTAAGCATTGGGGAGACTTTAATCTGCAATATGGTGGAATTACGCAGGAAGAGTTAGACGGAATTAAGAAAATGCGAGACGTGGGTACCATCTACCTTCGTACCGGTGTCGTTGCAAACCTGGCATCTCCTGTTGGTGCAGAGGATAAGGTGTTTGTGGACAGGGTAATCTCCAAGATTAACGGATATCTGTCCCGGTTACTGAGCTACCAGGAGAATGATTTCACCTTTGTAAAGGATAATCGCGAGGTTGTTGCCTTATTAAGCAAGGATGCCGCCCTGATTCCGGCGGAAGAGACTTCTCTCGATCTTTCGTTTGAGGAATATCAGCAGAAAGGCGGAGTATTGTCCGTATCCTATCATCAGATGTCGGACGGAACCGAGCTCTATATGTCTGTGAGCGGAACCGCTCAGGGAGAGGCTTTTTACTATGCATGGTCCGGCAGTCAGGATTATGAATACCGCGACAGTCGGGGAACCCTTTTATTCACCGTGAAGGCTACCTCCGGTTATTATCGGATTACCATTGAGCCGGGAGTCAGCTTTGAATATATCGAATTACTGGCAGATACGCCCGATTTGTTAACGGCCAACTCTGCTATGGGTGAGATGACGCCGGTATTATCTTTTGAAAAGGGTGACGGAACCGTAACCGATTCCGGATCCTATGAGACCTACTACACAAGATACCCCACCGGAATCTGGGGCATGAGCGTTCATATGAATATGAACGGACTCTTCTGGAGAGAATAATTGCCGGAAATCATTCTCAAACCACAAAACGCGGCAGAGATACCGCATTACTTCGGATAGCTGATTTCGTCGCCCCAGGATAGAATCTCTTCAAAGAATCCATCCACCTCCAGTAGCCCGTAGGCCCATAAAAAGGCACGATCTTTTTCCGACATTTGACGCAGGTCCATCCAGAGGACCTCTTTAATCGGCTGATTGTCTTTTGGCTCTTCCGGATCATAGCCTGTAATGGCAACCTGATCCTCCGGAACGCGTACTTCAAAAGAGTATTCGATTCCGCCCTGTCGATATACTTTGGCCAATTTCTTTACGATAACACCGTCGAGGCCGCATTCCTCTTTTAACTCCCGGATTGCGGCTTCTTCCGGCGTTTCTCCGTCCTCAATTCCACCGCCGGGAACAGAATAGAAGGTTCTGCCGTCGTAGAATAACTTTTCCATAAGAATTTTCTTATCTCTTAATACAATTACAACGCTTCTGTTTCTCATCACCGTCTCTCCTTTCGGGGCCGTATCCGTTGTACTTCCATATCTCATAATATCACAAAAAAGAAAAAGGTTATACGTCTGTTGCGTTGGCTTGCGGCTATGTTGGCTTGCGGCTACGCTGGCTTGCTGGTTGCGTTGGCTTGTGGCTTCGTTGGCGGCGGGTTGCTTATTTCGGAAACATTTGGTGTGAAACGTGCATATTTGCGAGATTCACACCATTTTTTATTACTTGACTGGCCGATTTCGGCAACTTTTGGTGTGAAATTCCAAGAATACTTCAAGTCGCACCAGAAGAACCACGATTTGGTGGTGTGAATTTTCAAGAAATCCATTATTCACACCAAAAGATAGCGAATTTGGCATCCCGGAAGCAAAAAAATGGTGCGAGTGGGCAACTATTCACAGATTCACACCATTTGTTGAACGCTCGGCCGCAAATACTGTATGTTTCAGCTCAGCCACAAATAGTGCATGTTTCAGCTCGGCCGCAAATAGTGCATCGTTCACCCGGATAGCAGAAAATCGCGAAAAAACAGAATGATTTCTGTAGACGGAATCCCTCCTTTTCGAATACAATAAAAGACAGCCCATTCTCTGAAAACAACGAATCAAACAACGAAACTATTTTTAGAAACCGGGCGATTAGACACAGGAGGTGCCAAGGATGAAAAAGGCGGTAGCCGGAATACTAGCACATGTTGATGCTGGAAAAACGACCCTTTCCGAAGCACTTTTATTTGAAACCGGTGTGATTAAAAAAGCGGGGCGTGTAGACAGCGGCGATACGCATCTGGATACGGACAGCGTGGAGCGTGAGCGCGGAATTACCATTTATTCCAAGAACGCACGCTTCTCCCTCGGGGAGAAGGAAATGATTTTAATCGACACACCGGGCCACGTGGATTTTTCCACGGAAGTGGAGCGTGCACTTTCCGTAATGGATGCGGCGATTTTGCTCATCAGTGCTCCGGCCGGCATTCAGCCCCATACCAAGACACTCTGGTCGCTGTTAAAACTGTATCATCTGCCCGTTATCTTTTTTGTCAACAAGATGGATATGGAGGGGGCGGATAGGGAACAAGTTCTCGCCCAGCTAAAAAAAGAATTTTCGGGAAATGTGACGGACTTTTCCGCCGCGGTGATGAACGGTGCCGATACCGGGAAATTGGACGATAGCGTTTTCTATGAAGATGTGGCCACCTGCGATGAGAACCTGATGGAAAAACTCCTGGATGGAGAGAGCATCGGGGATGACGAAATTGCAAAACTGATTGCGGAACGTAAGATCTTCCCGGTATTCTTTGGCTCTGCACTGAAGTGCGAGGGGATTACGGAATTTTTACGTGGGCTTGAACGGTTTCTGCCCACAAAGGAAGCAACTGACGACGAATTCTCCGCTCGCGTTTACAAGATTGCCAGAGACGCGCAGGGAAAGCGCCTAACCTATCTGAAGGTACTGTCGGGAAGTCTTAAAGTTAAGCAGCTTCTAAGTGAAGAAAAAGTGAACGAAATACGCCTGTATACGGGCGATCGATACGAAAATGTACAAGAAGCGACTGCCGGCGATATCTGCTGCGTAGTGGGCCTCGAAAACACGAAAAACGGTATGATCTACGGAGATGCCATGGAAGGGAAGGCACCTGTATTGGCACCGGCATTAAGTTATGCGGTACATTTTCCGACGGATGTGGACCGTAATAAGATGCTTCGGATCCTGCAGGAACTCGAGGAAGAGGATCCTTCTTTGTCGGTGGAATATCGTGAACAGACCAGAGAGATTTTTGTTTCCCTGATGGGAGAGGTACAGACCGAGGTATTAAAGCGTGCGATTTCGGATCGTTACGGGATTGCCGTTACCTTTACGGACGGCAAGGTTTGCTATCGTGAGACGGTGGACGGAACCGGTATCGGAATCGGCCATTTTGAGCCACTGCGCCATTATGCCGAGGTTCAACTGCGTTTGGAACCCGGGGAACGTGGCAGCGGTATGGAATTTGCCACAGAGGTCAGTGAGGATTTATTGGATCGCAACTGGCAGAGATTGATTCTTACGCATCTTGGTGAAAGAGAGCACAAGGGCGTATTGACGGGCGGCCCGATTACGGATATGAAGATTACGCTGGTAGCCGGTCGGGCTCATGTGAAGCATACCGAAGGTGGTGATTTCCGCCAGGCGACTTATCGTGCCATTCGGCAGGGGCTCATGGAATTGCGTGAGACCGGACATGTTCGTCTTTTGGAGCCTTACTACGATTATACGCTGGAAATCCCCGAAACTTATGTTGGCCGTGCCATGACGGACATTACCAATATGAAGGGTACGGCGGTGATTGCCGAAAATGATTTTGAGAATCACATTACCGTGCTTACGGGACATGCCCCCGTATCGACTATGAACGGTTACATGCGCGAGGTGGCGGCATATACGAAAGGACTCGGGCGTTTGTTTTTTACCGTGTCCGGGTATGAAATGTGTCCCAATGAGGAAGAAGTTCTTACCGCTACGAAATACAATCCGGAGGCGGATCTGCGCAATCCCTGCGATTCCGTATTCTGCTCTCACGGCGCCGGTGTCGTGGTGCCCTGGTATGATGTGCCGAGCTACAAACACGTGGATTATTCGGCAGAGACCGGCATGATTCTGGATACGGCAGATGCGGAAGCACAGGAGAATAACCGCATGCGCCGGGATCGTGAGCGTGAGGCCGGCAGGGCTTTTGTTTCCACGGAGGAAATCGATGCCCTCCTGCATAATAGTACTCATGCCAACGAAAATAAAAAGAAGGCCGAGGCCAAAGGAATATCCCGAGCCGTTGACGAGCGCAGACGAGAGGAACGGTCCCGGGAGAAGCGTGAGCGCGAAGCAGCGGCGAAGCCGGTGGAATACCGTGGAACGAAGCACAAGGACCGCTATTTGCTTGTGGATGGTTACAACGTCATTCATGCCTGGGACGAACTGAATGCGTTGCTTTCGACCGGAGGGGATGCCGCTACCGGGCGTCTGAATGACATTCTATGTGCCTATGCGGCCGTTTCCGGTCATCATCTGA
Source organism: Lachnospiraceae bacterium (assembly GCA_045628945.1). GTDB lineage: Bacteria > Bacillota > Clostridia > Lachnospirales > Lachnospiraceae > RGIG4034. The sequence goes on from JAZQQG010000039.1 coordinate 101,923, forward strand.
TTGTTGTTTATGATGCGTATCGCGTAAAGGGACATCCCGTGGAAGTGAGTGCTTACAATAACATTACGGTGGTGTATACGAAGGAAGCTCAGACCGCGGACCAGTATATCGAGCGTTATGCGCATGAGAATGCCAAAAAGTACGACATCACGGTTGTCACAAGCGACGGCCTCGAGCAGGTTATTGTTGCCGGAGCGGGATGTAACATTGTTTCTTCCCGCGGGTTTCAAGAGACGGTTGAGAGGGAAACGAGTGAGTTTAACGCTCGCCACGGTGTGCAATAGTCGGAGAGAGGGAATGGAAGAAAAGGAATGGACCAAAGAGCGTCTCGAAGAGCTGGCCAGACGCAGCTATGATAGCGGACGCTTTACATTTACAACTTTTTTATCGATGGCGGAGCTGTCCGATTTCTATGAAATCGAGCACTCTCTTCATTATGCAGGCCCGAAGGTCTGGGGCGGCAGTGAGGCAGCGGAACGTGCCGTGATTCGTTTTGGCGATCCGGAGAGTATGGGCTACGAAGAGGAGTTCCCGATTGCGATATTGGAGATCACACCCCTTGCGGACAAGTTCGCAGATGACCTGTCTCACAGGGATTTTCTCGGTGCCTTGATGAACCTCGGAATCAATCGCAATACCCTTGGCGACATTTTTGTTCGCGATAAGCATGCGTATCTGTTCTGTCGCGATACGATGGTGGATTATATCCGGGAAAATCTGACTCGCGTACGCCATACGACAGTACAGGTCAGACCGCTTGAAAACATCGAGGAACTACCAAAACCGGTGATTCGCGAGCAGACGGTGCAGATGCAATCCCTCCGTATCGATGCCGTAATTGCCAAAGCATATAATATGTCCCGCCAGACTTCCCTGGAACTGTTTCCGCGCGGACTTGTATTTCTGAACGGAAGAATCTGCACGGAGAACTCCAAATCCGTCAAAACCGGTGACGTAATCAGTGTACGCGGCTACGGGAAGATGGTTCTTGCCGAAGTCGGTGGCCTCAGTAAAAAAGGAAAACTGAACGTAGTGATCGGCATTTATGTGTGACGGGTTGGAGGAATGAGGCAGCATTTTCTGCCGTTCGTTAGGTTATACATACCGTTCGTTAGGTTATCATTGAAAAGCGCCTCTCATTTTTTTAAAATATTGGCAAGAAAGGAGGTGCCTAATATGGGAACCATTATCGATTTGTGAGATGACATTATTCGGTGAATTGTAAGAGGAAAAAGTAACGAAATAAGGATTAAACATTTTAAGGGGAGAAAAAGATGAAAAAGAAAACAAAAGTAATCTATGCATTGTTAATTATGACATTGGTAATGACATGTGGTTGCTCTAAGTCAGATAATTCTAAAAAAGGAGTTACAGTCCTTACAAGCGATGAAGGGACGATAAGCTTATCTCAAAGGAGTGATGAAGAGCTGAAGGAAGCAATTGTAGAATATCAGCAGGAAGTATTGGCAAGAGACTTGGAGGATGGATACGGTCTTATTGTAACGAAGGTATTGATTCAACCCGAGACGAATACCGTAACGGTTGAGGTTCAGGACAAAATCGAACAATATGATGAAGAACAGCAGGAATCCATTCGTCAATGGATTATGACGATGATGAATTATGAAGAGGAGTCCGGTACTGTTAATATTATGTGGGGAGAATAATCATCTTGGCCCATAGCTATATGCAGTGCCAAGTATCTGAAATATTGAAAAAATCATTATAAATCTGCAAGGGGGTACCGTCATTTCACACGGTCCCCCCTTTTTAGGATTGAAATCGCCAATATTGTTGAACGATGCAGCATTTTCTGCCGTTCGTTAGGGTGATTTTGTAAGAAAAACATATGAATAAATCACCCTAAATTCTAATGCTTTATTGAAATTAGGGTGAAAATGTGAGATTATATAATAGCAAAATCACCCTAAATGGAGGTGGAAGAATGGGAAATATAACAGAAATTCAAAAATTATTAAATGAGAAAGCTGATTTACAGGCTCAAATAAATATTTCTGTTTTTGATGGAAGTATTGAGATTAAAACAGTGAATGAACAGAAGTACATTTATGTTAGAAAAAGAGTGGCTGGAAAATACAAATCTAATTATATAGATAAGTATTCCGAGGAACTTTATGCTTTAGCAATAAATCAAGCTCAACAAATAAGAGAAATCAAAAAGCAGTTACGAAAAATAGAAAAGGAACTCGCTACTCTTGGCTATACAGAAAGCGAATTATCACCAAGGGTAAAGCTTAATATTGATTTTGCAAGAGCAAATGTCAAAAGTATGATTTATGATCAAGCTGTATTGGAAGGGGTATCTACTACATTTCCGCAGACAGAAACAATTTTGGAAAACGGAGTGGTTAATGGAGTAAAAGCAACCGATGTCCAAAAAATTTTAAATTTAAAACATGCATGGGAGTTTATTGTGGACCCAGATGTAGTTGCATCTCCTTGTAATTACTATATGGTAAGTCATATAGCACGTTTGGTAAATGAAAGTTTCTATGAAAATGGAGGTTCTGTTCGAAGAGTTCCGGTTACTATTGGTGGATCAAGCTACGTGCCACCTATTCCAAATGAGTTAGAGGTAAAAGAGAGAATAAATGAGATCATAAATTCAGGTAAGGAAGACATTGACATTGCAATTGAACTTACGCTCTATTGTATGAAGACTCAGATTTTTATTGATGGAAATAAGAGAGCTTCTATTATTTTTGCTAATCATTTTATGATTGGAAAGGGAATTGGATTGTTAGTAGTGCCTGAAAGTATGGTGCCTGAATTTAAGAATCTTCTTGTAGCTTATTATGAAGGCAGAAACGAAGATGAAATAAAGGAGTTTTTAAAAGGCAAATGCTGGCGTAAGTTTTAGCATAGATTGGAGAGAAATCTGAATATTTAGTAAGCCTGAGAATCATACATGATCCACGCTTAACAGAAATACTTGGGGTGCAAGTTTGACGTTATTTACAAGGATAAGGATGTATGTGATAATATTTCAAAAGAAAGGGGGAATACTATGTATAAGAAAGTTATACTATTAATAACTTTAATTACCTTTTCGTTATCTTCTGTTGCTTGTGAAACGCAACAAAATGAAAGTAAGCCGGCAGAGAATTCACAGGTTACTTCTAACTATATCATTGACAATGATTCATACTTTGAACCAGAAGAAGACAATCCATATTCAATAACAACCAATAGAGATAATGCAAAATATTATCAAAGAAAAGATTTTGAATATGTGGGAAAAGATAAAAATTCTTCTTTCAAGGAATATATTGATTATATAATTTCCTTTAAAAATAAAGATATTGAAATGCCTATAAAAGACGACTATACATTAGAAGAATTAGAAGAAGAAATCTTAAGGACTTCTGTTCAGGTAAAAGTAAAATGGGTACCATCGTATGATCAAGATTCTTATAGATATAACAATGCCAAAGGTAATATTTACGATATTGACGATCAATATATATACATTATAACCTGCCAACATACATTTGAAGAGTGTGTTGCGGAAGATTGGCAAAATTATCTAAATCTAAACATAACTTTTTATGGTGGGGAAAGCATTGATATTTCGAGAGATTGTTTAGCAAATAAAGAGTATGAAAAAAATGATTTTCAAATGATTTGTATCGAGAAAGAAATGCTTTCTGACAGTACATTGGAACAATTAAAGTCTATCAATTTAACGAATTATTTTTATATTGATATAACAGACCTTTCTAGTTATGATATTTATCACATCGATAATGACCTAAAATTGTCATATGATGGTCATTTAGTTGAAAGAGATGGTGTGGTTTTATTAGATAAAAACACTGTAACTACTGATTTTGGTAACTCGGGTGGCGGTCTTTTTTTACAAGACGGAACGTACCTATGTTATGTAATACAACAAGATGTTTTAAAAATAAATGTAATAAAATATATATATTACCTACTTATACACGCAAATAGTGAATATTTTTCATAGTATAGAAAACTCTGCTTAGGATATAAGCAGAGTTTTTTTGTTTGTATGATTGCAATTTTGATGTATTCCAAACATCATTCAAATTCTATTGTATCTACTAATGCTTTAATAGCAGATAAAGGCACATTTTCACCCAAATAAATCTTTTTTGCGGGATAAGAGAAAACTCCACGACATACCCCAACTAAAAATCCATTAGAATTAAATACAGGAGACCCGCTTTGTCCGGGCTTAGATGCTTTGCTTGCCATAAGGTAGTGATAGTTATGCTTATAAGTATAATCTTCTATCGTATTTACATCAAAATATACAATCGAACCTATTGTTGATATATCTTTTAATGTTTGAAAACTTTTGTATCCAAATGCTTGTGAATTTACCACAACTTTATCACCAATGTTCATTTTTTCATACAGATCCAAATCAACTAAAACTTCTTTATAGGTTAACAAATCAGATAATTTAAATTCTGATACTGGTATCTTTCCAATTTCAAGGTCGTCGGTAGGACTTTTTATAATAGTTATTTTTGGTAAATCAACAATTGTTATGTGCCCCCTATAATCAACAAAATGAGTTAAGCTGTATTTCTTAAAATCACAATGTATTGCAGTCATAAAGTATATATAATTTTCAGTTATTCTAAAAATTAAACCCTCTGCACCCCAAGCATTTTTATCTTTTATTCCAAAAGAAGCATATTGTGTATAATCAATAACCGCTTTCATATCGGTATTGTCAATCAAAGGTTCATATTTAAAGTATCCACTATCAACTAATAGTTTTAAGTTTTCAGGTGTATTGTCAAAACCAAATGAATTTTTCTTGAATTTTCCTACTCTTATTGTAATTGTTTCATTTTTTGTTAATCCTGTTTCATCAGAAACAGAATAAGTTATATGATAATCTTTTGGAATAGAAGCATCATATCCATCATCATCAAGAACAACAATATTATTAGTTATATCGTTACCATCTCTATCATAAGCGAAAACAAAATCAAGTAACTTGAATTTTTCGTTTAACATATATTGCCTATCATTTAACAGAACAAAATGTGGCGGGTCTAACACTTCTATTGATACATTTTCATTTGTATTATTACCAAAAACATCACTTACTTCAAAACTAAATGTGTAAGTATTTTGTGTTTCAAAAGAAAATTCATTATTTTCAAAAATATATGAATTGCCATCATGATCAGTACAAGACACTAATAAAATATCGCTGACTTCTGATAAATCTTCAACAATAGCCTTTTCTAAAAATTCTTCAATAATAGAATAAGTGCTATTCGTTCCATAGACCTTATTAACTTCATTAAATAAAAATGTAGGGGCCGTTGTGTCTACTATATGAATCGTGTATGAATACTTCCGTTTATCAACGGTACAAAAGATGGTATAATCGCCTACAACATTTTCATCTACATTCGATGTGTCCAGAAAAGCCTTGTTATACATGTAATCAGAGGTAGAAATATAGTCTTTTAAGTCAGGACTGATATTTACTTCGCCTAATTCAAATGTTTGTTCAAAAAATAACTGTTCAACCGATGTATCGGCTATCGTTTCTTTCTTTTCTTCTTTAACAATATTTCCGGCATTATTATCTGATTTATTATTATCTGCTTTGTAACATAATCCAAAGCCAATAAATCCTATAATTAAAATGATCGGTAATATAATTAGTAGAATTTTTGCTTTCTTTTTCATAAAAAGCACCTCATTTTGAAGCCATATTTTACAGTGGATCGATGCACTATTTGGGGGCGAGTCGTTCAGGTTAAAATTCTAGACTATCCGCATTAAGAAGGAAATACTTCATGCCCATAATCACAAAGCCCTCATCGTTTCTCCAAGGTTTCTTGGTTCCATTTACAATAACAATCTTCTTGAATGAATCCGGAATATTTCTGAGCGAATTAAATTCCTGTGCCTGTTTCTCCTCTGATGACATATCATAAGCCACCTGAATGTAATATCTCTGACTACCTTGATTCACTACAAAATCAACCTCTAATTGCTTTCGAGTGGTTTTTCCCGCTCCATCTTTTCCAAATATCTCTATGATACCAACGTCGACATTGTATCCTCGTATAAGCAGTTCATTATAGACAATATTCTCCATAATATGTGTGGTTTCTTGTTGTCTAAAGTTCAATCTGGCATTTCTAAGTCCTATATCCGTAAAGAAATATTTCAGATTTGCACCGACATACTTTCTACCCTTAATATCATATCGGCTTGCTTTAGAAATCAGAAAGCTCTGTGCCAAATAGTCAATATGATTTGAAATGGTTTTATTACTATACGTAATCCCCCTCTCGGACTTAAATGTGTTTGATATTTTTGTTGGATTCGTTGGTGCACCTATTGCAGAGGCGAGGACGTCGATCAATGTATTAATTTCATCAACATTTTGAAGCTTATTACGATCCACCACATCCTTAATATAAACATTAGCAAAAATATTTTTTAAATATTCTGCTTTCTGTCGTTCCAAAGAAAATTGTGTTACTTGAGGCAGTCCACCATATATCAAATATTCATTCCATGCATCATCATAATCTCCGTCATAAGCAGCATAGAACTCTGCAAAAGACAATGGATAGATCCTAATTTCATCACCTCTGCCCCTGAATTCGGTTATCACATCACTGGATAAAAACTTTGAATTACTTCCGGTAACATATACATCAATGTTTTTTATACGGAGCATACTATTCAATACCTCTTCAAACCGAGGCATAAAGTGAACCTCATGCAAAAGAAGATAATACTTCCCGTCATCCTTTATTCTTTCTTTTATATATTGATAACATATCTTTGGATCTCTAAGTTCTTCACTTTCAATATCGTCCAAAGCAATTTCTATAATATGATCAGCATCTATACCACTTTCTAATAAGTACTTTTTAAACAAGACAAATAACAAAAATGATTTTCCACATCTTCTTATACCTGTAATAATTTTTATCATTCCGTTATCTCTTCGAATCTTTAATTGTTCTAAATAGGCATCTCTCTTGATTTCCATTATTCACTCCCTGTTTTTGTGTGTTCCACATTTTTGGGTAATCATATTGTATAGCTACGATATTTGTAATTCAATAGTTATTTTATCTTTCATTATTATTTTTGGTGTATGGACATTCTCGATACTAAAGTAAAGGAAATCGAGAACGCATCGGATCCTGCGTTGAACGATGCACCATTTGGGGCGGGTCGTTCAGGCTGAAGGCGGTGGTCGTTCCCAAATAAATAAAAACTTTTTCAAAGTGTTCTTTAATATCATAAAATTAAAGAATAGTATTTACATATGTTCTTTTGAATGATAAAATTAAAGAACGTTTTGAGAAAGGCGGGTGATAGATATGGATTATTATATTGATCATCTTAAGTTACTTATTGAACAAAATGGTGGAATTGTTTCTGCACAGGATATTCAAACTGCAGGAATAGACAGGGCTTTGATTTATGACAGTCTGGCTAAAGGAATTATTTTGAAAGAATCTCATGGAAATTATATATTAGCTGATGATAAACCTGATGAGTTTAGAATTATTCAGAGTAGATCAGAGAAGCTTATTTTCTCGCATGGAACAGCGCTATTTTTACATGGGATGTCTGATCGTGTCCCTCATAAGTTGGATATAACTGTTCCACAGGGTGACAATGTATCGAGGATAAAGAAAAGCTATGAGCATACTAAGTTTCATTATTGCAAAAAAGAATTATGGGATTTGGGAATTATTACAATAAAGACTCCTCAGGGCTATGATGTAAGAGCCTATGATTTAGAAAGGTGCATATGTGATTTAATCAGAGATAAAAAAGGCATTGATGCACAGATTTATACGCAAGCATTGAAAGAGTACTTTGGTGGTAAGTGTAACCCAAGAAAAATCATTAAATATGCAAGACAGTTTAATTTGGAATCGAAAGTTAGGACGTATATGGAGGTGCTAGGATGAAAGAGAGAACTCCAGAGCAGTTGAAAGGACAGATACGTAGTTTTGCAGGAAAACGCAATCTGCAATCGCAGGAAGTGTTGCAGATGTTTTTGCTGGAGCGTGTGTTGGATCATGCGTGTGTCCGTTTTTTGCTTTGCCCTTTATAGCTTGAATTCTTGCACTAAAAAAGCACCATGCATCCACTGCAAAGTGCTTTCTAGTCAATCATTGATTAAAAAAGGTTCTTTCCAAATTGATGTCAAGTCCCAATTCCTTCAAATCCTGATTCCTCGCTTTTAATTCATTTTTGATTGTGTCCAGGACTTCATAATATGCCAACTTCTTTCCTTTGTAAAAGTCATCTTTGGGATTTTCTTTTGCTTCAGCAACAGCATCATTCGCATTATCAATCACCCTTGAAAGAATGTATTTAATTGCTTCATCCATCATAATCACCCCTGTTCTTTCCTGCATCATTGCAAAGTGCTTACTTTCCTTCTTCATACTTTATCCCATTGTTGCATTCTTCGGATTCATCAGCATTCTTTGCTTCAAGCGGAATCCCTTTAGGAAATGCTTCACAGCAAGAACCTTTTATATCCGGATCATCAATATAATGTTTGCAAAAATCACATTTTGGTAAACTTAAACTCATTTTTTCCACTTTCCGAAGTAAGATTCCACCAAAATCTTCACGATAGGTGTAACTTCTTCATTGTTTCGTACTCTAACAAATGCTTCTGCAAGTTCTTTATTTCCCGATTGTTTATTGTCTGCATATCCTGAGTTGAACGATGCACCATTTTTGGCGGGTCGTTCAGGCATCGTCCAATATACAAAGGATGTTTCTTTCTGGAAAAAGTTAGCAAAAACACCAGAGGCCTATCGGCAACATAAGAAAAATATAGCTGATGCTATTTTGTATCGTATCGAAGAACGTTTTCCTTCTTATACAGGAAAAATAAAAGTTTTGGATACTTGGCCCCCTTACTCCTATATCAAACGACTTAACTGCTACAATGGTGCCTATATGCGCTGTATTACTACAGCTGCCTCCTTAGGAAAACTGGTTATCGAAAAGATAAAGGCTAATCAATCTTAACCGATCCCATATTGCAGTCCACTTCTAATACATACTTACCACCCGTTGTCTTATAACTATTTCCGCTTCTCTTTCCATCTATGGAAACACTGCCCATATCAGCCTTGGCCGTAATGGAGTAGTCCTCCAAATATCCTGCAACGGTTATATTTGCTGCACCCATATCACAGGATACGGACATATCTTCAAAAGCGATATTATCAAGTTTTGCTTTACCCATATCTAAGTCACAGGATGCATGCGTAAAGGTTACGTCATTTACCTCTAAGTCACCCATATCTAAATCAATATCCACGTCCTTTGCGGTGATTCCTTCAATGTTTGCCTTTCCCATATCCAGTTCTACAGACAAATCTTCCAGATCGTCTGCAAGGGTAATGACAACCTTAATATTTAAGGAAGGGGCTCCAAACAAGAATACGCCTCTCGCTCCATTCTGCACGACATGTAAGGAACCATCAGACGATAATGTGTAGGTCGGCTGGTATCTGTCATCTGAGCAGGAAATAGAAATGGATGATTCCGTTCCCTTCTTTATCTCGAGATCTCCCATACCCATAGCAACATCAACAGATTTTACCTGCCCTAAAGGTTCATCCTTTCGGATAGCCACACCTTCTCCTTGAAAGAAAGTTGTGAAATGACGAAGAACGCCAAATGCTATACAGCATAGTGTAATAACCCCCACAATAATCATTATGGTTGCTTTTGTTCTTCTAATCTTTCTCTGCTCGTCCATTTTATTCTTCCTCCCCACATGTGGTTTCTAAGATTTTGTGCACTACTGCTGCCACAGGCCATACCACCCAGGTGATATTCCATGCAAAGGTTATAAAGCTAATGCTGATATATAAGCAGGTCATAATTCCCCAGTAAATGCCCATGAAGATTTCCATTCCTGTGGAGTGATAAACAATTCGCCCGCTGTCCTTGCTGTAAGTGCTTCCTACTGTACCAGCCGGATTTGCAGAAAGCAGTCTTTTATATAAGCTTTCTGGTACATTCACACTAATCATTAGCATGGTTGCCACACCAATCATTACAAACATAAAAGCTGGCATTATCTTATGGGTACTAATGATACAAGGAACAAAGCAAGTACAGTATAGAAAAACAGCAATGGCTCTAATCCACAAAGCGGAAGAGGACTTTTTCTGTTGCTTCACGTACTCTACTGTTCCAAGTTCTAGGAAATAAGGACTCTGCAATCTTTCTTTCCACTCTTTCAAAATGCTTCCCTGGACTATCATAAATACTACACCGATAGCGATAAAAACAAATAATCCTGCCGCACCAAATAAATCTTCCATTCTGGTATGATCAGAAATAATCGCAGGTACAACACAACAGATAAAGAAGCAAACACCTATTCCACAAAGAAGGCCTGCTTTCTTGTAATCCTTCTCAATCGTTCTAACCTCTTCTAGGGTCATCTCTCCTGCTTCCGTACGATAAGCTCCGTCATGGATAACATCCTCTGGTAATCCTATGATGTCCTTTAACTCATCCAAATTACCAAACTCCGTAATGACCTTTGCAACCGCCTCATTATCACTGACACCCTCTTTTTTCAGATTGGTGTACTTATCCTCTGCCATCTCCAATAAATGTGCTTTTGCCTTCATAACTTCAGCAGAATTGGGAAAATGTATAAATAAACTTTCTAAGTACTGTTTTATGGTTTCCATAGTTATTCCTCTCTTTCAATAAAATGTTCTATAACATCCTTGGTTAAATCCCACTCTTCACACTTTGCTTTATAATGCATCGCTCCACTTTCTGTAATCTGGTAATAGGTTCTTTTCTTACCGCTACTATCGTCAATAAAGCTTTGCACAAATCCCGCTTTTTCCAATCTGGTAAATGCAGAGTATAATGTTGTTTCTTTAATAATATATTTCTCTTCCGAAATCTCACGAATCTGTTTCTGAATCTCATATCCGTAAGAAGGTGCATCTTTAAGCAGGTAGAGGATGATGGTATCGTTATATCCTCTAATAACATCACTGCTGATCTCTGCCATAGTATTCTCCTTTCCACTTACTACGTCTATCATACTTTGTCTGTCGTACTCTATCTGTCGTAGTATGTCTGACATAGCAAGTGTATTATGATGGCTTATCTTTGTCAACACATTTTTTGAAATCCTGTAAAATATATTTATGAAATTCATCACACCACAAACGGTACAAGAGCATAAGGTTTTGCAAGGGCTCTGCCACTTCATCCCCCGGCATGTAAATAATCGTTTCCTTTTGTATGCCATGGAATGCCTGCGACTTCCCAGCCGAAAGAAACTGCGGAATCGCCATTTGGCAGATAATAAAAGTAACCTACGAAAAGAACAGGGCTTTCTAAATAACCAGAAAAGCTACAGAAAAATCTTTTACGGAAAAGAAAGATTTTCTTACAGTGGCCGCGAAGTAATTGCCCTCTACAATGATCTTCTTGGGCTTGGGCATCCCCGTCCACTACATGAATTAATCTATTACTTTGAGAAAAAAGGTCTGCTTCTACAGGGCAGCTTTGTCAGATAAGATACCCAAACATTGGACTTTCGGAGGAAAAAGTACAAGGGGGTTGGAGTTTGAATCCAAAAATTTTCGAAATTATTTCGCACTGGTTGACATAATATATATTGACTATCTCCACTCTTTTTGCTATATTATACTTAACAACTCCCTCAGGCCTCTGCGGAAACGCATGCACACTTGAGGGCTTTCTGTTTATATGGGGAATATTTATGGGCGAACGGGTATTCAAGACACTTGATCAGCAACTTGACATTTTAATCAGTCGAGGATTAAACATTAAGGAAGAAGATAAAGAATCCGCTAAGGATTTCTTGTTAAAAAACAATTATTACAGAATTAGCGGATATTCACTTACTTTAAGAAATCATGATGTGTTTTATGATAATGTCACATTTCAAAATATTATAGACATATATAATTTTGATCATAAATTACGTCATATTCTTTTAGAACAT
>JAZQQG010000040.1:0-51304 GCA_045628945.1 Lachnospiraceae bacterium
TACTGAATATGATAAAAAACTGGCTTTGGAAGAAAAGAAGCCTAAAAGCTGGTGTAAAAGTGTCAGTGCTTTTGCAAATACATTAGGTGGTTCACTTATATTTGGCGTTTCAAATGAAGGTGAAGTAATTGGTCTTGATGATGCTGATCATGATGCTGAAAAGATAAGTGAGATTATAAAGACTCGTATTGATCCACTTCCAGAGTTTAATCTGAGATTTCATAAGACAGATGATGGTAAGGTGCTTATTATCCTTGACATTTTTAGAGGTGATGAAACACCATACTATTACTCTGCTGATGGAGTATTGGAGGCATATGTGCGAGTTGGAAATGAAAGTGTTAAGGCTACGGCTGTAGAACTTAAGAAACTTGTCTTAAGAGGCAAGAACACATCTTGGGATTCACAGTTATCGCCTTATAAAATGTCTGACTATGCTTATTCAAAATTGAGAGCAAGGTACAAGAAATGGACCGGAAACAGCTTTGATGATAAGGATATGGTTTCATTTGGTCTTGCAAATGAGGCAGGTGTATTAACAAATACAGGTGCACTTATAGCAGATGATAGTCCTGTGAGATGGTCAAGATTATTTTGTACTAGATGGAATGGACTTAATAAAGCAGGTGGCGCCATGGATGCGGTTGATGATGCGGAATATGAAGGCAGTGTGCTTTATCTCTTGGATGAGGGCGAAGCATTTATAAAACGTCATGCAAAAAAGATGTGGAGAAAGTTACCTAACTCAAGGGAAGAACTTCCAGAGTATGTAGAACGTAGTTATCATGAAGCATTAATTAATGCTCTTGTTCATAGAGATTATCTTGTGAATGGTAGTGAGGTTCATATAGATATCTATGATGACAGAATGGAGATTTATTCGCCAGGAGGGATGGCTGATGGGGTTCAGATACAGGACAGAGATCCGCTTACTGTGCCATCGACCAGAAGAAATCCGCTTTTGGCTGATATCTTTAATCGACTGGGATATATGGAGCGAAAGGGCTCTGGTTTTGAAAAAATCATTAATGGTTATGAATTTCAGGTGACTTTTGATGAATCGAAGAAGCCTAGATTTTATTCAGACAGAAGTCAGTTTAGGACAATTATGCCCAATCTTAATTATGGATTTGATGAAAAGCAGCTTGACGCCAATATTAATCTGGACGGTTCAGAAAATGGTTCAGAAAAACGTTCAGAAAGCGGTTCAGAAAAACGTGCTGAAATCAACGCAAGCAATAAGCGTAAAATTATCGTTTTGATAAATCAGAACAATAAGATATCTCAAGAAATGCTTGCGGAACAACTGGGAGTTACAAGACGTGTCGTGCAAAGGTTATTAAAAGAACTGATAGATGAGGAAAAAGTTAAAAGAGTTGGCCCAGATAAGGGTGGCCATTGGGAAATAATAAAATAATTATTAATCAAGCAGCTATGGAGTAATCAATATTTATGAGTTCTGCGATTATTTATCAATAGGTGAAACAAAAGCAAGAGAGCTATTACATGATTCTGGTAATGGCTTTACTGTGCGCATAGGTAACAGACTTTATGCGCATAAGGGTAGCGTTGATAAATGGTTACTCAAACAGTTGGTAGCGTGAAAATAGATAATAAAATGAAATAATCATAGCAACTAAATAATACACGTGATAAACTTATGGAGATGAACAATACTGTTCTTTTCCATAAGTTTTTTTCGTTATAGGAGGAAGAAACAGCGTCAGAAAATAAATAAAAATATACAAAAGGAGAAAAATTTCCGATGAAGAAAAAAATATTAACTTGTATTTGCACAGTAACTATTTCGGCAATGCTGTTAGCCGGCTGCGGGGGTAAAGCAAACACAGCAAAAGAACCAACAACCACACAGGCACCTGCATCTACTTCAGCGCCTACACAGCCTGAAGTTACAGAAGTTCCTGAGACAACCGACGTACCTGAAGTAACCGAGACTCCTTCAGACATTGAAGTTTCTAATGATTTGTTTATCCACTCTATCTCTGATTTGGTTAACAACTTGAAGGTAATGGACACTTCTATTGTACATAAGTCCTCTGAGCTCGACGCTTCTAAGTTTGATGTTACCTTTGTCGATTGGGACGACGATGAGAAAACTATAAACTTACTCACGCCTAACGGTCGCTTTGATTTTGAGGATTTTACAACATCTTCGAATGTAAAAATTGATACTTTCGTTGATGCTTATAACGAACTTGTTGTACTTTTTGGTACTGCTCCTAATGAAATTTGGGCAGACTGGACTCTGACGCGTTTCGCATGCACTTGGGTAGTAGATGAAACTACTAATATAACACTTAATGGTTATCCTGAAATACTAGATGGACAAGTGATAGGAACGGTACAAGAGGGGCCTGGCTGGCTTTACGTTGAGATTTACACAAGTGACACAGCCTATACATCCGATTATACTAACTACTATCTTGAAAATTATGACGGTATGGACTAATCACTAACCTAAACCACATAGGGCAGTTAGGAAACTGACTGCCCTTATTTTATACACAGAGGAGCATAGACTAAAATGAGAAAACGTATTTTATATTCAGGACGCTGTAGTTACAGGGTCTTTTTTTATGCATCTAATAACTTTCTTTCTGATTCAATTTGTCAACCATATATGGAACCATATAGAACTTATAGAAAATGATCGTCGTTAAAATCATGTTGCAGATCCATGGGACCCGTTTACGGGTAGCAAGTAACAACTTGTGTGACTGTCAGGCCAATAACCATCCCACTTGTGGGGAGCCAGTATTATTAGGGCTATGCCCGAAAATGAAAAACCACCCGCTAAGCGGGTGGATAATTATTGCTATGAAAAGCGGTGCAAATTAATCGTTTAGCTTAGAGAGATATAACAATAATCGTCTGGCAAGAGACTCGTTGTTATTTAATTGCTTCAGAAGAAGAAAGACGTCGGGATTCTCATCAGCGGAGATGGTTATTGATTTGCTTGATGCATCTTCTGTTTTCCCGTATAGATAGTCCGCTGTAGTACCGAAAGTGTCAGCAATAAAGCTAACCGTTTGATAAGATGGCTCACGATCTCCGCTTTCATATCGCCCGTATCCCATCGCCGACATATTGAGACGTCGCGCTGCCTCAGCTTTATTGATTCCAAGCGATTCTCTGATTTGAATTAATCGTTTGTTGCAAAATTCCATAGCGACTCCTTGTTGACAATATTAACCAATGGTTATATTGTTAGTATTAACCGTTGGTTATAGTGTAACGTTGGATTCTATTTTTTACAAGGAGATTTTATGAGTGAATTAATTAAAGTTGATAATGAATATGAATTATCAAAACTGTACCGGAAGAGAGCGTAACCCGTTGACAAAATCGAATAATGGATGTACTGTATGAGGTATCAATTGATACCTCACGCAACTACCTTTGTAATGTCGTTTCATTTTGCAGAGAAGGCTTTTTCTCCCAAAATGTTCCCTTATAAGAAACAATCGGAGGCGTTTTCATGAGCATGAAGATTATTAAAAGTGAAAAGAGAATTTGCGCATGCTGTATGGAAGAACATGAAGTGAAAACTGTTCTTGTTATGGAGCGAGCAACGTTCAAGAATAGTGCAGTTGATTATGAGGCATCGTATTTGTACTGCGAATTGGCAAAAGAACTCTATATGGATGAACAGCAGATGCAGGACAACGACATCAGATTAAAGGACGCATACAGAAAAAAGGAAGGGCTACTAACATCAGCACAAATAGGAGAAATTCGAGCGAAGTATGGTATAAGCCAAAGCGATTTATGTTTATTGTTAGGTTGGGGTGGTAAAACGATTACAAGATACGAAAGCCACCAAGTGCAGGATAAGGCACATGATACTATTCTTAAGAAAATAGATCAGGATCCAGAATGGTTTTTGAATCTTCTCAACGGAGCAAAAACAAATCTATCAGCAGAGTCTTACCAAAAATATTTAGCGGCAGCGATTTCTTTATATGAGGAAGATCAAGATGCCTATCTCAGGAAGGCAATTGAGGCGAGCTATGCCAAATTCCAGGGGAATCAGATGTTTCATGGGAACACAGATTTGTCATTGGATAAGGTTGTTGAAGTAATTAGATATTTTGCTTCATCAAGCAAGGTGAATAGTCTTTATAAGGTCAAGTTAATGAAACTTATGTGGTATGCAGATACATTATCTTATAAAAGAAGAGGCTTAGCAATCACAGGGTTGGTATATCAAGCGCTTCCAATGGGAGCTGTCCCAGTGGGACATAATTCCATCATTGACTTAAAGGATGTTCCATGTGAAGAAGTTGATATGGGTGAGACAAATGCATATCATTTTTCTTTGAGTGGGAAACAAACTTTTTCCAAATTATCAGATGAAGAGAAAGATATTTTGGATGTAATCATAGAGAAACTTGGAAAGATGGGTAAGAATGAAATAATAAACTTTATGCATAAGGAGCAGGCATATATTGCAACTGCGTCGAGAGATATTATTCAGTTCAAATATGCTGAAACTTTACAAATCTGAGTGGCAAAAATATAGATATAAGGACCGTGTAGAGATGCACGGTCCTTAATCATTCTAATGGTTTGAATGCTGAGAAGCGGACAGAAATTCGCAATAGTGGAAATGATATTTAATGTGTGTTATACTCCCATAATAAAAAAACACGCGGTCTCTTTATCAAGTACACCTACGATTGATAAAGGGAACTTGATACATTTGAGCAATAAAGGAGGAGTACAGATGAGAAGCAGATGGACGTTTGTTGCTACATTTTTGCTTGTGGTGTCGATATTTGCGGGAATATCAATCAATGCAAATGCCGATTATCATCCGCAGGATCGCAACACGGACGATGTGGTAACTTATGACGAGTTGACGGATAGCCAGAGAAGGAATATGCTGGACGGCTATAGCGCTAATCTCCGTGGCGGCGGACTTGGGTATGAAATGTATTACGTAATGGAGCAGAAACCCTATATTAAGGAGATTGGGCTGCCCAATTCTCGGGGCAAGTTAAAGACTTCCTATGGGGTTGTGAGTACAAGAGTGAAGCGGTACTACCTGAACTTGCGTACCGATGAGAAGATTTATCCCCGCCATACAAGACAGTGGTATGTGACGGATACATGGGAGGATAAAGAGCTTGGCTGGGTCGCAAGTGTAGACTGTACCTATCCTCATCAGAAGCTGACTACACCGGAGACCATTCATGAGGGTGGCAAGAAATATAAAGTCGTGGCGCTGGATCTTCACAATGCTTATGTCAAGGAACTGACCGTAACCGACAATATTACGACGATTATTGCCTGTCAAACACCGATGCTGAAAGATTTTAAGGGCGGCTTTAATGTAGAAAAAATCGGGGACAGAGCCTTTAAGGATAATATCTACATGGTGAACCTGCCCTATTTCCCATATCTTACCAGTATCGGAAATTATGCGTTTATTGGTTGTGTGAATCTGAAGGATGTTTTGCTGCCACCACTTATCGAAAATCTTGGTTGGAATGCCTTCGGTTGGTACGATTGCGTAAAGGGCAATTATGATTTCGAACATTGTAATCGCGAGGATTTTGAATACAACGATATCGATGAATTGGCAGGCTGCTATCGCATAGAAGGTATTACTCTCTATGCAACCAAGAAGACCACCACCTGGGACACGCTGGAAGATCTCCTGGGAGAAGGGCGTGCAAATTCATTGGGCGACCTTGCATATGCGCCAAAGGAAAACTATCCCGGCAGAGCAGCGGCAATTATTATCGACGATGAAGAGCCCTATGCGGACTGGTTGCCGCCTCTGGAAGATCCCAGCAAAATGGACTGGGGCGAAAGTTCGGTTGCTGACCCTGAGGATCCCAAGTCTATTATGAATTCGGTGACTTATGCGGAGAAAACCACCATTAAATATCTGACGAAGTTGTTTCTGTCAGATAATATCGATGAGGATATGTATCTTACATTGATAGGCGCGACCGTCGGTGCCAATGACATTCCGCCTGAATTCGCACATGAACACGCGTTGGATACCGAATTCCCGACCTTTCTGGATTTGTACCGCAGGAATCGGACGCAGTATGTTAATGAGCAGACACTTAGGGAAAAGAAGAGAATAGACGAAGCTATGGAATTGTCGAAAGCGCTGACACAGCATGCTAACAACATGTTGTACTATATCGTAAACGATATAAGCATAGCGGGTGAAACCGGAATTTATGATAAGCTCGGTATAAAGAATAAAATGAAGGTATTTGAGGTGGTGGATCACCTTAATCGTATGAGTATCTACATCGACAGTGGCGACTCCTACGGTGAGGCAGGCCTCAAGACGTTGACGACTGCGACCTATCTTACCTGGGCGAGTGAAGCCGCGCCCACAGCGCTTAAGATTTATGAGACCGTAATTTATGCCCTGTTCGGTAATTCCAAAGCGGCGGATGCTGCTTCAATTGTCACGATGGGGCGTCATTTTGTTGAACTGACCACCGATTTGGTAGTAGGTACTGCATATGATTCTTTTTATGAAGCATCTATGAATTTTGCGGAGGACGTAAGGTGGGATGCATTCTGTATGCTACTGAAGCTTAACACCAAACTGGTTCTGAAAAGACTGATAGATGAAAATTACAGCAGTTACGGTGCATATGGCGAGACCATAACGAATATTGCGTACATCGCAAGGGTGTGTATTGACGGACCGATGTGGGAAGAAATCAAAAAGGGGTTTGATGAAATGTACCATAACGGGACGCTTTTGAACACATATATAGATGTGGTATATGATACTACTGTAAAGAACAATAAGTTTGGAGAGATTTTGTCGGATTTTGTGGCATCTTTTTATGAAGATGGTTCCAAACCGATATTCGATGATTATATACAGTACCTGATAGATAAGGTTGGAGAAGTATGGAGGGCGAAGCCGGATGGAAAGTAATTTGAGAAAAAACAAAAGAAGCTCCTTCATGCTCATGCTTCTATGCATAATCTGCATGATACTGGCAATGACCGGTTGTAAAAAGAAGGGAGCTAAAGCGGGAAGTGGCACCTACGGAAAAGAGAATCCGAAGATTGCTTCCGCAGACGATATCATCAAAGAGGCGGAAAACGGCAGCTACAAGTCCGGAGACTCCGATTCGGAAGAGTTGTATACGGATACCGATATTCCGTACGAAACCTACAACATCTTTATCCAGAAGTATGTGGAAGAAGATATTCCTGTGTATGAGGGTGATGCAACCTATTTTGTACCGGCAGGAAAGGACTATTTCTACGGTTGTTTCGATGGCAAAAAGACCATGCTGTATGTCTTTGACCAGACCGGAGAAGTGGTGTCCGTGCTGGGGAGAATTGTGTATGAATCGAAAGACGAACTGTTGAAAGAGAACAGCGGAATGAGCCTTGTGGAAGATTCCTACAATGAGGACGGGTACACATATCACGGGAATGTGCTGTATTATCGAATGGACGAAGCATCCTTGTTTGCGCTGACGATGTGTACGGACAAGGAAAATCTGCTGATGACGGCGACCAACGGCTATTGGGATGATGCACTGTACTATTTTTCCATGCCGTATTTTGAGGAAAATCCGATGGAATACGCGGATTTGCTGGACCCGGAATTCTATACTGCCGGGGACGATACCTGGAAGGAAAGGGAAGAGGAACCGGCGTACAAACTGGCTTCCGAAAGCGAACTTCATGATCTTTTTGACCATATGATGCGCCCTTATACATATACACCGGAGTCCTATGCTACGAGTGTATTTACATCCGCAACACCGGAGGAAATAATTGCACAGTATTACAATACTTCTTACCGGGGCTATGATGAATTTGACCGATATGCAATCCGAGTAATCGACTGTGGTTATGATAATTTGGCGTATGCCGTGAATGTGAATTATACGGTACCGGGAGATTACCCCGATACAGCGGTGGATAACTTCATGGTGGCAGCCCCCATTCTCTATGAGGAGGAGACGGAGTCTTGGAAAATTGTTCAGAACGAAGACGTATGGAATGCTATCGAAGAGGGTTTTTATGCAAAAGTTTTGACAGACGATGCCTATGATGCATATATAAGTGGCAATTTCTTCAGACGCCTCTGGGTTCCCTTCGATTTGGGAAATCCGTTCTACTTCGGTGATGTGTTCACCACCAAGGTAATACAGGCATATATGGACAGTTACGGAGATTTATACGTTACACTGTATTTCTATAACGATACCCCGAGTGCCGTAGAGGTATTGACTCTGGATCGATTGGTGCTTACCTGTGAAACGGGCATACTGGCAGACGTAGGAAGCAGACTGGATGTTACGATTCCTGCACATGATTTTCTGTATGATACGCTTCGTATTCCTGCGGAATACCTGGAGCGTGAAGGATTTACAACGCTGACGGTGGAAGCCTACGAGTATTCGTTGAATTAATCGAAAAGATTCAGCGGGAAAGGACACAGGACTATGAATGGTTTGAAACGATTTTGTTTACTGGTTGGAACTTTGGTTGCGATTGCGCTTATGCCATCCGTAAGTGCGCACGCGTTTGGCGCTACCGACATCGATCATGACGGTTATATTACGTTTTATGATTTGAAGCCCGAACAGCGAAATGACCTGCGAAGCGGTTATACGGCAGGTCTGCGTGGCGGAGGACACGGCTATGAGATGAGTTATGTCATGTCGAATCCGTATATTAAGGATGTCTATATGGAACGATACGCGAATCGACACTCCCTGTCGTATAGCAGGGCTGCGTCCAGAACCAAATCCTATTATTATCACATTCGGAATGACCGAAGACGGTATCCCAATGATACCATGCGTTGGTACGTTACCGAAATTACGCGGGAACAGGACGGAGAGGATGCGGCAATTGTCAACTGTACTTTTCCGCACTATGAGCTGACCACACCCGAAACAGTCTATTACAACGGGAAAAGATATAAGGTGGTCGGAATCGAGCTGACAAACGGCTATCTGGAGAAACTGACAATTACGGACAATATCAAATATATCTATAAATGTCAGTGTCCCATGCTAAAAGAAATATCGGGAGGCATCAATGTAGAAAAGATTGGGAATTATGCCTTCAAAGACAATCTTTACATGACGAATCTGCCCTATTTCCCCAAGCTTACTTCCATTGGCAGAATGGCATTTATGGGGTGTTTTTATTTGACGGAGGTTCTTCTGCCGCCCAATATCAGTTCGATGTTCCGGGATGCTTTCGGTTGGTACGACGTAATCAAGGGAAACTATGACCTGGATACCCTGGTGGATCCGGATGAAGGCTTCTATGATGACACCTATGCAGACAAATACAAAATTGTGGGAATCACGCTTTATTACATGGAAGGCTCCAAAACGGCAGAAACGATCGAAGAGATTTACGGGTCGTTTGAGTATTGTTTTTTGGAACTGAAATATAAGGACAAATATCCCGGTATGCAGCCTCCTGTAGAGATTGAGGATGAAGAGGGATTGTATACGGAATGGGTCATTCCGGATGACGAGCTTCCGCCCGAGGAGTGGGTAAGAAGAGGAAACGAGCTTCCTACCGAACCTAAGGAGATTGAGAATTCCATCAATCCTTCCCAAAAGGAAACGATGAAGTGGCTCACCGAGCTGTATGTTTGTGAGGAAATTGACTCCGATACGTACTTTACTCTGATTGGCAGCATGTGCGGAATGTGTTCCGTACCTATGTATTTTCTGGAAAAGTATAAGGACGATATCAATCTTCCGGGACTTCTTGAAAGTACCAAACCGTATATCAATCTGTTACGGCAGAAAAAAGAAGCATTGCTCAACAAGAACTTCGAACTGGCGGAAAAGCTGGAGAAAATTCAGAATGTGGGGGCACAGAGGCTTCTCGCATGGGGAATTCAATACGGACCGGTGGCCGCTGAAATCAAGGGAATTGCCGGTGATACAGTGTCTGCCCCGATTCTTGTCGCAGTAACGTTCCACGACAGTATTACGGGAGACCATTCCTGGAGAGACTCTTTGTACGACACGGTAACCCGACTTAAGAACGTGAAGGACCAATTATCCGACGCAAATACAACAGTGGGTTATTTTGAAGCATGTCTGTATGTCTGCGCAACGAACAGTAAAGCCAAGAAAACGGTGTCTGAAAACGAGGGTAGCTGGACAAACTTTATGAACGATTTGATTTTCACCTCCTTCTTTGATGCTTGGCTGAATTCTTACCGTTGCAGCGACGGTGAAAAATGGACGAAATTTACGGCGGTGTACAAGGCAAATATCCAGGCTGTTCTGACTGAAAAAATAGGTGAATTCGATTCGAAATACGGCGATGATATTGTGCGGTATGCAAGAATCTATCAGATTGTGACCAGTTCGGAATTTTTGCAGTACGCAATGAATAGTTTTATTGAGTTGATCCAAGACGGAACCC
The DNA here is from genome assembly GCA_045628945.1 of Lachnospiraceae bacterium. Taxonomy (GTDB): domain Bacteria; phylum Bacillota; class Clostridia; order Lachnospirales; family Lachnospiraceae; genus RGIG4034. The sequence goes on from JAZQQG010000040.1 coordinate 10,435, forward strand.
TCTTTTCCACGATGACGGATCAAGCGTACTCGATGGTGGTGGATTATATGCCGGATTTCTTCCGCGATATTTTCCCGGATTATGTGGCGTCCTATTTCCTGGATGACCCGGATTGGGACACCGAAGACCAGAATATTACCATGGGGAATCGCGGAACAGAGCGTAAATAACGGAAGGAGAATGCATCATGAGTATTAAAAGAACAGTTTTTCTGCTGGCAATCGCATCACTTCTGTTGACCGGATGCGGTGCAAACAAGAAACCTCATCAGGGGCAGACGGGTGGCGGTCAGGCCGTGGAGCCGGATACTCCCGGCAATGAGATATCCGTACCTGATAAGAGTGAAAGCGGAGAGCAGGCAGTTATTGCCGACGTTCCTTTTACCGCAGTTGATCTTTTTATTCAGCCTCATTTGGTCAGTGATTTTGATTCCTATGAGGCGGACGAAACCTTCTTCCTGCCGGTGGGAAGGGACTATTTTATGGGAAGTTTCGTGGCCGATGAGACCCTTCTTTACAGCTATGATTTCGGAGGCAATCTGATTGATGCCAAGCGGCGTGTTGTGTATGCATCAAAGGACGCACTTTTGACGGCGAACAGTGAAAAGAATCTTGAAGAGGACGTATGGAGTGAGGACGGATATACCTATCACGACAACGTGCTGTATGCACGACTTTCCGACGAAGGACTTTTTGTGGTGGAAAGCTCGTCCTATAAATATTTGCTTTTGAAAAAAGCAGCCGCGGGACTCTTTGACAAAGAGGAAATTCTTTTTTATTTCTCGATTCCCTATAGGCCGGATGAATCGGAAATGGGCTTGTATGAGGACATTTTCGAAGATGAGGAAATGGTTTTTGAAGAAACATGAAAAAATGCAAAAACCTAGACTTTGGTCCAGTTTACATTTCGGACAAAACTTGTAAAATGGATTGTGGAACGAGTGGGCTTTGGAAGACAAGAGAATTGCGTAGATAAGCAAGATTAAGGATATTCAAAATGGAACAGGAAATTGAAAGATGTCCCATAAGCACGGAAGAGGTCCTTAAGGAACTCGAGGTGGCCCGGGAAGAGGGCGTTCTTGAGAAAAAACTGGTGGATCTGTTCCTGGGGTATGCGATGGATATGCGTACCACCTGGGAATGCAGACAATATTTTCGGGAGCTTGCGGATGATGTATATCAGAGAAATCCCGGGTTACTCACGGTCAGAGTACTGATTGAAGCAATGGCAGGACGTCTGGAGGAGACAGAGAAGCTGATGGAGCCTCTGGGGAAAACTCCGGAGAATCTGACGGGATATGTGTGCAGTCCGTTAGATGTTGCCAGAATGATGTTGGAAATAGTATTGCCACAGACCGATGACCGTCAGTTTGTACAAAGGATAAACTATCTTGCAAAGTTCATGGAAAGTCCGAGCAATCGACTGGCGCTTACGGCATGCAGACCAAGTGTCATTAACGGATTTCGCGACATGACCTGGCTGTGTCCGGGAATGGAAGAGAAAAAAGAAATCATCTGTCAGGATATCGACATGTTCTATGGAAACAGTGGCAAGGGGGTATACGAAGTTGCTCTGGCGGAATGGAAGTACGAGACCGGAGAGATGTTCGACGCTTTATTAAAAATAGCATCCATTATTCCAATCCTGGATGACGAAAAAGATATGCGATGTCTGTTTGCTGCATATGTTCTGCAGATGCGTATTCTCGTAATCAAAGGACAGACGCGTATTGACAGTGAGATCTTCGATAAGATTCGGAGCAAGGTTACGAAACATCATTACGATGAATTAAAAGCAAGCCTTGATGCAGTCATCAGTCTCTATCATTGCTATGAAGCGGATTATGATTATGTCGAGAACTGGCTGGAACATTCTGCACCGAATGAAAACGGTGAAGTGTTCTTAATGGATATGTATTGCTATTTGGTCAAAATGCGCTGTTACCTGCAGACCGGGAAATATATGCTGACAACCATTTTAGCCCAAAAGATGATGAATTACCTAAGGCAAAGTTATCGTCCCCACGACATGTGCGAGTGTATGCTCTTATCTGCGATGTCCTGTCTCAAAGCAGGGGATGAAGCAAATGCAGTACAGGAGTTTGAAGAAGCCCTGGCAATCGGTGCCCGGTATGGTTATACAAGAGTCTTTGCGGACGAAGGCCAGATTGTGGTGGACTTAATCAAACTCTATAAGGAAAAATGCAAAGAAAAATCCGCGGAGAAAGATGCGTTAATTGACGAGGAGTGGCTTAAGAAAATCCGAGGCTATGCCATCGAAGTCGCAAACAGATATCCGAATTACTTAAAGACAAAGCAGGAAGAATATGCAGACCTAACGAAGACGGAGCGTCAGATCGTACTATTGATGGCTGCAGGACTTCCCAATGAGGATATCGCAATCCAGATGGATAAAAAAGAAAAAACAGTGAAGTTCCATATCACCAATATCTTTGCAAAGCTACGCGTAAAGAATCGGCAACAGGCGATTAACCGGGCAAGAGAGATTGGATATTTGTGAGAAAAATAAGTATCAATCGATAAAAGAATTCATTTAAGGAGGATTGTCATGAAAGAAAATAAGAAAGGGATTAAAAGAAAACTGTTTAGCGTAATGCTTGCATTGGCAATGGTACTTACGGTATTGCCATTTAACAAGCTTGTAGCAAATGCAGCACCTGCACCTACACCGCTTACGTTTACTGCAGAGGAGGCTAACTCATCTGTAACATTTAAGTGGGATGCGGGTTCTTCTGTAGAGTATAGTATGAATGGGGGTGCCTGGAACGCTTATGCTGCAAATACTACCATAACGCTTACAAACGTGGGCGATAAAGTGTCATTTAAAGGAATCAATGTTAAGACTCGTATGGGCCACTTTTCAATGACCGGTAAGATTGCAGCATCGGGAGATGTCACATCTTTGACAAATGGTGTTGGCGGAGATGTTGCATTATTAGTTTCAGAATGTTATTCCTTCATGTTTAGTGGCTGTACGAGTTTAACAAGTGCACCAAACTTACCGTCAACTATTTTGTCCTCGGGGTGTTATGAACAAATGTTTGAATTCTGTACAAGCTTAACAAGTGCCCCTGCATTGCCAGCAACAAGCTTAACAGATTATTGTTATGATTATATGTTTGATGGATGCACGAGCTTAATTAGTGCAGCAACAATGTCAGCAACAACCGTGGATGAAGGAAGTTGTTTGTATATGTATAGTGGCTGTACGAGTTTAAGCACTGCCCCTGCATTGCCAGCACTAACTTTAGCTGAATCCTGCTACGAGGGTATGTTTAATGGTTGTACGAGTTTAAGCACTGCCCCTGCATTGCTAGCAACCGTCTTGGCGGAGGACTGTTATAGTGCTATGTTTTATAATTGTACCGGCTTACGCAGCGTTCCCAGCCTTTCGGTAACAACTTTAACAGATTACTGTTGTTGTTATATGTTTTATGGATGTACGAACCTAATCGTTACGGAAACTGAGGATCCGTCAGAAGCTACATGGATATTCCCTGTATCAGCAGCGTGGGAATGGAATTATGAAATGATTGCAGGCTTAACCGCACCCGGTACATTAACAGAGGTTGCAGCCGGAAAGATGTACAAGGTATCCTTTGTAGCACCGCCTGCACCTATTGTTCCTTCTACTGACAACACCTATAACAAGACAATCGCAGAGACAAATGCTCAGTTAGAAGCTGTGGCAGAGGAACTTGCAAAGGGCGAGAAGGTTGAGGATGCAACCGTATACTTAACGACCGGTGATTCCCTTCCACTTAGTGTCCTGAAGACCCTTAAGAACTGCCCCGGAGTAACTCTTGATTTCCGATGCACCTACAAGGGTGAGGAGCTTCACTTTGTATTAAAGGGTGGCGAGAAATTAGTCATCAACGAGAATATTCCCTGGTATGGACCACTGTTCCTGAAGAGTGTGTATGGCGTAGCGGGTGAGGAAAAGCAGGCGAATACGGAAGTGTATGTGATTCGACGCGGTGATTCTTTATACCGTATTGCAAGAAGACTTGGAATCTCTATCACGGAACTCCTGAAGAAGAATCCGCAGGTGAAGAATCCGAACCGTATCTGGGTAGGACAGGTATTACATTACTAAGATTGATGAATGGGTAGAATGCAAAACTCTCTTTATCGAATGGCGGTAAAGAGAGTTTTTTTCTTTTGCTTGCATTATATGCCTGCGCCGAATACAATAAAAATGTGATATCTATACCCCAAAATGTTAATAAAAGTGTGATGGAGGGTGAAAAATGGAACGTTTTATTTTAAATAAGCTGCTGGAGTGGAAGAATTCCACCTATCGAAAACCGCTCATTTTGAAAGGGGTGAGACAGGTCGGTAAGACGTGGATACTAAAGGAATTCGGCAAACGCTATTATGAAAATACAGCCTATTTCAACTTTGATGAGAATGAAGAATATAAACAGTTTTTTGAGACCAGCAAAGATGTTGAACGCATTCTGCAAAACTTAATGCTGGCCAGTGGGCAAAAAATAGAGCCTGCAAAAACTCTGATTATCTTTGATGAAGTGCAAGAGTGTCCCAAGGTAATCAACTCTATGAAATATTTCTGCGAGAACGCACCGCAGTATCACATTGCCTGCGCGGGTTCTTTGTTGGGGATTGCCCTCGCAAAACCGTCCTCTTTCCCTGTAGGCAAGGTTAATTTTATGCAGATTGATCCCATGACTTTTACGGAGTTCCTTTGGGCAAATGGTGATGAGAACCTTGCGAAGTATTTGGAGCAAGTGGATGCGATTGAACCGATTCCGGATGCTTTTTTTAATCCCCTCTATGAAAAACTGAAAATGTACTATGTAACCGGTGGAATGCCGGAGCCGGTCAAGATGTGGACGGAAGCACGGGATGTTGCTGCTATGCAGGAGGCACTATCCAACATTATAGGTGCGTATGAACGCGACTTTGCAAAGCACCCCAACCTTAGCGAATTTCCAAAGATTTCTATGATATGGAAATCTTTGCCGTCACAGCTGGCGAGAGAAAATAAAAAGTTTATCTATAAGGTCGTGAAGGAGGGCGCACGTGCTCGAGAATACGAGGATGCCTTGCAGTGGCTTGTGGATGCCAGGCTGGTGCATAAAATTTATCGAAGCGCCGCTCCCGGACTTCCAGTTTCTGCATACGATGACTTGTCTGCATTCAAGATATATCTGGTAGATGTGGGCCTGCTTCGCCGATTGGCGCAACTTGCACCTACGGCTTTTGGCGAGGGGAACCGCCTGTTTACGGAGTTCAAGGGTGCTCTGACGGAAAATTTCGTGTTGCAAACCCTAATCACTCAGCTTGAAGTGGTACCTCGGTATTGGACACAGACCAATCCACCCTATGAAGTGGATTTTCTTATTCAAAGAGAAAATGATATTTTTCCCGTGGAGGTCAAAGCGGAAGCCAATACTGCCAGTAAGAGTCTGAAAAAGTTCAAGGAATTGTTCCCGGAGCAGGTTAAACTACGAGTGCGCTTTTCACTGGATAATTTAAAACTGGACGATGATGTGCTGAATATACCTCTTTTTATGTCAGACCAGGCAGACAGATTGATTGGGTTGGCGTTAGAAAAGAAGGAAGGCTTGGGCGGTGATCAAGGCGAATAGACAAAATTGCTGATGTAGAATTTGCTACATTTGTGTACAATAGATATGTCAGAAACGAGAATGACGGAAGGGAGGAATACCGATGGCAAAATACAGAAGAATGTTATGCTTTCTATTTATTTTTTTGGCCGGAGGTGTTCTGCATATTGCACTTCGGGAGGTCGATCTCACAGACTGCTTCAGCCAGTTGTATTACGGCGTTGTGGTCCTAATCTGGGGAATGCTTGTTACCGGGCAGATTATTGACAAACGAGTAAGAAGTATCACCTGGGGAATTGTTGCATTTCTGGAACTGTATTTTCTTTTGCAGATCGGGAGGTATCGGCTTACCTATGGGCATAGCAGGCTTTTTTGGTATGCCTACTATATCCCGATGATGTTGATTCCGCTTCTGTTATTCTTCCTGACGTTATATATGAATCGACAGCAGGAGGAAAAGCTGCATCCGACGGCATTTATTGCGGCGGTTCCTGCGGTAGCCTTGATTGCGCTTATCATGACGAATGATTTTCATCAGTTGTTCATGCGTATTGATTCCGGTAGCGACGGTATCACCGGCTCCAATATGGGAATTGTGGTGATTCCCTATTGGGTGTACGCCGGCTTGCTTCTGGTAGCGGCACTTGTGATTATGTTCTATAAATGCCAGACAATCTCGAAACGAAAAATCATCAAGATGCTGGTGCTTCTGTGTTTACTGGTTTCACTGATTCTGCTGGCGCTTTCTTTACCGACCGCATTCTATCCGGCAATTAGTGGTGTGAAGTTCTGGGATACAGGAGAACAGTTTGCGTTTTCTTTCGTGATGATTTTGGAAGCCAGTATGCTGGTGGGATTGATTCTTGTCAATACGAAGTATACCTGGATCTTTCAGGAGACCAATCTGCCCGTAGTCATTCGGGATATGAGCGGAGAAGAGGTATATCTGACTCAGGGAGCAGAGGCGGTTTTGGAGCCCTCCAGAGATTCGGTAATTCGAGAGGCGGATATCTCCGGCGGTAGCGTTGCCTGGGCCATTGATCTGTCGGTAATCAATGACCTGAATCGGCAGATTTTGAATGCAATCGAACAAATCGAGGCAAGAAATCATTATCTCACAACGCAGAATGCCCTGCAGGAAGAAAAGGCGGCCATCGATGCACGAAATCGGGTTTATGACCGCATCGCCGAGATTACCGGAGCACAGCTGGAGAAAGTCGAAAACTTACTGGCCGATGAGGACACCGAATTCCTGGAACGCCTGAAAAAGATTACGGTTTACAATGTTTATATTAAGCGAAGAAGCAATCTGGAATTGCTTCGCGAAAGTGAATCGGAAATCTCCGTATCCGAGATTCATACGGCAATCGCGGAGTCGATTCATTATTTGGAACTGAATCAAATGAATATCAGCTTAAATTGCCTTGCGGAGGGGAAGCTTTCGGTGGATGCGGCAATCCTTGCCTATGATTTTTTTGAAACGGTTGCGGAGCATCTATTGGACCAAACGTCCAATATGTCTGTTAGTATCTCCGGCAAAGACAATTGGATGGTCGTAAGAATCCTTGTGGATATTGTCGACTGTTCTTTTATCGAGCGGTGGGAGAACAGTGAGGTTGCAAGACTGCACGGCAGGATTTCGACTTTGCAAAATGACGGGGACAGTATCCTGAGCCTGTCCTTTGAGAGAGGCGGTGCGGAAGGATGACAGCATTTAGGAATCTCCCCTCTCTGGTCCAGAGTGCAATGGGGTTGTATTTTGTTCTTTTGTTTATGGGGTCCGCTATCATCATCTGTTCTGAGGTCCTGAATCGGCATTGGAAGGGCATCGTGTGCATTACGCCGGTCAGTATTCTTCTTTACTTCGGAATGGAGTGTATCTTTGATTTCTTCTCGGAAACGTATGTCAGAGGAGACTTAAGAAGCCTTGAGGACGGGTTCCTTCAATTGCCGTGGAGCGTTTTGCTGGTCGCATTGGTTGTATTCAGTATTCTTGTGCTTAATCTGTTTCGAATTAATCGAAACTGGCACGCACAACATATTACCGCTATGTCGGTGAAGGAGGCAATGGACAATTTGCCGATTGGAATCTGCTGCTATGAAAAGAATGGACAGATTCTCCTAAAAAATCATAAAATTGAGACCATATGCAGAGCGTATACAGGCAAGGCGCTGTTGAACGCGGTGACTTTCCGAAAGGCATTGACCATAAAGGGAATAGAAACCGATAAGGGGACTCTGATTCAACTGAAGAACGGAGAGGTTTTCAAGGTTTTGGACCGACCGTTAAATGAGAAGAGTACCAAATGGAGAATGTTATCCGTTGTTGACATTACGGAGCAGTATCAGAGTACCAAAACCCTTGAAGAGAAGCAGCAGGAAGTCTCCAGGCTGAATGAAGAACTGGTTTCGTACGGAAAACAGGTCATCGAGTCGATTACCGCAAGAGAAATTCTGGAAGCAAAGGTTAAGATTCATGATGAGATCGGGACCAATCTTCTGGCTTCAAAGCGGTATATTTTATCCGGTGGCAGCATCGAGGAACGGGATGCGATTGAAACAATTCTTCACAGGAATCTTCAGTACCTCAAACAGGAAATTGCGTATGTTCCCAGTGACGAATATGCGGTGATTCTGGACGCTGCGGATAAACTGGATATTCGTTTGAACGTATCGGGGGCCTTACCGGAGACCGAGCCCTTACGACATATTCTGGTGACGGGAATTCATGAATGTCTTACGAATACGATTCGTCATGCAAGGGGAGACGAGCTGACGGTTGTGATTGAGGAAACGGATCAGATGATTACGGCCCGGTATACGAATAACGGAAATGCTCCGGAAAAGGAAATTGAGGAACACGGAGGGTTGGCAATGCTTCGGTCGTTGGTGGAAAAGCACGGCGGCGTGATGCGCACGGATTTCGCACCCCGATTCCTGCTAACCTTGCAGCTTCGAAAATAAACACAGTAGGAAACAAGAACATGCCAAACAGAGTTTTAATCGTGGATGATCAGGCGATGCCTCGCCAATTATTTGAGAATATCATACAGCACTCCGAGAACTATGAGGTGGTGGCCAGCGTGGATTCCGCATCGGTTGCGGATATCTACTGTGCCAAAATGTCCATCGATCTGATTCTGATGGATGTGGTCATGAGCGGAGGAATCAACGGCATCGAGGCCGCCGGACGAATCAAAAAATCCTATCCCCACATCAAGATATTGATTGTTACCTCTATGCCGGATGGCTCTTTTATCAGCAAGGCCCGAGAAGCGGGCGTGGATTCTTTCTGGTACAAGGAGGTGCAGGACGCACCGCTCTTATCCGTTATGGACCGCACCATGGCGGGAGAGAGCGTATTTCCGGACCGGGCGCCGGTGGTTTGCCTGGGAGAGGCGAAGAGTATTGACTTTACGGAACGGGAATTGGATGTACTAAGATGCGTAGCGGCCGGTTACTCAGACAAGGAAATCAGTGAGATCCTGAATATCAGCTATGGAACGGAGCGGGTGCATCTCAATAATATCCTGCAGAAGACTGCATTTAACAGCCGTACGGAGCTTGCAATTATGGCAACGAAAACCGGCATCGTGGTTCCGGAGGTATAGGAGCGGGAGTCGAAACGAAAACAGGAACACTTAGGTAAAAGGGAAAACACATAACACATAACACAGACAGGAGGAAAAAATTATGGGTTTATTTGACAAGAAGGATTGTTCTATTTGCGGGGCCAAAATCGGCTTGCTGGGGAACAAAAAATTAAAGGACGGAAACATGTGTAAGGACTGCGCAAGCAAGCTGTCGGTATGGTTCCAGGACCGAAGCGATTCCACCGTTGCTGAGATTCAGAATCAGATGGGAGTAAGAAAGGCCTACGCAGAGCTTTTGGACAAGAATTTTAACGTTACCCGCGCATACGGTGAGTTCGGATGCATTTTGATCGATGAAATCTATGGCAATTTTGTTGCTTTACCGGATACCTCGGATAGCTTTTTCGGAGATGCCAAGGTGGTGACCTCCATTGATCAGATTAAGGAAAAGCATCCGGATGTGATTATGTTTAAGGAGGTTGCAGGCGTTGATGTGAATGTGAAGGTAACGTCCAGAGAGGAAAAGCAGACGGTAAACGGCAATCAGGTGAGCTTCAATCCGAAGCATATGATCTATATGGCACAGTTTAGCGTTACGATTCATTTAAAGGGACATCCCTTTATCAAAACCATGACGGTACCTTTGAACAACGGGGCAATTCAGATTCGCAATATGGGAGAAAGACGCGTGACGGAATACAAGGATACGGTACGCGCCATGCTGACGGGATACAAGGGCCGTGACTTTGAAATCGAGAATCAGCGTGCTTTTTATAACAACAACACCTTAAAGGATCTGATTCTGCGTACGGAGTACGATCTGCCGGATTATGCATACGGTTTCAAGGTGGATCGAATCACCAACTGGAAGCAGATTCAGGAATACCAGTATTATCTGGCGATGGCGGAAGAAATTAAGAGTGTCCTGGAAAATAAGTAGACGAGGGCATTCATTTTTGTAAAACGATAACAGCGACTTTAAGACGGAGGGGTTAAGATGAATATTATTGGAACATGGCGGGTATCGTATGTAAGGGGAAATGACGAAGCAGGTAAGGCGGTATTGTACAATCCGGACGAGTATCGGGCTTTTCTTTTGGAAAGCGGCTGTCCTGCAGAGCGGGTAGCGGAACGACTTCTGTGCTTTGAGCAGAAGATTAAGTTCACGGAAGACAATCTGGTTGAGACCATGATGAAGATTCCGGAAACCGTAGCACAGGAAGAAATTGATGAAATGGTTGCATCCGGCGATGCCAAGATTGTTGACGGAATGATGGTTATGTGCTCGGAGGATCCGGAAGAGGCAATGAAGTGGAAAGAAGAAGACGGACGATTCTACAACACGGGCGAGTATAACTTTGAAACCGACGCGATGGATTGGACCGAAATCGAAGTCGTGGATGATAACACCCTGGATTATATGCTGTTCCGAATTGTCAGAGAATAGTGTCATAAAGACGCTCATTTTGAAAAACTTGAGCGCATAAATAGACAATATTGCTGATGTGGAACCCTCTGCAAATGCGTACAATATAGTTGCTTATTTTTTATGCTATATGCAGTGGAGGGAATTATGGAACAAGAAAAGAAGAAAATGCCCGTTAACAAAACGGTGATCATCGGTGTAATCGTTGCGGTTGTCGCGCTGATTCTGGTGCTGGTGCTCGTCATTGTGAACGGAAAGAAAAAGTCCGGTTCCAAGAATGGTGGGAACAATGCCAATCCGGCTGTACCCGCGACGACGGAAAACCAAGAACCGGAAGAACAAGAGCCGGAGGAAAGCATTCTTGAGATTACGGTCGAGGATTGCAGCCTCATGGAAGCCAAAAGCGGAATCGTTGATGTAACGGTAACGGTTGACGGTGTTAAGCTGTCTGCAGACGAGGTTACGCTTACCTATCGTATCGAGGACGAGACGATTGCAAAGGTTGATGAAGCGGGCAACATTACCGGATTAATGCCGGGTAAGACGGTGCTTCATATCACGGCCACAACCGCCGACGGCAAGAGCGAGACCAAGGATGTTGAGGTTGTCATTACGGAGGATGATTCCGTACGTGCATCGGTATCCATTGGCGAGGCGAAGCTTGCCAAGGGGGAAGAGACCAAGATTGCCGTAAAATATCATGATGGTGTAGATGCGGATGGTTCCGAAACCGGAAACGCACCGGTAATCACTTACACTTCGGACAATAAGAAGGTTGCTACCGTAGACAAAAACGGCAATGTGAAGGCTGTCGGCAGTGGTACTGCGACCATTACCGTTACGATTGTATATACGGAACCGACCGGTGTACAGTTGGAAGAGACCTACTCTTTTACCGTAGAAGTACATGAGCATGATTACGCCAAGGAAGAGACGAAGGCTGCTGCCTGTACCGAGGAGGGCGTAAATACCTTTACTTGCAAGGTATGTAAGGATACTTATACCGAAGCAATTGCAAAAAGCAAGCATAAGTACGAGGAAGCGGTTACCAAGGAAGCTACTTGCACCGTAGCCGGTGAGAAGACGTACACTTGTGAGCTTTGCGGCGATTCCTATACGGAATCCATCAGCAAAAAGAAGCACAATTATGCTGTAACCGCAAGCACCCCGGCAACCTGTACGCAGGATGGTACCGAAACCTACACCTGCAAGGATTGCGGTGACTCCTATACGGGAACCGGCGCGGCTGCTACCGGACACTCCTACACCAAAACCGGACATACCGATTCTACCTGTCAGGTTGCGGGATCGGATGTATATACCTGCAGCGGATGCGGAGATTCTTATTCCGATACTCTGGCATTGGCAGCCCATACCCTGGGAGGCTGGACTACCGATAAGGTAGTGAGTGGTGAGCGAGTTACGAATTACAAGCGGGACGAACACTTTAAGTTATGCTCGGTATGTAATGCGGAAGTTGACAGACATGCACATAGCGCATTGGCCGGCGGTGAGTATTGTCCTACTTGCGGTGTCCAGATGCCGGTATACTAATTAAAAATGTCCTGTTATAGGAAGTGAAGACTATAGACAAGGCACCTGCTGCTGTTTTATGATGGTGGCAGGTGCTTTTTATATTAAGCAACGCACTGCAAACGGAATGGGGTGGAAAAGGATTATGAATATCAGAAATGAAAAACAAGAAGACTACAGAGTCGTAGAAGAGATGATTAAGAAGGCATTCTGGAATCTTTCTGTACCGGGCTGCAACGAGCATTATTTCGCTCATCAGGTTCGTAAGAGCGCAGATTGCATTCCGGAGCTTGATTTCGTTATGGAAGAGGATGGAAAGATTATCGGTCACATCCTGTATGTGAAGGCGAAACTGGTGGCCGATGACGGTACCGAAAAAGAGATTTTGTCTTTTGGACCCTTCACGATTCATCCGGATTATCAGCGAAAGGGGTACGGAAGAAAACTGCTGAATCACTCCCTGGAGGCGGCGAAGGCACTGGGGTATGACACGGTGGTAATATTCGGAAACCCGGAGAACTATGCCTGCTACGGGTTCAAGAACTGCAAATGCTACCAGGTATGTCTGGAGGAGGATGTGTATCCGGTGGCGTTAATGGTGAAGGTTCTTGAGGAAGATGCACTTGCAGGCAAGCGTTGGAAATACATCGAGAGCCCGGCACATGATCTGGATGAGAGCGGGTTTGAGGAATTTGACCGTTCCTTTGAGCAGATGGAAAAAGGGTATCGTTATACCCAGGAATTGTTCTATATTTACTCGCGGTCCAATGTGTTACGTTAAGACCCGAAAAGAGAATTGACGAAGGAGGCAAGTTGATGGAAGAAGTATATACTTTAAAATGCCCAAACTGCGCCGGTGATCTGAAGGATGAGTTCGTTGAGAATAAGATGACCTGTCCTTTCTGCGGCTCTACGATTCGAAAAAGAGTGCGCAAACTCACAGGGGACGGAAGAGTGCCGATTTTTGACGGAAACGGGAATCAGATTGCCTCCGCACAGATGCCGATGGGAATGGAAGCAAAAGGCAATGTGGAACTTACCAGACAGTCTATCGGATGGCCGTTAAAGGTTAGTATTACGGCAACCTACCCCCATGAAGAGACAAAGAATGCGACCATTCTCTACTATCAGTCCGGTGCGTCCTTCCGTGAAGTGTTGGAATCGCCCAATGAGCGTCATGTGGACGGTGGAGCGGAACCCTTGACGGGAACCCCGTATCTGCGTTTTTGCGGACCCGGGGATTATGCCGGCAACGCCCTTCGTGCTTTTCTAAACGGTCAGCCGTTAACCTTCGTGGAGGAGCGTCCGCTTCCCTATAAGGAGATGCCCGACTTTGAAACGCACCGTCAGCAGATGCTTGCGGATGCGAATCGTGAACTTGGTGCAATGCAGGGCTTCGGCATGCCGACCCCGCATGTCTACGATGCCTTTTTGAACGGAAAATGTATGATCTACTCCTATCAAAATGCTGCCGGTGTGGAGATTATGTGTGCATCGGTTGCAGTGCTTGACTGTTTGGAGTGGGGACTTGGCAATACCTCCGGTAACCCGCAGAGCAACGGGGCGGCCGTGGCGGGAGGAATCGCGAATTTCTTAGGCAATATGCTGACCGGCGGAATGCTGGGCGTGGCAGGAATTAAGACCAGAAGCCGGGACTGGAATGTGCGAAATACTTTTTTCATGATTACGGATAAGGCCCATTTCGAGCAGATGTACCCGGCGCTGATTGATTTCTGTTCCTCGCTGCATATTGAGGACCGTGTTCAGCAGTGGATGCAGCAGGAAGGAAATCGCATGCATCAGGAAAAAATGCAGGCGCAGAATCAGCAGTTTCAGGCATTCCAGCAGGCACACGAGGCGCAGGTGGCTGCTTTTGACTCCTATAACAAGGGCTGGTGGGAGCGTACCAATCAACATGATGCGGCCTTTCGCGCACAGAGTCAGGCGGCCTTCTATGGCGGTTCCGGATCTTCCATGAGCTCGGCGGATAAGTTCTCGGAGGCCATTCGCGGAGTGAACACCTATGTGCGCTCGGATGGTACGGAGGTGGAGGTATCGGTACAGTACGATACCGCGTATGAACATGTGAATGATTCTCATTTGAATGTCGGTGTAGAACATGCAGGAACCTATATGGGCGGTGATTGGACCGAGATGCAGAGGAAACAGTAGAATCTTTGTGCAAAAACGCCTTTTTTCTTGCAAGGCAGAGTGTTTTTTTGTATAATTTGATTTGATAGGCATTTAAGAAAAAAAGTGTAAATAAAGAAGTACCAATCTACTCTAAAACAAAGGAGAAAAAGTATGAAATTCGGAAAATTTGATGACAGCAGAAGAGAATATGTCATCACTACTCCCAGAACTCCCTATCCCTGGATTAACTACCTCGGAACGCAGGGATTCTTCTCGTTAATCTCTAACACGGCAGGTGGTTATTCCTTCTACAAGGATGCAAGACTTCGTCGAATCACCAGATATCGTTACAACAACGTTCCGATTGATATGGGCGGTCGTTATTTCTACATCAACGACAACGGTACCGTATGGAATCCCGGCTGGTCTCCCGTTAAGACGGAGCTGGACGCTTATGAGTGCCGTCACGGTATGGGTTACACCATTATTACCGGTAAGAAGAATGATCTGAAGGCAGAAGTAACCTTCTTCGTTCCTCAGGATTATGACGGTGAGGTTCAGCAGGTTGTTCTTACCAATGAGGGTAAGGATGCGAAGACCTTCTCCTTGTTCTCTTTTGCTGAGTGGTGTCTGTGGGATGCACAGGACGACAGCAATAACTTCCAGCGTAACTTCTCTACCGGTCGTGTAGAGGTAGACGGTTCCGTACTCTATCATAAGACCGAGTACAGAGATCGCCGTGATCATTACGCATTCTATTCCGTAAATGATACCATTGACGGTTACGATACCGACAGAGATTCCTTCATCGGTCTTTACAACGGTTTCGGTGATCCTCAGGCAGTTCTTGCAGGCAAGGCAAATGATTCTTTTGCAGATGGTTGGGCTCCGATTGCTTCCCACTACAAGAAGATTACCTTACAGCCCGGCGAGACCAAGACCTTAGTTTTCGTACTGGGTTATGTGGAGATGCCGGTTGACCAGAAGTTTGAGGCTGACGGCAAGACCATCAATAAGGTTAAGGCGAAGGCTATGATCGAGAAGTTCAATACTCCCGAGAAGTTCGCTGCCGGTATGGCAGAGTTAAGAGCTTACTGGGATAAGCTTCTCGGAATTCTGAATGTAGATACTCCGGATGATAAGGTAAACCGTATGGTAAATATCTGGAACCAGTATCAGTGTATGGTTACCTTCAATCTGTCCCGTTCCGCTTCCTACTTTGAGTCCGGAATCGGCCGTGGTATGGGCTTCCGTGATTCGAACCAGGATGTTCTTGGTTTCGTTCATCAGATTCCCGACAGAGCAAAGGAGCGTATCATTGATATCGCTTCCACCCAGTTCCCTGATGGCGGCTGCTATCATCAGTATCAGCCCCTTACCAAGAAGGGGAATGCAGACATCGGTGGTGATTTCTCCGATGATCCTTTGTGGCTGATTCTTTCGGTTTCCGCATACATTAAGGAGACCGGTGACTGGTCCATCTTAGATGAGATGGTTCCTTACGATAACGATATGTCGATTGCTCAGACCATGTTAGAGCACTTGAAGGTATCCTTCTACCATATCGTTAACAATTTGGGACCTCATGGTCTTCCTCTTGCAATGCGTGCAGACTGGAATGACTGTATTAACTTATCCTGCTACTCCGATACTCCGGGTGAGTCCTTCCAGACTTACACCAATCCGAAGTTCGCAGCAGAGGGTGGTTACTCCAAGGTTGCTGAGTCTGTCATGGTAGCTACGCTGTTTACCTACACCGGTCCTAACTATGTATCTATTCTGTAGCACTTAGGCAAGGATGATGAGGCAGCAGCAGCTCAGAAGGCTATTGATGACATGAAGAAGGCTATTATGGATTCTGCATGGGATGGCAACTGGTTCTTAAGAGCTTATGATGCAAACGGCGAGAAGATGGGTTCCAAGGAATGTGAGGAAGGTCAGATCTTCATCGAGCCTCAGGGCTTCGCTATCATGTCCGATATCGATAAGGATGCTACCGAGAAGACTCTTGCTGCAATTGATGAGAGACTGAATACTCAGTATGGTCTGGTTCTGAATAATCCTGCATTCACCAAGTACTACATTCAGTACGGTGAGATTTCTACCTATCCCGGTGGATATAAGGAGAACGCAGGTATCTTCACCCATAATAATGCATGGATTATCTGTGCGGCTGCTTATGCAGGTAAGGGTGATCAGGCCTTCAAGTATTATTCTGAAATCGCTCCTGCATTTACGGAGGAGACTTCGGATATTCATAAGACCGAGCCTTACGTATATGGTCAGATGATCGGTGGTAAGGATGCCGGCGCTGATATCGGTCGTCCCGGTAAGAACTTTGGTCAGGGTAAGAACTCCTGGCTCACCGGTACCGCAGCTTGGAATATGGTTGCAATCTCCCAGTACATCTTAGGTATCGCTGCTGACTTCGACGGACTCAGAATCGATCCTTCCATTCCTTCCGCTTGGGACGGACTGAAGGCAACCAGAGAGTTCCGTGGTGCGAAGTACGAGATTAAGGTATCCAACCCGAATCACGTATGCAAGGGTATCAAGAGCGTAACTGTTGACGGTGCAGCAATCGATGGCAATATCATTCCTGCATTCGGCGATGGCAAGACCCATGCTGTAGAAGTAGTAATGGGCTAATTGTAAGAAATAAGTAGTATTTGCGAGGGCTCCGCCTTGTGCGGAGCCCTTTTGTATGAAGGAATCCGATTACCTTTTGTATGAAAGAATCCGAATAGGATAGGGAAAAAACGATGAACGAAGAACAGAAAATAAAAGCAATTCGGAGTGCTCGGTTTATATTGGGTTTAGTAATGCTTGTGGCCCTCTCTATTGCAGTTACAACGCTTACCATCTGCATTACCCGAGTGACCGCTATGAATCGCGAACTTGGTGCAATCGAGCAGAGAATGTCGGAATTGAATGCCCGCTATGAGGAGTACGAGGCATTGGGGCAGGCAAATAACAACGAACTTGAGAGCGGGGACTTCCGGGATTATCAGGAGACAATCGAGGAACACAACCAGCTGCTGGATGAATATAAAAGGGGACAGAAACTTCGCAGTATTCGAGTGTTCGTCTGGTGTATTGTGTTTGGCGCCTCCCTTGCATGCTTTACAACCATGTTGCTTAAGTTCGTGAAAATCAGCAAAAAGGCAGCTGCTTGGAAAAATGATCGAAAAATGCGCGGGGTTGCAATAACAGAAACTGCGGAAACAGAAACTGCGGCAACGGAAACTGCGGAAACTGTAGCAAGAACGCAGAACGCAGACAATGAAATCGAGACGTTGCGTAAGCTGAAACAGATGCTGGAGGAAGGTCTGATTACGCAAGAGGATTATGATGCGAAGAAATCCGCCTTGTTGGAGAAACTATAGTAACAATCAGATGGAGTGACATAGTATGGTTTTTTCATCCTATGAGTTTGTATTGGTCTTTTTGCCAATTACATTGCTCGTATATTTTGCGTTGGGACAGTGGAAACAATATGGGATTCAAAGAGCCTTTCTATTGGCGGCTTCTTTGTTTTTCTATGGATATTATAACTGGTACTATCTGATTCTGATTACTGTCTCTATAGTCCTAAACTACGCAATTGCATTATGTCTGCAACATAAGCACAAGCGAGTTCTCTTTGTGTTGGGCATTTTGCTTAATGTTGGTTTGTTGGGATATTTTAAGTATTATGATTTCTTTGTGGAAAATATAAATGCGGTATGTCATACCACTATAGTAATTCGTAATATTTTACTTCCGCTGGGAATCAGTTTTTTCACATTCCAGCAGTTGTCTTTTTTATGCTCCGTATACAAAGAGGAGGAAACGGTTGGATCTTTGTGGGATTATGCTATTTTTGTCGCGTTTTTTCCGCAACTGGTTGCCGGACCGATTGTGCTGTACAGTGAGATGATTCCGCAGTTTCGAGACGTGAGCAGAAGACGGTTTTCGACAGACAATTTTGGTCGTGGTCTCTATTGTTTCTGCATAGGCTTGTTTAAGAAAAGCGTTATTGCGGACATGGTTGCTGTTTGGGCAGATAACGGATTTGAGTTGGGCGGTGGAAGTTTGACCATCGGATGGATTACCGCAATTGCCTATACGATGCAGATTTATTTTGATTTTAGTGGTTATTCGGATATGGCAATCGGTCTTGCTAAGATGTTTAACATCGATATCCCGGATAATTTCGACAGCCCTTATAAGGCCAAAAGCGTAACGGAATTCTGGCGAAAATGGCATATTACACTGGGGCGCGCGCTAAGCACATATATCTATAAACCGTTGGGCGGTAATAGGAGAGGAATTGCTCGAACATCCATCAACCTGCTGATTACCTTTCTGATTAGTGGATTATGGCATGGCGCAGCATGGACCTTCGTCTTATGGGGAGGAATCTATGGATTTTTTATGGTCCTGGAGCGACTTGTCGGTGAAGCACGACTGAGCTACATTCCGATTGTGATTAGGAGAATCGGTACTTTCCTAGTGGTTAATGCGCTATGGGTACTGTTCCGAGCAGAGTCCGTAACACAGGCGCTTGGAATTTACAAGGGGATGTTCATGATACGCAAGCCGGGATTTCGGGATATTGAGGCGATCGCTTTTGATGGAACGATTAATTTCCCGTTTATTATGGACGCCGTTTATGTTCTTGGCGTTTTAATGATACTTTTGTGGATAGTATGGACAAGAAAAAGCAGTAAAGAGTTAAAGACACAATTTTCTTTTTCTACCAGAACAATGTTTACAACGGTTTTGTGTCTGCTTTTGTCACTGATTTGCATTTCACGAGGAAGTGTATTTATCTACTTTAATTTTTAGGTGTAGCAAATGAACAAGGATAAGAATGCTCTGATTTGGCTGAAAAATGTTTTGCTTGGCATGATAGGGCTTGTGCTGGTAGCATCGATTATTACATATATTGTTGATCCGTATTTTCAATTCCGGGTAAAAAATCACTACATGCTGAGCGTGAAGTATTGTGCGCCGGGGCTTATCAAGAATTATGACTATGATACCTTGATGCTTGGTTCGTCGATGACACAGAACTTCAATATGCCCTTGATGCGAGAACAATTGCAGTGCAACCCCTTGCATATTGGAAACGGTGGAATGACCGAGGAAGATCAGATTCGATATCTTCAATACGCAGAGAAAATCGGGAAAGCCAAAACCTATTACTTATGTGTAGATTTGGTGACCTTTCAGACTCCGGATAACAGTGAAGTGGCAGAATATCTCATGAAAAACGATTTGCTGTCTCGAATGAGATATATGTTACAGTATGAATCCTGGATGCGCTATCTGCCTATTGACTTGGGACTATCCGGTATTCATCAGATAAAGGGACGACTTCCGGATTCTTTGAAGTATCGTGCTGACATTGATTATCTTGGCTATTGGGGACATCAGTTTACTTATGGGGAAGAGGTTGTATTGTCCGGTTATTCTGTTAAAAATGCCGGTGTCAGTCAGGTGCAGGATAATCACCTTTATCAGACCATGGTTTCTCAAATCGATGGATATTTGGAACAAATTGGAAAAGGCGATGCGGACTATATCTTATTTTTTCCGCCTTATTCCGCTTTGTATTGGGCTAACGCAAAATGGGAGGGATATCTGGATACGTTTCTGGAAGCTAAGGAGTATTTCGTAGAACGTTGCCTAGAGAAGGGTCTGAAGGTATATGACTTTCAAAGCGATGCATTAACGCTGGAGTTAGATCATTACAAGGATATTACCCATTACTCCCCGGATATTAACGACTGGATGATTTATCAATTTACGGATCAAACTTATGTGGTAACGGAGGAGAATTATCCGGTATTCCGTCAGCGATTGATGGATAATGTAGATGAATTTATAGCAACCCATCATGAGATATTTCCTGAATAGATAGGAATCGATTGGGTATAAATGTCGAAAAGCGTGGTCCATGCGGGCCACGCTTTTCTTTGATGGAGAATAAGAAGAATGGGAAGGGCCGGGAAGCCACTGTCACGAAAAAGAATACCCTGAGGGTGGGCGCAGACGAGGCATCATAGTCCGGACAGTTTGTCACTTAGGGGTGACGGCCATCCCATGTTCCCACTAAGGAGTGTTTGCCATCCATAAACCATGAAGGTTACAGTAGGCATAAGCGTTTAATATCGTCTCGTCCTCACCGAGGGCGAATAAAGCTTCGGGCGCCATGTCGGGGGCCAGATCCTTACGATACACACCCTGATCCGTCTCAATGATAATCCACTGAATGTGATGAATCTGGGTCATAGGATGAGGCGCGGAACCGACCCGAACAAGAATGAGTCGAACGGGATTACGGTCGGAATCGGAGACGAGATTCTCGTCATCATAGGTCTGATACACTGCGGATTCAATGTACTCCGGAACGTGCTTCTCAACCGCACCGTCTGTGGACGCGGGGCGCAATTCTTGCATCGGATGACCGCAGCAGGACGGAGTGGTTTGTCCGTCGTGAATCTTCTGGATTAGATTTCCGCAAGTGTCGCAGAGATAAAAAGTAATCATGGCAACCTCCTTTTATGAATGAATCACCGAACTGCCTTGGTGATGATTTCATATTACTCGGAGGCAATAGAAAAATCAGTACCCGTAAGGATACAACGTGTTGGCTGAAAGTGAGCAATTTTTTGCACAAACAAAAAGCCGGCACAGGGGATTCATTTCCTTCGGCAAAAGGAATGCGCAAAAAAGCCGGCGCAGGAGATACAGATTCTTCGCTAGTGGCTGAAGCCAAGGCTTCAGAATCTGCATCCCCTGTGCCGGTCTTACATTTGCGCAAGTAATCTCTTGGGAAGGAACGTCCTCCGATTATGTAGGAGTACGAACCGGACGGATGAATTATTGGAAGATTCTCTTTAAGAAGTTCAATAATCCGAGATCCCATACGGCACCGCTGTGTCCCTGACCGGGATGCTGGTACCAGATGTGATCTACACCGTTAGCGGTTAAAGAATTATGATAATTCTTCGGATTGTCCTGTACGGTGGAATCCTTGTCGCCACTGCATAAAAGAACAAGAGCGGGGGTGTGATCGCTTCCTGCGGTCGTTAACAGAGACTCGTCTAAGGTCGGTGCAGCGGAGAAAGAGCCGATGTAGTTAAAACGGTCTAAGAGACGGAAACCGGTATCCAATGCTTCCATACCGCCCATGGAGAGGCCGCAGATAGCGGTATCCTCACGAGAAGTGGATACTGCATAGTGCTCACTGATATAGGGAGCCAGATCGAGCGCCCATTCCTGGGGGAAGGTGGCAAAGGCATTGATGTTTTCGGCACTAAAGGAATTCTCAGTAAGACCATCGGCAGGAATTACGCTGGGGAATACTGCTACGAAGGGCTGAATCTCGCCACCGGCAATCATATTGTCGAAAATTCGGCAACAGCTCATGCTGGTCCACTGGGTTCCGTCACAGCCAAGTCCGTGAATCAGGTAGATGACCGGATAGGTGGCGTTCTCATCATAGCCGTAAGGCGTATAGACAAAAGCCTGACGATCGGCAAGAATTACGGAGGAGTAGTAACTGATTTCCGTCAGAGTACCTGCAGCCTCATTGTAATTCTTATAGGATTTAACGTCTAACTTAAAGTATGCTTCAAAATCTTCTGCGGTTCCGCTCACTCTTGCAATCTCCCAATCATTTTTGATAACCGATTCCGCCTCAGGAGCCGGTTCGGGTTTGTTTTCGTCGTTGGTTGTGTTGATTGTGGTGTCCGAAGGGGCAGCCTTCTTGTCGTCTTTTTTGCTACATCCTGTGCACAATAGCGATATTGCAAGGATGGAACAGAGACAGCCTGTTAATAATCTTTTTCGAATCATAAAGTGAATCCTCCCATGGATGTTGACTTGTTTCTTACAGATAGAGTACTATGAAAAAGAACAGAATGCCATGTGCAATAGAGACATGAGCATATCTTATAGCGACTTTTTGGAGGCGATTATGTTCCTGTGGAATGCAAAGCACCGATTACATATGACACTGGCGGGAGAGGTTTATGTGCCGAAGCCGAATGAGCACTTTCGAAGACGGCCGCCGGAATATATTCTCTACCTGGTAACGGAAGGGCAGATGCGTCTTGTGGATGGAGAGGAAGAGTATCTTCTGACGAAGGGAGATGTGATTCTTTTGGATCCGGAGAGAACACACTACGGCCTTCCGACAGACTCGGCGGTAGGATATCATTATCTGCATTTTGAGACGGAAGGCGTGCGGGGCGTATTGCTTTCCGATGAAGAGACGGAGCAGATTCTCTTAGAGAACCGTATGGAGGGAAAAGAGGAGAAACTGTTGCTTCCGAAGTACCTGCATCTGACACGGATGGAGGAAGAGGAACTGATTCGGCTGGCGGACCGATTGCAGGAGGAATATCAAGGGAAGAACCTTTATTATTCCGAGATGGCGGATGCACTGCTTAAGTCGTTGCTTCTTCTTTTGGCAAGGGCCTATGCGGATCACTTAACCGGCACAACAAAGCGCTCCGACCTTGCGGTGCAGCTGATTGAATATATTAAAATGCATAGCAGAGAACATTTCTCGGGGGAGGATCTGGAACGGGAATTTCATATGAATTTTGATCATATGAATCGTTGCTTTAAGAAGAAGACCGGATATACGATTCTTTTTTATGCAAATCGATATCGCATAGAAGAGGCGAAGTCCCTCCTTCGCAGTGGCTACTATAATGTCAGCGGGACTGCACAACGGATGGGCTTCGCCAATGAATTCTATTTCTCCCGGGTCTTTAAGAAGTATGAGGGCATGACACCCTCGGAGTACGCGAAAAAGATACGTGTATAGTGGATTGGCCTACTGCTTACGCCAAGCACGGGGGCTGAAGAGCATGAGCATCGGGAAAATCTCCAAACGGCCGATCAGCATATTGAGCATCATGACAATCTTGCTGAGGGGCGAGAAGGCTGCGAAATTGCCGGTGGGACCGACACTGTCGAGGCCGGGACCGATGTTGTTTAGCGTGGCCACAATGGAGGTAAAACTGGTCTGGAAGTTGAAACCGTCCAGACTTACGATCAGTGTGGAACCTAAAAGAATAATGACGTATACGCAGAGGTAGACGTTGGTGGCGCGGATTGCGTCCGCAGGCACCTCGTGACCGTCCATCTTGATCTTGGATACGGCGCGGGGGTGAACCATGGTGGCAATTTCTCTTTTGACCGACTTGCACATCAGGGCGATTCGGGCAACTTTCATACCGCCGCCGGTGGAACCGGCACAACCGCCGATAAACATTAGGATGACCAGAACCGTCTTCGAAAATTCAGGCCACAGATTGAAATCCGCCGTAGAATAACCGGTGGTGGTAATGATCGAACCGACCTGGAAGGCTGCCGTACGAATGGTTTCTCCGGGGGTAGCATACAGTTCCCAGATGTTGATGCTGATTAAGGCAATGGCGGAAAAAATAATGAACAGATACCAGCGAATCTCCTCCATCGTAACGGCCTGCTTGAATTGCTTACGAATGAGGCAGAAGTAGAAGGAGAAGTTGATTCCGCTGAGAATCATGAATACGGTAATGACAATCTGGGTGTAAGCGGAATAGGAGCCGATGCTCGAATTCAGGATACCGAAACCACCGGTACCTACCGTACCGAAGGTAAGCGTTGAGGCCTCGAATAAGGTCATACCGCCACAGAGAAGCATTACCATCTCGGTAAGGGTTAATCCGACATACATCGCGTAGAGTACCTTCGCGGTGTCTTTTACTTTCGGAACCATTTTTCCGACGGAAGGACCGGTGGACTCCGCTTTGATGAGGTTCATGGAGCTGCCGCCCAACATGGGAAGGACTGCCATGATAAAAACAAATACACCCATACCGCCAATCCAGTGTGTAAAGGAGCGGAAGAAGAGGCCGGAACGGCTCAGTGCTTCTACATCCGTCAAGATACTGGCACCGGTCGTGGTGAAGCCGGAAATCGTCTCAAACAGGGCATCCACGTAGGAAGGAATGTCTCCCGTAAGTACGAATACAATGGCACCGACGGAACTCATGACGATCCAACCGAGGGCGACCGATACGAAGCCGTCGCGGGGCGAAATGTTTGTTTGCCGGGGCTTCCGAAGGGAAAACAGCGTTCCCACAAGGTAAGAGCCGAGCGCAACATAGAGATATAGGAACGGATTCTTCTCGTGATAGGAGAGTCCTACGAAGAAGGGCATTAACAGAATGACACCTTCGATACGAAGAATCCATCCGATGACATAAGCAATAATAGGAAAATTCATATTTTGTCTCCGAATCAGTTGGCTAAGATTTCATCGAGGGTGGCAATCGGTTCGCCGCTTCGAATGATTACTACGGAATCGCCGGGCTCGATCATATCGGAACCACCGGGGATGATTACCGAACCCTTGCGGTAGATGCATGCGACCAAGGTGTTCTTTTGAAGCTTTAACTGCATCAGGGGCTTGCCGGTAAGCTTTGACTCGGAATTTACGACGAATTCCATGGCTTCCGCCTTGCCGTCCTCTAACTTATAGAGGGTTTCCATGCTGGAGCCCCGCGCGTTGGAGAGGGAACGCACGAATTTTGTGATACGCTCCGCTACCAGGACACGAGGGAAAATAACACTGTCGAGGTTTAAAGTGCTGATAATCTGCGAGAAGGAGGTGCGGTTCACCTTCGTGATGGTCTTCACACCGGCTTCTCCCTTGGCATAGAGGGACAAAAGAATATTTTCCTCGTCCATATCGGTTAATGCCGCAACACCTTGCATGTTCATCAGACCTTCGGAAAGAAGAACCTTCTGGTCGGTACCGTCTCCGTTTATGATGGTGGCCTTCGGAAGCAGGTTGTCCAATTCGTCGCAACGGGCCTTGTCATATTCTACGATGGTCGTATTGATGCCGGACTGTAACAGACTCTTGGCTAAGTAGTAGCCGATCTTACCGCCGCCTACGATCATGGCGTGGGAAATCTTATGGGTCTCAAGACCAATCTGCTTACAGAAATGGAGCAGCTTGGAAGGGTCGGCGAATACAGCGATGGTATCGTCTTCTTCGAAAGTGATGAGACCGTTGGGGATGATGACCTGATCGTTACGAACAATCATGCCGACCAGGATATCCACATGGTAGTGATTACGCAACTGCATGACGGACATTCCGATGAGAGGAGAACCCTCGCGAATCTTGAATTGTACGAGCTCCACATGACCGCGTGCAAAGGTATCAATCTTAACGGCGGAAGGGAAGCGGAAAATCTTCGACATCTCATTGGCGGCAGTCTTATCCGGATTAATAATCATCGCAAGACCAAATTCCTTGATTAAGAACTCCCGCTCCGTCTCGTAGATAGGATTCCGGATTCTTGCGATGGTAGCACAGTGGCCGGAACGCTTCGCAATCATACAGGTTAACAGGTTCTGCTCATCACTTCCGGTTACGGCGATCAAAAGATCGGCCTTATTGATGCCGGCTTCCTCAAGAGTCCTATAGTTGACGGCATTGCCGACAACGCCCATAGCGTCGAGGTCGTTGACAACGTTCTCCACACGGGCAGGTTTTTCATCGATTACAACAATGTTGTGCTTTTCTTTTGCGAGCTGCTCGACCAAGGTATAGCCTACCTTGCCACAGCCGACTACGATAATATACATATAGCGTATCCTCTGGTTTTTCTGGATTTCGTTTCCGGGGAAAATCTTCCCACAATCTCTCTTATTATACTACTTTCGTAACAAAGGTGCAAATTCACAAATTGAAGGAATTCGGAATATACTTATGCGTGATTTTTTGCTATAATATAAAGGATTATGGGATAGTATGCGCTTCGGGTAAAATCGAGGCAAAATCATAGTTTTTTCAGAGGATGAACAGATGGATTATTTAATGTATGAAGGAAAAAATAACGAGAATCTAAAGGCAGCACTGGAGAGCTGCGTGGAAAAGTTGCCGGAGGCAATGGAGCGGTATTTTCAGACTATGGGAGACTGCTGTGATACCGCAATTGCCAAATTTGGTCCGGCCTATGAACGGGTGGCGTCCCTTTTGCCGGAGAAAACCGATTCCGTGCTGTCGGTCGGCTGCGGAAGCGGACCGGAACTGGAAGCCATTTTTAATCGTTTCCCGGATTGCTACGTTACCGGGGTGGATCTGTCGCGGGAACTGTTGGCACACTTAGAGGACCGCTATTTCAAAAGAAATCTTGAGGTGGTTCGCGCGGATTTCTTCCGACGTCTGTACCCGAAACACAATTACGATGCGATTATCCTTCCGTTCTCGATGCATTACTACGATGGGAAGCGGAAACGATTCTTTTTTGAACGACTGTTGACGGCACTGAAGCCGGGCGGAGAACTGTTCCTGGTGGATTGGTATGCAAAAGATGATGCGGAAGAAGCACTTTGGAAGACGACAAGCGACCTGATTCGGGAGCGCTGGAATCTGAAGGATGCACCGGTTCAGGTCAATCAGCCGATCACGGTGGAGCATGAAATCAGAACCCTCCGATTATCCAGATATGAGAATGTGGTACAGATGTGTACCTGTAACGGTGCGACGCTGATTTGTGCCAAGGCACCGACGTTGCCGGTCTAAGAAAACAAGAAGAATGGAGCTAAGTGAAGAGGAATGGAGAATATTATCATTAATGGTCAGATCAGCCGGAATATGAATTTCAGCATGCAGCAAAACTTCGTGCCCCTGATTCGCAGTCTGACAATTATCAACCGCTCGGAAGAGGAATACCGTGATTGCAATCTGGTCATCACCTCGGTTCCGGAATTCACGGTAAAAAGCATCATCCCGTTGGATGCCCTGACGCCCGGGAAAACCTTGGAAATCTCTCCCGTGCCGGTGCTTCCCGATGCCGATAAGCTAATGGCACTCAATGAGCGTGTGATGGTCAATCTGCATGTGGCGATTGTACGTGAGGATGAGACGGTTCTCTATGAACGCGATTTTTCAATGCTTTTCTTAAGTATTACGGAGTGGAGCGGTCTGCACGGAAGCCCGGAGATGATTGCGGCTTTTTCGATGCCCAATGATCCTGCGGTTTCACATCTGTTGAATTCGGCCCTTGCCATTCTGAACGATTGGGGCAAGAATCCCGCATTTACCGGATATCAGTCCCATAATCCCAATACCGTTCTTACGATGATGGCGGCTATCTACGGTGCGATTCAGAAGGAGAACATCGCCTATACGGTTCCGCCTGCAAGCTTTGAGGAGACGGGACAGCGTATTCGTATTGCCCCTGTTGTATTAAAAGAGAAAATGGGTACCTGTCTGGATCTTTCCCTTCTCTATGCTTCCTGCCTGGAGCAGGCAGGACTCCATCCTGTTCTTGTTTTCCAAAAGGAACATTGCTTCTGCGGAGCCTGGTTGGAGGAGACAACCTTCTCCGATTGTGCAATCGACGACCTCAGTGCGTTAACGAAGCGGACCGCCGAAGGTTTGGAACAGTTGGCATTCGTTGAGTGTACCGACCTGGTTGTAGGGAAGAATGTAAGCTTTGATGATGCCAAAAAGCATGCGCTTAAGACCATGCTTCATGAGGCAGATTTCAATATGGCGGTTGACATAACTCGCTCCCGAAACGGAGGAATCCGTCCTCTTCCCGTAACGATTTCCGAGGATAATCGTTTTGTTGCGGTGAATGTGGGAAATGAGAATCGTGGCAACGGTGCCGCCCCTGCTGCAATCAATAATTACGAGATTGCATTGAACTCCAATGTGGCACTGACCAAGGACCAGCTCTGGGAACGTAAACTTTTGGACTTGAGTCTTCGCAATACCCTGTTAAGCTTCCGGAATACGAAAAGTGTTGTGCAACTGATGACGACGGATTTGGCCGGCATCGAGGATGGCCTGCAAAGCGGCGACGAATACCGGATTCTTTGCGCACCGGATGATTGGACCAATACCCAGAAGGATTCCCGCGTATTCGAAACCGAGACAAATCGTGATTATATTACCACGATTGCGGCCAACGAGAAGAAGAGTAAGCGGATCCGTACTTTTTTGAGTCAGGCGGAGCTGGATACAAATCTGAAGTATCTCTATCGTCAGGCGAAGGTAAGTCTGGAGGAGAACGGCTCGAATACGCTCTATCTGGCTCTTGGCTTCTTGAAATGGTATGAGTCGGATGTCAGCGAGAAGGAGCGTTATGCCCCGATTGTTCTGGTTCCCATTGACCTTGTGAAAAAAGCAACCGACCATTCCTACACCATCCGTCTTCGGGATGATGAATGCGTGGTTAACATAACATTACTTGAACTGTTGCATCAGAACTTCGGAATTACCATCGGGGGTCTGGATCCGCTTCCGCAGGATGAAAACGGTATTGATCTGATTCGCGTGTTCCAGACCGTTCGTCAGGCGGTTCTGGATCAGAAACGCTGGGATGTGAAGGAATTGGCCTACATTGGTCTGTTCTCGTTCTCGCGTTTTATTATGTGGAACGATCTTCGTGCCCGTAACGAGGATCTTCGCAAGAATAAGGTGGTGGCCTCTCTCATGAGCGGAGCCATGGAATGGACGCCCGAGATGTCCTTGGATGAGTCCTCGGAGGAAAAGCCTTTGGATTATTCTCTGGATGAGGAACTGGATCCGGAGACGACTATAGTACCCACCAGTGCGGATGCTTCGCAGTTGGCCGCAATCTGCGCGGCAGGGAAAGGAGAGAGCTTCGTCTTGCACGGACCTCCCGGAACCGGTAAGAGCCAGACGATTACCAATATGATTGCCAATGCTCTTTTTCAAGGGAAAAGAGTACTGTTCGTGGCCGAGAAGATGGCGGCCCTGTCCGTTGTGGAGAAACGACTGGATAAACTGGGAATCGGCGAGTTCTGTCTGGAACTGCATTCGAATAAGGCGCAGAAGCGTGCGGTTCTTGCACAGTTAAATGATGCGCTGGAGGTAGGGAAGTTAGGTTCTCCTGCCGAATTCAAGGCAGAGGCCGAGCACCTTTTGGAGATGCGCAGACAGTTGAACGGACTGGTGAAGACCCTTCACATGCCGAGAACCTACGGAATGAGTCTCTATGAGGCAATTACCGTGTTTGAGCAGAATCCGATTTTTAAGGGTAGCGTTACCTTCCCGGAAAGCTTTTTAAATCAATGCGATGAAGAGACTATGAATACCTGCAGAGAGGCTCTGACGGAATTCCTGGTAGCCAGAAAGGCTTGTCCGAAGGCTGCAATGAAGGCGCTGGAAGGCGTGCGTACCGAAGAGGTATTCTTAACGACTGCAGACGAGCTGGATGAAAAGTTAAATCAGTATTTAACTAACACGGACGCGCTGGAGAAAAACT
This sequence comes from Lachnospiraceae bacterium, assembly GCA_045628945.1. Lineage (GTDB taxonomy): Bacteria > Bacillota > Clostridia > Lachnospirales > Lachnospiraceae > RGIG4034. The sequence continues at coordinate 40,036 of JAZQQG010000040.1, forward strand.
TTGCCGCAGTGAAGTCTGCTTTGGGTTTGAGTGAAGCAAATTCCTATAACTATATTCTGTCGGTATACCATTGCCTGAAAGCGGTGGCACAGTCCCAGAATCTCTGTGCGGCCGGTTTCCACAGTGATCTTTTTGAAGCGCAGGCAGAGACGGTTAAGAATCTGATTCAGAACGGGAATCGTCTGAATATGATCTATGCGGGCCTTCTTTCGGAATATCGCGAGGGTGCTTTCTCCTATGATATGGCAGGCGCCTCGAATCGCTACGCCCAGTTACAGGCGGCAGGCGGACTGAAGAAGAGTTTCGGAGAAGCTGCGCTTGTGAAGGAATTGAAGGCCTTTGCGAAGAATCCGGCAACGGTCACCAAAGAGAATTTAGCAACAATCTATGCTCGTTTTCATGAATATGCAACCCTCTATCGTGCGGTTACTGAGCTTCCGGCAGAATTAACAATGAATCTGGCGCCGCTTTATAACGGGGCGTCTACCGATTGGAATGTGCTGGAGGAATCCTATCAGAATACGTTGGCGCTTCGCGAGCTTTTTGCAAAAGCTTACCTGGGAGAGGAGGATAAGAAGAAACTGTTCTCGGTCTACACGGCCAGCATTTCGGGCAATCCTTCGTATCAGAGTCTTCTTTTGACCGTAAGCGATTACCTTCGCGTTGTGGACAGCTATCTGGCATTTGAAGATGGCCTGGAGGCAAAGGAACGAATCAGTCTCCTTGCGCATAACGGTGAGGAATACTTTGAAGATGTGAAGAGCGAGATCCGGGGAATTCGTGAGAATCTGCCGTCCTTACGTGCCTGGGTGTCTTACCGAAAGGAAAAAGAGCATCTCGTGAATATGGGATTGTTGCCTGCGCTCGAGGCGATGGATGCCGGAAGAGTGGATCCTTCGGACATCATTGTCGCCGTGGAGACGAACCTGGCATACCAGTATGCGGCGAGAACCATTAAGGAAGAGCCGGCGTTGGCAGCTTTCCGAGGCGAACGCTTCGAACTGACCATTGCAGAATTCCGTAAAGCAAATGACGAATATCAGGCGCTGGCTCTTAAGGAACTGCGTGCAAGACTTTGCTCGAAGATTCCGGCTTCCGGAACGGCCAATGCCGGTTCCGAGGTGGGTCTGCTTAAGAAGAATATTAAGAGTAACGGTCGCAGTATGTCGATTCGTAAACTGTTTGATTCCATTCCGGAGCTGTTAGGCAGAATGTGTCCTTGTATGCTGATGAGCCCGATTTCGGTCGCTCAGTACATCGACCCGTCCTATCCGAAATTTGATCTGGTAATCTTTGATGAGGCTTCCCAGCTTCCGACCTCTGAGGCGGTTGGTGCTATTGCCCGTGGCGAGAATGTCATCGTCGTGGGTGACCCGAAGCAGCTTCCTCCGACCAGCTTCTTTATGGCAAACCAGATGGATGAAGAAAACATTGAAGTGGAGGATATGGAGAGCGTCCTGGATGACTGTCTTGCACTGAATATGCCGCAGATGTACCTGAAGTGGCATTATCGTTCCCGTCATGAGAGTCTGATTGCATATTCGAACAGCAAGTATTATGAAGGAAAGCTGTTCACTTATCCTTCTCCGAACAATCTGATTTCGAAGGTGTCCTATGTTCCGATTGAAGGCGTTTATGAGAAGCGCGGAGCCCGTCAGAATCGGGCGGAAGCGGAAGCGGTAGTAGCAGAGATTGTTCGTCGCTTAAAGGATGAGCAACTGCGGAAATATTCCATCGGGGTTGTTACCTTTAACGTAACACAGCAGAATCTGGTGGATGATCTTTTGCAGGAGGCCTTCGATCGGGAGCCGGAATTATTGACTTATGCGGAGGCTGCCGAGGATCCGATTATTATCAAAAACCTGGAAAATGTTCAGGGAGATGAACGTGATGTCATTCTCTTTTCCATCGGATACGGACCGGACAAAGACGGTAAGGTCAGCATGAATTTCGGCCCGTTAAATAACGCAGGCGGTTGGCGAAGATTGAACGTAGCGATTACCAGATCCAAGCAGGAGATGATTGTGTTTGCCACCCTTCGTCCGGAGATGATTGATTTAAGCCGAACGACTGCCGAGGGTGTGATCGGTCTGAAAGGCTTTTTGGAATTTGCGATTCGCGGTACTTCGGCACTTCCGGAGCGCAACGGACGTACGGAGAAGCGGGATAATCGTTTTGAGAAGCAGTTGGCCCGTGAAATTGAGAAAATGGGCTACGAGACCCGAATCAATATCGGTAGCAGTGAATATAAGATCGATATCGGCGTCGTGAATCCGGAAAATCCCGAAGAATATATTCTGGGCATTCTGTGTGACGGTAAGGTTTATGCGGATGCTAAGACCGCAAGGGATCGTAACATTCTGCAACCGGATATGCTTATGGGACTTGGATGGCATATGCTGCATGTATGGAGTTTAGACTATCTCTATGAAAAAGAGAAAACGCTGGAAACCATTCGAAAAGCAATTGAGAAGGCATTGCATCCGGATCCGGAACCGACACCGGAAGAACCTAAAATCGGGAACCTTGGAAACGGGGATGCGGATGGCGAAAAGGAGAACGGCATGAATTCGGATGGCGACACCGAGGAAGATTCTTCGACGAATTCCGCAATGGAGCAGTTTGCCTGCCGCAGCATCTACGAAAAATACCCCGGACGTAAAAGAGGAAATGCAGAAGATTTCCTGTCTCCCGGTTTCTCCATTTACCGACGTGAGGAGATCGAAGAAGCACTGGAGATTGAGGCACCTGCAACCGCGGTAACCCTTGCGGCGGCGGTGGCGAGATCGTTTGGCATCGAGAAAACCACAGCCAAGCATGTGGCGGTCATTGAAGAGGATCTGAAGGCCATGGCCCTCAATACGACGCAGTCGGCAAAGGCAACGTTCTATTGGCGTGCCGCACAGCATCCTGAAATCTATGAAGAGTACCGTGTGCCCGGCAATACCGGTGTTAAGCGGGAACCGGAGGACATCCCCGTAGAGGAATGGGCAACCTGCATTTTGTGCGTGATGAAGTGTATGATCGGGTGTGAGAGAGAAGCACTTCTTAAGGAAGTGGCCAGAGAGTTTGGCTTTACCCGAATGCGGGAATCTCTGGAGTTTGCCATCAGTCGTGGTCTCCAGGAAGCAAGAAAACGCGGTTACATCGACATCTCGTCTGAAACCGGTAAGATTAGTTTACGATAAGGAGAATGAATATGAATCCTGCGAATATTTTTAAGATCAAAAAAGCATGGGAGACCTTTTCGGGCAACCATCCCAAGTTTGTGCCTTTTTTGCAGGCGTGCAACGGACGCATTACGGAAGGTACCGTGATTGAGGTGGCTGTGACGGACGCGAACGGAGAAAGAATCACCACCAACCTCCGGGTAACAGCATCGGATATGGAACTGTTTGACAGTCTGAAGGGAATGTAAATGGAACGATTAACCAAAGAAGATATCAAAAAAATTGAAGCCGAGATCGAAGAGCGTAAGCTGGTGGTGCGCCCGAAGGCAATTGAGGACCTGAAGGAAGCAAGATCCCACGGTGATTTAAGCGAGAACTTCGAATATTATGCAGCCAAGCGATTCAAGAATAAGAACGAGAGTCGAATTCGCTATTTGGAGAGAATGCTTCGAACCTGTGAGGTCATTGAAGAAGAAGCGGGAGAGGATGAGATCGGAATCAACAATACCGTAACCATCTACCTGGAAGAGGATGAGGAAGAAGAGACCTATAAACTGGTTACCAGTGTGCGAAGTAACTCGTTAAACGGTTTGATCAGTAATGAATCCCCGCTGGGACAGGCGATGCGCGGGAAAAAGGTCGGAGATCGTATCACGGTTAAGGTAAACGATTCCTACAGTTATACGGCAATTATCCGGAAAATCGACAAGACGACCGATGATGCCAATGACACGATTCGGAGCTATTAATTATAATAACGGGAGTTATTTTATATGCGAAAGCAACGCGCAATGACGAAAAAGTTAATCAGGATTCTACTTACAGTATCGATCGTGGCCGGTTCCCTACTCGGGATTCAGAAAATTCGACCATTGCCGGTTGCGGCCGCTGAAAATACGGTTCTTCGTGTGGGCTTCTATGAGGAACCGGGCTATGCCATGGCGGACGAGAAGGGAATCTGCAGTGGATATTCCTATGATTATCTGATGCGATTGGCCAATTTCGGCGGATGGAGTTACGAGTTCGTTACCGTGGATCGGCATACGAAGGCTCCTTTGACCAAGGAGAGTGCTCTGCGCCTGTGTGAGGCGGGAGAGTTGGATCTGGTTCCGAATGTGATGCTCCGGGAAGCGGAGGCACTGGGGGTATACCTGGTTTCTGAACCGATGGGGACGGCAGTTCGAGCCATTGACCGAGACGAAGAGTCGGATACTCTTTTGGATGAGTATCCCGGAATTCGAGAGTCAACCTATCTGGCGGTTCGAGAAGATCGGGAACTGGTGCGAAAGATGGAGCAGGCTGTAATCCAGATGAACCAGGTTACTTCTGACTGGACGGAGGGACCGACCCTCTACCATCCTACGTATGCGATGTCCGGCCCTATGCCCCTTACTCCGACGCAACAGCAGTATGTTCGCAAGCATCCTGTAATCAAGGCGTTATGTCTTGAAGGCTTCGGGTTTTTCTTTCGTGAGGAAAAGGACCATACCGCAGACGGCCTCTGCGCGGATATTCTGAATTATACGGCCGATTGCTACGGGATGACGGTGGAATACTACGGCGCGGCCAATATGAGTGAGTTTACCGAGATGTTCCGAACGGGAGAGTATGATCTGGCGTTGTTAACCCCCTACGATCTTCAGTTTGCCCAGGGGCATAATACGAGATTAAGTGAGCCGGTTCTGTCTTATTCGTTGTCGGCGGTAGTTCGGGATGATTTTGAATTCCCGGAGGACAATACCAAGATGCGGATTGCAATCTATGGCGAAGGAAATCTGATCAGCCCGGTTCGGGACTACTATGCGGGAGCTCAGTTTATTAAATACGGCAACTGGGAGAAATGCGTGGAGGCCGTGCGCGTTCATCAGGTGGATTGCACATTCCTTCCGGATTATGTGGCGGGCGCCTATCTGGAGCGCGCCAAAAACAGTGAAATGAAGCGCGTTCAGTTCTCCGAGATTACCATGTCGGTCTGCTACGGAATGGCGACCGGTCGAGAGGACGATTTCTACAGTATCGTGAATAAAATGGTCTATGCGCTGGATGAGGAGCATTACCATACCTTCTTGTTTGAAAATATTCAGGAATACAGTGAGAAAAGAGGAATGATGGACTTCCTCTATGAGAATCTGATGCTTATCGTCCTGATTCTGGGCGTGTTGCTCGTTATTCTGCTAACGGTTGTGTGCATCGTGAACTCCATGAAGCGCAAAGCAGACAAGCTTCGAAAGATGGATGAAGAACGAATCTCCCTTGCAATTGCGAAAACGGATATTGTGGTATGGGATTACGACCTTCAGCGCAGATGTATTCTGGGACAGCTTCCCAGGAACACCCTGCCGGAGGAATATACGAAGAATGTGCCGGAGAGTGAGATTGAAGCCGGATTGATTCATCCGGGCAGTATCGGTCTCTATCGCAAGCTCTATGCTACTCTTTTGACCGGCGAGCGAAGCGTTACCGGAGAGATTCAGCGAAAAGATAACTACGGTGCATTCCACTGGTATCGATTGACTTATACGGATCTTTCGGAGAGTGGTCAGGAGCATCATGCGATCGGTGTTTTGGAACTAATCGATGAGCAGAAAAAAGCAGAACAATCCTATCGTGCGGAGCAGATGTACCGTGAAAGCCTAATGGGGCAGTCCCTGGATTGCTTTGTGGTTAACATAACTCTGAATCGCGTGGAAGAGTCCAAGCACAATACCCCCGAGGGCCCGAAGGATTTGGGCTTTACGAAGGTTCGCGATGTGGTGAACTATGTCGTGAGCAAGATGTTCCAAGAGGAGGAGCGCGCCGGCTTCTTAGAGATTATGTCGTTGCCGGAGCTTCGAAGAGCACATCGAAGCGGTGTGCGTGAGACGAACTATGAGTTCCGCGTTGCGACAGAGAACGGTGGCAAGGAATGGCGTGAGGCGCTGTTCCGTATCATTGAAAATCCGTATACCGGGGATATTCTTACGTTTGTTTTCATTCGAAATATTAACAAAGAGCGAATCAGTCAATTGGTGAACGATACCGTGCGTAAGAGCATGCAGTTGGCAATCGACGATTCCTTTGATTACTTGTTTGCCTTCGATTTTGTGGGCGGAAACTACGAGGTGATGGGACACATTCGTCCGTTACGAATTCCTGCCAAGGGAAGAATCCAGGTGGTTGTGGATCGGTTGAGCGAATTGCTGCATCCGGAGGACCTTTATGCAACCGAGTATTTGAAGGATGTTCGTAAACTGCGTCAGGAACTGGATGAGAACAATCAGTTTATTCTTCAATGCAGATTATCTTTTGCGGAGGACAAGAGCGAATACCTGTGGTATGAGTTCAAGGCACAGCCCCAGTACAATGAAGTAACCATGAATCCCATCTGTATTCTGATGGTTCGTGACATTACTTCGGTCAAACAAAATGAGGCAGCGCTTAAGCTGGCACTGGAAGGAGCGAAGCAGGCAGCTCAGGCGAAGCAGGACTTCTTATCGAATATGTCCCATGAGATTCGTACTCCTTTGAACGGTATTCTCGGTATGCTGGAATTGAAACGACAGGAGGGCGGAATCGAACCGGACTCTTATGTGGATAAGGCGTATGTCTCGGCAAAGCACCTTTTGGGACTCGTAAACGATATTCTGGATATGTCGAAGATTGACAGCAATAAGATTGAATTGCAGCAGCAGTTCACCGTTATGCGGGATGTCTGGTATTACGTCATGGATATTATCGAACCCATGGCAAAAGAGAAAAACATCAACATTCAGATGAATATGGATCGGGCGCCGAAGGAGGTTGCCAAGGTGGATTCCGGTCGTCTGAAGCAGATTTTTGTGAATATTCTGTCGAATGCCGTGAAATATACGAACCCCGGCGGAGAAATTGTCGTCAGCAGTCATTTTGAGGTACTTGGTGAACGTTTTGTGCGAGGGCGATATGAGTTTCAGGACAACGGAATCGGCATGAGCAAGGAATTCCTGGAGAAGGCATTCGAACCCTTTGAACAGATGGACAAAACCTACAATCGTAAGGGTACCGGCTTAGGCCTTGCGATTACCAAACGTCTGGTGGATCTGATGGGCGGTACCATTCGAATCGAGTCGGAGGAAAATGTCGGAACCAATGTAATTCTGACTTTTGAATTCGAGAGTATTACGAGAGAAGAGATGGACCAGACCATTGTTCCGAAGCAGGAAGCCATTCTTCGCAGCGATTTCTCCGGCAACCGCGTTCTGGTTGTGGAGGATCACCCGATCAATATGGAGATTGCATGTAAACAGTTAAGCAAGATGAATTTTGAGGTAGACCGTGCAAATGACGGACAGGAAGCGGTAGAAGTGTACTTAAGTCATGAACCCGGCTATTACGATATCGTCTTTATGGATATTATGATGCCGAATATGGATGGTTACGAGGCAACCGGACGGATTCGTGCTTCGGGCCGTGGGGATGCGGTTAGCCTTCCGATTGTGGCGATGACGGCGAATGCATTCTCGGAGGATGTAACAAAATCTCTGGAGCGAGGCATGAATGCGCATTTGTCCAAGCCCTTTGATCGCAAACAACTGTTACAGACACTGAATGCTATTTTAGGTGATTAAGTGATTATACCGACGGAAAACAGAAAAATCCCTCACGGAACAAAGAAAGCGGAGGATTACGATGGCAGACAAAAAGACAACCTGTTCCCATGATAAGCATTGCGGAGGCTGCGATTACAGCGGTCTTCCCTACGAGGAGCAGCTTGCACTCAAACAAAAAAATATGAATGCGCTATTCAAGGGAATCGTAACTCCGGAACCGATTCTGGGAGCAAAGCATCCGCTCTATTATCGCAATAAAGTGCATGGAGTGCTCTTTTCCGACGGCAAAGGCAATGTCTATTCCGGTGTCTATGAAGCGGGAACGCACCGATTGGAGGCCGTCAATGATTGTCGTATCGAGAATCGTAAGGCATCCGAGATTATTCGGGACACTGTTAAAGTGTTGAAAAGCTTCCGGTTTCCTATCTACTATGAGAAGACGGACCGCGGTCTGTTAAAGCATATTCTGGTGCGCGTGGCCGAAGAGACCGGTGAGATTATGCTGATTCTTGTGGCCAGAAGCCCCATTCTTCCGTCAAAAAATAATTTTGTGAAGGCGATTCGCGCCATTCATCCGGAGATTACGACCATCGTTCTCAATGTCAATGAAAAGGACACCACCATGGTGCTTGGCGGTCGGGACATTCCACTCTACGGTCCCGGTTTTATCATTGATAAGCTGATGGGGATTCGTTATCGTCTGTCCCCGCGTTCCTTCTATCAGATCAATCATGAACAGACGGCTGTTCTCTATGAGAAGGCCTACGAATATGCCGGCCTCACCGGCAAGGAAACGGTAATCGATGCCTATTGCGGCATCGGAACCATTGGTATGGGAATTGCTTCCGGCGCTACGAGAGTCATCGGCGTAGAGTTAAACCAGGATGCGGTGAAGGATGCCGTTCGAACCGCTGAACACAATAAGATTACCAACATTGAGTTCTACAATGCGGATGCCGGTGATTTTTTGACCGGAATGGCGGAGGCAGGTCAGAAGGCGGATGTGGTCTTCCTGGATCCACCCCGCTCCGGCAGCACCGAGAAATTCCTGGATGCGGTCATCGCCCTGGCACCGGAGCGGATCGTCTACATTTCCTGTGGCCCCGACACGCAGAAACGCGACATCGAATATCTGATGAAGAAGAGTTCGTACCGCGTGAAGAAGCTCTGCCCGGTGGACTTATTTCCGCTGACGAAGCATGTTGAGACGGTCTGTTTGATGTCTAGGAAAGAGAAATAAATAGCGAAAAGTAGCGTATTTACGGGCTTTTTTGAGATTATGCAATAGCTCATGAAAGTCCGTATTTCATATATTGAAACATATCTACTATAAAAACGGTCAGAGGGTTTAGGCTGTGGATTAGATGTCGTGGGTTGTGGCACTAGGATAGATGTTATCTAGGGTGCAAACTCAATTTGAGTGAGTGATTTAGATGTTGTCTAAACCGGCAACTCGACTGTTGGCAATATAGCAGGCAGTGGATTAGATGTTACGAAAAGAAAGCCTCCGAGTTGTTTAGCTCGGAGGTCTGCAAATCAATATACTACGTAATTTTGCTATTCTACAAAAAGAACACGACCATCTTTGCGTGGTTTCGCTTTTGGATATTCACCATTAATGTATCCCATGCAAAGAAACATTAATGGTTCATAATCTTCATCGAAATTCCAGTCTTTTAGCAATGCTCGCATTTCTGGAATTTGAAAAGTAGCTTCAGCTCGACCAACAATGCAGTTGTCAACACCGAGGGAATAAGCTTCAATTGCCATGTTTTCAATACAAGTGAAGCCGGAGCCTATTCCATTAACCTTTGTGTATCTATCTTTCGGAATACATACTATAGCTAATGCTTGACAATCATAAAACCCATTTCTTATAGATAAATCATCTATGATAGATGGCTGGTCAGAATTAACTTTTCTGCCTCCCCAGTTTCTGTTTTCACAATTTGCATTGTAAATACCGATTTTTCTGATGAGCTCGAAGTTATCGATTACAATAATTTTGGTTCCCTGACCACCGCCTGCATTTGGTGCATACAAGCCAGCTTCAACTATTTTTTCAAGTTTTTCACGTTCTACGGGTTGTGAAGTGTATTTTCTGATGGTTCTTCTTGTTTTTAATAAATCCAACATTTCCATATTAGATGTCATATCCTTATAATGTTAATACACTACAGCATCATCTACTGTGAATCCATCAAGTGAGTTTTCCTTCACCTGAATGCAGATATAAGTGATACCTGAATCACTTGCAGCGGAGAACTGACGCTTTGCAGCAGGGCTGATTTTTAACCAGTCACCTGTAGTAATTTCGACAGTATCATCATCAATGACAGCAGTTCCTTTTCCAGCAATAACTCCATAGATTTCTTCATTGTTCTTGTGAGAATGAATAAATGGAACGCCTGCACCAGCAGGAAGAGAATTAATACTTACTTCAGCACCAGTTAAAGAAAGTGCTTCATGAAGTTCTGCACGACCTTCATTACCAATATTTGTTTTTGTGTAGTTTGACATTTGAATTACCTCCATTTTTATTAGCAACCTTGTTGCTTGTTTATAGTATAGTCATTTACGCACTCTAAAAAAAGTACGCACTTTTTTGTAACTGTACATTACAAAAAGAATGTGCTATAATATACAAGAAATGAGGTGATTACGAATGAAGACAAAAGAAGAACTTCCAGCATGTCCTGTAGCAACATCAGTGGCGCTTATAGGTGGTAAATGGAAGCTATTGATTATAAGAAATTTAAAAAATCGTCCATGGAGATTTAATGAACTTCAAAGAGATTTAGAAGGCATATCTCAAAAGGTTTTAACTGATAGTTTAAGACAAATGATTGAAGATGGCCTTGTATATAGAAATGATTACCATGAAAATCCTCCAAGGGTTGATTATGGTTTGACTGAACTTGGGAAAGAAATGATGCCAATTATTGATGCACTGGCTGATTTCGGTAATTACTATAAAACGATTATTGATTAATGCAAAAGACTCCCCATCACCTGATTACGTTCCAGTGGTGAGGAGCCTTTGTTTTTTATATGCTTATCTTTCAACATCGACCTTAAGTCCGGATTTCAATTCTACTGTGCAGTGGGTTGGCCAGATTATGATTTGCTTAAGCCAGCGTTTTACAAGGGCTTCATCGAATACCGTAAGGTCGGAAGATTGGTCTTTGATGAAATCCTGCAACTCTGTGATGCGCTGTAGCTGTTCATCACGCTGTACCGTGTCCATTGAGGCTTGCTGGCGCTTTTCTCTGAGCGCGAAAATCTGGTCGGCAATCTCGTCGTAGGCTTCCTTGTTGTTTGCCTTTTTAACAAGTTCCTGTTGAAGTTCCATAAGCTTCTCATCAATTCCATCCGTGGTGATTGCAGCAGAAGCTCTGATGACCGATGCGATGTTTTGCTGTAGCTGTTTCTGGTATTTGGATTTATCACCAAGGAGTTCATTCAAGGCAGTAAGTACAATTTCCTGCAGGTCAAGCTCGTTGATGGTTCTGGCATGGCATTCAAGGCCGG